>NZ_KB908293.1:367684-372595 GCF_000382425.1 Empedobacter brevis NBRC 14943 = ATCC 43319
TTAACAATATCTAATATGAAGAAAATTCTACTTGCTGTTTTCTCCTTATTTTCCTTTTATGTTAACGCTCAGCACGATATTTTGTGGGAAAAATCGATTGGAGGAAATCAGGCTGAATACCTGTACAATGCAATTCCAACACCTGATTATGGCTTCTTGATTTTGGGAAGTTCAGATTCTGATCCATCTGGAAATAAAACCAAACAAAACCAGGGTGGATTGGATTATTTCATCTGGAAAATGGACGAAAATGGGCGTCAGGAATGGCAAAATTCTTTTGGCGGTGACAGTGATGATTTGTTGAAAACCGTGACACTTTCCAATGATGGCGGTTTTTTACTGGTAGGCTCTTCCGCTTCTTCCCTATCTGGTGATAAAACGGAAAAAGCCATAGGAATGACGGACATCTGGATCATTAAATTGGATCCTACAGGGGCTATTCAATGGCAAAAAACAATTGGAGGTTTGGGAAATGACGAAGCTGTTACAGTCATAAAAACTACTGATAATGGCTATTTGATTGGAGCCAATTCGGATTCTCCTCAGTCGGCTTCGAAACAGCAGAATGGGTTTGGAGCGACTGATTTTTGGGTGATTAAACTCGATGATCAGGGAAATATCAAGTGGGAAAAAACAATAGGTGGCGAACGTGAAGAAACTTTAAAAACAATCATCGAAACAAAAAACGGGTATTTGATCGGTGGTGTGTCCAATTCGAAAATAACTCCTATAAAATCTCAGGACAGTCATTATATAAACAGTGTCTGGCTGGTGGAATTGAACAAAGAGGGGGAAATAATCCGTGAAAAAACACTGGAAAATGACCAGCCTTCTCAGTTGGCTGCTCTTTTTGCTGAAAACAAGATTGTCACATTAGCTGTTAATTTTCCTGAAAAAAACGAATTAAAAATCGTTGAACTGGATGAAGAATTCAACTTTTCGAATGAAAAGAAAAAAGAATTTAAATCGTCCATTCAACTCCATTCGGTGCAGCCATTGGGAAAGGATTATATCGTGACTGCAAATAATATGGGCTATAAACACGACCAAAACAAAATTCAAAACGAGTTAGAAAGCAAGTATTTAACCTATTATTTCGACCGGAATTTACAAGAAAACTGGAAAAAAGAGATTGGAAAAACCGATGGTTTTAGCTTTTTGGAAAAGGTGATTCCTATGCGCGACGGTTCGTTTTTATTGTTAGGCAATTCGACAAACGGGAGCGATGCAAAAGGACAAGACGATTTTTATCTGGTGAAATTAGGCGATAAATCTGCTGCGGAAAAGCGGGATGATATCGAAGCATATCCCAATCCGACACAGGATTTTGTGAATGTGTTAATCAACAAAGATTTTCAAAAAGCAAGCATTGAGGTGTACAATTTCACTGGGCAATTGTTGCAGACAAAAGAGGTGAACTACCGTTCTACACCTGTTTCTTTAGGAAAGTATCCGGCCGGCGTTTACATCCTGAAAATTAACCACGACAATCAAACCGAATCCATTAAAATTATTAAAAAGTAACGCATGAAGAAATTATTTCTAACTCTACTTATGTCATCATCTTTAGTAAATGTTTTGGGGCAACAAACAGAAGGTAACAATTCTGTAAAAAACTATGATTTTTCTAATTTTCCAAAATCCCCGGATGCGGCTGCTTTTTCGAAATATATTGATATTCCTGCTTCTACACATACTGGTGTTGTAAATATTTCAGTACCCATCTATAGTTTTAGTTTTGATGGACAAAATTTCCCTATTTCTTTAGAATACAATACTTCTGGAATTAAATTAGATGAAATAGCTTCTAATGTAGGATTAGGTTGGACGCTCAGTATAGGAGGAATTTCATTATCCAAACAAGTAATGGGTGTATTTGATCACCCTGCGTATCAAAAATGGGATGTAAGTCAGTCATTTACCCCAGGGGGTTCACCTACATATAATACAAGTAATCAAACATATTCTGACACATATAAAGCTCTGGATGCTCTTGGTTATTGGCAAGGAAATCATCCTAATGATATGCAACCTGATATATATAATTTTTCTGTTTTAAATCATTCTGGACAATTTATTCTAGACTATAAAGATAGAAATAGAGGTATACCTATTCCTTATAAAGATTTTAAAATAGTAAGAATTAGTAAGACTTGGGGATACGATGTGGAAATAATAGATGATCAAGGTGTAAAGTATACTTTTTATAATAGTAAATATAGTACATCTGCTAATAATTGTTCTTTATATGATAGTGCATTGAATGGTATGACAGATGATGAGTATTTAATAAAAGAAATTCAGACACCTAATAATAAAAAAATAATGTTTACATACCTAGATGGGAATGTGATAGGTTCATATGGAACTTCTGTAATCAATAGATATCTACTTTCTTCTGAAATTTCAGGCTTCGGTTTACGTCCTCCAATTTTAATCCCCAATTGTTATAATTATACTTTAAGCTTAGCAGCTAAAAAATATTTATCAAAAATCAGTTTTGAAGAAGGAGAGATTCAATTTATTTATGGAGAAGACACAAGAAAAGATATTAAAGATGACAAGTATATTAATCAGTTTCTTATTAAAGATAAAAATGGAAATTTAGTAAAAAAAATAACGTTAGATTTAGGAAAAAATGATAACGGATATTTTGTTTCTGAAGGTTTGTATACTATAAACGATCAAAGGTTTATGGTTGGAAATAATTACAGATTAAAATTAAATGCAGTAATTGATGAAATAAGTGGACAAAAATATTTATTTCAATATTATCCAGGTAATCTTCCTCCTCGGCTTTCACATTCTAAGGATTATTGGGGAGTATATAATGGTAAGAATAATAGCACTTCAATTGGTCCAGCAGAATATTTGGATTATCATGACTATGTTCGTAGAAAGTATAATTCTCCAAACGATTTAAAACCTTATATTGACTATGGAAAAATTGGTAACCTCCAAAAGATTACTTTTCCTACAAATGGTACACAAGAATTATTTTATGAAAATGACGATTTTATTGTTCCTGACTATTATAATCCTTTATATAACTCATTAGGAATTATTTCTGACGGAAGAGGAAAAACAGGAACTTTAAGGGTATCAAAAATTGTATTAGATAATAGTAAAGGTGAAAAAATTATAAAAAAATACAATTATATAAATCCAAAGACCAATAAAACGAGTGGAATCAATTACGGAACATTTAATTTAAACTCTGTAAAAAAGGGTATTGTTTACAATGAAAGCGGCAATACCTTAAGCTACAACTACTTAACAAACAACCCTGGTTGGCAATTATCTACAATAGGAGGAAAAGCTGTTGGATATTCACATGTCCAAGAAACTGTTGAAAACTATAAAGAACCATCTAAAAATTATAAAACAACCTATGAATACTTCTTTGATCCTGAATCGTATGAATCAGATTGGACAAACTATGATCCTGAAAGTCAAGTCAACTTTTCTTATCCTATTTATAATCCTGAAAAAGGCTTACTTCGAAAGAAAGAAACTTATAATAACACTAATGAATTAATTAAAAAAGATTCGTTAATATATAATATTGATAATTATTTCAACACAAAATCTTCTATATATAATAATAAGTACATGCTTTATAGTGGACAAGATTTAGCAATAAATTCAATATCATGTGTTCCTGGTACAGGAGCATGTTCTTATACATTCGATTGGGTATCATTTGATATCAAAACATCATGGATTCAAAACAAAAAGACAATCAGTACCGAATATTTTCCAAATGGAAATGTAGTTACAACAACCGAAAATAATTATTCTCCTTCTTATAAACATTTGTATCCAACAAATACAACCTCCACAACCTCCAAAGGCGAAACCATCACGACAGAATACCAATATCCACCGGATTTGGTAGGACAAGAAGATTATATGACTGAATTAAAACAGGCCAACCGCATCTCAGAACCTGTCGTTGTTAAGCAAAAAGTTGACGGAACCTATATTTCAGAAGTACACAATCAATACAATCTATTCAGCGGAATTGTTCAAAAATCTGCTGTACATCAAAAAAGAGGAGATGGAATAAATATTAAAACAAGTATCGCTGACCGAAAAATCACTTACGATAGTTACGATGCAAAAGGCAATCTAACCCAATACACCTTAGAAAACGGCATTCCTGTAGCAATTATTTGGGGATATGGCGGACAATATCCGGTTGCAAAAATAGAAGGTGCTGCTTTGTCTCAAATTAGTAACGCTACTATTTTGACTTTAAATACAAAAACAACCGATTCGGAATTATTGACTGCCATTACAGCTCTTCGTACAGCCCACAAAGACGCAATGGTAACGGGTTATTTGTATAAACCGCTTGTCGGCGTTACGCAAATCATTCAGCCCAATGGAATGACCGAGAAATACAATTACGATGCTGCAAACCGTTTGAAATCCATTGTAAATGATCAAAACGAAGTCATCAAAACATTCGAATACAATTACAAACAACCTTAAACCAAACACATGATGAAACACTTTTATGAAAAAATACTACCGGGTTTATGCGTTGTTCTAGGAATAAATTTGACTGCGAAAGCCCAAACAAAAACCGAAAACTATATTTTAACCAGTGAGTTGTTAGAGGCCACCACAGATACCACAAAATCGAATCTTTCCACCAAAAGCAGAATCGATAAAATTACTTATTTTGACGGATTGGGACGCGAAAAAATGAGTATCGTAAGCCCTAAAGCCGGATTATCCATCGAAACAATGGCTCTTTCCGGTCAATTGTTAAACCCGAGTTTGGCCACAACAGTTACTTACGATGGGTTTGGACGTGTGGATAGGGAATATCTGCCGGGCGTTGTCCCGAATCTTAATTTCACCACTGCCATTAATTATGCCGATTATCCCGAAACTTCCAAT
>NZ_KB908294.1 GCF_000382425.1 Empedobacter brevis NBRC 14943 = ATCC 43319
ATGTTTAATAATTTGGTTGGCTTTAATCTGTGTTCAAAATCGTTAGCATTCCATAATTGGAAATTGACAACTTTTTCATTTCTGATTGTTCCGCCACAATCAATAAAATTCTTATTGATTTGTCCCACTTCGGTAACGTGGAAATGTTCGGGAACAAACGTTCCGTTCTCTAACTGAAATTCAACATTCTCTAATGTTGGCAAGATTTCTTTGATTTTTGATAGTTTCATATTAACTGAATTTTAAGTGGCACATTAAATGATATATTGCAATATAACGATATTGGATATTAAAAAAATGCTATGAACAGCACTTGGTTACTTTTACCTCCTGATTGAAAAACGCATTAAATTCCTGTTGAATTTCATTCCATACTTTTTCATCAATACAATAGCAAACAGATTTTCCCTCAATCGTACCCTGAACGATACCAATGTTTTTTAATTCCTTTAGATGTTGTGAAATGGTTGCCTGTGCCAACCCTAATTCCTCAACCAAATCGTTACAGATGCAGGCATCTTGATTGATGATATATTGAAGTATGGCAATCCTTGCAGGATGTGCCAAAACCTTAAACTGAGAAGCCAACTTATTCTGTTGGTCTGTAAATATTTCTGATTTAGTAAGTCCCATAGTTTACATTTTTACATCGCAATATTACGATAATAAATTTTAAGCACAAAATAGTTTGTGAAAATTTATGTTCCAATACCAATTCTTTACAAATCTTCATTTCGATTTTCAGCTACAAATAGTAAAACACTGCCTTTCAAAGCCAAACCCTGCCACTTCTTCAAAGGGGCTTATCTACTGCTATAATTTTAGGCTTCAAGCAAAATTCTAAACAAAAATTATAGTATGGATACACAGCAAAAAGACCTATCGTATTTCAGGTTACGATTACAAGAATTATTAAACACCAGCTTCCCCGAAAAAGCAAATGACCAAAAATTTATTGAGCAACGTTCTTCGTGGGCTACCAATGCCTACGAGGGGGCTTTTAGTTCGGGAAACGCTATTGAGCAATGCAACGAAATAGCCAATTACATACTTTTTGAGGGCTTGCATTTCTCCAAATTCGATACCGTGTTTCAGGTGGTATGCAATGAGTTTGATACCATAATGGCAGACGAGGAACTGCGACCGTTCGCCCTTAAAATGTTTTCTGTTTGCGAGCCTGTTTTCTCCGGCTATGAACTGACCTATGATTTCGCATACGGTTTTGAGTTTGACCTGCTCTATACCGAAATAACCGGAACCATCGCAATATGGATAGAGGAAAATGGGCTTCAGTAAAAAGCAACATCTCCAACAGAACATTGATGCCCTGCGAATTGCTTTTAAACTGGAAAAGGAGAAACGACAAGCCACCGTAGGCGAAAGACTGCTAATGATGCAATACAGCGGATTTGGCGGTCTTAAATTCGTGTTGAACCCCATAGCGAACGAAATAGACATCAATAATTGGAGAAAAACAGAACACGACCTTTTCCCGATTACGCAGGAACTCCACCAGCTGCTCAAAGAAAATTCAGAAGACGAAAAGCAATACCGCAGGTATGTGGATAGTATGAAAAGCTCTGTTCTGACGGCTTTTTATACACCGCCACAGGTCATAGATGCGATTTCCGCAACTTTGCGTGAAAGCGGTCTGAACATTGATAAATTCCTCGAACCCTCCGCAGGTATCGGGTCTTTCATACAATCCTTTTCAGAAAATAAAAAAGCCAGTGTTACTGCTTATGAAAAGGATTTGCTCACAGGCAAGATTTTAAAACAGCTTTATCCCGAAAGCATAATCCGTATAAGCGGTTTTGAGGAAATCCCCGAAAAGGGACAAAACAGCTTTGATGTAATCGCCAGTAATATACCGTTCGGCGATACTTCCGTCTTTGATTTATCCTATTCCCGAAGCAAGGACAGTGCAAAAGTACAGGCAGCCCGAAGCATACACAATTACTTCTTTTTGAAAGGTGCTGATATGCTCCGTGAGGGCGGTTTGCTGGCTTACATTACTTCACAGGGCATTCTGAATAGTCCGAAGAACGAGCCGATACGCAGGGCGTTGATGCAGGATAATAATTTGGTTTCGGCTGTCCGCTTACCCAACAACCTGTTTACGGAATATGCAGGAACGGAGGTTGGCAGTGATTTGATTATTCTGCAAAAGAACACAGCAAAACAAAGTCTGACCGAAAGGGAAGATCTGTTTTGCCAAAGCAGGCAAACAGAATACAATGCTCCGGGCAATGCACTCTTTCAGGACAGCACAAGAATTGTGCATACCGATAGAAAATTAGATACCGACCCTTACGGACAACCTGCACTCATCTATATTCATAAAGACGGCGTTAACGGAATTGCCAAAGACCTCAAACAAATGCTTTCCGAAGATTTTGGAAAACATCTGAATTTGAGTTTATATAGAGGCGAACGGAACGATGAGCCTGTAATACAAATTCCAGCTACTCCAAAGGTAACACCTCCAATTGTCGAACCTGTAACCATTCAGGCGGAAATACAACCTTTATCAATCAATCGGGAAAGCCCGCAGGAATTAAAACAATTAAGCATTTTCGACCTGTTTGAAAATGCGGACGAACCTGTAATGGTTGTTGCTCCGCCCAAAAGAACGACACAAGTTAAAAGGCAAAGCACCAATAAAAGAAGAGGTGCAATGGGTCGCCAACCTGACCTGTTCAGTAGTGCGATACAGCAACCTTATACACCTCCGATTACCAATAGAACTGCCAACGGAAGCCCATCTACCAATGGCAAAAAACAGGAAGCCATCGGCGACCTGTTTTCGGGTATCAACGGGAATGGCCAAGCTGATAAGCCAGCCGTTCCCGACACCATTCCCGAACCTGCTATGTATAGTGGCAAACTGCATCCGTTCCACCGTAACGATAGCCTTGTCGTGGATAATGGTTGGGTCGGTCATCTGCAAGATGTAGATACATCAGACGGTACGGCAGTTTTCCACCCTTTGCAATTACCGACCTTACAGAAAGCAAGAGCCGAAGCGTATATCGAGGTGCGTGATATTTACCAACAGCTTTACACTAACGAAGCAGAGCTTCAGACCGAACACAAAGAAGAAAGGGAAAACCTTAACCGTTTATACGATGCCTTTGTTAAAAGATACGGCAACCTCAACAGTGCCGATAATATCAAGCTCATTAAAACGGATAGTTCCGGTAAGGAAATTCCTTATTTGGAACGTGTTATTGGGGGTGTTGTACACAAAGCCGATATATTCAGCAGACCTGTTAGTTTTTCTACCATAACCATAGCAACGGATAATCCCGAAGAAGCATTAGCGGCTTCACTGAACAAATACGGAAGCGTGGATTTGGACTATATGTCCGAAATCAGCGGTATTACCGATGATGCTTTGAAAGAAGCCTTACACGGTCGTATTTACTACAATCCTCTGCAAAAGGAATACGAAATATCCGAACGGTGGATTGCAGGTAACGTAGTGGAGAAAGCCGAAGAGGTACGAACCTACCTCGAACGCAATCCCGATGACAGCGAAGCCAAAACAAGCCTTACGGTTTTGGAAGAAGCCCGCCCAAGACGAATTGAGTTTGAGGAACTCGATTTTAATTTGGGCGAACGCTGGATACCCACAGGCATTTACGCCCGATTTGCTTCACATCTTTTTGATACAGATGTACTCGTTCATTATTCTGAAAGCTCCGATGACTTTTCCGTAAAGTGTGACCGTAAGAATTTGCATATATGGGAGAAATACGCTGTCAAAGCAGAAAGCCGGACGTTTGACGGGGTTGCCCTGCTCAAACACGCCCTTGTCAATACTACGCCTGATATTACCAAAAAAATTACGGTTGGCGACCAAGAGGTCAAAGTACGGGATATGGAAGCCATACAAATGGCGAATACCAAGATTGACGAAATCCGTACCGCCTTTACCGATTGGCTGCACGCCCAAAACGATGAGTTTAAAAGTAGGCTGACCGACCAATACAACGATACCTTTAACTGCTTCGTCCGACCTAACTATGACGGAAGCCATCAGGACTTTCCGGGCTTAGACCGTAAGGCATTGGGCATTGAAGACCTGTATTCAAGCCAAAAGGACACGGTTTGGATGATTAAGCTAAACGGCGGTGCTATCTGCGACCACGAAGTAGGTGCAGGAAAAACGTTGGTAATGTGTACGGCAGCACAGGAAATGAAACGTTTGGGATTGGCACACAAACCGATGATTATCGGGCTGAAAAGCAATGTTCACGAAATTGCCGAAGCCTACCGCACTGCCTATCCACACGCTAAAATCCTGTTTCCGGGCAAAGAAGATTTTACGCCCCAAAAACGCCTGCGAATTTTCGGGGATATTAAAAATAACGATTGGGATTGTGTAATCCTCACACACGACCAATTCGGAATGATACCACAATCGCCCGAAATACAAAAGGAAATACTCGAAATAGAATTGGACAGCGTAGAGCGAAACCTCGATGCACTGGAATCGCAAGGCAAGGAAGTTACCAGAGGTATGCTTGCCGGAGTAATCAAGCGGAAAGAAAACCTCGAAGTCAAACTCAAAACCCTGCAACACGATATTGAAAATCGCAAAGATGATGTGGTGGATTTTAAGATGATGGGCATTGACCATTTGTTTGTGGACGAAAGCCACCAATTCAAAAACCTGATGTTCAACACAAGGCATACAAGGGTTGCCGGATTGGGCAATGTGGACGGCAGCCAAAAGGCATTGAACCTGCTCTTTGCTATCCGTACCATTCAGGAACGCATCAATGCGGATATGGGAGCAACTTTCCTTTCGGGAACGACCATAAGCAACTCACTAACGGAACTGTACCTACTTTTTAAGTACCTGCGACCAAGAGCATTGGAAAAACAAGGCATTCACTCTTTTGATGCGTGGGCTGCTATTTATGCAAGGAAAACGACCGATTATGAATTTTCTGTTGCTAACAACATTGTAGCAAAAGAACGTTTCCGATACTTTATCAAAGTGCCGGAGCTGGCACAATTCTACTCGGAAATCACAGATTACCGAACGGCAAAAGATATAGGAATTGACCGCCCCAACAAGAACGAGGTTCTTTATAACATATCGGCCACACCTGACCAGGAAGCGTTTATCCAAAGTCTGATGCAATTCGCCAAATCGGGAGATGCCACTTTGTTGGGAAGAGCACCTTTATCTCCATCGGAAGAAAAAGCAAAGATGCTTATCGCAACGGACTACGCCCGTAAGATGTCGCTCGATATGCGTATGGTAAGCGGTATGTACGAAGACCACCCCGATAATAAGGCTTCGCATTGTGCGGCAAACATTGCCAAGTATTACAACCAATACAATGCACAGAAAGGAACGCAATTCGTTTTCTCCGATTTGGGAACCTACAAGCCGGGCGAATGGAATGTGTACTCCGAAATCAAACGCAAGCTCGTGGAAGACCACGGCATACCTGCACACGAAGTCCGGTTTATACAGGAGGCTAAAAATGATAAGCAACGTAAGGAGCTTATCAAAGGTATGAACGAGGGAAAAATCAGGGTGTTGTTCGGTTCTACAAGTATGTTGGGTACAGGTGTGAATGCACAGAAAAGAGCCGTTGCGGTTCATCATCTGGATACGCCGTGGCGACCGAGTGACCTTGCCCAAAGGGACGGTCGGGCAGTCCGAAAAGGCAATGAGATTGCCAAGTTCTTTGCCGACAACAAAGTAGATGTGATTATTTATGCCGTAGAAAAATCATTGGATAGCTACAAGTTCAACCTGTTGTATAATAAACAGCTATTTATAGACCAATTAAAAAATAACAATCTCGGCAAACGGACTATTGACGAGGGCAGTATGGACGAAAAATCGGGAATGAACTTTTCGGAATATGTGGCTATCCTGTCGGGAAATACAGACCTGTTGGATAAAGCCAAGTTAGAAAAACAGATTGCAGGATTGGAAAGCGAAAAACAGGCGTTTAACCGTTCCAAGTTCAGTGCCAAATACAAGCTGCAAGACTTTACGGAATTGCTGGATAGTACGCAATCCCGATTAAACAGAATGAGCCTTGATTGGGGAAACTTACAGCAACGCATACAAAAGCGTTCGGATGGCACAATTGCAAATCCTGTACAGTTGGACGGTTTACCGCACAATGCGGATATTAAACAAATCGGTGCAAAGCTCAACCAGCTTTCGGACAAAGCCCGCACCGGAGGTCAGTATGAAGAAATCGGTAGTTTGTACGGATTTACGCTGTTGGTAAAAACCGAAATGTCCGAAAAGGAGGGCGTGGATATACGGGTAAACCGATTTTTGGTACAAGGCGAGGGCAATATCAAATATACCTACAACAACGGTTTAATCGCTAAAGATGAAAAGCTGGCTGCTGTAAATTTCCTTAATGCACTGGAGAAATTGCCCAGCTACATCGAGCAGGAACAAAAGAAAATTATAGAAATAAAAAAAGACTTACCTGTTCTCCAGGAAGTTGTCAATGGTACTTGGTCTAAGGAAAGCCGGTTGAGCGAACTCAAAACGGAACTGGCTGGCATTGAACGGAAGATACAGTTATCTATTACGCCGGAAACTAAAGAAGAACCTGCGGAACAAACCGAAAAACAAACTTCCAATATTTCGGAGAATATTGTACGGACTAAAGGTATTCATTTACCTCGTGGGGTATTGTAAGAATACTTATTGTATTTCGTCCTCTTCGTCCATTTTTTTAAGCAGGCTTTCTTTAAGGCTGTCAAGGAATTTGGTGCGGTTTATTTTTCGGGATTTAAGTTCCATAAACGTATGATAAAAGTCGCCTAAACTGATATTGAATGTGCTTTCAAATGTTTTGGCGATGGCTATTATATCTGCATTGCCAAATGCACCCTGCGAATGGAGTGAGTAAATTAACTCGGTTAATGCTGTTTTGCTTTCTATCCAATTTAAAGTAAAACTGTTAGACGGTTTCTTCTGATTGTTATTGTTTAGTTGGTCTTCGATATAAACTTGTATGAGGTCGTTGGCGATAATCTTTGCCGCTTTATAATCGTGGGAAGTAGAAAATCGATGGTCGGTTTCAAAAAACACAGTATCCAAGCTCAATTTTATATCGTGTTTGCCCCGTACAAATAGCTTATCATCAATAAATGAGTTATTCGTCCGGTAATATTTATAAAATTCAAGGTTGTTGTCAAAATACCTTTTAAGCTTTTTCAATTCTTCGTTTAGATATTTCCTGTTCGGTTTTGTACCGTATGGCTTCTTTGTTTCGATTTTATAAATAGCATTATAATAAATTAGTTTTGAAACGATAGCAGGTTTCTGATATTTGAAAAAATGTATTTCCTCATCAATATTTTTAAACCCTCTATTTAAAACATATTCCTTTATTTTAGACAAGCTTTTAAGGATGATATCTATAATCGCTTCTATCCGTTCAATAGAATAATCGGCTTCAATCTCTAATTCGTTGATTGATGTTTCCAGTTTCTTTATCGTTTCATTGTAATATTTATCCATTCAGTTTACTTCTTGATGTTTGAGTTATAAATGGAGAAGCCTAAATTTGTTATTATATTTAGGCATCATCCAGTTTATAGAAATAGAGAATGTTCAAGCATTTACTAATATCATACAAAGCATTCACGAACTGCACTTTTGGAATTACGATTACTCCAGTAAATTGTATTCTTGCTTTAAGTTGATATTGTTTCACTATAGTTTCTATTGAAAACAACCCACACATTTTACGCTGTCAGGGATAATGAGCATACGTTTATAAGGAATGGGGTGATGGCATTTAATACAGATACCAAAGCTCTCATCATTGATTTTTTGTAAAGCATTTTTTAATCTTATCAATTTGCTTTCAGCTTCACGTAAACTGGCTTCCAACACACTTTTATTGTTAATGGCATCCATTCTACTAATTCTTCCAATAGCAACATCGGGGGCTACAGGTTTGGTCATTTCCTTGTAGTCCGCAATGTCTTTTTTAGTTTTGGCTATTTTTTGCTCGATTGCAGTTTGCAATTCTGCTTTTTCTTCCTGTGTCATAAGAAATTATTTATCCAACATCACTTTGTAAGTGGGGTCTTCAATAATATTTATTTCGATAACACTTTCAGCATTTTTCAATAATTGTCTACAGTCCTGACTTAAATGACGCAAATGGATTTTTTTGTTTTGTTTAGCGTAGCGATGTGTCAGTACATTAAGTGCTTCAATAGCAGACATATCCACCACTTTACTTTCTTTGAAATCAATAATGACTTCTTCGGGGTCATTAAGGATATCGAATTTTTCAGTAAAGGCTGTTGTAGAACCAAAGAAAAGCGGTCCGAAAATTTCATAATGCTTTATTCCTGTTTCGTCAACATATTTTCTGGCACGAATACGTTTTGCACTTTCCCAAGCAAACACTAATGCGGAAATGATAACACCGATTAATACGGCTAATGCGAGATTATGTAAAACAACCGTAATCAGAGCGACCAGCATACCAACGAAAATATCGTGTCGTGGCATTTTATTGATGATGCGAATACTTGCCCATTCAAACGTACCGATAGCTACCATTATCATCAAACCTGTAAGAGCTGCCATAGGCACTTTTTCTATCAGACCACTGCCAAACATAATAAAAATTAACAAAGCCACAGAAGCGATAATTCCTGACAACCGTGCCCTTGCACCACTGGAAATATTGATTAAACTCTGACCAAGCATAGCACAACCGCCCATTCCTGAAAAGAAACCAGATAAAATATTAGCGGTTCCTTGTGCCACAGCTTCTCTATTACTATAGCCTCTTGTTTCAGTAATTTCATCTATGATATTTAACGTAAGCAAACTTTCAATCAGTCCCACACCCGCAACTATTGCGGCATAAGGAAAAATGATTTGAAGTGTTTCTAAATTAAAAGGAATAGAAGGAATATGAAACGGGGGAAAACCACCTTTTATTGACGCAATATCGCCAACGGTTTTAGTGTCTAATTTAAGAAAATACACCAGTCCAAATACAACCAAAATAGCAGTTAGAGATGCCGGAATAGCTTTGGTTAATTTTGGCAAACCCCAGATGATAAGCATTGTTAGAGCTACTAAGCCCAAAAGGATATACATATTCGAACCAGTAAGCCAATTGCCGGAAGCGTCTTTAAACTGGTCGAGCTGCGACATAAAAATGATAATCGCTAAACCGTTCACAAAACCAAAAATAACAGGATGTGGCACTAATCGAATGAGCTTTCCTAATTTTAGAAATCCCGCTAACATCTGAATAAGACCAGCAAGGATAACGGTGGCAAAGACGTACTCTACACCGTGGGTTTTTGCTAAAGCCACGATGACAACTGCGATTGCACCTGTTGCTCCTGAAATCATTCCGGGACGACCGCCTAATATAGAAGTAACCAGCCCCATCATAAAGGAGGCATATAAACCAACTAATGGAGAAAGTCCTGCAATTAAAGCAAATGCTACCGCTTCAGGAACCAATGCCAAGGCTACGGTAATACCTGATAACACTTCTGTTTTGTAATCTACCTTTTGTTTGAAATCAAACAAATTAATGATTTTTTGCATAATATATATAGAATTAAAATTGTTGAAAAGGCAATGAGCCGAAAGTGAAACTTTCGGATGCGACAAAGCGACCAATAAATTAAATTGGGAAAAAGAACTGCTAACCGCCTATCAAGGCGGAGTAACTTGAGAAGATATTTGTGTTGTTCTTTTCATTAAGTTTGCAAAACTACGGTTATTTTTTTACATCTACAATAACTATAAATGCTCTTTATCTAACCCTTTCTTCAAAAAAAAACGTAACCGTACTATTTTCTTTTCTTTCTGATAAATTAAAATTCAATCAGAATCCGAAAGAGAATACTTACGAAACAGCTCTTTTTTCATATTACCCTTGTTGCACCAAATGTTGCAAGTTTGGGTCATTTTTGATACGCTCCATTTCGCTTTCAATAATATTTACAATGTCTATTTTTATCTGACGGTAATTGCTTTCAATTTGCTGTTTCATTTTATCTTCTCCGTGTTCATTAACAAATGATAGGATTTCCGGTATCTTCTGATATACTTTAGTTTCTGCGGCAACTTTTTCATTGTCCACAACAATTTCAGCGTGAAATATTTTTTGCTCAATACGTTCATCAAAATTGTCCGAAACTGAACCCACAAACATTCCTTGTGTAAGTGTTGAGATTTTAGAAGCCGGAATAAGGCTGTCTAACTGTGTGGAGATAGAAGTAGATTTATCATTCCTGTTAATCGTCATACTTTGGCGTTTCTGCAATACTTTTCCGAAACGTTCCGAAAGGCTCTTTGCCGTTTCGCCAACCACCTGACCACTGAATATATTACCTACTGTATTTTGAATTACTTTGCTCTCTTTGTCGCCGTAATCCCTTGTTAATTGCGAAAAATCCTGAAAGCCCAAACACACAGCCACCTTATTACTTCTCGCAGTTGCGATGAGATTGTCCAGTCCTCTAAAATAAATTGTTGGCAACTCATCTATGATTACGGAACTCTTTAATTGCCCTTTTTTGTTGATGAGCTTAACAATTCTCGAATTGTACAAGCCCAAAGCTGCGGAGTAGATATTTTGACGGTCGGGATTATTACCAACGCACAAAATTTTAGGCTCTTTGGGGTTATTGATGTCGAGCGTAAAGTCATCGCCAGTCATAACCCAATACAACTGTGGGCTAATCATTCTTGACAAAGGAATTTTTGCCGATGCAATCTGTCCCTGCAATTGGTCTTGCGCTCCGGATTGCCACGCATCCATAAAAGGCGACAAATAATTTTCCAAATCGGGATAGGAAGTTAAAATCGTAAATACGTCCGAATACTTTTTGTTAAGCAATTCAATGGCGTGTGGGAAGGTACAATATTTACCGTCCTCATAGATTTTCAGATACCAAATAATGGCAGCTAATAGGATAATTGGGCTTTCCACGAAAAAATCCCCTTGCTTCTGTATCCAGCTTCGATTGAGGTTCAGCATTATGGTATAAGCCGCTTCATAAGCATCCGAAATGTCCGTCATAAAGTCTGGGTTCAAAGGATTACAACGGTGGCTCTTGCGTGGGTCATCGAAATTTATCACATAGAATTTTGGTTGAACTTTGTACTTATCTTGGTGCTTCAATAAATGATTGTAGGCAATGGTAGAAAGGTCGTCAAACTTGAAATCGTAGATGTACATTGCAAAGCCTTTCTCAATCTGTTGCTTTATATAGTTGTTTACAATTGCATAGCTCTTCCCCGAACCAGGCGTGCCCAGCACAATTGATGCCCTGAAAACATTGACTACGTTAATCCAGCCATTGTTCCATTTTCCTTTGTAATAAAACTTTGTGGGCAGGTTAACGGAATACTCGTTTTCCATCAGCTTGGTTTCTTGCTGAAAGCTCTCGTTTTCATTATTGAAAACATCGTCCATCAGGTTGGTACGAAGCAATCGGCTCATCCATACACCTGCCATCAGCAAAGCGATATAACCTAATGAGATAGTAAGAATATACAGAAATGTGCCTATTACCGGAGATAGTTTTAACAACAGTGTGTTCAGAAAGAAAAGCACAAAACCAACGCCCAAAGCCACGTAAATTTTAGACCAGGTTATCTTCTCATTCTTTACGCCTTTCGTTCCTAAACAACTTAAAGCAAGCAATACCAAAGCAAAGGCTTTAGTATATAAGGTATGTGAAAATAAACCTGCTGTTCTATCGAAGTTGCCTAATATTTTGTTGATTATTTCCAATGTCCAGCCACATTCCATAAAGAAACCGTAGCAGAACCAATAAAGGTGCATCAGTACCAAAAGAATACTTACTGCCCTCATAAAAGCCATTATTTTGGCTAAACCTCTTAAATCGTCTTCTCCCTGCATTATTTTTTAGTTTTAATGTTCGGGCGTGAATTTAAAGGCTCTACATAGTGGCTATAAGAATGTGGCAGTCAATGGCGGTGCGTGGCTGTGTTTGGCTGAATACTATTGCTGACCTATTTTGCGTTTACGTTTCTTCTTCATTTTGTTGGCAAAATCCTGTTCCTCGTAATCTTCGCCCTGTGCTTCGGGCAGTAAACCTCCCAATGCTTCAATCAAACCATCTTCGTGTTTGTCCGTAGTTAAGAAGTCGAACAAATGGTGTGGTTCTTCCGCAGGAAGATCCGCATTATTTGATGTGGATATTTTTGGTGGTTGTACGGCAGGTTCTTTAATATCGGGTTTGATGTTATTGTTCCAATAATCATTAAAGGTATTGGCAGAAAGTTCTGTTCCTAAACGTGAACCGTTCCAAACCGCTTTGGAATTATGGTCAATAAATGTGATACCATAAATACGCCCTGTATCATTCCTGCGTACCACTACATTAATGCCCTGTTCGCCTAACTGTTTTTTAAAAGCCTGCTCATCACTTGTGGTTTGCAGGGCAATAGTAACGGCAGCTTTAATGGTAGGTTTTGTCGGGTGGTCTTTTAAATTCTCTTTGCATTTTGCAAAATGCAATTCCAAAGCCGGAAGCCCTGCATTTTTACCAAACAACGAAGCCTTGAAAGGATGCCCGGCTCTTTCGCCTTTTTCATTTAAAGGAATGTACAGTAAACCCTGCCGTAGCTGTCCCTGCAATTCGCCCTCCACTTTTTCGGTGGTAACATTAAACAGGGAAAGCAAGGCATTGTATTCGCCCAAAGTCTGAAACTTATAATAATTCGGCAAGTGGCGGACTACTGAAGCAATTTGACTTTTTATATCGCCTGCTTTGTAATCTACCGGACGGAAAACCTTGTCGTTCTGCTTGTGTTCTTTATCGGTTGCGGGTATCAATTCGTGTTTCCTTTCGAGTTCACGGCACACATTCATCGACCGCATTTTTTCAAACTTGTCAGAGATTTTTTTACCATTCTCGTCCACACAAACCGATACGATATGAATATGCGAACGGTCAATATCGGTATGCTTAAAGACTACAAAAGGCTGTTCGCCGTAACCCATTTCCCGCATATATTCTTCCGCCATTTGCCGAAACCTGTCATCGCTAACCTTATCTTTCGGGTCGGGATTGAGCGAAATATGCAACGTATGCTTTTCCGTATTGCGGTTGGCAATCAGGTAAGGAGCAAAAGATTGTGCTAATTGTGCAACGGAATAATGACCGTTAGCGGTTTCAATCATCTTATGGGCAAACAAAATTTTTCCGTTTTCATTCTCCACTTTAAGCTGATTGTACGCCAATGCTCCGTATAAATTTCCGCTTCTGCCGATTTTCGCTATCATTTCTAAGGCTGTTTTTTCAGATGTTTTGCTTCAAATTCCTCACTTATCAGAATGATTTTTTGGCATAGCATTGCCATTTCAGCCGTTTGTTTTTCCAATTTGTAAAGGAACGCTGCGGCTTTTTTCTCGGAAAAATGTTTGTACAGCAGCTTTACAACCTGATTATAATTCACGCCTACGGAACGAAACTGGCTATGAAACGAGGTCAACCGCATATAAAAATCAACCGTTCCTTTGTCAATCTTAACCGATTTCATTTCCTTATTGAACAGTAGGGAAATGATAAACTTCGCTTTATTGGGCATTCCCGATGCTTCAAAAAGCGATAAAAGTTTGGCATTTTCTCCGTCTGTAAGACGGAAAACGTGGCGGTGGATGCTTGGGTCGGTTTTCGGTATCCGCCCGCCCTTATTCTGTTTTTTGTTACTGTTCTCGTTCATCACTAATCCATTTTTAATCCACACAAAACCTCGACTTCGGAGAGCGTTTTCTGCCCCCTGCTAAGGGCAAGTTGTTTTGAGGCACTAACTCGGTTTCGAGTGCCTCAAAACACAACTTGCCGTGTTCTGTTGAACACAAAAATCCGCCCTGCGGGACGGATTAAATGTAACAGGAAAAAACGGCTCGAAGCCGTTCCTGTTGCCCTCCATTTTGTCAAAAGACTTTTGCATAAATCCGTTAATAAAAATCATTGTACAAAGTAAAGCCCTGCCTGTAAGAGTATTGCAATGCGATACCCGGACAAACTCTGCCTTTGAACGCCAAACACTGCCACACCTCAATCAGCGGATAAATCAATCGCTTTATTTGCCGTATAATTTTAGTGCAGGTAGTAAAAAATGTATTTCAACAAAGAAGAAAATCAGGTTTGCAAATAGGCAGTTTGGAATAAAAGCATAAGGTTTTAAAAGCATAAAACAATAAAAGTGTAAAAGCGGTAAAGCAATTTACCTATTGTAAGGTTTGCCACTTGCTAAAGAATGTGCCTGACAAGGCAAAAATGAAAGCAAATATCTGTGCAGGAAAGTACGCAAAAGGGAATGCAGGAATATAGGAATGAGGTAATAATCAGATAAACCAATATTCAATCCTGCAAAACAAATAAAGTGTGTAACAATAAATTTTTAAATAATGGAAACAACAAAGAAAACTTTAAAAATCAGCTTCTCCACCCAAAAAGGCGGTGTGGGAAAATCTACAATGACCACCTTGCTGGCAAGTGTGCTTCACTACCGTTTAGGTTTTAATGTGCTGGTGATGGACTGCGACTTTCCGCAACACAGCCTGACCAATATGCGTGAACGGGATAAGAGAACCATAATGCAGAACGACTACCATAAAAAGGCGGCAATGAAGCAGTTTCAAGCCATCAACAAAAAAGCGTACCCGATTATCAAATGCAAGGCTGAAACAGCTCTGGAGAAAGCATCGGAATACAGAAGCCAGTCGGCGGTTGTGCCGGATGTTATTTTCTTCGACCTGCCAGGAACAGCCAATACCAAAGGTGTACTGACGACCTTAAAAAAAATGGACTTCATCTTTTCGCCCATTACTGCCGACCGTTTGGTAGTGGAAAGTACATTGGGCTTTACCAAAGCCTTTCTCGGACTTCCCCAAACGGACGAGGGCAATCCCGAACAAGAGATGTGGCTGTTCTGGAACCAAGTGGATGGCAGGGAAAAAACAGGTTTGTATGATGCGTATCAAAGTGTCATCAAAGAACTCAACCTGCCCATAATGGAAACAAGGATAATGGACAGCAAGCGTTTCCGAAAGGAAACAGACGACACAGGCAGTTATGTATTCAGGTCAAGTTTGCTGCCTGCCGAACCACAGTTAATGAAAGCAACTAAAATGGATTTGTTTGTCGAGGAATTTTTAAAAATCACTCATCTATAAAAATAGTAAAGTATGGCTTCAGATAACAAAAACAACGATTTTGAAAAGCCCAATGTTGATGAGGAATACCTTATGAACGTCATAAGCGGCGATGAGCCTGTTGCTCCACCGACCATTAACAAAAAGCAGGATGTACCAAAGGAAAACAAGCCCAGGGAAAAAGCCCGTAACAGTTCATCAAAGAAAGCGGACTACGAGGAAACGTTTTTGGTCAATCGTTTTCCATCGGGGCGTAATGGCAAGGTCGTTTACATACGCCCTGAATACCACGAAAGATTGCTCCGCATCGTTCAACTGACAAAGGAAGAAAGAACAACGCTCTACTCTTACATTGACAATATTCTTGAACATCATTTCAGGGAGTACGGGGACGATATTACCGATTATTTCAATGAACATTTTAAACCCATTCTATAATGAAGAAAGATAAAAAGAACAGGAATACTGTTGCAACCGGCAGCAACTCCGATACAGTTAGCAATACAGCTAAAACAACCTATGAAAACGCATTTATACAAATGAATAAAATGCAGAAAAGAGGCAATAAAAGCATATACCTAAGTCCTGAACATCACGAGCGTTTAACCCGCATAGTCCAGATTATAGGCGATGATAAAATACCCTTGTTTGCCTATCTCAATAATATTCTTGAACATCATTTTAAAGTATTTGAAGATATGATTACAAAAGAGTTCAACGAAAAGTACAAAGGCTTGTTTTAAAAAACCTACGTTATGGAAATAGTAATTGTGATATGCCTGCTGATAGTCATTGTCCTGCTTTTACAGGATAAGATTGTCATTAAGAAAAGGACAAAACAAGAACCTCCGCAGAAGAAAGTCAATCCGAACCTGCCCGATATTATGGGGCAGCCAAAATCCGTAGAACGCCTTTCAATGCCAAACGCTGCCAATGAACGCCAAATTGAGGAACCGGAGATAAACCCCGCTAATTTAGACATTGAATACGACGAAAATGAAAACGTCGGCATTCAAATCCGCAAGGAAGAGCTGGACGAAGTTTTCAGTAATATACCTGATTTGGAGGAAGAGGAAGAAGATTGGAACAGGTACGGAATATCCGGTGGCGATGACGGTTTTGCCCAAGGGGTTACCTTTGAAGAACTAAGCTCCGTGGGGGTGTTGCTCCAAAAAGAAGAATTGGAACCAGCCCAAAAGGAAACAGCGATAGCCATAGTTCAAAAAATACAGGGAACCGAATTATTCAGCCTATTGGAGAATTCTATGGAAGATGCTTCCCGAAGAATAGCCGAGCTTTTGGATAGCACCCTTTCATCTGAAACGGAAGACAGTTCTTCCACTTTGCGGAAAAGTGATTTGAGTGATTTTGACATTGGGGAGTTTGTTTAGGCAAGCTCCCTTTTGTATGTTAGACACAAATTAAAAATTGTTCAAACGCTATAAAACTAAGTGCCCGCTATTTTTACAAATTTTGGAGTATCGAACTTCGGTGTAATTGTTGGCATATCTACTTTGACTGATATTGGCATTGGAAAATCAACTCCCATAATAATTGCTTCTCCTGACCCTAAAGATGGTAAAAAAGAAAGAGTTTCTTTATTGGCAGTCGAGCAAGCACTCGCGATTGCTTCCTTATCTTGATAATTTATCAGCCTATGAGTAATGAATGTTCCCATTTGACTTAGCGTACCAACAGGAATATCTCTTGGCATTTGTGTTGATAAACATAGAAATAATCCATATTTACGACTTTCTTTAGCAATGTTATCAAAAGCATTTAATTCTGTGCTTTCAAAATATTCATCCTTAATTTTCTTGTTTAAAAACTGATGGGCTTCATCTACAAAGAGAATTAGAGGATTTTCTCTGAAAATATTAGTTCGAGCTTTATTCAATAAGTATCTTCCCAATGAATTTGCCAAGATTTCTCTTGCCTGAAAATTATAAGGTACATTTTCAAAACCAATTCTTAAAATATTTAATTCTGGATTATTCAAAAACTCGTCTATCTTGGTTATTAGGTTATTTGTGGTTGGAGCATTAAATCCAAACATACCGGAATAATCATTGTCCGATATTACATTGTTAACACGCATTATTAAACTCGTTGCATTTCCATAATTTCTTTCATCTCTATTGTTTGCCCAACGGTCGTTGAATATTTGAAAACATTCATTCCCTATTTGCCTGTGGAGTAGATTTATACTGAAATTATTTATTGTGAAATCTTCTATAATAGATTTATAAGTAAAGTAGGCATTATTATATGCCGCAGTAATATTATTTTGTTTTACAACTAATCCATTATTTATAACCACTTGCTGACCCCTGAATGTAAAAGTATCGTTAGTTCCATCATTATTATGTCCATTATTAGGAATATTCCCTAATAAGCAATGTGCAACTTTTAACGACTTAATAGCTTCCAATAAAACGGGTTGCTGTACTTGTCCTGATGGTCTGAACAGAACGAATAAATCATTAATGGTTAAATTCTGATATGGAAAATAGCTTTCTGAAATCAGTGTTGAATGGTCAACTTTTGGATGAGCATCAAATGTAGAGTATTCTCCCGTTGGGTCTAAGATTATAGCTTTTGCTCCGGTTTCTATAACTCCCTCAATAAATTTGCTGATGGTATAACTTTTCCCTCCTCCTGTTGTACCAACAACCGCACAATGACGACTAAATATCGCTTGCAAAGAAATATCTACGGGAACATTTTTATCGTATATCAAATTCCCCATTCTAAAAGTAGGAGAATGTTCGATATTTTCGGGTTTTATGCCAAAGGTTTTGAAATGTGTAGAAAGAAATTCCGACGAACAAATGAATACCTTAGAACCAATGAGTGGGAGGCTATTTATCCCTTTTTCTATTCTACTCGGGTCAAACAAATCAAATGATAAAAGAATTT
The DNA here is from genome assembly GCF_000382425.1 of Empedobacter brevis NBRC 14943 = ATCC 43319. GTDB lineage: Bacteria > Bacteroidota > Bacteroidia > Flavobacteriales > Weeksellaceae > Empedobacter > Empedobacter brevis. Next base: position 18,108 of record NZ_KB908294.1, read on the forward strand.
CTATTCTTCCTACTGGATGAAATGCTTTAGTTGAAAAAGTTCTTTCACTTAATTCCAACCGTTCTTTTTCAGGTAATGATATTTCCAACATTTTTCCCAGAAAACCTTTTTCCTCTCCCTCAACAACAATATAGTTTCCTACAAGTCCACCTCTCAACACTTCTGCGTGGTGAACAAATGTTTTCATCAAAACAGAAGACGGGAAATGCACTTTCACAAATGCAGGGGATACAAAATTTACATACCCAAGAAAATGACTGTGATTAAAGGGGCTATTGCTCATATCTAACTATTAGGGATATTAATTACTATTTGTCGTGTATCTTCCTGATTGTAAGATTTTAAGTCAGGATAATTCTTAGCGAAATCCTCAAAGGTTTCTGAAACAATAGATATATTGGAATATTTGTTTGCAGCATCAATAAAGGGTTTCATATTTTCGTTGGTTTCATCTATCCCTTTATTTACAATCATCAATTGAAAGCCTGGATTTTGTTCCAAGGCTTCGATGATTGCGGTTACGATATGTTTATCCCCGAAACTAAAGCCTATTGTAATAAGGAAAACATTCTCCTTTCTCAAATTGGACTGGAACCTCGACATCATTTCAAAATACGGCTGTTCATAAGAGCTTTCATATTTTGATTGATGTGGATATATCATCAATGGTTCGTCAGGTTCTTCTTTTTGTATAATCTTGTTGTCTTGCTTTTCCCAATTTACAGAACCGTGTAATTTGTACAAATGGAAAACTTTTTGAATAAAATTGTCTTCTTCTTTTACTCTACTTTGATTGCGGGAAACAATATCGTAATCATAATTACGCCCACTAAATATTCTTGGTTGAGAAAATGAAAACCCGTCTATAACAACAAAATTGCTTTCACAAGCTGATTGTTCAAACATTAGGTCATAATTCAATGTAAACAGCTTAAATCTTGGTAAAGTAACTTTGCGTTTCGTTATTTTATTTAATAAGAGCGTATGTGGCGAATTATCTGGCAAACTCAATTGACAGGCTTCTTTGATAAAATCTTTAATTTTGTTTACACAATCCTCAATATCTATATCCTCTTTGGGTATATATGGTATAGCAGGTGTTGCCATAGAAAGAACCTTTTCTAAATTCTTTACTATAGAGCCATCATCCCATTTTTCATCGTAGCCAATAGTTTCAAGTAACTTTCCAAAAACATCGGCTGTTAAAAGAGCTTCCGCATCATCCCATAAATTTGCCATCGACTTACCCAACTTCCCATCTTTTCCCCAACCAATAGATGACCCTGCACCAGTTAGAAGTAATAAATTCTCAAACTGATTATTTAGAGTTTGGGAGTATTTATTCCTATTTGTTGCAATTGCATAATCAATTCTATTTTCGGTACTTTCTTTGAAATCGTGAAGTTTGCCGTCGATATATACTTTTATATCAGTAGCATCACTATCATCATAAGCAACAGAACTGTTATTGTTGAGTAAAATGTATTTCATATTCGCATATTTTATTTGTTAACCTTTTTATTGCCAAAGAAGAGTTGTTAAAAACCTAATCTGCATTATTCTTGATTGCATTTAATTCTTTTAAAACAATTTTTAAAGCCTGCTTTCCTATTTCTTTATCGTCAATAAGTCCCTTTATTTTATCTGAAAACCATAAAACCAATAGCTCATCAATTGGGGTATTCAAAAATTCTGCAAGCTTTTCGATGTGTTTTCTTGGCAATGGTCTTTCTTCATTTTCGACTTTACTGATAAAAGCACTATCCAGTTCCAATGCAGCCCCAACTTCCCGTAGGAACAATCCTTTACTTTCTCTTAGTCTTTTTATGTGTTTTCCAAATGCCATTTTGCTTTTTTAAGACTTGTCTAAATATGTCAAATTTAAGCAAAATAGTTTAATAAATACGGATTTAGACTTTCTATAAAGCCACTCACTGCCAAATCATTCCTTTGACTGCCACTTTATTATAACGCCCTGATTTCTGAAACACCTTTGTCCCGAAAGTCCGCAAGGTGCGGGATAACAATAACAAATTAATGTGTTTCAATTATGGAAAAACAGAGAAAAAAAGTTTTGCTGGCAGCCGTGGCTATGCTGTCAGGAATTGGTGCGCTCGCACAGGGAAACGGCTCGGCAGGTATCAACGAGGCTACCCAAATGGTAACGTCTTATTTCGACCCCGCAACCCAATTAATTTACGCCATCGGTGCGGTGGTCGGGCTAATCGGAGGTGTTAAGGTGTACAACAAATTCAGTTCGGGCGACCCCGATACATCGAAAACTGCGGCGAGCTGGTTCGGTGCGTGTATCTTCTTAATTGTTGCGGCTACCATCCTGCGTTCATTCTTCCTTTAATCCTTTGCTTTATGAACAATTACAACATAAACAAAGGCATCGGAAGAACGGTGGAATTTAAAGGTTTGAAAGCGCAATACCTTTTCATCTTCGCAGGCGGACTGCTCGGTACGCTCATCCTCGTGATGATACTGTATATGGCAGGCGTAAACTCTTACATCTGCCTGTTCCTCGGAGCAGGCGGTGCTTCGCTCATTGTGTGGCAGACCTTTTCACTAAACAGGAAGTACGGCGAACACGGGCTAATGAAAATCGGGGCAGGAAAAAGACATCCCCGATACATCATTTGTCGCAAGCCTGTACACCGCTATTTAAAATTCACTCCTAAATCGAATGCCCTATGAGAAACGTTGCAAAGACAACAACGCTGGAAAACAAATTTCCTTTGTTGGCAGTAGAAAACAACTGCATCCTTTCCAAAGATGCGGACATTACCGCCTGCTTTGAGGTTCGTTTGCCGGAACTGTTTACGGTAGCATCGGCGGAATACGAAGCCATTCACTCCGCCTGGCACAAGGCTATCAAGACTTTGCCGGATTTTACGGTCATCCACAAACAGGATTGGTACATCAAAGAAAGCTATGCTCCCGATTTGGCAAAGGAAGACCAAAGTTTTTTGGCTAAATCCTACCAACGCCATTTTAATGAGCGACCATTTCTGAACCATTATTGTTACCTGTTCCTGACCAAGACAACCAAAGAGCGTATGCGTATGCAAAGTAATTTTTCATCGCTTTGCAAAGGTTCGCTGATACCAAAGGAAATCAGGAACAAGGAACCGATACACCGCTTTATGGAAGCGGTGACACAGTTTGAACGTATCGTAAACGATAGTGGTTTTATAACGCTGCAACGCCTTACCGAAGATGACATCATCGGAACTGACGAAAAGCAGGGATTACTGGAACAATACCTTACGCTATCGAGGGATGCGGGAACACCGATGCAGGACATCGCACTCGGAACAGAAGAAGTCCGTGTCGGGAACAAAAGGTTAAGCCTGCACACGCTTTCGGACACGGACGACCTACCCGGAACGGTATCTGCCGATACCCGTTTTGAAAAGCTATCTACCGACCGTAGCGACTGCCGTTTGTCATTCGCCGCACCGGTGGGCTTGCTGTTAAGCTGTAACCATATCTACAACCAATATTTGTTTATAGACAACAGCGAAGACAACCTGCAAAAGTTTGAAAAGTCTGCAAGGAATATGCACTCTTTGGCAAGGTATAGCAGGGCAAACCAAATCAACAAAGAGTGGATAGAAAAATACCTGAACGAAGCACATTCGTTCGGTCTTTCTTCCATAAGGGCACACTTCAACATTATGGCGTGGTCGGAAGACCCTGCGGAGCTGAAACAGTTAAAGAACGATTGCGGTAGTGCATTGGCATTGATGGAGTGTAAGCCTCGCCACAACACTACGGACGTAGCCACTTTGTTTTGGGCTGGAATGCCCGGCAATGCAGGCGATTTTCCGAGTGAGGAAAGTTTTTACACTTTTATCGAGCCTGCGTTATGCTTCTTCACGGAAGAAACCAACTACCACAATTCGCCCTCTCCGTTCGGTATCAAAATGGCTGACCGCCTGACCGGAAAGCCTATCCATTTGGATATATCGGATTTGCCAATGAAACGTGGGATTATCACGAACCGCAACAAATTCATTTTGGGGCCATCAGGTTCGGGAAAATCGTTCTTCACAAATCATATGGTAAGGCAATACTACGAACAGGGTGCTCACGTCCTGTTGGTGGATACAGGGAATAGTTATCAGGGCTTATGCGAACTCATCAAAGGAAAGACCAAAGGCGAAGACGGCGTGTATTTTACATACACCGAAGACAATCCCATTGCCTTTAACCCTTTCTATACCGATGATGGCGTGTTCGACATTGAGAAGCGTGAAAGTGTCAAGACTTTGATACTGACACTCTGGAAACGTGATGATGAACCGCCAACCCGTTCTGAAGAGGTTGCTCTTTCCAATGCCGTAAGCGGCTATATCGAACGTATCAAAACGGACGATGTTTACCCATCATTTAACGGTTTCTACGAGTATGTCAAAGGCGATTACCGCAAGGTACTCGAAGAAAAACAGGTAAGGGAAAAAGACTTTGACATAGCAAATTTTTTAAACGTTCTCGAACCCTACTATAAAGGTGGAGAGTACGATTATCTGTTGAACTCCGATAAGCAGTTAGACCTGCTTTCCAAACGCTTTATCGTGTTTGAAATTGATGCGATTAAAGACCACAAAATCCTCTTTCCCATAGTCACAATTATCATTATGGAAGTTTTTATCAACAAGATGCGGAGGCTGAAAGGTATCCGAAAACTCATCCTGATTGAAGAAGCGTGGAAAGCGATTGCCAAAGAAGGAATGGCGGAATATATAAAATATTTATTTAAAACCGTCCGCAAATTCTTCGGAGAGGCGATTGTCGTTACGCAAGAGGTAGATGATATTATCCAGTCGCCCATTGTAAAAGAAAGTATCATCAACAATTCCGACTGTAAAATCCTCTTAGACCAGCGTAAGTATATGAATAAATTCGATGACATACAGGCAATGTTGGGGCTTACAGATAAGGAAAAAGGTCAGGTACTTTCTATCAATATGAACAACGATGCAAGCCGACTGTACAAAGAGGTTTGGATTGGCTTAGGTGGTACGAACTCGGCAGTCTATGCCACCGAAGTTAGTTTGGAGGAATACCTCGCATACACGACAGAAGAAACCGAAAAAATGGAAGTGATGCAATTAGCTTCCGAATTGGACGGTAACGTAGAACTCGCCATTAAGCATATCGCAATGCAAAGGCGTGACAAAGCAAATCAATAGTCATTAACATTTTAAAATTCATAAAAATGAAAAAGTTCCTTTTTATGGTGTGTACGGCACTAATGCTCGCCGTAGCACCGTCCGCAAAAGCACAATGGGTAGTAACCGACCCCACAAATCTGGCATCGGGTATTCTCAACAGTGCGAATGAAATCGTACAGACTTCTTCCACGGTATCCAATGTAATTAAAAATTTCAAGGAAGTGGAAAAGGTGTATAAACAGGGTAAGGAGTATTACGACAAGCTACAAGCTGTAAATAATCTTGTAAAAGATGCACGTAAGGTACAGCAGACTGTATTGCTTGTCGGTGACGTATCCGAAATGTATGTTACCAACTTCGGTAAGATGATGAACGACCCGAATTTTTCTGCACAGGAATTGGCAGCTATCAGCAATGGTTATTCGGCACTATTGAATGAAAGTACCGAACTGCTGAAAGAACTCAAACAGATTGTAACCTCATCAAGCCTTTCGCTGAACGACAAAGAGCGTATGGATATTATTGATAGAGTGTACAAAGAAGTAAAGGAATACCACAGCTTGGTACGCTACTATACCAATAAGAATATCTCTGTAAGTATTCTAAGAGCAAAAAAGCAGAACAATACCAAAAGAGTGCTTGACCTCTATGGAACTCCTAACCAAAAATACTGGTAGTTATGGAATTTCAAAATCTTCACGAAGTCCTACGCTCATTATATGATGAGATGCTCCCACTGTCCGCCGATATGGCGGCAGTGGCTAAAGGGATAGCCGGATTGGGGGCTTTGTTCTATGTTGCCATAAAAGTATGGCAGGCTTTGAGCAGGGCTGAACCCATTGATATGTACCCCTTGCTCCGTCCTTTCGCTTTGGGGCTTTGCATTATGTTTTTCCCAACTATCGTATTGGGAACAATCAATGCCGTGTTAAGTCCGGTGGTACAGGGTACTCACACAATCCTCGAAAATCAGGTGCTTGACCTCAACGATTTGCAGGCGAAAAAAGACCTGCTCGAACGGGAAGCTATGCTACGAAATCCTGAAACAGCCTATCTCGTATCAAATGAGGAATTTGATAAAAAGCTCGAAGAATTGGGCTGGTCGCCCGGCGATTTGATTACGATGTCGGGAATGTATATGGATAGGTTTGCCTACCAAACCGAACAAGCTATTAAGAATTGGTTTCGCAATCTGTTAGAGGTACTGTTTCAGGCGGCAGCTTTGGTCATTGATACCATAAGGACGTTCTTTCTCATTGTCCTGTCCATACTCGGGCCGATAGCCTTTGCGATAAGCGTGTGGGACGGTTTTCAGTCCACGCTCACGCAATGGCTGACCCGATACGTCAGCGTTTACCTGTGGTTGCCTGTGGCAGACCTGTTCAGCTCTATGCTTGCCAAAATACAATCCCTCATTATCGAAAAGGATATAGCAATGCTTGCCGACCCGACTTACATTCCTGATACCTCAAATACCGTGTACATCATCTTTATGATAATCGGCATCATCGGGTACTTCACAATTCCGACCGTGACAGGTTGGGTAATCCAAGCCGGAGGCGCAGGAAACTTTACCCGTAATGTCAACCAAGCTGCAATGAAAACCGGAAATATCGCCGGAGCAGGAACAGGTTCGGCAGTTGGAAATATCGGTGGCAGGTTAATGGGGAAATAAAAACAATCAAATCATTTAAAAATGGAATTTAAAACATTAAGAAATATCGAAAACAGTTTTAGGCAAATACGGCTGTATGCCATTGTATTTGCCGTTCTCTGCCTAAGTGTGGTAGGATTTTCACTTTGGAAATCTTACAGCTTTGCAGACGAACAACGCCAAAAAATCTATGTGCTGGATAATGGAAAATCGTTGATGCTTGCCTTATCGCAAGATGCAAGTATCAACCGACCTGTGGAAGCAAGGGAGCACGTCAGGCGTTTTCACGAACTCTTTTTTACGCTTGCTCCCGACAAGAACGCTATCGAAAGCAATATGAGCAGGGCATTCAACCTTGCCGATAAATCAGCTTTTGATTATTACAAAGACCTATCGGAAAAGGGCTATTACAGCAGGATTATTTCGGGGAATGTACAGCAACGCATTGAGGTGGATAGTGTCGTGTGCAATTTCGACACCTATCCGTATGCGGTGCGTACCTACGCCAAACAATTCATTATCCGTTCGAGCAACGTGACCAGGCGTAACCTGATTACTTCCTGCTATCTCGTGAACTCTGTCCGTTCGGACAACAACCCGCAAGGCTTCAACATCGAAAAGTTTGCAGTGATAGAAAACAGGGATATAGAAGTTATCGAACGCTAAAAAAACAATCTTATGGAAGCATTATCAGATTTAAACACGTTTGCAAAAATCCTTACCGATAAAGGATATAACGGCTATTTCCATACGCAGGGAGCGTATGCCGGAAAGTTGAAGGAAAGTATCGGCGAATACCTCGAAAACTGCCAAAAAGGTACAGATAGTTTGCCTAAACAGGACTTGTTGCTGACGGGCTACCTGCAATGGTCGGGCGAAGACAAGCCAAGTGTAGAATGCAGTATGTGGGTAAAATACCTGAACGGCAAATTCTCGCTCAACAGAATGGAGGTTGCAAGGAAAGACCAATTTGGGCAACTGCTGAAAAAATCGGAACTGACAAACCTGTCTGTAATATCCGCACCCAAAGCGGTTGAGGCAGTCGCTTTGGTCAATGAAGAACCGAAGCAAAAGGCAGGTCAAAGTCCTAAGCGTTTCAAGCTATAACAACAGAAATAGTAAGGTTATGAAAAAACTAAGAGCAAATATGGACAGGTACTTTGACAAGCTGGACGAACGCTGGCGGGCATTGCCCTTGCGGAAACAGCACCAATACACACTTTACTTTTTTGTGGGGTATCTACTGCTTACGGCAGGGGTCATTTGCAAAGTATGGTACGATACCTCAAAGTCGGGTAACGATATGGTCATTGAGCATATCGAAAACCCTGTCCTCAAAAAAAGTGAAAGCCCTGCAAGATTGCAGGACACATTATCAACAATTCTAAAAAACAAGATTTATGAAAGAAAATGAGAACAAAAAGTCGGTTGTTCGGGTAACGGAAGGGAACCAGGCAGCAACCGCTGATGTACCGCAAGACGGTACACAGAACAAAGCCGAAAAGCTCAAAAAGCCGCTCATCTTTGGCTTAATGGGAATTGTCTTCGTAGGTTGTATGTACCTCATATTTAAACCATCCGCAGACAAAAAGGAAATCGAGAACATCGGGCTGAACGATGCAGTACCAGAGGCTACCGGAGCAGGAATGCCTGCCGACAAAGGCAAGGCTTATGAGTTGGAAATGCTGGAACGCAAAGAGCAAGAAAAACGCAATGCACTTACCACGCTTTCTGACTATTGGAATACTGAAGACAAAAAAGAGCCTAATGATGAATTTCCCGAAGAAGACGAAAGCAACAGCTATGGCGGTGGCAGAGGTTCGGGCAGAAACGGCAATCCGGCATTGAGCAGTTACCGCAATGCACAAAGCACATTGGGTTCATTTTATCAGGATAACAACTCGGAAACAACAGAACTCCGCAGGCAATTGGACGAACTAAAAGAACAATTAGCCGAGAAAGATGTGCCTAAATCTGTAACCGTTGATGACCAGCTTGCCCTAATGGAGAAATCCTACCAGATGGCGGCAAAGTATCTGCCAACGGGTACAAATTCGACAGAAGTTCCACCTGTTAAAAGTGCAGGTACAGCTACGACCGGTTCAACTCAAAAAGAACATTTTGTAGCGTTTACACCGACAAGGAAAAACACCGTTTCCGCTTTGTATCGTGAGCCTACGGACAGTGCCTTTTTAGCCGATTGGAGCGAAACAAGAAACCGGGGCTTTTATACCGCAGGTTCTATTGAGCAAACGGCACAACCGAAAAACAGTATCAAAGCCTGTGTACACGATGCACAAACGGTTATCGGCGAAACAGGGGTACGATTGCGATTGTTAGAGCCAGCCCAAACGCCCGGGCGTACCATTCCAAAAGGAACGATTGTAACAGCTAATGCCAAATTTCAGGGTGGACGATTACAGCTAAAAATTACCTCCGTAGAATTAGAGGGCAACATCATTCCGGTTGATATTACTATTTACGATTTGGACGGACAGCAAGGCTTGTACGTTCCGTATTCGCCCGAAATGAACGCCCTTACCGAAATGGCGGGCAATATGAGCCAGACTTCGGGAACAAGCATAATGCTCACGCAGAATGCAGGACAACAGGTTGCTGCTGATTTAAGCCGTGGCGTGGTACAGGGTGTTTCGGGCTATTTCGCCAAAAAGGTAAGAACCCCAAAGGTTACGCTAAAAGCGGGGCATCAGGTCTTCCTTGTATCTAAAAAATAATGTTGAACTCAAATAATTTAAACAATGAAAAATCATTTAAAAACCTTTTGGGCATTTGCCCTGATACTCGGCTTTGCCGTACAATCTTTTGCACAGGATAGTGCAAAAACTCCGCTTGCATTAGGCAAGATAGAACCGTATAGAATGGAAGTTACCTACGATAAAACTTCACATCTTATTTTTCCGACCGCCATTCGTTATGTGGATTTGGGAAGCGAATACCTGATTGCAGGAAAAGCGGAAGATGCGGAAAACGTGTTGCGTGTAAAAGCATCGGTAAGGGAATTTGAAGCGGAAACCAATTTTTCTGTCATTACCAATGACGGGCGTTTTTACAGCTTCAATGTGCATTACAGTTCCTATCCGGAGGCAATGAGCTATGACCTGCTCACGATGCAAAAGGCAGTAGATAAAGCCAATGGTAACGATGTGCTTTTTGAAGAATTGGGCAACAATTCTCCGTCATTGGCAGGCTTGCTGTTGGAAACGATTTACAAGAAAGACAAACGTATTGTAAAGCATATCGGGGCTAAGAGCTTCGGTATTCAGTTTATCCTCAAAGGCATTTACATACACATCGGCAAATACTATTTCCATACGGAATTGAGAAACCGTACCAATGTGCCATTTCAGATTGATTTTGTGAATTTCAAGGTAGTGGATAAAAAGGTAGCCAAACGTACCGTAGTACAGGAACGCCCGATGATACCGCTTAGGACTTACAAGCCACTGGACGACATTGCCGGAAAAACAATCGAACAAAACGTCTTCCTGTTAGACCAATTTACCATTGCCGATGACAAGGTACTGCTGATTGAGATTTTCGAGAAAAACGGAGGCAGGCATCAAACGCTCCAGATAGAAAATTCCGACTTAATCAAAGCCCGTTTGATTAACGATATGCACCTGAAATTTTAATAACCTTTTAAAGTAAATAATATGAAAAAGTATATCTATACCGTGATGCTCATCTTTATGGCCATCACGGTCACACAGGCACAAAGAATGTTACCTAAACAGAAAGGATTGGAAGTGAGTACGGGTGTGCTGTCCGATGATAAAATCGGTAACGATTATTATATCAATGTAGCAATGACCGTAAACGGCAAAAATGGTAACTATCAGCTTTGGGCGTTGGAATACACTCATCAATACCACGATTATAAAGACCTCCGCATACCGCAGGAAACTTATACCGCAGAGGGCGGTTACAGCTTCTTCCTCTTGGGCGATGCCCGTAAGAACATCACGCTGAACTTCGGAATAACAGGTGTAGTCGGTTACGAAAGTATCAACCGTGGCGAAGCAATGTTGTATGACGGAGCAAAAATTTTGAGCGAGGATAATTTTATCTACGGAGCTGGTGGACGGCTCACATTTGAAACGTACCTGTCCGACCGTTTTGTGTTAGTCCTGCAAGGGCGTACAAAGGTTTTGTGGGGTACAGACTTGGAACAGTTCCGACCGTCCGCAGGCGTGGGATTAAGGTTAAATTTTTAAAACGTAAAAACAATGATAGCAATATTCAATAAATTCAGGATAGGATTAAGCTCAATATATGTACTCTTGGCAATCCTCACAGCTTCGGTTACGTTGGTATCTTGTAGCAAAGACGATGAACTCGAAATACAGAACGATTTCCCTTTTGAGGTCAAAGTAATGCCTGTACCCAAAGATGTTGCCAGTGGGCAGACCGTAGAGATACGGATTACCATACAGCGAACAGGCAATTACAGCAATACGCAATATTTTCTCCGCTACTTCCAATTTGACGGTCAAGGCACATTGCGGTATTATGACGAACCACCGTATTTGCCAAACGATTTGTATTCGTTGCCAACGGAGCAGTTCCGGTTGTATTACACTTCGTCATCTACCGTATCACAATCCTTTGAGGTTTGGATTTCGGATAACTTCGGTAACGAAAAGCAGTTGAGCTTTCAGTTCAACAGTAGTGATTAATGCTACTTATATAAAAGCAAAACCGACTGTTACAGGTCGGTTTTTTGCTTTTCAGCTTTCGGTGTACGTTGTTTTTTTGTTTAAATTTACTTGAATTATAATCTTAACGGGTATGGATACAGTTACGGCTCAATTGGTGTTTGGTATTATTGTTATCGTTATTGCGATAGTGCTTATTTATTGGATAAACCGCAGGAAATTTTACAGGCGTAATGGTATGGGTGCAGAGGGATTTTCGAGTTTTGAAGCATCTGTATTTACCCGTTTTATAGAACGTATCGGCAAATGGATTGCCTATGCTTTAATTGTTGTCGGTATTGTCTGTATATGGACTTACAGCCAAATGAAAAAGGAAAAGGAACTGCAAAAAGTGGAGATACAAAACCCTCGATAATCAATCTGCTCATTCAAGTTGCCACTTAAGATATTTGTATAATTTTGTAGTATCTTAAACAGCTTTAGGCAAAATATAATTTGAATGAAACTACGAATTGAAAATTGGATTGATAATAATAATTTTTCAGAAGATGTAAATGTACTATTTACAGATGCCGTTACTTGCTATAAAGCTGGAGCGAATAGAGCCTCATTATTATTTTCATATTTGGCTTTTCTGACGATACTGAAGGAAAGAATAATTGGAGGAACTAAACCAAACTTATTTCCCCAAAGGGAATGGGACAAAATAATCTCAAAATTACAAAATGAAGACTTGTGGGAAGCAAGTGCATTTGATGCAACTCAACAACAAGAAAAAACTGACCAGACTACAAAAGAACGCACTAAAGACCCAATATTTAACCTTAATGACAATCTACGATTACAAATAAAATATTGGAAAGATAGAAGGAATGACTGCGCTCATTACAAGGATAATATTATAGACACTTTTCATATTGAGGCTTTTTGGGCATTTATAGAGAGTAATATGTCCAAAATAACAATAGAGGGTGGAATGCAATCTCTGATAAATAAAATTCATAAACATTTTGACCCAACTATTACTCCACCGGATAAAGACATTTCTCCATTAATTCAAGAGATTGAATTTTCAGTAGAAAGGTCAAAATTGAAACATTTTTGGGAAGCATTATTAAATAATGGAGAATGGGATTTCGACTTATCTATAAGGAAACAGGAACTAATTAGTAAAAGTTTAGAGGTAAATAAAGGTTTTGTAAACGATAGTTTGATTGCTATTGTCAAAGCCAATAAGTATTATTTAAAAGACTTTCTGTCGAACCATCCTGATAAAATTTTGAGCTTTAATTTTAATGAGGAAGAAGTCCGAAAATTTTGGAAAACACAATTAACTTCTTGTAACAACATTTTAGGATTATATACTTCTTTTTTAAGAAATGGTTTAATCCCACAAAATGAAATAGCAGAAGCAAATAAAACTATATTAAATGCTATAAGAGAATATTCTCCAACCATCAATGAGCATCAGATATTATCAGGAAATGGCATCTTAGATACTTTTAAACAAGTGATTTTAAACAACATTAGTTTTATTGGGTATAAGTCATATTTATGGGTAAACGATAGAGCTGATATTATTTCCGGAATAATCAAAAATTGCCCGTCCGATAAGGATATAATTATGAGATTAGTTGAGCACTATAATCAACGAGATAATTCTGATTGGTTATTGGAAAGATTTAATAATATATTTATTGATGGTAGTACCATTACCATTGAATATAAAAATATTTTGCAAACTGATAATGTAGAGATACCAGAGAAATTAAAAAAATACTTTGCTTAAATATTGTGAATAAGCAATATCAAATCGGATAGCCAAAAGGTTATCCGATTTTTTGTTTACAGAGGTAGTAAACCGCCAAACACTACCTTTCAACGCCAATCAATACTACATTTTCCAACCCTGTAACACCCCTTAATATCTTCGACTTCCACAGAAAAAATGAGCAAAAAATGGAAGTTATCGCAATACAAAAATCCGCATTGGACGGAATGAAAAATGAGCTAAGGGAAATTTTGGAAATGACCGAAAATGCTGTACGGAAATACACCCCGATTTTCAAAGAAGAGCAATGGCTCGACAACCAGGAAGTGTGTTTGATGATGAACATTACCAAACGGACTTTGCAGACCTATAAGGACAAAGGCTTATTGCCATATTCCAAACTGAACCGCAAGAATTATTATAAACGCTCGGACGTACAGGCTTTACTCGAAGCCGGACAGCCGTACAATACCAACGACAATGGATTTACTGACGAATGAAACGGAAGAAATCATCGCCCATCAGGAAATGATAATGCAGTTGAGAAACCGTATTGAAGAAATATTGAAAAACTACCGTCCTGTAATGAACGGAGAAATATACTTGTCGGGCGAAGATGTATGCAAGCTGCTCCATATCAGCAAACGGACTTTACAGCAATACCGTGACGATAATATCCTGCCGTTTATACAAATTGGGGGCAAGATAATCTATAAGGAAAGTGATATTCTGACCGTCTTAGAACAGAACTATATAGCCAATGACAGACATTGCTTGTAATTAATTTTGTTCTGACTATGTTTCAACGGAAGGACTTTAGTATATTTGCTATGTAAAATATAACAATACTTAAAGTGTTTTTGCTTTAGGTCTTGGTACTGAAAACTGGTAATTTTTTGTATCCCCAAGACAATAAGTAAGAACGCTCACGTCATAGGCGTGGGCGCTCGCTTATTCGGGGATTAAGGCGTACCAGTGCCTCAGTATCGGTAAGTGTGGTTGCCTGCGCTTCTTTTTTTTGTGCAGGGCTACATCAACTCAAAAAAGTAATGATATGGAAACTGGTACAGCACAAAAAAAAATTACCCTCGCCTTTATCAATGATAAAAGCCCGATTTTGGATTTGACCTGCAACGACCTCGCTGCTTCAGGAATTGAAGTATCGTTCCGCTCTGAAAACATTGAAGACGGACTATTCCAATTATCAGCATTAAAAACACTCCCCAACGTTTGTATTATTGACCTTGATTTTTACAATAAGAATGTGCTGGCACAGCTTCAAGAATTGAGAACACAATATCCAACCATTAAACTGATTGCACATAGTGATATTGATGCAGAAAAAGCCGTAAAATCTCTTTTAGAAATCGGTTTTGCAGGTTATCTGCTCATAGGTAGTGATGTGGACGATTTTAAAAAAGCTATTGATGTTGTTACCAATGGCGATAGATATTTTAGTGTGGGAGTAGCGGAAATTACACAGGAATATTTCAGCAATAAGTAACGTTCCAATTATAATAGTGTAAAATATCTGTTCTAATCAAGCGGCGTTCTTTTGCTTCTTTTCTTTGGTCGCTTATGTGAAAAGAAAAGAAGTCACTGCATACCTAATCATTGGGATAATGAATATCCCACATAATAATGTCGCAACCTGTTTGGTAAAATGTAGGGAAAGGAAATTGTGCAGGAGTGCATTTTGACAAAGGGGTTGCACCGATTTGATGCAAAAAGACTGCCCCGACCATCGGGAGGATCTGTCTTTTTGCCGCCCGATTTTTCGGGTCAGGCGACTTTTATCGGGTGGGTGCGGAAATCTTTCAGATTGTGAAAAAACCCCTTGTATTCGGTCATTCCTCTGCGGAATAAGTTCCACAATAAGGAACAACCCATTTGTGTCAATGAGGAATTGATAAACAAGTCCTGGTATTCCAATGCTTCGGCAAGGGAGCAACTTGGCGTGTTGTCTTCTTGTTCGGATTGCTTCAACAATTCGCCAAATTCATCGGTAACAAATGGCAGGCTTGCCACCGTTTGGTATTTCTCTGAATTGGGTTGCTTTATCTCTCCGATGGTAGATAGTAACACTTGTCCTGTATCTTGGCTGTTGCCAAAATCCAACCAATATTTTGGCTCATCTTGGTAGTGTCTGCGGTAGCTTATTTCTTTTAGAATTTCAGCAACACCAAATCTCGCCTGTACATTGTCCACACAAGTAATGGTTATGATTGCCCTTGCTTTTTCGGGTATTCTGCCAAACTTGTCCTTTTCAAATTTTACCGTTTCGGCTTTCCAATTTGTACCGATGCAACGATTGATACGGTTTATCAATGCAACCGATTTGTACAATCCTGTTTCACTTTCAAAAAAACGCTGTCTGCCTAAATTGGCACTCGTGATAACATCATCATCCCAAAGGCGGACTTGCAACCCTGCGTGTCCTAACGCTATCAAGCTCTCGTTTATTTCCATTAAAGCGGTCACTACTTTTGAGCCTGTGCCACCTGCTCCGATAAGGTTTACCGAAATCGGGTTTGTCGGATTGAGCAGATAATTGTCCGTAAAATGGATTGCTGTTTTTGCTGTATTCATCACAATAGATTTTTAAGGGTTTTGTTATTCTTTTTTAATACTTCTTTCGGAAAGGGTTTATCTGTGTTGATAAGGTCTTTCCAAAGATTTACAATGTTTTTTTTCGTCAAGTTTTCGCATAATGAATGGCTGAAATAGGAATTGAAAAAATAATGTTCCCACGCCTGTATAAATTCCTCAACCGAAGCCGAATTTTTAATGTCAATACTAACAGTACCCATACATACGTTGCCCTTTTCGTAGATATTGAAAAATGGGACGTAATGCAATGGCGTTTTCTCGGTAGGTCTTCTGTCGCTTGCCAAAGCAAATACCGTAAGACTGCTTTTGCTCGCTAACCAAAGCATTGGCGGTACTTGTGCCTTTCCGTTGGGTATGCCCAAACTATCTACAAAATACAGTTGTCTTTGCTGTGCTTTCGTGTACCATAGCACCGTACCTTTTTCGCTCGGACTGATATGCAGAATATTGGTCGGCAAAATTCCATTTGGCTTTAAAAAAGCTGTGTTCTTTTCTTCATCGGTCTGTAAAGCCTTTGCCAATACGTTGGCTTCTTTTACTGTCAATGGGTGGGCATTGGTAGGCGTTCCGTTGCTATCCATATCGAAATGCTCCACGTACATTGCTGTATCTGTTCCTTTGGTTTCATAGAAAACCAAAGCGGATTTTGGATAGTACAATGTGCCGAAATCTTTGGTTATGTCGTTTATGGTGTTCATTTTTCT
Source organism: Empedobacter brevis NBRC 14943 = ATCC 43319 (assembly GCF_000382425.1). Classification (GTDB taxonomy): domain Bacteria; phylum Bacteroidota; class Bacteroidia; order Flavobacteriales; family Weeksellaceae; genus Empedobacter; species Empedobacter brevis. Next base: position 34,706 of record NZ_KB908294.1, read on the forward strand.
GTTGATTTATAGTCATACAATAGAGTGCATAGGTCGTCCAATAAGGTAAACAAGCGGTTTTCAAAATCAAGGTTGTTTGTCTTTATTTTGCTTCCGTCAAAGGCTTTGCAAATGGTCGGTTCTTCCAATACTCCGCACTCGTTAAACTCGTTGTTGATGCTTTCTTTAAGGCTTTCATATAACCAACCTTTGGTATCGGAAATAAAAGAGATATACTTTTCCATTCCGATTGCTTCATTTTCGTAATCATCATTATAGGGGTCTTCTTCGGGCAATGGTGCATTTCTGAAAATGGTTGCGTTCGGATATTCCGTATAAAGGGCAAAGGCATTACAAGCAACTTGCCAACATTCCCTGTCGAATGTATCAAGGCTTTTAAATCGGCTCAAACGCTGTTCAAATACCTTTAAATTGATACGGTTAAATAGCTTCTGTTCTATCCTGTCGCCAATATATTCGGCATTTCTCAACTCACTTTTATACGTTTCGGTTTCGTCTGTTTCATCATCCTGTTCTACCCAATCTTTGTGCGTTTCATATAACCAATACAAATAGCTGTCTTCCTGTCTGTAATACGGCACATCGGCAATATGGTACAGATAACTGCATACCGATATAAGTAGCTGTGCGGTCTTTTTACGCTTCGGGTCTTTGAGCATTTTAAAGAGTGGTGCAATAGGAATATAATACAAGGTTGTACCTACATTATACCTTTCCTCGCTCACAAAAAAGGTTTTCTTACTATCCTGTACCAATTTGAAACTATCCCAATTTATGTTGGTACGTTTTACTTTGGTTTCCATATCCCACATAGACAATGTTATATTGTATGGAAAATCAAAATCTTTGGTCTGCATTGGCTCAATGCTGTAATGTTCAGCAAGTCGGGAAAGGGACTTGTAAAAATCCCTCTCCGTTTTCTGACAAGCCTGTACGGATTGTGCTGTTTTCAGTTTAGGCAGAAACGTACACTTTAGAATACCATTGGTAGCATTGCTATCGGTACGGACTTCTGCTTGTCTTTCTGCACTTGGTTTGCATCCTTTGGTCTTTGCATCCAATTGGCAAACTCGCCCAACTGTCGGTGCAATTGCCGTTGTCGTTTCTGTTCGGGTATGCTGATAGTTCCCGATATGATGTTGCGTTGCATAATTCATCGTTTTAAAATTTTGGTTTAACCTTTCGTACCCATTACGCTCTCAAATTTGTACTCGACTGCATCATCTTTTATTTGTGGTGCTGATACTTTTGCGGTTGTCAAAATCGGGTACATATTGGCGTAAAAATTCATTACGGCTTCCACGCTCCAACGTGGTTCTGGGTCGGTCAATCTGATGTCCTGTCCTTTATCATTGAGGATAAATACTCGCTCTAATTGGGTTGCTAATAACATAATGGTCGTTTTTAAATGTTAATACTGTTCTTCTTCGTCCGCTTCATCAATAGGATAATCGGCAGCAACTTCTTCCTCTTTTTGCGGTTCGGGTTTTGCTTCTTCCATTGCCCCGAAAAGGCTTGGTGTGGCAAACTTGTCGGACAATGATGTTTTACGCTTGCGTATCTCGTCCGCTTTTTCGGGGAACTCCGTTATATCGGGTACTTTCATCCACGCATCACGGAACTTGCCCTCTTTCTCCAACTCGTCAGCCTTTGCCATAGCATCTTTAAACTTCTTGTCTTTGGCTTCTTTTTCCTTTTTCTCCTTTTCGGCTTTTTCTTTCTCGATTGCCGATTGCTTTTTAACTTCTTCCAATTGCTTTAAGAATTTCTCCATATCCACCATTAAGCCCGATACCTTTTGTATAGGTGTGGTTATCTGCTCAAAAAACCCCTCGTCAAACTCTTGGGGTGTGGCGTTAAATGTCAATGGGGGAATAAGGTTTTTGGCACTATCTCCGCATTGTTCGTTGTTGAGCAATACTGTTACGATTAAGTTGCTTTCTATTCCTTTTGAAATGTTCAGTTGTAAAACTCCTGTAAAGTCCAACTGCTGTATCTGATTGAAAAAATTTGTGTTCATTGTTCTAAAATTTTAAAGTTTCGTCTAATCGTTTTTTGATTGTTGTCAGTTTCTCAAACATATCCGTCCAATAGGCTTTTAGCTTTTTGTCGAACTCTGAAAAACTTTTGTCCTCGTGTCGGTACTCTTTATATTGCCTTGCCATTTTAATGGCTTCTTTAAGGTTTGTTATCTCAATGGGGCAACCGTTCAAATCTGTTACTTGCATAGCTTTATGAGTGTGATTTTTCAGCGGTATAAACTCCATTTTCATAATAGCCAAATAGCTGTTCCCAAAGTCGTATTAGGCTATTGGTATCTACATAGAAATACTCGGTTCTACTGCAATAGATGATGTAAATAGCTTCGTCTTTGTATTGTGTTTCAAGGCTCTTGTCTTTAGCCATACTTTTTGCTTCCTCTATTGTTTTTGCTTTCATATCCGTTGTTTTATAAGGCTACCACCGATTAAGGCGGTAGCCTGTTGTTATTTAATTAAGGTTTAGGATTTCCGCACCGTCCAAAGCAAATGCGGTACACAATTCAAATGCTTTCTGTGATTTGAGTTGGGCAGTACCACCCAATACAATGCTCTGCAACTTAGCTTCATCGTTCTTGTAATTTCTCACGTTCTGATAGTACCCTGTCACAGCATTGTACGCTCCGAACAATGTGCCTTTGGTAGTGTCCATTTGCTGTGTATCGCTTATCATTGCATACGCAAAAGCATCCTCAACGACATTTTTGAACACGGTGGAAATTTCATCTTCCGCACCTTTTTTGATGAGGTCAAGCGTTTCCTTGTTCGGGCAAAGTGCCAACTGTATTAGCTTTCTTACCTCTCGGTCAGATACTTTTACTTTTGCCCATTCATTGAAAATTCCCTCTAATTGATTACTCAATGTGTTGGCAAGTCCCATAATCTTGTGAGCATTCTCGATACGTTGTTTTGCTCCCGAAGTGTGCTTGATACGGACAACATTGGTCATACTGCGTAACGAAGCGTTTAAGGTGTTTTGACAAACAATTCTGATAGGCGTAAATGCGGCTGTAATACTTCCGCTACCATCGTGCGAAGTGGTTAGGAAAATGTACTTTTCTGTTACATCATCGCCATTACCTACACGGATATAGTCGGGCAATTTGGCTGTGATAAAATTGCGTTCTCCGTTGCCTAACGCTCCTGCGGTTTCGTATAAAATCCCCTCGCCACCACCTACAATAGCATCAAAGAAATTAAAGGCTTCACGGTTCTGTACAATGTGGTAATCCTTGCCGACTACGCCCAATACTGCGTTGTTATCGGTGCGTATGTTGGCGAAATAGTTAGGTACTTCCAATTCGCTACTGCCTATTTCTATGCCGTTGGCAGTTTCGATAATGCCCGAACCTTTTGTAAATAGTGGGGATTTTATGACTTCGTAATCTAACCCTGCGTATTTGATAGCTTCCTCGCTTGTCGGGTATTGCTCCACGATTTGCCCCAAGTTGTGCCACGCTTTTTTTTGAACGCTGAAAAATGAATAACGCCCTGTTCTCTCGTTGAAATTGATATTATGTGCCATAATGCTTAAAATTTTGATGTTAAAAAATGATTGAATACTCGTTGTTAAAATGGGAGGTCGTCATCTACTCCCTGCGTTGTAAATCCGTTACTTTCAGATTGTGCAGTAGCCTGTACGGTTTCGGCTCTCCTGCCTCCTGCAAGCGGTTTGAAGTCAGAGGTATGAAAGTTCAAACCTGCCTTTGCTTCTCCGTCTTTACCTACCCACGCTCTTGTGCTTACCCTGCCAGTCAGTTCTACCAATAGACCTTTAGTGAGTATCTTCACTGCGTTCGGGGTTCTCCAATATGAGCAGTCGAAATAGGCGGTTTGCTCCACTCGTTCGCCCTGTTTGGTTTTGTAGCTGTCGTTTACCGCTACTGAAAAGTTTACTACTTGTTTTCCGTTTGACGTTGTGCGTACTTCCGCATCCCTTGTCAGTCTTCCTGTGATGTTCATAATCGTCCTGTTTTAAAAGTTGTACATTTTGTTACGTTCGCTTTTCTCGTTTCCTGCTTCCTGTTGTGGTTTGCTCCGCTTCGCTTCGCATAATTTTTTCCAAAAGAAAAACCGGAAAAAAGAAAGCAGATAATCCAAGCGGGCAATAGCGAAAACCAAGAAAAAAAATGATTTAATGGGGGTTCCTTTAGGGGGAAACCGTTCATTCATTTTTTTTATTGGTGGGTGTGTGCGGTGGCTGCCCGCTATAACTTAGCTGCCTTTTTACCGGTTGATTGTGGAAATATTCTGTTCTAATTTTTATGGAATAAATGACCAGGCTATGAGAGCCTGAAATAGAGGTTGGAATAATCGAAAAGTAAGGGCATAAAAAAAGCAGAACCGTTAAGTTCTGCTCTGTTGTGAAGTAATAAAAGTTAATCAGATTGCGGCTAAAAATGCTTCTTCCATAGCCTGAAATTTTGGGGCAACTAAATCCATATCCTTACTGATTTTTTGGCTTGTGATTTTGGCGTAAATCTGTGTGGTGGAAATATTTTTATGCCCCATCATTTTGCTAAGACTTTCAAGCGGTACGCCCTCGGTCAAAAACATTGTGGCGAATGTGTGACGGGCGGTGTGGAATGTAACTTTCTGTTCTGTAACAATACTCGCTTCCTCAATAAGTTTACCTATATGCGTGTTGCAAGTCGCATTGGATGGCATTGGGAATACAAAATCATTTCTTGTAACTCCACGATATTTCTCAATGATGCGTTTGGGGATTTCCAAAAGACGGACGTTGGAGGCAACATCTGATTTCTTCCTCCTGCTGATTATCCATTGGTGTCCATCAAAGAAAGACTGGATATTGCTCCATTTCAGTTTCTTAATATCAATGTAAGAAAGCCCTGTAAAGCAACTGAAAATAAAAAGGTCTTTTACAAGTTCATATCGGGGCTTAGATGGTTTCAGGAGCATTAAAGTTTCCACATCCTCTTTTAAAAGGTAGCTGCGGTCGGTTTCTTCCATACTGATTTCATAATCTTCAAAAGGATTATCCCGTATCAAGCCTTTCTTGATAGCCAATTCTGCCAAAGCAATAACTGGCATTGTGTAAACCCAAACCGTATTATGGGTACATTCCTTATCAATGCGAAGAAAGAAATCAAACTCACGGATAAAATCAGAAGTGAGTTCTCGGAAAGCCATATCGTCACGATGGTAACGCTCCCTTATAAATTCGCTAAGGTGATTGTAAACAGTGTTGTACTTGCTATATGTGCTTTGAGAGCGTTTTCCCTTAGCGACCATTTTTTCAAAGTCTTCGTTTTGGTCTTTAAAGACTTTTAGTACGGCATCTTCCATTACACCAACACCTAAAAACGAGAGCTTTACTTTTTGGGCGGTTGCAAAGCCCTCGTGCTTCAGCATATCTTCGTAAATCTTGTCGATACGTCCACGTATGTTATCCAATTTTTGGTTAACGCTCAAAGCGGTGGCACTCTTTCCCTCAACTCTTCCGTATTTTAAATCCCAATTATTAGGATTGATTTCTAACTTTGTTCCGAAAGTTTTAGGTGTTCCATCAATGGTAATACGTGCCATAATTGGTGCATTACCGTTCTTTTTCAGTTCGTTCTTTTTCAGGTAGAAAAGCAGTTTGAACGTGGACTTTTTTGTCTGTTCCATAACTCAAATGTTTAATGTTTAAAATTAAATTACATTGAGTTACAAGGGAATATAAAAATGGGTGCAAAAGACTGAAATATAATCAGTTAAGCTATATCATTACCGTTATCAATCGGTAACGAATTAGTAACCTAACCTTGTGTTTTCACGACCAAAACCTATCAGACACCGAGTTCCAAACTAAGACTACTGTTTTATAAAGCATTGTATAGCAACGGGTTTAATCGTTTTGCTTACTTTTGCTTTTTACTAATCTTTTTTATTTAAAAAAGTGCCAACTGTTTCGATTCCAATTCTAATAAAAATTGTTTTCGCTTTTTACCACCTGCATAACCTGTTAGGGATCCATCTGAACCAATTACTCTATGGCAAGGTACCAAAATTGCTATTTTATTCTTCCCATTCGCATTCGCTACAGCTCGTATCGCCAATAAATCTCCTACAGCTATAGACTGTTCTTTGTATGAACGTGTTTCTCCAAATGGTATTTTTAATAATTCGTTCCACACTTTTTTCTGAAAATCTGTTCCGATAAAATCCAATGGAACTGTAAATTCTTTTAATGCACCCTCAAAATATAAATTCAATTCTTCCTCCAAAATATTCAAAACTTCATCTTCTTCTTTTGATAAAATATCACCTATATTTTCAATCTCTTTGAGTTGTTTTTCGGTCGATTTTCCATCAAAAAATTCTAACATACAAAGTCCTTTTTCTGATTTAATCGCAAGCATTTCTCCTAAAGGAGTTTGTATTTTTTTTGAATGAAACATTTTCTGAAATTTTAGTTGAAAGTTAGAAAAATATAACCGTAATTTGGTATCAAATTTGTTGTTAAAAATATCATAAAATTAGTTTATGAAAAAATCTATATTCGCGAGTATTTTCGCTTCATTTATTATATTCTCTTGCCAATCAAAAGGTGTTCAGCAAGAAGAAAAAAAAGCGGAAACAAAAGCCGAAGTTATGAAAGCTGTAAAAGAACACAACGCTAAAAATTCTTTGGATTGGGATGGAAAATATGAAGGTGTTTTACCTTGCGCGGATTGCGAAGGAATAAAATATATTGTTGAGTTAAAAAAAGATGGTAACTTTTTTATTGAACAAGAATATTTAGGGAGAGAAACGGTTTATCAGGATGAAGGTTTTTACAAATGGGATGCTGCCGGAAATGTGTTGCACCTAAACTCAAATGTCAGCCCTCTTGTATTGAAAGTTGAGGAAAACCGATTAAAAGTATTGGATCAAGAAGGAAAAGAAATTTCTGGAAATCTAAAAGAGAAATACATTTTAAAGAAAGTAAAATAATGATCTAAAATAACAACCAACAACTAAAGTTATTGGTTGTTGTTTTTAATGAAGCAATTGATTCTTTTTTAATTCTTCATATACCTTTAAAACGCCAATTACTTTAATTTCTTCTTGCAAATACTCCTCAAAACTAAAATAACCTACTGCTTCAATCTCATTTGTTGGTTTTATATCTTCCTTCAAATCATACAAAAAACAATCTTGTTCCATCAACAAATTTTGTTCTCCGTAAGCCTCCGCTGTAATATGACAGAAATAATTTAATTCACTTTCAAGTAAATCAACATCTAATTCTTCTTTAATTTCTCTAATCAAAGCAGATTTTGAATTCTCGTCCTGATCAATTTTTCCTCCCGGTAAATACCATGCTTTTTTGTTTCCACTAAAAGTTAAAAGCAATTTATTGTTTTTTATAACCAATAAACCTGCTGTTGGCAATTGAATCATATTTTATTTCCCTAAACTTTTTTGCCATTCCCAAGCTGTACGCATACTTTCAGCTAATGGAGTTTTCGGTTTCCAACCTAACTCTTTTTCTGCAAAAGAATTATCTGCATAAGCTTCTATAATATCTCCTCCACGGCGTTCTTTCACTTGATAATTTAATTTCAAATCATTTGATTTCTCAAATGCATGAACAACCTCTAATACTGTAGAACCTGTTCCTGTTCCAAGATTAAAAAATTCTAATTTGTGTTTATTTTTATTTTCAATCAGTCTCGTAACAGCCTTTACATGCGCATCTGCCAGGTCATTTACATCAATATAATCACGAATTGCAGTTCCATCGCGTGTCGGATAATCATCACCCCAAACAGACAATGTTTCTCTAATTCCTGCTGCTGTTTGCGTAACATACGGAATCAAATTATTCGGAATTCCTTTTGGTAATTCTCCTATTTTAGCCGTTGGATGTGCCCCTACCGGATTAAAGTACCTTAAACAAATTACATTCTTATTGAAAGCAGATGAAAAATCTTCTAAAATTTCTTCTCCCATTTGCTTTGTTTTTCCATAAGGAGATTCAGGTTTTTTAAGCGGTGTTTGTTCATCAATTGGCATTTTATCCGCTTGTCCATACACCGTACAAGATGAACTGAAAATAATATTATCTGTATCAAAATCTTTCATTGCATCCAAAAGGTTGATTAATCCTAAAAGGTTATTACGATAATACATCAATGGTTTTTCGACTGATTCACCTACTGCTTTATGTGCGGCAAAATTGATAATTCCATCAATTTTATTCATTTTAAAAAATTCGTTTACTTTTTCCTGATCTTTTAAATCAATTTCAAAAAAAACAGGTTTTACAGTAGTAATAGCAGCAATTCTATCTAAAAAATCAATTTCTGTATTAGATAAATCATCAATTATCACCACTTCATAACCTGCATTTTGTAATGCAACAACTGTATGCGAACCAATATAACCTAATCCGCCAGTCACTAATATTTTACTCATTTCGTATTTTAAAGTTTCTTAGTTGTTCAAATTTATAAAAATTAAAAAGCTTCTGAAACAAATCAGAAGCTTTTTAATTTCATATTTCAATTGAAAATTATTTTCCAAAAAATTCACGAACAGCTGATGTAATGTAAGTTAATTGCTCTTCATCTAATTCTGTGTGCATTGGTAAAGAAATGACTTCTTCTACTAATTTGTTTGTGTTTGGGAAATCTGCATCATTATAATGTCCATGATCATATGCTTTTTGCTTACGTAACGGAACCGGGTAATAAATCATTGCAGGAATTTCTTTTTCTGTTAAAAACGCTTGTAATTCATTGCGTTTTCCATTCGTAACACGTAAAGTATATTGGTGAAATACATGAGTTGTATCTTCTCCTTTCACCGGAGTCAATACTTCATCAATATCTTTAAAAGCTGCTGTATAATAAGCTGCTGCTTTATTACGAGCTGCATTATAATCATTTAAAAAAGGTAATTTATGACGTAGAACTGCTGCTTGAACAGAATCTAAACGAGAATTAACTCCTACTTCATCATGGTAATAACGCTTGTACATTCCGTGATTTACAATCCCGCGTAAACGATGCGCCAATTCCTCGTCATTTGTAAAGATTGCGCCACCATCTCCATAACAACCTAAGTTCTTTGACGGGAAGAAAGATGTACAACCAATATGGCCTATTGTTCCTGCTTTTTGTCCTTTGTAATCTGCTCCAATTGCTTGGGCAGTATCTTCTACAACATATAAATGATGTTCTTTTGCAATCGCCATGATTTCGTCCATATTGGCACATTGACCAAATAAATGAACTGGGATAATTGCTTTTGTTTTTGGTGTAATTGCTGCTTTTAATTTTTCTGTATCTATTGTAAATGTATCATAATCAACATCTACTAATACAGAATTTAATTTTAACAAATCAATTACTTCAACTGTAGCAGCGAATGTGAAATCTGCTGTAATCACCTCATCTCCTGGTTCTAAACCTAAAGCCATTAAAGCAATTTGTAAAGCATCAGTTCCGTTTCCACAAGGAATGACATGCTTTACCTTTAAATATTCTTGTAATTCAGTTTCAAATTGTTTCACTTCAGGACCATTAATGAAAGCGGCCGAATCTAAAACATTCATAATTGCAGCATCAACGTCTCCTTTTATTTTTTGGTATTGACTTTGTAAGTCAACCATTTGTATTTTTTTCATAGCTTAATGAATCTTTCAAATCTACAACTTCAAAAAGTTGTTATTATTACAACAAATGTACAAAAAAAGCTCATTCTAAATTTTTAACTTTGCAACATTGTGCAAGGATTTTATAACACATCGATTAAGGCGTACGGAATGGCGCTAAAATTGGCCTCGAATTTTAACGAAAAAGCAAAACTTTGGGTAGACGGTCGTAGAAATTGGGAAGAAAAAATAGCCTCTAAAATTTCTGAAACCGATAAAGTTTTATGGGTACACTGCTCCTCTTTGGGCGAGTTTGAGCAAGGTCGACCTGTAATTGAAGAACTGAAAGAAAAATATCCGACACATAAAATAGCCGTTTCTTTTTTTTCTCCTTCAGGTTATGAAATCAGAAAAAATTATCAAGGTGCAGATTTGATCTTTTATTTGCCTTTGGACACCAAATCAAATGCCGAAAAATTAATAAAAGTTCTTCATCCTGAGATTTTAATCTTAGTGAAATATGAATACTGGTTCAATTTAATTTCAGCCTTACACCAACACAATATTCCGACTATCGTTGTTTCTTCGATTTTTAGAAAGAGTCAGAATTTTTTCAAAAAAAACGGAAACAACTGGTTTGCAAAAAAGCTGAAGTTAATTCATCACTTTTTTGTTCAAAACCAACAATCAAAAGAGTTATTAGACGCGATACAAATTTCACAAAATACAATTGCAGGTGATACACGGTTTGACCGTGTCAAACAAATTATTCATCAGGACAATCAGTTGGATTTTATGAATTATTTCAAAGGAAATTCCAAACTAATTGTTGTTGGAAGCTCATGGCCAAAGGATGAAGAATTATTTGTGGAACTAATCAATCAAAACTTAAAAGAGGATTGGAAAATTCTTTTTGCACCGCATAATTTAAATGAATCGGCAATCAATTCTTTCTTGGTTCAAGTCGATTCAAAAGCGATAAAATATTCAGATTTAGACAAAACAACTGAGCAAGATTTAACCCTTTCGAAAGTGTTTATTCTGAATACAATCGGAATTTTATCAAAAGTCTATGCTTATGCAGACATTACGTACATTGGTGGTGGTTTTGGTGCTGGAATTCACAATACATTAGAAGCTGTAACATTTGGCAATCCTGTTGTTTTTGGTCCTAAATACAAAAAATTTCAAGAAGCTGTCGATTTAATAGAGATTGGCGGAGGTTTTTCGATTTCGAATCAACAAGATTTTAACAACATCATGAACCGCTTGATGAATGACGAAAATTTCAGAAAAGAAAGCGGACAAAAAGCAGGAAACTTTGTCCAAAATTCTCCAAATGCCACAAAAATTATTTTAGACTATTTGGATCAAATTTTATAAATCTCATAATTTTACCACTTTTTAACAAAAAAGGCATAAAAATTGTGAATCGAAAAGCATTATTGATTTTTTGAAAAGCAAATCAATCTTATCTATGAATAAAACTTTACTTTTGAATTAAATATAAAATAACTCAGACTTAAGTAATAAAAAAATGAAGAAACTAATCTTAGGAATAGCACTTTTCGGTGGATTAAGTGCAGCAAACGCGCAAATTGATTTAGGAATAAAAGGAGGACTTAACTTCCCAACTTTATCTGGTGATTCTAGAAAATTATATGATGATCAAACAAAATTCAGAACAGACTTTTATGTTGGTGGTTATGCCAACTACAAAGTAACAGATCAAATTAGTTTTCAACCCGAGCTTTTATACTCAAAACAAGGTGCCGGATTAAAAACAACTGATAATTCTAATGCCAAAATTGTAACACATAACATTAATATTCCTTTGATGGGACGTTATGAAATTATGGATGGTTTAAATGTTGAATTTGGTCCTCAATTAGGATTTTTAGTTTCTGCGAAAGCGAAAAGTGAAGAAGGAAAGACAGACACAAAAGTAAAAGTTACGGATAATTTCAAAACGTTTGATTTTGGACTAAACTTTGGTGCCGGTTACAAAATTACAGATGAATTAGAAATCAATGCCCGCTTTACAAAAGGATTATCAAACATCAATAATGTCTTCCCTCAAGGAATGAATGATAACTACAAAATTACCAATACTTACTTTAGCGTTGGTGTCGCATACAAATTAACAGAAATGTAATTTCATATCGCATACAACATATTGAAGGGGCTTTTTGCTCCTTTTTTTATGCTATCTTGTTAAATATTTCTAAAACAGCTCTCTAAATTCAAATTAAATTCTATATTTGTAGTAACAAAATTACAATTGTAGATATGAAAGTTAAATTATCAAGAAGAGAAGAAGAAGTCATGGAAGTAATTTGGAGTGGAAAACAGGTTTTCGCCAAAGATATTATAGATTCTTATGACGAACCGAAACCTGCAAATACTACAATTTCTACCTTATTAAAAAGAATGCATGACAAAGGATATATTGACTACGAGCAAATGGGAAACTCGCGCCGATACTTCGCTTTGGTTAAAAAAGAAGATTATTTTTCGAAAGAAGTAAAAGGAATGATTTCAAACTTCTTTAATAATTCGACAACTCAATTTGCTTCATTTTTTGCAAAATCTAACAATATGTCTGTCGAAGAATTGGAAACATTACGTGACATTATTGACAATGAAATAGACCGTAAAAAGAAATAGCCTATGGTTGCTTTTTTTATAAAATTTATACTTTGTTCCGGATTTTTATATTCCTTTTATAAACTTTTCCTGGAACGTGAAAGCATGTATAAAATCAACCGATTTTATCTGCTCTTTTCATTGGTATTTTCATTGATTGCACCATTGTATAAAATTGATTTGCCAATTACAGCCAACGAAACAAATATTTCACCGGAACTTTTAGCTTTACTGATGCAGAACCCTGAATTGTTTCAACCTGAAGGAGGAATTAATTTCGGTGATATTCTTAAGTTCTGTTATAGTATAATTGCTCTCGTGTTCCTTGTAAGATTTCTCTACAATTTATATGAACTGATGTTTAAAATAAAAACAGATGAAAGGATTAACGATGATAAAATTACTTATATTCTCGATTTAGAATCGAATCAACCTTATAGTTTCTGGAATTATATTTTTATTCCCCAAAAACAATTAAAAAATTTGCACCAGAACTTAATTGATCACGAAAAGGCACATTGTCTTCAAAAACATAGTGTTGATATTCTTTTGATCGAAATTTTTCATATTCTTTTCTGGTTCAATCCGTTCATTTATTTCTACAAAAAATCAATCAAATTAAATCATGAATTTTTAGCGGATGAATATGTTTTAAAAAGAAATTCTGATTTAAAAACGTATCAACATCAAATTTTAGACTGTATTGCAACACAAAGTCCGTCGATGATGGCAAGTAATTTCAATTTTATTCTAACCAAAAAACGCCTGCTTATGATGACAAAAAATACCTCGAAGCGAAAAGTAAAAATTCTTTCGTTTGCTTCAGTACCCTTTATTTTGAGTGCTTTTGTATTATTTAGTCAAAAATCTTTTGCTCAAGAAGTAGAGAAAAAAGCTAAAAAAGTAGAACAAGCTTTAGAAAAACCTGTTCAGTCACAAGCTGGTTTGATTTATGATCATGTAAATAATTTTGGAGATTCTATTCCTAAAACAGAAAGAACAACTGAGTATAATAAGGCCGAAAAAACAGAGAAAGTTTTGACAAAAGATGAGTTGAAGAATCTCTTGAAAAATAATACTCAAAACAAAATTATCTTAAACGATGCCGGAGATATCATCTTGAATGATTCGATAAAAATAAAAGACATCGTAATGAAGAAAGAGATGATTCCTACAATTTTATACAAGAACGATGGTAAGATCTTGCAAAAGATTGATCCAAAAGATATCGACAAAATGCTTGTAAAAAAGGATGAAGGATTAATCGAAATTATCAAAAAAGATTCTTCTATTATACGAATATTCAATTTCGAAAAAAATGTTCCAAAAATCAATAAAAAAACTTTAAAAAGTAGAGGTTCAGCTAAAATACCAGTTACTCCAAATCATATTTCTCTAAAAAATGGGTATTCCATCTATACAGATAAAAACGGTGCAGAACATAAAATTTTAAACTCCGAAGTGAATAAAATTTATTTAACAAATACAGCCAAAGAAATCACCGGAAAAGTTGAAATAAATTTCCCTAATATTCCAAAAACAGCAAAAAAAATAAAAAGTGATCCTGAAGAAGGAAAAGAAAACATGAATATAACTTTTGTTCCTTCTACAAAAGGCTATACATTCAATTACACCTATACCGACTCAAATCAACCTTTATCAGACCATTTGGATCAACGAATGAAGGAATTAAAAATTGAAGAACAAAACACTAAAAAACAAATAAAAGAAGTCGAACGCTTACAACGAGAAGAACGTAAAAAAGCAAAAAAATAATCAAAATAAAAATCCGGCATATTTTACAGCCTATTTACAAAGGAAGTTCTGCGAGCTTCCTTTTTTATTTCATCGTGTTTTGAGTTTCGAATTTTATAATCTTATGAAGATTGTTTAACTTTCCTAAAATTTCAGAATTTGTTACAAGCAGGCGACTTCAAAATTTACAATGCATCTGCCGGTGCAGGTAAAACGTATACTTTGGTAAAAGAATTTCTTTCGTTATTATTCACCAACGAAAGTGATTATCATTTCGAGCATATTCTAGCAATTACATTTACCAACAAAGCAGCCGGCGAAATGAAAGAACGTCTAATCGAAACGTTGGAAAAAATTGCTAAAAATCCTCATCCTAAAGAAGATCCGTATATTCTCGAATTAGCTTCAGAGCTGAAGATGAAGCCTGAAATCATCAAAATAAAAGCGTACAATATTCTGATTGCGATTCTTCACAATTATTCAAAATTTTCGATTTCTACGATTGATAAATTTAATCTGAGATTAATGAAATCGTTTGCACAAGATTTAGGTCTATCCATGAATTTTGATGTCGAAATGAATACCACTGAAATTATTAATGAATCAGTAGATTTATTGTATTCAAAAATCGGAGAGGATGAAAAGCTGACGCAAACAATGATTAAAATTGCGTTGGATAACATGGACGAAAATAAATCCTGGGACATTCGAAAAACGCTTTCTTCTGACACTTCTGACATTTCAAACGATCGACATTTACACGATTTGGAAAAACTAAAAAACATTTCACTTGACGAATTTATTCGTTACAGAAAAGTTATTTTTGAGGATATAAAGACACTAAAAGAGGGTTTAATTTCAGTTGGAAATGATTTTTTCAACTTACTTGCAAACAATGGAATTTCTGTTAATGAATTACCTGGAAAAAGCAGAGGTATTGCCGCATTTTTTCAAAAACTAAAAAATTATGATGGCTTTGGTTTGATTTTACCAACTGATGCAAATTCGAAAGACATGTTGGAAGAAGGTTATCTTTCCAAAGTAAAAGACACAACAGCTGAATCTATCTTTCCTGAAATTAAAACGTTGTTCGAAAAAGCTACAAATATCAACGATCATTTGCTTTTATTAACCTCAATACAAAAAAATATTTCATCCATCTCCCTGATTAATGAAGTAGAAAAATCATTGGATTCCATCAAAAAAGATTCAAATGTTTTATTGATAAATGAATTCAATACCATTATCAGTAAAAATCTTCAACAACAACCTGCCAATTTTATATACGAAAGAATTGGTTCACGATACAATCATTATTTTATCGATGAGTTTCAAGATACTTCAACTTTACAATGGAACAATTTAAATCCGTTAGTTGAAAATGCACGTGCTCAATCGGATACCATTATGCTGGTTGGCGATGCGAAACAATCTATTTATCGGTGGCGCGGCGGAAATCCTGCTCAGATGATTGATTTAATTGATCGAAAAGAAGAAGAAAATATAAAAGTTGAAGAGTTAGAAAAAAACTGGCGAAGTCACGAAAACATCATTCAGTTTAACAATGAATTGTATTCATTTATTGCACCTCAACTTAATTTATCTAGCTTTCAATACTTGTATGAAATCGGAAATAAACAATTCGTAAATGATCAAAAAGAAGGTTTTGTCAAAATCAATTTTATTGAGCAAGAAGGACGTTCAAAAGATTTGTTTAAAGAACAAAACTTAGCATTAGTTTTGAAAACCATCGAAGATTGTCGTTCAAATGGCTTTTCGTTAAGCGACATTGCTATTTTAGTTCGTAGCAACGCACAAGGCGTACTATTGGCAAAATATTTAACAGAGAACAAGTTGGTTGTGATTTCGAATGAAGCTTTATTGTTGAAAAATTCGTTTGAAATTCAGTTGATTGAATATTTATTCAAAATCACTTCAAATCCAATGGACGAGCAATCTAAAATTCGTTTCTTGATGGTAGCTTATGAATTAGAATTGTTCCAAACTGAAGATTTAACAATCACTGTGGAAGAAGCTTTAAAAGAAGGTTTGACAAAATTTCTGAAAGTAACCAAAACACTTGGAATTGATTTAGATTTTATTCAGGATCAAAATCTTTCTTTGTACGATTTTACTGAAAAAGCAATTCGAACATTGCATCTACAAAACCGTTCACCTGCTTATATTTTGAGTTTTTTGGATGTTATTTTAGACTACTCTTCTAAAAACGAATCAGACCTCAATTCTTTTCTCGAGTTTTGGTCGACCATTAAAGACAAAGCCAGTATCAAAACACCAAAAGGAGTTGATGCCATTCAAATTATGACAATTCATAAATCGAAAGGATTAGAATTTCCTGTGGTTATTTTACCTTTTTTAGATTGGCAAAGTAAAAATTCAAAAATTTGGATTCCGTTGCAAAAAGATGAAGAAAACCCTTTCGATACTTTTTATGTTGGAATTAACAATGAATTAAAATCAATTAAAAACGAAGCGATAAAATCTAAAATTGACGAAGAAGAAAATTTGGTTCAACTTGACGAAATCAATACTCTTTATGTTGCTACAACACGCGCTAAAGAACAATTGTATATGATTGCTCAGAAACCAAAAGAATCTTCAAAATCAAAAAATATTGCAAATTATTTGTACGAATTTGTTTCTTATCATGGTTACACTGATGATGAAGTAATTTTAAAAGGTTCTCCTAAAAGAATTTCTACACCAAAATTCGTTGGAAATGCTTCAGCAGAATTGAAACTTTATTCTTCCGATTGGAATACCCGCTTGGTAATCAATACCAATTCGGAAAAAGCCCAGGAAAAATTAAAATTTACCGAGTTTGGTAATACAATTCACACAATTTTATCGCAAATTGTCACCCAAGAGGATTTGCCTCAAATTATTGAAAATGAGAAACAGCGTGGAACAATTTCTGCTGAAAATGTAGCCCATTTGCAAAAAACCTTGCAGAATTTATTACAAGATGTTAAATTAGTTCCCTATTTTGCTGATGGTTTGACTATTTTGAATGAACGTGATTTTATCGATCAAAGTGGACAAATTTTCAGGGCCGATCGTGTTGTCATTGATGCTGAAAATAATTGTTCGATTATCGATTACAAAACTGGTCAACCTGATTTAGACCATCATTTTCAAGTCAATAGATATGCTGATTTTTTTGAGAATTTGGGTTATAAAATTCAATCTAAAATCTTGATCTATATTGACGATGAACAGCAAAAAATAAATGTTGTAGAGGTATATTGATGAATGAAAATGTAAAATTAAAATTAGCGAGTTTACCCGAAACACCAGGTGTTTATCAGTATTATAACAAAAAAGGAGATTTGTTATACATTGGTAAAGCAAAAAATTTGAAACGCCGTGTTAATTCGTATTTCAATAAACAACACGATTCGAAACGTTTACGTGTTCTGGTAAGTAATATCGAAACGATTGAAACCATAAACGTTAATTCTGAATATGATGCGTTGTTATTGGAAAATAATTTAATTAAGGAACATCAGCCGCGCTACAACATCTTATTAAGAGATGACAAAACCTATCCTTGGATTTGTATTAAAAACGAACGGTTTCCGCGTATTTTTTCCACTCGAAATGTGATCAAAGATGGTTCTGAATATTTCGGACCCTATTCTAACGTCAAAACCATGAAAGTTTTGTTGAGTTTAATTAAAGAATTGTACCCCATCAGAACATGTTCATATGATTTGAGCGAAAAAAATATTGAACAGCACAAATTCAAAGTTTGTTTAGAATATCACATCGGAAATTGTCTTGGACCTTGCGAAGGTTTCCAAAGCGAAGAGGAATACAACGAACAAATTACCGCAATTCGTAATATTATCAAAGGAGAATTTAACGAAGCCAAACAATATCTGGTCAATCAAATGACGAAATATGCAGTAGATTTGAAATTTGAGAAAGCACAAATCGTTAAAGAAAAAATCGAAGCTTTACAGCATTACCAAGCGCGATCAACTATTGTTTCTCCTACAATTACAAATGTTGATGTTTTTTCGATTTCGTCCGACGAAGAATATGCCTATGTCAATTTCATGAAAATTTATCATGGTGCTATTATTCAGTCTCATACAGAAGAATGGAAAAAGAAATTGGACGAAACGGACGAAGATTTACTGGAACGGGCTATTATTGATTTTTCAGAACGATTTAATTTAACTTCTAAAGAAATTTATGTTCCTTTTGAATTAAGTTTAGAAATTCCTTTCCGAAAAATTACAGTTCCCAAAATCGGAGAGAAAAAACATATCGTTGATTTATCCTTGAAAAATACACGAATTTATCGTTTAGAACAGCTCAAACAAACCAAAATTGTTGATCCTGATCGTCATACCAATCGCATCATGAATCAGATGAAGGTGGATTTGCGTTTACCGGAAGAACCAAGACACATAGAAGGTTTTGACAACTCTAATATCCAAGGGACAAATCCGGTTTCGGCGTGTGTTGTTTTTAAGAATGGAAAACCGAGCAAAAAGGATTATCGAATTTTCAATGTCAAAACAGTTGAAGGCCCAAATGACTTCGCAACAATGGAAGAAGTCATCGAGCGGCGATATTCCAGAATTTTGGCAGAAGGAGAATCATTGCCGCAATTGATTTTGATCGATGGAGGAAAAGGTCAATTAAGTTCCGCTTTGAAATCAATTGACAGATTAGGTTTACGTGGCAAAGTTTCTGTGATTGGAATTGCAAAACGTTTGGAAGAGATTTATTATCCGGATGATCCTTATCCTCTTTATTTAGATAAAAATTCTGAAACACTAAAAGTGCTTCAGCATGTTCGGGACGAATCGCACCGTTTTGGAATTACACGCCATAGAAATCGCCGAAGCAAAAATGCGTACAATTCTGTTTTAGAGAAAATAGAAGGGATTGGTCCGCAAACAATTAAAGAATTATTAACAAATTTTAAGTCGGTAGAAAGAATAAAAAACGCATCTTTGTTAGAGTTAACTGATCTTATAGGAAAATCTAAAGCAAAAAAAATAAAAGATTATTTTTCGAATGATGAAAAATCTACTAATTGACAGAGATTTAACTTCTCTTTTGAACAACCCGAAATTACAAGCCATTTTGGCAATTGTTCCTATCACCTTATTTGTTCTTGGCTTATTAAGTTATTTTGGTATTTTTTATTCTATGTTCAGCACACTTGATGCTCAGCTAGGGCATATGGGAAATTCCAAATCATTATTAAGTGCTTTGTTAGGAAACCTTATTATATTCATTTTCTTAGTGTTGATGAGTTTCTTTACAGGAGTTATTTCCTTTGTTTACTTTATTGTACATGCTTTAAAAAATCCTAATCTAATTAAAAGTGATGACCGTTTAGTTTGGATTACGGCAATTATCTTTGGCAATGGAATAGGAATATTCATCTATTGGCTTGTACAAATCAAACGAAAAAAACCTCGTCCTGTTATCGATTTATACACAGACGATATTTAAAATATAAAACTGCTTTACAATTTCATAAAGCAGTTTTTTTTATCTTATCAATCAAAATTTCGTACCTTTTCTACTCTAAATCATGAAATTATGAACATAGTAGAACTATTGGTAACAGAATTGCAAAACGAATATCAAATAACAAAAGAATTTGTTGCAAAATTTCCAAGTGATAAGGCAGATTATAAGCCACATGAAAAAAGTATGGATATCACAACTTTGACAAATCATATTGTCGAAATTTTTGCTTGGCCGGCTCTAATTTTAACAACAGATAAATTAGACTTTGCAGCCGGAGATTACAAGCCTACAAATTATACAACTGCTGATGATTTACTGAAGAAATTAGATGCTGATGATCAAGTTGGAAAAGAAGCGTTAGAAAATGCATCTGAAGATGATTTAATCAAAAATTGGAAAATAGTAGCCGGAGAAACTGTTTATGCTGATTATACAAAATATGAAGCAATTCGTCATGCATTGAATCAAATTACACATCACCGCGCTCAATTAGGTGTTTATTTCCGTTTACTTGGCATTGCTTTACCTTCAAGCTATGGTCCAAGTGCTGATTCTCAAAAATTTTAAATAAAAAAAGACCTCTTAACAAGAGGTCTTAAAATCATAATTAGTGTTAATTCATATTACTTAATTGGTAATATCATTTACTCAAAAATATAACATATATCATCTTTAAACAAATCTAGTTAAGATTTTTTTTAATAATTCTTAACATTTTTATTAGATTCTCACTTTTCAATCAGTTTTTTTTATTTTATCTAAATAAGACATCAAGAAAAAACAGGATTTATTATGAATATCAAAAAAAGCTTTCGATAAATTCGAAAGCTTTTTTTCTATTTTTAAAAATAATCGTCTAGTTAAACAAAAGGTGTTTTCACAACTTCCGCTAATATATTTTTATCTCGAATCTGAATTCGGATTGAAGTTCCAACTTTTGCAAAATCTGTATGCACATAAGCCAAACCTATTCCTTGTTTCAGCATTGGAGATTGAGTTCCAGAAGTCACAATACCGATTGTATTTTCATGATCATCAACCACTTTATAATCGTGACGAGGAATCCCTCTTTCAATCATCTTGAAACCAACTAACTTCTTTTCTACTCCTGCTTCTTTTTGTGCTTTTAAAATATCAGAAGAAATAAAGTTTGTGTCCAATTTCGTTACCCAACCTAAACCTGCTTCGTATGGAGTTGTCTCATCATTGATATCGTTTCCATACAGACAATATCCTTTTTCCAAACGCAATGTATCACGAGAAGCCAATCCACATGGTTCAATCTCGAAAGGTTTACCGGCTTCCATCACTTTATCCCACATTTCATTCGCTTGTTCGTTCGCAAAATAAATTTCAAAACCGCCCGAACCAGTATATCCTGTTGCTGAGATAATCACATTATCTATCCCTGCAAATGTCCCAATAGCAAAGTGATAAAAAGGAATCTCTGATAAATTAATTGCCGTTAAAGACTGCATCGCTTCAATTGCTTTTGGTCCTTGAATTGCCAACAAAGACATTTCATCCGACTTATTTGTCAATTCTACTCCAAATGTATTGTGCTTGTTCATCCAGTCCCAATCTTTCTCAATATTAGAAGCATTGACTACTGCCATCCATTCATCATCAGAGATTTTGTAAATAATTAAATCATCTACAATTCCTCCTTTTTCATTGGGCATTGCGTTATATTGAGCTTGACCAACTGCAACTTTTGTTACATCATTCGTCAGTAAATATTGTAATAAATCTGTTGCTTTTTCTCCTTTTAAAAAGAATTGTCCCATGTGAGAAACGTCAAAAACACCAACCTTTTCGCGAACAGCAAAATGTTCTTGGTTAACACCTGCGTATTGCACTGGCATTTCATATCCAGCAAAAGGAACCATTTTTGCACCTAAATCTTTGTGCTTTTGGTTTAATGCAGTTACTTTCATTGTTTGTTTGCTTTGATAAGTTTATAATTCTCCCAAAAATAAGGAATTAATTGTTAGGAAGATTTCTTAATAGTGAAGATTATCTAATTTTATGAATAATTTTTAGATCTCCTGTAGTCGCCTTATAAGGCTCGAAACGCATAATTGATTTTCCTTTGCCAAACTTATTCATAAATTTTTCGTTTATTTTTCCAGATAGTTTTACGGGTTGACAACCTTCGCAAGGAACAATCAGAATGGTATCATTCACTTTTCCTTTTATTTTTACAATTTCGTACGAATAATCTTTATCCAAACGTGATTTAATACTATTTTCAAGTGACTGATCAAAGTTTTTTACAAAGAAAACCCGTCGGTCTTTATTGCTTCCAATAATAATCGCTACACCAACTAAAATTAATAAAACGACAATTGATATCGTCAAAATTTTTTTAAAATCCATCTTTTTGGTTAATTCGTAGTTTAAAAGTAATAATTCATTCCCAATGAAAAAAATATTCATTTTATTTCCTATCTTTTTCATCTTATTTACATTGACAATGAATAGTTGCTCAAAGATGAAAATTGCAACAGAAGAACAATTTATTTCAATCAAAAATATTCAAAATGGGGATTTGATTTTTGTTGGTGCACAAACCGAAGAACTTTCAGGTGCAATTAGTCGGGTGACTAAGCTATCTGACCAAACAAATTTTGATCATGTTGGATTGATTGAAAAAACATCTGATTCTATTTTTGTTTTGCATGCTGCTCCAATGGGAGGATCGCAACGAGAAGAAATTCATCATTTTTATACTTCACAAACCGAAAAAAATAATCAAATTGTCATTTATCGTCTCAAAAAAGAATATCAATCAACGATTCCTCATGCAATTGAAAAAGCAAAAACCATGCTCGGAAAACCTTATAATTGGTTATATATTTTGAATGATAACGAATTATATTGTTCGGATTTTGTGGAAAGAGCTTTTCGTGATGATAAAGTTTTTGAGCTGATTCCGATGAATTTCAAAAATAAAGAAACCGGAATTATTGATAATTTTTGGGTAGATTTTTATCGTAAAAAAGGAAAAGAAGTTCCACAAGACGAACCAGGAACCAATCCGAATCAATTGGCAACTTCTGAAAAACTAATCAGAATTGGAGAATTTAAACTCTAACTTATCTGATTTAAAAAAAATTATTTCAAAATCAAACACGTTTTTTAAAACAATAAATGGAAAATTATAAAAAACAAATATGAAATGGGAATAATCCCTACTTTTACCATATGAAACAAAATATCATTTATAGTATCATTTTCTTTTTCGTGTTGTTTGGACTAAAATATTTGTTTGATAAAAGCGATACACAATCGATGTTAATTACTTCGGGAATTGGTGCAGCAATCTTTTTTGTTTACCGTGTGCTTGTCCGAAAAATGTTATACAAACAAAAAGACCAGGAAAACTAATTTCTCTGGTCTTTTTTTATCGCTTTCATCGCTTCTTCGATATGCACATTGGCCACATTCGAAACAATATGTTCTATTAGTTGTCCTTGTTTATTGAATACAAATGTTTCACGCGGCGTGAGTAATCCAAATTTCTTTTTAATTCCTAACAACTTCGACAATTTTGCTCCTTTATCCGAAAGCAATGGAAAATTGAGCTGATGTTTCGTATAAAATCTTTCGTGCGAAGAAGTTGATTGCCCATTAATTCCGACTACAACAGCATCTAATGCATTAAAATCTGCATTTACATCACGAAATTCACATACTTCTTTTGTACACGTTGGTGTAAAGTCCATCGGATAAAAGAAAAGGACAAAGTATTTTTTGTATAAAAATTCGTCCGAATTGAACCAATTTCCTTTGTTATCTTCCAACGAAAAAGTTGGGATATGACTTCCTATTTTCATTCGCCAGTGTATTCTACAAAATTACGAGGAGTCTCATATAATGTTACTTTCAATTCTAAGCCTGAAGCTAATTTTGCACGAATTTTATTCCAAATCAAAATCACAATATTCTCAGCTGTCGGATTAACAGTTTTAAATTCTTCAATGTCTACATTTAGATTTTTGTGATCCAGGTAATCTTCGACTTCAACTTCAATAATTTTACGTAACTGATCCAAATTCATCACAAATCCGGTTTCCGGATCAACTTCTCCTTTTACCGAAACTATAATTTCATAATTATGTCCATGATAATTCGGATAAGAACATTTTCCAAAAACTTTAAAATTTTGTTCGTCGCTCCAAGTTTGATTAAATAATCGATGTGCTGCGTTAAAATGTGCTTTTCTGTTGACCGTCACTTTCATCTGTATAATTATTTATTCTTCAATATACGAAACGTAATGTTCAAAAATTATTTTGAACCAAGCCGTATAATTCTGAGGATTTTTTTCTATATCTTTTTTCAAATCATCTAACTCTACCCAACGATAAGCCATCACTTCATCCGGATTCAAATTTGGCTCATCGTCAAATGTCCCAATAAAAACGTGATCCAGTTCATGTTCTGTTAAGTCATTTTCCAAATGAGCTTTATAAATAAAATTAAATTTATATTCCAATTCACAATCAAACCCCATTTCTTCTTGTAAACGTCTATGTGCAGCTTCTTCATAAGTTTCCTTATCACGCGGATGGCTGCAACACGTATTGGTCCACAGTGTCGGAGAATGATATTTAGTTGCAGCTCTTTGCTGAATCATCAATTCACCTTTCGAATTGAAAACAAAAACAGAAAATGCACGATGCAACAATCCGGCTACATGAGCTTGTTGTTTCTCCATCAATCCTAATTTTTGATCATCTTGATCAACTAAAACTACGAATTCTTTCATGTAACAAAAATAACCTTTTATACAGGATTAAAAAAGAAGTTCAATTTCTTTGTGTTTAAACTCTCTCAATTCTTGGTTAATTTCAATCAAAAGATTTCCGGCTTCATTCACATCACGAATAATTCCATTCGTTTCCTCCCCGTTTAATATAAATGTAGAATTTTCATCTTTTCTAAACAAATTATCCAAATAAGTTTGATGAATTTGATTGAAATCTTTCTGTTCTAAAATGGAATATTCTGCCTCAAATAAATGCATTAAACCTGCCAAAATTTCCTCGATGTCATATTCTTTGTCAGTCACTTTCCGAATTGATGTAGCTTTTGGTAACTGATTAAAATCAGTTTGATTCACATTCATTCCAATTCCAATTACCGAATTCATCCTTCCATTCGACCGGTGGTTTTCAATCAAAATGCCACACACCTTTTTATCATTGAGAATAATATCATTCGGCCATTTTACGTTTGATTTTGAATGAAATTGTTTTAAAAATAGACAAATAACATTCGAAATCCATTCGTTGAAATAGATTAATTCTTGAAAACTATAATCCGTTTTCAGTAAAAAACTAAAGGTTAAATTTTCGCCAGCAGTCACCTTCCATTCATTTCCAGCATAACCTTTTCCTTTTGTTTGATTTTTAGCATGTATGACAGTCCAACTATTGGCATCTTTTTTGGACAATTCCACTAAGAACTCATTCGTATTAGGCAAAGAATCAAAACTAATTAAGTACATTTTTTTTACTACTTTTATACAGTGGTTAAAGTTATTTTAAAAAGTTTAAACTTTAATAAGGATTCACTAAATTTGCGAATTACAAAATAAAAGATGATAGATACTCAATATACAAAAGACTTGCTGGATAGCATTGTTGATGGAATTACAAATGTTAAAGGAGAAGAAATTACCATTCTAGACTTAAGAGAAATTGAAAATGCATTTTGCCAGTACTTTGTTATTTGTACAGGAAATTCTAATACACAAGTTAGTGCTTTAGCAGCTTCTATAGAAAGAACTGTAAAAACAGAAATGTCTGAAAGACCTTTTCATGTAGAAGGTACTCAAAATAACCAATGGGTTTTGATCGATTACACCAATGTCATTGTCCATATTTTCCAAAAAGAATACAGAGAATATTACGATATCGAAAGTCTTTGGGGTGATGCCATAGAGACACGTATCGAAATGGAATATTAATCATAACTGAAACCAAAAAAAAATTGAAAAAAAATAATTTTAAACCTTCGGGGTTTAATCCTACATGGATTTATGCTATAATAGGATTATTGCTGATTGCCTTTCTGTTATTTTCTGATAATATTGGCGGTGTAGGCGGTACTACTAAAAATATTGACCGTACAACATTTCTTACTTATGTAGAAAAAGGATATGTCAAAGAAGCTGATTTAGAAAAAGAAACCGGACGAGTTAGTGTTTATTTAACTGATGCGGCACTGAATACGGAAGAATTTAAGAAATTCAAAAAATCAAATGAATCTTTAAACCCTTTTGCTACAGGTGCTCCTAATTTTACATTTAATGTCGCTGATGCAGGAAATTTTGAAAAAGATTTTTATGCGAATGTGGAAAAAAGTCCAAATAAGACTGCAAAACTTAATACGCTTGTATCAAATGGTTTTGGAGGATTATTTATGAATCTTTTCATTTCACTAATTTTCTTCGGATTAATTTACTTCTTACTGTTCAGAAGAATGGGTGCTGGAGGATCTGCCGGAGGAGGTGGAGGGATTTTCTCTGTAGGGAAATCGAAAGCTAAATTATTTGAAGGTGATGACCACATCAAAACAACTTTCAAAGATGTAGCCGGATTAGAAGGTGCAAAAGAAGAAATTGAAGAGATTGTTGAATTCTTAAAACATCCTGAAAAATTCACAAAATTAGGTGGACGAATTCCTAAAGGAGCCTTATTAGTAGGACCTCCTGGAACAGGTAAGACCTTATTAGCAAAAGCTGTAGCTGGAGAAGCAAAAGTTCCTTTCTTCTCATTATCAGGTTCAGATTTTGTTGAAATGTTTGTAGGAGTTGGTGCCTCTCGTGTGCGAGATTTATTTAAAAACGCAAAAGAAAAATCCCCTTCAATTATCTTTATTGATGAAGTTGATGCAATTGGACGTGCACGTGGAAAATCAAACTTCACAGGCTCTAACGATGAACGTGAGAATACATTGAATCAGTTGTTAACAGAAATGGATGGTTTTGGAACAGAATCTAATGTCATCGTGATTGCTGCCACAAACCGTGCTGATGTATTGGATAAAGCTTTGATGCGTCCAGGTCGTTTTGACCGTATTATTCACGTTGATTTACCTGAATTGAACGAACGTAAAGAAATTTTCGCAGTTCACTTGCGTCCTTTAAAATTAGGAGAAGATGTTGAAATTGAATTTTTAGCTAAACAAACACCGGGATTTTCCGGTGCAGATATCTTCAATGTTTGTAACGAAGCTGCTCTAGTTGCTGCTCGTAAAAACAAAGAAGTGGTAGAAAAACAAGACTTTTTAGATGCTGTTGACCGTATTATTGGTGGATTAGAGAAGAAAAGTAAAGTCATTAAACCTTCTGAGAAAAAACGTATTGCTTACCACGAAGCTGGTCATGCAACAATCGGATGGTTAACTGAACATGCTGCTCCATTGGTAAAAGTGACGATTGTTCCTCGTGGACGTTCATTAGGTGCTGCTTGGTATTTACCGGAAGAAAGACAAATTACAACGACAGAACAATTGTTAGACGAAATGTGTATGACAATGGGAGGTCGTGCTGCTGAGGAAGTCGTTTTTAGTAATATTTCTACAGGTGCATTAAGTGATTTAGAAAAAGTTACAAAACAAGCTTCTGCCATGGTTAGTATCTATGGTTTAAACAAAGAAGTTGGAAATGTATCTTATTATGATTCATCCGGACAAAACGAATATGGATTCAGTAAACCTTATTCTGAACAAACTGCTCAGGTAATTGATAAAGAAGTTAAAACAATGATCGAAGCTCAATACGATAGAGCAAAAGATATTTTGCGTGAACACCGTGATCAATTAGATGTTTTAGCTCAAAAATTAATTGAGAAAGAAGTTATTTTCAGAGAAGATTTAGAAGAAATTTTCGGACCAAGAAAATTTGTCAATGAGTTGGATCAATCAGAAGATAAACAAGAACAAATTATTGAAACTGATCCGGAACAAATTATTCAGCCAGAATCTGGAAACGATATTTAATTTTACAAGTTAAATTTTCTATTATAATTTAAAAAATCGTCTTAATAAGACGATTTTTTTTTTACATCATATTAGTATTAACAAAATTTGTTACCTTTAGGCTGAAATCGTATAATATTGTACAAAATCATAAGTTTCCATGTGGAAAGCAATTAAAAACCTACTAAAAAAAGCGATAGAGAAACCTGAGGATAAAGAGGATAATAATCACATCGATTTGTTTCATCCTAATTATTCTGAGCACAACGTTTCTATGGACGAAGTTTTTGCGACAAACTTCAATGCTGGTGGTGGGCATTTTTTATTCTGTGATAATAATCAAGAAGCTTTTCAAAACTTAAAAGAAATTATCCATTACGAAAATGTTACGGAGTTGATTTGCCTTGATCCTAAACTTCAAGAAATATTAACAAACATTCAGATTCCTTATGTGGAAAACCCTTGTGACTCGCGATATACGCTTAGTTTTCTTAGTTGTGAGTTTCTAATCGCCTTTGATGGCAGTATTATGTTATCGGCACATCAAACTTGCGGAAGAAATATAGATGATTTTCCATCAAATTTTATTATCTATGCACGCCCATCGCAATTAGTAGAAAATGTTGGTGCGGCATTACAAAAATTACGAACATTAAAAAAAGACAACCTTCCATCTAAAATAACTTCTATTCGTGGGAAAAACATGCATAAATTTCCAAATGTACAGAATGCGAAGAATATTTATTTGTTATTGGTTGAAGAATAGAGATGAAAAACTTAGCAATTAGAGCTTTCTCGGGACTTATTTACGCACTTATTATATTTTTCGGTACAACAATACATCCAAAAGGTTTAATCGTTTTGATGATGGTTTTCGGACTTTTTTGTTTGTACGAATTCTTTAAAATCACCAATCTTAAGAATAAACTTTACCAATTAGGAGCGCTTGTAGCAGCTTTAATTGTTTTTGGATATTATGGAAAAGAGTTTCTTGAAGCTTTCGAAACTTCAAACCATTATTACTTTCATTTAAGAAGTTTGTATTTTATTATTCCTGTTTTATTTACCTTCAGTATTTATGTTATTTTCAAATCAACCAATGAATTATTAAATGATTTCGGAAAAGCTACATTAGGATTAACCTACATTATTGCTCCTTTTGCCGTTGCTCTAACGTTACCAAGTTTTGATTACCACTTAGGAGAGAAAGCAATGCATTACGAAGTTTTCTTTGTGTTTTTATTGCTTTGGTGCAGTGATACATTTGCTTATTTAACAGGGAATCTAATTGGAAAACATAAATTAGCCCCAAAAATTTCGGGTGCAAAAACTTGGGAAGGATTTTTTGGTGGAATTATTTTTACATTACTAGCCGGATTTTTTATTCAGAAATATTTTGGAGAAAACTTACATGGAAATTGGATGGTTATCGGCTTAATTGTCGCTGCATTAGGCCCATTGGGAGATTTAACAGAATCTAAATTGAAACGTTTTTTTAATGTAAAAGACAGCAGTAATTTAATTCCTGGCCATGGCGGTTTTTTAGATCGACTAGATAGCTTTATATTTGTCGTACCATTTGTTTATTTATATTATTTATTCATATATACTTTATGAAACTTCACAGAGAAGGAACAGCAATTTTGATAGGTTGTTTAATTTTATTTGCAATCGCTACAGGAGTATTACATTATTTTTTCCCTGTTTATGGTTTTTATTTCGCTTTACCGTTATGGGTTACTTACGGATTTATCGTATGGTTTTTCCGAAATCCGATTAGAGAATCAGATTCATCTGAAAACTGCGTTATTGCGCCTGTAGATGGAAAAGTTGTGGTATTAGAAGAAGTTTACGAAAGTGAATTTTTAAATCAGAAATGTATTCAATTGTCTATTTTCATGACGCCGCTTAACGTACATGTAACACGTTACCCTGTCAATGGAAAAGTCATTTATTCTAAGTACCATCCGGGAAAATTCTTGGTAGCATTTCATCCAAAGTCATCTGAATTAAATGAAAGAACAACCGTTGTTGTTGAAAATTCGGATCACACAAAAGTTCTTTTCAGACAAATAGCCGGTGCTGTAGCACGAAGAATTGTTTGTTATAGTAAGGAGAATGACACTGCTGTAGCAGGAAAAGAATATGGATTTATAAAATTTGGTTCACGTGTTGATATCTTTTTGCCACTTGATACTGAAATAAATGTAAAGGTAGGAGATAAAACAAAAGGTGGAATTCAGAAAATTGCACAATTGAAATAAATCAGTTAGTTGAACTCAATGTTTTTAACTAATTTTGTCAAAAACAATATTATCATAATATACCCATACAATAAATTTTGTAAGACATGAAAAAATTAATTCTTTTAGTAGCTGTTGCTGCATTTGCTACTTCTTGTAACTCTAAGGCAAGTGTAAATCATGGTGTCCTTCCTGTAGTTCATGAGCCGGCAACCGCAGAGGAAATGCATCACAAATCTGAAGCTGCTCACGCTGCTCATGACGGAGAACATGCTCAGGCAGCAGAAGAAAAACATGAGGAGGTAAAAGATTCTACAAAAACAGTAGAAACTCCTAAAACAGAGAAGAAAGATACTGTAAAAGCTGGTCATTAAGATTCAGCTTTTTTTTATTCTTTACGTTTTATTTTTTCAGGAAAAAATTTAAAAAATTCTGCTTTTGATTTTTCATCCGGAGAAATTAAATAGATTTCTTTAGCAAGACCAGCTAAAGTTTTATCATCGAAAGAATCAGTAAATAAAACATCAAATTTCTCTCCACTGTCTAGAAAACCTTTTTTGATTAAGTTTTCCACTTTCTTCTCTCCGAAATTATCATTCAGTCGATGTTCTTCAATTGTTGCACCTACTACCAAAAATTGATTTACCGTAATATAATTTTGTATAAACTCTTTTAAATAAATTTCCGGAGCAGCAGATGAAATGGCTATCTGGTAATTATTTTCTCCAAAATAATCTAGATAATTCATAACATTTTTATTCAAATAAGGATATAATTTCTTAGAAAATTTGGAGCAATAGTCTGGGGGATATTCAAGAAGAATTATTTCTCTTTTAAATAATTCATGTGAAAGATTTCTACTTATTTTTCTCTTAAAAATTAATCTTGAAATAGTAAAAAATAATCTCAATTCTAATGTCAAAAAAGAATTTGACCAAATAAAAAATATCCAATGTGTAAACGAATTAATTCGAATTAAAGTTTTATCGAAATCAAAAACAACTTTTTTATCCATCTAATGACCAAGGAAATCTAATTAATATATCTGAATATAAATAATAATCTGGAACAATAACTGATTCTTTATTTGTTACAACTACAGTTAATGAAATAATATTCGTTTTCGGTATTATTATTTCTTGTTCTATCTTTTCGAGTACACTTCTCAAAGAATTACCTGAATCAACCGCATCATCTACAACAAGTATTTTGTCATATACTTTCCAATCAAAATTATCAGGAAAGGTAATTTCTCTTGAATTATTTTCAGCTTTATGTAGTAAATATTTATATTCAATAACTCGCAGCCTATTCAAAATTGATTGTGGTAAAATCTTAAAAGATTTTTGGAGAGTAATTTTAATTAATTGATTACTCTTTTTTCTTTTTGTTGATGGTCGCTGGCAAGTAACTGAAACAAAATCAATTTTTGTAGAACTTTCTTTTTGAAGTTGTTTTACCACCATTTTTGCTATAGGTATTCCTCCTTCTTTAATTCCAACTACTAAGCAATTTCCATTTTTATCTAAGAACTTCTCTAAGTTCTTTTGCAAAAAAGAATCAAACACTTTTTGATCAAAATTAACTACTTTCATTTAAAACTTATTTTCAGAATATGGTATCCGGTGTTGAATAGAACGAACCAAAGTTGCTTCATCTGCATACTCTAACTCGTCACCTACTCCAAGTCCTCTTGCAATGGTAGAAAAAATAATTTCGGTATTTTTCAATTGTCTATACAAATAAAAAACA
This sequence comes from Empedobacter brevis NBRC 14943 = ATCC 43319, assembly GCF_000382425.1. Taxonomy (GTDB): domain Bacteria; phylum Bacteroidota; class Bacteroidia; order Flavobacteriales; family Weeksellaceae; genus Empedobacter; species Empedobacter brevis. Next base: position 66,241 of record NZ_KB908294.1, read on the forward strand.
GTGGTATCACCTTCCATTGTTGAACTTAAAGCAAAAATTATTTCTTTCACACTTTCATTCTGAACGCGGTCTATTAATGTTGGAATATTTAATTGGCCTGGTCCAATTCCTTCCATCGGAGAAATCTTTCCTCCTAAAACGTGATATTGTCCTTTAAATTGTCCTGTATTTTCAATTGCCATTACATCACGAACATCTTCTACGACACAAATTGTAGATTCGTCACGCAAAGGATTACTACAGATCTCACAAACCTCCTCATCTGAAATGGTATGACAATGTTGACAATATTTGACATCATCTACTAAATGTGAAAGCGCTTCTGACAAAGCTGTTGTTTGCGATTTTGGACGATTCAACATATGTAAAACAAGTCGCAAAGCCGTTCTTTTTCCTATCCCCGGTAAATTTGACATTTCTTCTACAGCTCGCTCCAGAACCTTGCTTGGGTAATTCATTTATTCAAAAAATTATAGACGACAAATTTACAATTTTATCTTCGTAAAATTAATCTGTCACCATTAATCCAAAAATAGTAAATTTGGGCTTATTTACTCTAAGAAATTATGAACTCAACAATTTTACTGCTTTGTGTAATTGTATACTTTGTAGGACTTTTAGTCATCTCGTATATCACAAGCCGAAATTCGGATAATCAATCTTTTTTTAACGGAAATAAAAAAAGTAAATGGTGGTTAGTCGCTTTCGGAATGATTGGAACAAGCTTAAGTGGCGTAACATTCATCTCTGTTCCGGGAACAGTCGGAAAGCTAACCGGATCCGAATACATTTACGGTGGTTTCGAATATTATATGATGGTCATCGGTTTTTTTCTTGGTTATTTTATCGTTGCCGGTGTATTACTTCCGTTATATTATCGAATGAATTTGACTTCCATTTATACTTATTTAGGCAAACGTTTCAATGTTGAAGCACATAAAATAGGTTCTGTTTTTTTTATTATCTCGAGAGGAATTGGTGCTACAGCACGTTTGTATTTAGTGGTAAATGTCTTGCAAATCTTTTTACTGGATAATTTAGGGGTTCCGTTTTGGGTAACAACATTTATCTTATTATTGATGATCTTATTGTATACATTTGAAGGAGGAGTAAAAACAATAGTCGTTACAGATACATTACAAACATCATTTATGATTATTAGTTTGATTGCTTGTATTTGGTTTATCTTATCTCATCTCAATTTATCTGTGGCGGAGGCCTATGATATCATGCAAGCTAAAAATTATACCCATTTAATCAACTTAGATCCAAACTCTAAGACTTTTTTCTTAAAGACAATCTTGGGCGGAATGTTCATTACAATTGCAATGACCGGACTTGACCAGGAAATGATGCAAAAAAATATCTCGGTTGATAATCTACAAAATTCAAAAAAGAACATGTTAACTTTTGCCGGAACATTGTTAATCGTAAATCTTGCATTTCTCTTCTTAGGCGGATTGCTTTATTTATATGCAATGAGTGAAGGAGGTTTTTATACAACCGATGGTTTTATCATGGAGCAAGGTGGACAGAATATTATGGGAGATGACATGTTCCCTGCCCTTTCACTTTTAGGCCATCATTTCCCTATGGTGATCTCAATCATTTTTATCATCGGATTAATTTCCGCTTTGTTTCCTTCTGCTGATGGGGCTTTAACTGCCGTTACCAGCTCTTACTGTGTCGATTTATTGAATCTCAACGAAGACAACGAAAAATCAGAAAAGGAGAAGAAAAGAATCCGGATCAGAGTTCATCTGGCTTTCACTGTCATCTTCTTCATTTTAATCATGATCTTTAAAATGATTAACAATAAATCGATTGTTTATTTGGTTATGGAAGTTGCAGGATATACGTACGGTCCTTTATTGGGATTATTCGCTTTCGGAATTTTAACAAAACGTCATATTTACAAAAAATATTCAATTATTACAGTAGCGCTACTAGCTCCTGTTATCACATACATCATCAATGAACTGGTCATTAATTTTAGCGATTACAGAATTGGAGTGGAGTTAATTATTCTGAATGGTTTATTAACTTTTGTCGGATTATGGCTCGTTAGCGCTAATCAACAAAAAGAAATTACAACTTAAACATGGAAAAAAAATTAAAATTAATATGGGATTTTTATGGTCCTGATGCCATACCTACTGCAAAACATCATGCAATTCACTTGAAACAATATGCAGAAAAAGAAAAACTGCAAAGTACAATTGCTGAATTTGTAGAAATTGAACCTGAATATGCCGTAGCATATTTGGTTGTTGTAGAATCTGAAATGATACAGGTTCGTGATGCATTGATTCCTCATCGGGGTGAGTGGCACGTAGAAGAATAACATAAAAAAGACGGAGTAAAAACTTCGTCTTTTTTTTGTATTTACACGATCAATTAAAAACTGTTCCCTATTTCTAGTGATTTATGTTCTATCATTTTTTTGCCCATTAAAAAAGAATTATTTTTGTTCAAATTTTTATAAACAAACAATGACACTTCAAGAACTTCAAACACAAGTACAACAAACAAGAAGAGATATTTTGAGAATGGTACATGCCGTAAATAGTGGTCACCCAGGTGGATCATTAGGTTGTGCAGAATTCTTTGCCGCTTTATATGGTAAAGTAATGACCTATTCTACAGATTTCTCTATGGACGGAAAAGGAGAAGACCTATTTTTCTTATCTAACGGGCATATTTCTCCGGTTTATTACAGCACTTTAGCACGTTCAGGATTTTTCCCAGTAAGCGAATTAGCTACTTTCAGAAAATTAGATTCTCGTTTACAAGGTCACCCTACAACACATGAAGGTTTACCAGGTATTCGTATCGCTTCAGGCTCTTTAGGACAAGGATTATCTGTAGCTTTAGGTGCTGCTCAAGCAAAAAAATTAAACAATGACGATAAATTAATTTACACATTACATGGTGATGGTGAATTACAGGAAGGCCAAATTTGGGAAGCCTTTATGTATGCCGCTGGTAAGAAAGTAGATAATATCATTTCTACAATTGATTACAATGGTCGTCAAATTGATGGTGATACAGATGTTGTAATGCCTTTAGGTGATTTGAAAGCAAAATTAGAAGCTTTTGGTTGGATTGTTTTAGAAGAAGAAAATGGAAATGATTTAGAAAAAGTAATTGCTATTTTAGAAAAAGCTAAAACATTAACAGGAAATGGAAAACCAGTTTCTATTTTATTACACACAGAAATGGGGAATGGAGTTGATTATATGATGGGAAGTCATGCTTGGCATGGGAAAGCTCCTAATGATGAGCAATTAGAGAATGCCTTAACTCAAAACCCTGAAACGGAATTAACAGATTACTAAAAATTAGCATAACCAAAATACTATGAAAACATTATTTTATTCAATACTTACGCTTTGTTCTTTGACAGCCTTTGGGCAAGAAAAAACCTATTCTTTTGATAAAAAAGTTTCTTACAAAATCAATTTACCAGATGAATATCGTGTTTATTTAGAAGGACAAAAAGAGTTGCTATTTGTTACATATATCACAAAAGATGCTGTTTTAGGAACCTCAGAAGGAGGTCCTTATGTATCGGGAAGTTTTAATAAAGAATCTTTCTTTATTCATAACAACAGGTTCTTTGATGTATATGCCAATTCATTAGAAAATCAATTATCAATAAAAGCACCTTATTATTATGAAGGTGTTTCTGAAGATAATTTAAAACCTTATTCAGACAACTTGTTTGAAAAATTTGTTTCGGTAAAAAACTTAAATTCATCTGCAACCATCAATGGATATACTTGTAATGAATATGAATTGACTTCTAAAACAGAATTTGAAAACAAAACATCAACATTATGCATTGACGAGAAAAATGCTATAAATAATGTAGCTATCATGTTTCCTCAAATAAAATTAAAAGGACTTTTAGTGAGGTATGATGCGGGAGATTTTAATGGATTAACAATTCAAAATATTGCAAATTCTAATGTAAAAGTAACATTCGATGAGAAAAAAGAAATCGAAAACTTTACAAACGAAATAGCAAAAAAGAAACTGGAGTATGATAATCTTATGGCCGCTGTAGATTCTACATCTCCTGTTGCTGCTTACACACCGGATAATCGTTACGAAGACCCAATCATTAATTATTACACGTATCAAACATCAGACAACAACAATATCAATAATCTTTTTGGAACTATTGCTTCATTAAATTATAGTTTGGTTTACACGGATAATGACTATGATGGAAATCCAGATATTGATCGTTCAGCAGCATTATCAACGGCTCAAGGTTCTACCGCTCAATTGATCAAACAATTCAAAAAAAATAAATTAGCAAACAAAAGCGAGGTAAAAGAATTAAATCATCTTTTCAAAACATATTTTGACGATGCCAAAAAGTTTAAATTAACGGAAGTCTCTTCTGACTATGACGAAGCTGCTGTAGCAGTAGATTCTGCTGTTTCAGCTGTGTCTATGGCAGATTATTACGATCCTTACATTTCAGCTTACAAAACAACTGATATTAATACAATTGATCTGGCAATCGACAATCCTAACGTTCAAGATTTCATGAAAGTTGCTCCTGAACACTGTAAAGATTTAAAAACTAAAATTCCGACTTTTACAGACAAAGAATTAGGAAACTTAGTTTACAATTATGCAGGCCAAGTGTGTGATTTGTACATCTATCAAAGCGGAAGTGTTGGTTTACCTGAAACAATTGATGCCATGAGAAAAAGTGTTTTAGAAATTAACAATAAATACGATAAACTGAAAAAAGAAGACAAAGAAAAATTAACCACTTTCTTGAATTCTTTGGATTGATAATTATCAAATACATCCATAATGAAAAAGTCTATCAGCTTCATCTTAATAATTTTGACAAGTTTTGCTTTTGCTCAAATGCAATCGTATAAATTTGAAAACGTTATACAATATCGTATCAAAAGTGATTTCTATTCAGATTTTCTGGATATTTTATCAACAAAAGATAACAAAGCCCATTTGATGATTACACGAACTCCTATGGGAAATTTTGCTTCATTAAAAGTAAACGACAACATGTATTCGGTTTACAGTGAAGAAAAGAATCCTAAGGTTTTTAAAATTGATTTTGAAGGCACAAAAGATTTATTAGGAAATGCTTTTTTAGTAACTGATAATCCTAGTTTAACGAATTCAATTATCGGAAATAGTTATGTTGCAAACAGAACAGGTAAAAAAGAAACGATTTTAAATCAAAAATGCGAAGTGTACAACATTTTTAGAAAAGATAACAACAAGGATGATGGCACAGAAATTTGTATTGATACAAATTCTACTATCAACACCGTTCCGTTTATCAATTCTGAACTAAATTTAAAAGGCTTGGTTTATCGAGTTGGGCAAAATATTGTTTTAGAAAATGTCGAAACATTAGAAAATTGGATAAAAAAGAGCGCTGAAGACAACGAAGAAATTAATATTTCACCAAATGATTTTATTTATCAATTTGATGAAAAAACAGAATTAGAAGAATACAAAAACGAATACAAAAAACAAAAACAATGATAGACTTAACATACACAGAAAAAAAAGATACCCGTAGTGGATTCGGAGATGGATTAACGGAACTAGGAAGAACGAATCCAAATGTTGTTGCATTATGTGCTGACTTAATTGGTTCATTAAAAATGGATCAATTTATCAAAGAAAATCCGGAACGTTTTTTCCAAATTGGGATTGCAGAAGCAAACATGATGGGAATTGCTGCAGGTTTAACAATAGGTGGTAAAATTCCGTTTACAGGTACATTTGCAGAATTTTCTACAGCACGTGTATATGATCAAATTCGCCAATCCATTGCATATTCTAATAAAAATGTAAAAATAGCTGCTTCTCATGCAGGTTTAACATTAGGAGAAGACGGAGCAACTCATCAGACATTAGAAGACATCGGTTTAATGAAAATGCTACCAGGAATGGTTGTGATCAATCCATGTGATTACAATCAAACTAAAGCGGCTACAATTGCTGCTGCGGAATATGAAGGTCCTGTTTACTTGCGTTTCGGACGTCCTGCTGTTCCTGTTTTCACACCTGCTGATCAAAAATTTGAAATTGGAAAAGGAATTTTAATGAACGAAGGATCAGATGTAACGATTGTCGCTACCGGACACTTGGTTTGGGAATCTTTAGTTGCCGCTGCAGAATTAGAAAAAGAAGGAATTTCTTGTGAAGTGATTAATATTCATACAATCAAACCTTTGGATGAAGAAATCATTTTAAACTCTGTAAAGAAAACCGGTAAAATTGTGACTGCTGAAGAGCATAATATTTTAGGAGGTTTAGGCGAATCTGTAGCCCGAGTTTTAGCTCAAAAACTACCAACAAAGCAAGCTTTTGTTGCCGTTAATGATAAATTCGGTGAATCAGGAACACCATCAGATTTAATGAAAAAATATGGTATCGATTCAACTGCTGTCATTGAGAAAGTAAAATCTTTACTTTAAATCGATTCCTAAACATCATAAAAGGAGCTTATTTTAAGCTCCTTTTTAGTAAATTAGAAAATGATATTTCAAATCATTTAGGTTGGTCAATAAGCAAAAAAGTGCTATTTGATCCATAGGTCTTTTGCAAAATTAGACTATCTTATCCGAATAAAAAATACTCATTAATTAGTATTATTTATTAAACTAACGAACGTTTATTCATGAAAAAAAAAGGTCAGAAATCATTCGAGGAGTACGTCCGTACCGTAAAAAAATTTTGGAGCGAGAATACTGAGAAAAGAATTAATTCTGTAGAGAAGAATAATTTTAAAACGATTGACGATTTTTTACAAGTCTATGGAAGTCTTTCTATTGGAGAATATTTTATGTATATCATCAATCCAAATAAAGGTACTTTTGAATATGTTTCTCCTCAAGCAGAATCGATGTTAGGTTATCGAACAGATGAGTATAGTGCTGAATTGTGTGTTCAAATGGTTCATCCTGAAGATTTAGAATATGTGATTGATATTCAGAAAAAAATTTCAAATTTCAGTATGGAAATCATCCCGGAAGAAAGAACCAATTATAAATTCACCTATGATTTTCGTGTGATCGATATTAACGGAGGTGTTCATCAAATCCATCTTCAGCACTTCTTTTATGAATTGGGTAAAAATCTCCTTCCAAACCGTGTTATTTGCTTAGCTACTGATATTACTCTATTAAAAGTTGCAGGCACTCCTAAAATGCATATTTACAGTATTAAAAACGGTTTAAACAGTCTTTTAAATTCGACTATAAATTCAGCGCTTCAATTAACAAAAAAGGAAAAGGAAATTATTGAATATTTGGTCAAAGGTTATACAAGTCAGGATATAGCCGATGCCATAGGACTGAGTAAACATACAGTTGATACACATCGAAGAAATATGTTGAAGAAAAACGATTGTTCTAACACTTCAGAACTATTCAGTCTTTATTTTAAAAAGTAGAAAAAGCAAGCCGATAAGCCGGGTTCTGTCATTTTAGATTTAAAATGCTTTGTCATTTATCTAGGATTTAAGTTACCTTAAATTTCTATCTGCCTACCCCCCAGCAACGAACGAGTAGCTCTTAACTGCTGGTATACATGGCATTGCTCCGCATAGAGTTTACCTGGTTTCACTACAGCCGAACTGTACATACTTTCTGTTGCACTTGTCCTCGCCTTCCGACGGACGGGCGTTACCCGCTATGCTTACTCTGTGGAGCCCGGACTTTCCTCTTCAAATAAATTTGAAGCGACAAAGTGGCTTGCTAAGCGCAAATGTACGGTAAAAGTTAGCAAAATAAAAAAAGGCTCAAACATTTTGTTCAAGCCTTTCTTTTATAGAAACTTAGATATTACTCTGATTTTTCTTCTTTTGCTTTTCCTTTTACAGAAATTTTAACCCCATCCTTTGCCTCATTTAAGTCAAGAATTAATTGATCTCCTTCACTAATTACAGCATTGATGATTTCTTCTGCCATTGGATCTTCAATGTATTTTTGAATTGCACGTTTCAATGGGCGCGCTCCATAATCTTTATCAAATCCTTTATCAGCAATGAAATTCTTCGCTTCTTCTGTTAATTCGATATGGTAATTTAAAGCTGTTAAACGTTCAATCAAACTCGCTAATTCTATATCGATAATTTTCATAATATCTTCCTTCGTTAAAGAATTAAAGAAGATGATATCGTCAATACGATTTAAGAATTCTGGTGCAAAAGCACGTTTCAATGCCGTTTCAATTGTTGATTTAGCTCGTTCATCGGCAGAATCTTTCTTCGAAGAAGTTCCAAATCCAACACCATCGCCAAATTCTTTTAATTGTCTTGTACCAATATTAGATGTCAAAATGATAATTGTATTACGGAAATCTACTTTACGCCCTAAACTATCTGTTACATGACCATCATCTAAAATTTGTAATAAGATATTGAAAACGTCCGGATGTGCTTTTTCAATCTCATCTAACAAAATTACAGCATACGGTTTACGGCGAACGGCTTCTGTCAATTGACCACCTTCTTCATAACCAACATAGCCTGGAGGTGCTCCTACTAAGCGAGAAACAGCAAATTTCTCCATGTATTCAGACATATCAATTCTAATCAATGCATCGTTAGAATCAAAAATCTCTTTTGCTAGAACTTTTGCTAATTGTGTTTTACCAACTCCTGTCGTTCCCAAGAAAATAAATGAACCAATTGGCTTGTTAGGATCTTTCAATCCTGCACGATTACGCTGAATTGCTTTCACAACTTTTGCCACCGCTTCGTCTTGACCAATTACTTTTCCTTTCATTAACTCGTTCATTTGAGCTAATTTTTTCAATTCTTTCTCTGCAATACGATGCACCGGTACACCTGACATCAACGAAACAACTTCCGCTACATTTTCTTCAGTAACCGTTTCTCTATTCTCTTTCGACTCTTGCATCCATTGTGCTTGAGCACGCTTTAAATCGCTTTCAATTTGTTTTTCAGAATCGCGTAAACGAGCTGCTTCTTCATATTTTTGAGATTTTACAACTTTCGTTTTTTCTTCGCGAACCTCTTCCAGTTTCGCTTCAAGATCTAAAATTTCTTGCGGAACCTTAATATTCTTAATATGCACCCGAGAACCAGCTTCGTCTAAAGCATCAATTGCTTTGTCTGGTAAGAAACGATCTGTAATATAACGTGTTGTCAGATTAACACAAGCTTGTAACGCTTCGTCTGTATAATTTACATTATGATGCGCTTCATACTTATCTTTGATGTTATGCAAAATTTGTAACGTTTCTTCCGGCGTAGTTGGTTCAACCATTACATTTTGAAAACGACGAACCAAAGCGCCGTCTTTCTCAATATATTGACGGTATTCATCTAACGTTGTTGCACCAATACATTGTAGTTCTCCTCGCGCTAGAGCAGGCTTGAACATATTAGAAGCATCTAAAGAACCTGTAGCTCCTCCTGCTCCAACAATCGTATGCAATTCATCAATAAAAAGAATAATGTCATCATTTTTCTCTAATTCATTCATGATGGCTTTCATACGTTCTTCAAACTGCCCTCGGTATTTTGTACCGGCAACTAATGAAGCCAAATCCAGAGTTACCACACGTTTGTTGAATAGTACACGCGAAACTTTACGTTGTACAATTCGTAATGCCAAACCTTCTGCAATAGCAGATTTACCTACACCTGGCTCTCCAATCAATAATGGATTGTTCTTTTTACGACGAGAAAGGATCTGAGAAACACGTTCTATTTCTTTTTCTCGTCCAACAACAGGATCCAATTTTCCTTCTTGCGCAATCGCAGTTAGATCACGTCCAAAATTATCTAAAACAGGTGTTTTACTTTTTGACGTAGATTTACTTGCAGATGCTTTTTCATAATCGTTGTCTGCATCTCCTCCATCAAAAGAAGGATTTTCGGCACGAGGCGACTGGATTTCTTCGTCCTGAAATTGAAATTTGAACTCTTCCTTAACTGTATTATAATCGATATCCAATTTATTCATCAATTTTGTAATCGGATCGTTTTCGTTACGAAGAATACACAATAACAGATGGATTGTATTTACAGTTGGACTTTTAAACAATTTTGCTTCTAAGAATGTTGTTTTCAACGCTCTTTCTGCTTGCTTTGTCAAACTCAAATTCTTTATATTATTTCCAGGAGTTTCTTTAGCTGGGTTAAGGTTTTCTATTTTTTGACGCATCTCGTCCAAATCAACATTCAATGCTTCTAAGACAGAAATGGCTTTCCCTTCACCGTCGCGAATAATCCCCAACAGAAGGTGTTCCGTTCCTATTTGGTCGTGGCCTAATCTCAACGCTTCTTCCTTACTATAAGAAATAACGTCTTTTACTTGTTGTGAGAAATTATCGTTCATTTTATTATTTAAGCTGTCTTTAACAAATATAATTATTCTGATAGACTATAGCATAAATTATGCCTATGTCCGAAATGATTTAATGAATCCTTAAAATAACGAATTATTGTCTATTAATTTCAAAATAGCTGACAATATTTCATATCAATTCTTAAAGAATTCATAACAATTTGAGAAATAGATGTCGTCGCCAGAAAATCATATAAATCGCCTCTGTTCATTTTCAATCGGTTCTGCAATTCAAAAATATCATTTGAAGAAAGAGAGCCACTTGATTTAAAAATATGATCGATTTCTTCTCTTCTTTTAGGAGTATACAGTGTAGATGAACACCAAGTTACAACCTTTTCCTTCGACACATCTTTTACTTTCAATTCTTTTTCATTCCAAAACAAAAGATAAGCATTTTTAGTTGGTCTTTCAAAAACAAAAATTGTAAAAGGAGCAATATCTGACAATTTTTCCGATTTAATAAACTCATTTACAGATTTATATTTCAGTAAATTTAGAAGTATAATTCCTCTGCTTTCTCTGTATTTTTCTTTAAAAGAGACCGGTTTTTCTTCTCCTCCATTCAAAATACAAGCAACATATTGTTCCGAATAAAATATCCAAGTCCCTCTTGCGCGTTCGTCCACAGGAGAAAAATACGTTTTTTCAAAACGCTGTTGTTCTATAATTTCTTTGGAAGAAGAACGGTTAATTTCCTCATCCCGATTATGTGATAACACGAATTCTTCTTCATTTCTATAAAAACTGACTATACACATCTCATTTTTCAATTTACTTCAAATGTAAAAATTTATCTTTGCAAAGAATTATGAGTATTCAGAAAACCATATCACATTCTTTTGATGAAATGAAATTCATTCTTTTGCAATTTGACGATACGTCCTATCAAAAAGAATTGAACGTTATTTCTAACGCTTCTGTTGGCCAGCATTTTCGTCATATCATCGAGTTTTACGATTGCTTTATTGATGCGCAAAAAAGCGGTTATATTTGTTACGATGACAGAAAACGTAACCGGATACTGGAAACTTCTGTTGTTGAAACTCTACGTACATTAAATAATTTAAAATTGAATATTGAACGTTTAAATTTAGAAACATCAATTCAATTAAGACAAAATTATTACGGCGAAAATTTCACGATTCCTACAACAAATTATCGCGAATTGATGTATTGCTTTGATCATAGCGTTCATCATTTTGCCTTGATAAAAATTGCGATTGGAACTCATCTTCCTGCAATTAAAATTCCTCATAATTTTGGGGTTGCTTCATCAACCATTGCTTTTCAAAATCTTGAAAAATGAATCCAAAAATTGCGAAGTGGACACAATACGAATTTTGGCCATTCTGGTTATTTTATGGACCATTGACACCTTGGTACATTTACAAAATTTTTCAGGCAGGTGCGCCAGCCTATTTTTGCTCAGTCAATCCCAATATGAAATGGGGAGGTTTTATCGATTATTCAAAAATAGATTTACTGAATCAAATTGATGAAAATTATAAACCAAAAACTTTTTTTTTCGAAGAATTTACTACGCAAAATATTCCATTCAACTTTCCATTTGTCGCAAAACCAAACACTGGAGAACGTGGAATTGGAGTGGAATTAATTCGAAACACTACCGATTGGTTCTCTTATTTAGAACAAAATAATCGGAATTTAATTTTACAGGAATACATCCAGTCTACTATGGAATTTGGTGTTTTTTATGTTCGAATGCCGAAAGAAAAAACAGGAAAAATCATTTCAATTACTGCAAAAAATTTTTTGACATTTACAGGAAATGGAACATCAACATTGAAGGAATTAATTGAGCAAAATTTAAGAGCATTTTACAGAAAAGAATATTTGTTCAAGCGCTATCAAAGTGAGCTAAATTCAATCCTCAATAAAGATGAAAAACTATTGGTAGAACCAATTGGTAATCACAGTAGAGGAACAACTTTTTTGGACGGCTCTTCTTTAAAAACTCAAAAACTAGAAGAAACAATCGATTATGTTGCGCAAAAAATTGAAGGCTTTTATTATGGACGCATCGATTTGAAAGCAAAAAGTTTGGAAGATTTCCAGAACGGAAATTTTGTCATACTCGAAATTAACGGAGCCAATTCGGAAGCGACACATATTTACGATCCTTCATTTCATTTGCTAAAAGCCTATAAAGAAGTTATTAAACATTTAAATTATCAACATAAAATTGCCATTCAAAACCATCAATTAGGTGTAAAATGGACCGATTGGAAGTTGCTTGCAAAAGAATTATTCAAACGATATCAATCCTGATTTACCAAAATTGGCAGTTTATCCGAAAAGGAATAATGATTGAAAGAAGTTTTTGAAACCAATTTTATGAGTTATCCATTTCCGAAAAAAACAATTGTAATTCCACTATTATTGCTTATCCCTATGTGGATTATTTTTTTATTTCAACAGAATGGATATAATCTTGATGACTGTTACGGTGTTATTCCACGTACGTTTGTAGGATTAAAAGGTATTTTATTGTCTCCTCTTTTCCATTCTGGCTGGAAGCACATTATAAGCAATACATTTCCTTTGGCATTTCTAAGTTTCATCGCTTTGTTAATGTATGATAGACTGGCTTATTATGTTATTTTCTTTGGATGGATTTTATCCGGAATTATTTTATGGCTAATTGGAAATCCACCTTTTTTAGATGATCATGTAAGTTGCCATATTGGAGCAAGTTCTATTGTCTACTTACTCGCTTCTTTTATTTTTTTTAGTGGAATTATCCGCAAAGAAAGAGGTTTAATGGCAATCTCATTAATCATTATTTTATTATATGGAGGAATGATTTGGGGAATGGTTCCTCAAGAAATATTACCTCAACTAAAATCAGAAGTAGGAAGTAATTCTATTTCTTGGGAAGGACATTTGAGTGGTTTTATTTCAGGTGCTTTTTTCGCCTTTCTATTTAGAAAAATTGGTCCGCAAAAAGAAACGCCTAAATGGGATCAAGAAAATTATTATGATCCACAAGCCGATCGTTTATGGGAAGTCTACCAAGAGCAAGAGCGATTAAGAGCTGAATATTTACAATCGTTAGAAGAAAAAGAAGATTATTCTGACAATGATTTCAAAAACATATCCAATTCATAAATTTCTTTCGGTGCTCTTCCAGCATCATAACCAGGAGAATAATAATTATTATCGTTTTCTTTTACAGACAAATTAACAATTGGTGCCCCATCAAATTGATGTCTTTGTGCACTCTTGTCAACAACAATATTTTCCAATGCAGGTAGATTAACCGTATGTAATAGATGCTTTATTTTCTTCCAATCTTCACTTTTTGTTTGTCGAATAATTGTATCAGAATTATGTATAATGTATGTTTTCTCGAAATTAATAATTTGACTTTCACTATTTCCTCTTGTTGATTGATTTCTTGTAACTTCAATAGTTTTCAAATCATTTTCGATCAACTTATTATTTGTAGAACAGCTCGTTATTATGAATAACATAACTGTTAGTGTATTTATTTTTAACATGTCTTGTATTTTATTTCTAATTTAATCAAAAAATACTCCTGATCACTCAAAATTTTTCCTTGTATTACTTTCGATCATCTTTCACCAAACCTTTTACTCTCAGATTCAATTTATTAAAGAATATCGTATAATTTTCTTTTTTTTCATTTGATGTAAAAAAGCAGTTTGTCAACTAAATAAAATTGACCTTTTCATTCTATTGATATACACTAAACTAAAATACAAAATTCATTATTTTTATTTAGATTAATTATAAATATTTATTCTTTTTACTTTGTTTGTTAATTTTTTTAAGATAGTTTTGTCTAAATTTAAAGTACTTATGAAAAAAAATATATTTTATTTATTTCTTTTACTTTCCTCAAATTATTCTTTTGGACAAAACTGGACGCTAGTCAGTGAATCTGAAGCTTATCCAACTGCCAGAAAAGAATATCAGGATAAAAGGAACCAGAAAATTTTTAAATTAGATCGAAGAACATTAGATCAAAAATTAGTAAATGTTTCTTCTCGTAATACAAATCAAGGAGGGACAGTAATTAGCATGCCTAATGCCAATGGTACTGTTGAACGCTTTGAAATTTGGGAAGCTTCTAATTTTTCAGCAAAAGATCAAGCGAAATACCCGAACTTGCGCTCTTATGTCGGAAAAAGTTTAGAAGACCCTTCAGCATACTTACGCTTTAGTACAGGGCCTTCGGGAATTAGTTCAACAATTTTCAGAGCTCATGACAAGTCTGAATTTTTGGAAACTTATTCAAACGATGGTAAGTTTTTCGAAGTACATTCTAAAAATGGGAAAAATGATTTTAATTGCTCTACTCCTGAAGATCATGCAACGCATAAAACAGCTGAAAAGATTGATGCAAAAAGTAACGATCAGAAATTCAGGACATATCGTTTAGCTTTATCAGTCACAGGAGAATATAGTCAAATTTTTGGCGGAACATTAGAAAAATCTCTTGAAGCCATGAATAATACAATGACTCGTGTAAATGGTATTTTTGAAAAAGACATGGCAATCAATTTCGTTTTTGCTGACGATGTCCAAAAGCTTATTTACTTAGATCCTGAGACAGACCCTTACTCTCCTTCTGATGTAGGTCTTGATGATGATCCAGTATATGGAGGTTACCCTGAATACGCATCTGTCTGGAATGTAGAACTGCAGCGTAATTTACGTGACAATTTCGGAGAGCAAAACTACGATATCGGGCATTTATTTGGACACGACGGAGGTGGTGGAAATGCCGGTTGTATAGGTTGTATATGTGAAACTGCTTTTCCTCAAGGAAAAGGAAGTGGGTTTACATCTCCTGGTAGCGGTTTGCCAAAAGGCGATAGTTTTGATATCGATTACGTGACACACGAAATAGGCCACCAAATCGGAGCGAATCATACGTATTCATATCGAAATGAAGGTACCGGTGTTAATGTGGAACCGGGTTCAGGTTCAACCATTATGGGATACGCTGGTATTACTTATTTTAATGTTCAAGCCCATTCAGACGATTATTTTACCTATAGAAGTATTCAACAGGTTCAAAATAATTTAAAAAATAAAACGTGTGGTATAGAAAAACCTATTTTTAATACACCTCCAAAAATAGAATTAGCTAAATCACTTTATAATATTCCTGTTGGTACAGCCTTTAAATTAGATGCAGCAATCTCTGATGCAGAAAATGATGCTTTTTTAACTACATGGGAACAAAATAATTCAGGAAACTCTTCTACAACAAATGAAAACAGTAGAGTTAAAGGGACTAAAACTATAGGTCCTAACTTTAGATCTTTCAAACCTGTAAAAGAATCGTACAGATATTTTCCTAATTTCACTAGTATTCTGAATAATCGATTGATTCATACTGGAACTGGTAATGCTGTGTGGGAATCGTTAACATCTGTTCCCAGAACATATGATTTCACTGTAACAGCAAGAGATTACAATATTACAGGACCTCAAACGAACACAGAGACTGTCAAAGTAATAGCTACAGCGAATGTAGGACCTTTTGTTATTACATCTCCTGAAAAATTAGCCATCAACACTGATGAATTTACAGTTACTTGGGATGTTGCCAATACAAATCTTGCTCCAGTTAACACCACAAAAGTTAAAGTCTCTATTTCATGGGATGAAGGAAATTCTTTCAAAGAATTAGGAATCGTGGATAATAATGGTTCTGCTACTTTTGCAATGCCGGAAGATGCAGTTTCTGTTACAAAAGGTTATGTTATGATAGAAGCAGTGGATAATATTTTCTTAGCTGTTAAGAAATTTGAAACTGAAGTATTAGCAACAAAAGATGTAGTAGCAAAAGAATCTAAACTTTATCCTAATCCATCAAATGGAACTTTTACAATAGAGCAAAAAATTACAGGAAGTGTTAAAATCGATATTTTAGATGTAAATGGACGAGTAGTGTATGCTACTACGGCAGATGCTATCGGAAATTTCAAAAAACAGATTAACACAAAATTACCTAGTGGAATTTACTTCGTACGAGTTTCATCAAATGAAGGAGAAAACACTTCGAAATTAATTATAAAATAACACTAAGTTATCTATAATAATAAAACCCCTGAAAAATTAATTTTCAGGGGTTTTTATATTTTTTAATCTTTCACTTAAAAAGGCATTCCCGGAATATTCGGTAAATTTTCCTGAGCCGTTTTCTTTGCTCTGTCGATTGCTTCATTTTTCACTTGTTCCAACGCTTTGTTTAACGTCATCACGACTAAATCTTCAATCTCTTCTTTCTCCATTCCTTCTGCAAGTTCAATATCTTTTACAGTAGCCAATTTCGACATGGTAATTTTTACTTTTCCGTCGTTAGAAGTCGTCGTAAAAATTTCGCCATCTAACTCACTCTTCAGATCAGAGAATTTATCTTTAAATGAATTGATTTTTCCCATCATTCCCATGATGTCTCCAAAATTTCCAAACATTTGTTTTTATCTTTAATAATTAATTATTCGTGTAGTTTTTTCCACAATAAATCTTTCAATTCTGTAATTCCTTTTCCGGATACTGATGAAATAAATATTGTATCGACATCAGTTGGTAATTGCGCTTTAATTTCTGCTTCTAATTCGGCATCTAGCATATCCGATTTAGAAATTGCTAAAACCCTTCCTTTATCTAATAATTCAGGATTAAACTTCTGCAATTCATTCAACAAAATTTCATATTCCTTTTTATAATCTTCAGCATCTGCAGGAATTAAGAACAATAAATTCGAATTACGTTCGATATGGCGTAAAAAACGATGTCCAAGTCCTTTTCCTTCTGCTGCACCTTCTATAATACCAGGAATATCTGCCATAATAAACGACTGATGATTACGGTATTCTACAATTCCTAAATTAGGTGTTAAAGTTGTAAAAGCATAATCTGCAATCTTCGGTTTTGCAGCTGAAACAGCAGACAACAATGTTGATTTTCCAGCATTTGGAAAACCGACTAAACCAACATCTGCTAGAATCTTAAGTTCTAAAGTAACTTGACGCTCTTCTCCTTCCAACCCTGGCTGTGCATAACGAGGAGTTTGACGAGTAGCAGAACGGAAATGCCAGTTTCCTAAACCACCCTTTCCTCCTTTTGCGATAATTAATTTTTGTCCATTTTCCGTTACTTCACCAATGATATTTCCTTCATCATCTTTTGCAATCGTTCCGATTGGAACTTCCAAAATAATATCTTCACCATCAGCTCCGGTAGAACGAGATTTACCACCACGTCCTCCATGTTGTGCACGGAAGTGTTTTTTGAATCGAAATTCTAACAATGTCCAAAGGTTAGAGTTTCCTAAAAGTGTGATGTTTCCTCCACGTCCACCATCACCACCGTCCGGTCCTCCTTTGTCAATATATTTTTCGCGATGCAAACTTGCTGAACCCGCACCTCCATGTCCGGCTCTACAATTTATTTTTACGTAGTCAACAAAATTTGATTGCATATTTTTTCTCTTTTAATTAGTCTGCAAAAGTACGATTTCTAATTTGTTTATTAAAATCTTGTATTATCTATTTTGAATGAATAATTTATAATGCCCCAGATTTTTATTTATATTTATTCAATTAATTAACTCATAAATATGAATACTAAAAAAAATCTATCTGAATATACGGATGAGGAACTTCGAACAACTCAAAAACAAACAAAAACTATTGTGATGACACTTGGAAGTTTTATGCTAATTGTCTTTATATTTCTAATTTACTCTGCGATAAAAACAAAAAATTATGCTTTAATTGCAGTAGGATGTGGAACTTCTATTGCTTTCATGCCATTAATGACTCGATTTTCTATGATTAACAAAGAATTTAAATCTCGTAAAAATAATTCTAAAAATTTATGAACAACGAGCATCTACAGCGTTTACTTCCTTTTGGTTATATTTATTTAGTCATCATGGGAATTATTAAGGAATCTATTTTTTACTATCAATTAGACATTAATATTCTGAAATTTTCGAGCATTATGGATATTTTAATTAGTCCAATTGCAGAAATCACAGCACATCCATTCCTGCTTTTATTTTTTATTGTTCTTGTCCTTCTACTCTATTTTTTCAAAAAATATTCTTTGAATCATCCAGAAAAGAAATTCATAAAAAAATATTACAAGATTAAAGAAACAGAAAACATATCTAAAGAAGAATTTATGAAGAAAATTGATCAAAATTTAATTGGATTCTTTTTTGCCATGCTGATTTGTTTCTTCTTAGGATTTGGGATAGGTGGTGGAAATTTTTTATCGAAAAGAATAAAAAATGGAGATTTAAAATTCGAAAAATATGGACAAACCTTAACTTTTAATTCTGGAGAGAAAAAAGAAATTTATTTAATCAACACCAATAGTCTATATTATTTTTATGTTGTAAAAGGTCAAAAAACTATAGAAATCTCACCTATTGGTACAATACAATCAATTGCAAAAAATAAGTAATCAAATCATATTTTTATAATGAATAGGATTGATTAATTTTGCTGCATGTACAAACAAATCAAACAAATTCTATTTCAATTACAGCCTGAAGATGCACATCACTTTGTCACGCGTAACCTTAAAAATTATGCCTCGTTTCCAGGAGTTGGAAAATTATTAGATAAATTTTATCAATACAACCATCCAAACTTAGAACGAGAAGTTTTTGGTATCAAATTCAAAAACCCAATTGGTTTAGCTGCTGGCTTTGATAAAAATGCTGAATATATCGAAGAATTGAGCCACTTCGGATTTGGCTTTATTGAAATTGGAACAGTTACTCCAAAACCTCAGCCTGGAAATGATACACCTCGTATGTTTCGTTTGGTAGAAGATGAAGCGATTATTAATCGAATGGGATTCAATAACAAAGGTGTTGATTATGCTGTTAAAAAAATCAAAGCTTTACCGCATCGTGAACGTTATATTATTGGTGGGAATATTGGAAAAAATAAACTGACACCAAATGAAGATGCAGTCGATGATTATATCAAATGTTTTAATGCCTTGTTTGATTATGTCAATTATTTTGTTGTAAATGTCAGTTCACCTAACACTCCCGGATTGCGAGATTTGCAAGAGAAAGAACCTTTATTGTACATTTTAAAATATTTGCAACAATACAATCATCAGAATGCACAACCGAAACCTATTCTGCTTAAAATAGCACCGGATTTGACAGATTCTCAACTGGATGATATTATTGATATTGTCGTAGAATCTAAAATTGCAGGAGTTATTGCGACCAATACAACCATCTCTCGAGAAGGTTTGACATCTGATCCTGAAATTATAAAAGAAGCTGGAGGTGTTTCAGGAAAACCTTTAAAAAATCGTTCAACAGAAGTTATTCGTTACCTGTCTGAAAAATCAAACAAAGCTTTTCCTATTATTGGTGTTGGCGGAATTCATTGTACTGAAGATGCCATAGAAAAATTAGAAGCCGGTGCAAGTTTACTCCAAGTTTATACAGGCTTTATCTACGAAGGTCCGAGTATTGTAAAAAATATTTGCAAAGGATTAATTGAAAATTAGTAAAATAATACTATTTATTTTTTTTAAACTTATTTTATCGACATAAAAACATCCAAATAAAAAAGGATTCTCATCCATGAATGAGAATCCTTTTTATGATATATAAAATTGTTTTATAAAACTTCTTTAATAGCTGCATTCAACTTTTCAGTAATATCTTCAATAGAACCTACTCCATCTATTTCAACCCATTTACCTTGCGCTTTATAATGTTCTGCAACAATTGCAGTTTTCTCGTAATACTCTGTAATACGGTCACGAATAATTTTTTCGTCCACATCATCTGCACGCCCAGAAGTTTTTCCTCTTTCTAATAAACGCTCTACTAAAACTTCATCATCCACAACCAATGCCAATGTAATAGAAACTTCACTATCGTATTTTTCCGCTAAGATTTTGTCTAAAGCTTCAGCTTGAGATGTTGTACGTGGATATCCATCAAATATATAACCTTGCGGGTTTGGATTATTCTCTAAATGATCAACCAACATATTTGTTGTCACCTCATCTGGAACCAATTGCCCCTTATCCATATAAGATTTCACTAGAGCTCCTAATTCAGTTTCATTTTTAAGATTGAAACGAAACAAGTCTCCTGTAGAAATTTGAGGAGTTTGGTATTTTTCTTCTAAAAATTTAGCTTGTGTTCCTTTACCACTACCAGGAGGTCCGAACAATACAATGTTTAGCATTTTGTTTTAATGTTTTATTTGATAAATATCTGGTAAATTTCTTCCTAATCCGTCAAAATCTAAACCATACCCTACTACAAATTTATCTGGAATCGAAATTCCAACTAAATCTACTTTTAAGTCTTTTTTGTAAGCGTCTGGTTTAAATAATAGAGTAGCTACTTTTAATGATTTAACCTTTTTCTCTTGCAAGATTCGGTGCAATTCTATTAACGTATTCCCCGTATCTACAATATCTTCTAAAATAATTACGTGACGATTTTCAACATCCATCGGAATATCCATCTCAATTTGAACTTTTCCTGTTGATTCTGTCCCTTCATAAGATTTTAATTTCAAGAATGAAATTTCACATTCTCCTTGATATTGTTTTAAGAAATCGCTGAAGAACATTACAACTCCATTTAATACACCAACAAAAATCGGTCTTTCGTCTTTGTATTCATCATAAACTTCGTTTGCCATATTTTTGATGGCGTGTTCTATTTCTTCAAAAGCGATGTACGGAATAAATTTTTTACCGTGAATTTCTATTTCTTTCATTGTTTGAGATATTCAAATATATACTTTTTTTGATAAAGTTTAAAACATTTATCTATTTATTAGATTGTCATTGAGAAAATTCGCGTCTCAGGCTCATTATCTATCATTCTCTTATCGAATGGCATACACACATTTCGAACAAACGGACGACCTTCTTCTTTGACGATTAATCCATCTTCAACAAACTCAATTAAATTATCGTCAACCATGCCTTTCAACATTATTTTGATACGTTCCAAATCATCAAATTTCATCGTTTCATTTGCCCAAGAAGTTTCTAAATTACACATTAAATTTAAAATATGACGACGCATAATTAAATCTTCTTCTGATAAAATATGACCTTTAAAAACAGACAATTCTCCGTTGTGAATTGATTTTTCATACTCCTCTACCGTTTTTTCATTTTGTGCAAAACTATACCAGGAATCACTGATTGAAGATACTCCTAATCCAACCATTAATTGTGTTTTAGAAGAAGAATAACCCATAAAATTACGGTGTAACGTATGATTTTTCATCGATTGATACATCGAATCATTTTCTAATGCGAAGTGATCCATTCCTACCTCGAAATACCCCATTTCTTCGAACATTTTCTTTCCTTCTTCATATAAGGCACGTTTCAATTCTGGCGAGGGTAAATCTTCGTCATGAAAACCACGTTGACCAACACCTTTTATCCACGGCACATGCGCATAACTATAAAACGAAATACGATCCGGGTTTAATTGTTTTGTTAAATTAATCGTTTCCGTCATTCCTTCCATTGTTTGATGCGGAAGACCAAAAATCAAATCGTGAGAAACAGATGTAAAACCTATTTCACGTGCTTCATCTGTTGCTCTTTTCACATTTTCAAAAGGCTGAACACGATTAATTGCTTTCTGGACCTTGATATCATAATCTTGTACACCATATGAAATACGTCTGAAACCTAAATCATATAATGCTTGCAAATGTTCTCTAGTTGTGTTATTCGGATGTCCCTCTAAGCTAAACTCATATCCTTCTGCAACCTCCGCGTATTCAAAAATTCCGTCAATCAACCTCTTCAGGTTATCCGGAGAAAAAAATGTTGGTGTTCCCCCTCCTAAATGAATTTCTTTAATTTTTGGACGAGATGAAAATAAATCCACATACAATTTCCATTCTTTCAAAACTGTTTCAATGTACGGAACTTCTACCGAATGCTGTTTTGTAATACGTTTATTACACGCACAAAACGTGCACAAAGCTTCACAATAAGGTAAATGAATATAAATTGATATTCCTTCTTCTTCATTACTTTCATCGAAAGATCGTTGAAAAGTATCTATCCAACCTTGTTTTGTAAAACCATCATTGTCCCAAAAAGGAACAGTTGGATAGCTCGTATAACGAGGTCCCGGAATATTATATTTCTGAATTAAATTATTCATATCTAAAAAATTAAAAATACTTAATCAGCCTGACTAAGTATTATTTAATAAATTTTATGTTTAAAGTTATTTTATAGAATTGCCTGACGAACTTTCACCAATTTAGTTAACAATCCTTCTAACAAATCTAATTGCAACATATTTGCTCCATCACTTTTTGCATTTTTAGGATCTGGATGTGTTTCAATAAAAATACCATCTGCCCCAACAGCAATACCAGCTTTTGCAATCGTTTCTATTAATTCCGGCTTTCCTCCTGTCACGCCCGATGCTTGATTGGGTTGTTGCAATGAATGCGTAATATCAAGAATAACCGGTGCATAATTTTGCATAACAGGAATTCCACGATAATCTACGACCAAATCGCCATAACCTAACATTGTACCACGTTCGATAATTGCTACATTATTATTTCCGGAATCTGTTACTTTTTCTACAGGAAATTTCATGGCCTCCGGAGAAAGAAACTGTCCTTTTTTCAACGTTACATGTTTACCTGTTTTTGCAGCGGCAACGACTAAATCAGTTTGACGAACCAAAAAAGCAGGAATTTGCAAAACATCTACATAAGCTGCAGCCATTTCTGCATGAAAAGGCTCATGAATATCCGTTGTTGTTGGAACATCAAAAGTCTCTCCTACTTTTTGAATAATTTTCAATGCTTCTTCATCACCAATTCCTGTAAAACTATCAATACGAGAACGGTTTGCTTTCTTAAAAGACCCTTTAAAAATATAAGGAATCTCCAATTTATCAGTAATATTAACTACTTTTTCAGCAATTCTCAAAGCCATCTCTTCGTTCTCAATGGCGCATGGACCAGCAAGTAAAAAGAAGTTGGGCGAATCTTTGTGTTTTATCTTTGATAAAGTTTCTATCATTGTGCAAATTTACACAAAGTTATCGACTTATTTTTCATAATTTTGCCTATACTTTATCATTCTTATTTATCGTTTTATGGATTTTTTATCTAACATTGGTATAGCTGATATTTTTGGCTATCTTGCTTCAGTCTTTATTGTACTAGCATTCTTTTTTTCAAAGATTACAATTATTCGTATTATCAACGCAATTGGTTGTATATGTTTTGTAATTTATGCTGCTATGATTGAGGCTTGGCCAGTCCTTATTCCAAATGCTATTTTATTTTTAGTTCAAGCGTACTACATCGCTTTCAAACCTGGAAAATAATCTTAAAAAACCATAAAATTGAAAATCCTATCTGCTGTACTAAATAATATTGAAACGGATCAAAGATTAGATAAAGTTTGCCATTCTTTATTAAAGTTTGGATACGATGTAGAATTGATTGGGGCGACTATAAATGGAAGACCAGAATTGAATAAACCATACAAGACATTTTTGATGGAACAAAAAAATCAATCAACAATGAAAAAGTATGCAGAATTCAATTACAAATTATTTTTCACTTTGCTTAAAAAAGCTGATAAACAGACTATTTTATTAGCGAATGATTTGGATAGTTTACTTCCTTTTTATTTAGTGAGTAAAATAAAAAAAATTCCTTTAGTTTTTGATAGTCACGAAATTTATTCAGAATTACCATCATTACACAATCGTCCTAAAACAAAAAAAATTTGGAAAATTTTAGAACGTTCTCTTATTCCAAAAATCAAGTATTTTTATACCGTAAGTGATGGATATGCCAATTGGTTTCGCAAAGAATATGGAGCTAATCCGGCTGTGATTAGAAATGTTCCCAACCGAACAAAACTTAACAATAAACAAGATTTTATTTTCTTCCGCTTACCCGAAAACCCAAACAATGACAAAATTTTATTGTATCAAGGTGTAATTAACATGAGTCGAGGAATTGACAAAATGATTAAAGCTTTTAAATACATCGATAATTGTCAATTTTGGATTGCTGGCGAAGGGCCTAAAAAAACTGAATACGAACAATTAGTAAACGATTTAAACTTAACGAATCGTATACATTTTTTAGGAAATATTCCCCCAAAAACTTTAAAAACTATAACACCTTTAGCTGATGTAGGAATGAGTATGGAAGAAGATTTAGGATTAAGCTATCGCTATGCTCTACCGAATAAATTATTTGATTTTATTCAAGCTAGAGTGCCAATTCTAGCAACAAATTTGCCCGAAATAAAAAAAACTGTAGAAGAACATAAAGTTGGAAAAGTCATTAAAAACCATGAACCAAAACATCTTGCTGAAAAACTACAAGAAATCTTAAACGAAGGGAAAAGAAGTTACCAGGAAAACCTTACAAATGCAGCAAACGAACTTTGTTGGGAAAATGAAGAAAAAAAATTAAAAGAAATTTTTGATAAAGTCAATTCATAATGATAAGCATTTGTATTCCGATATATAATTTTGATATTAGACCTTTAGTTAGGGATTTATTATATCAAACTTCATTATTTAAAAATTTACCTATCGAAATTGTTTTGATTGATGACGCTTCTGATATAAACTTCCAAGAAATTAACCATGAATTAAAAAACTTTGTAAACTTCATTCAATTAGATCAAAATATTGGTCGTTCTAACATCAGAAACTTATTTCTAAAATATACAACTCAACCTTATTTACTTTTTCTAGATTGCGATGGTTTGATTCATCACAACCCTAATTTTATTTCAAATTATTTAGAAAGTACGAATCAAAATTTAGATGTCGTTTGCGGAGGAAGAATTTATTCAGAAAAATGTCCTCATAAAAACGTTTCTCTCAATTGGAAATATGGCAATAAAGTAGAAAGTCCCGCCATTATTAGAAGTTTTATGTCGAATAATTTTTTAATTAAACGAAGAGTTTTTGAATTAATTTTATTTGACGAAACTATTCGATATTACGGACACGAAGACACCCTTTTCGGAATTGAATTAATCAAGAATAATATTCAAATTACTATTATTGACAACTCTGTTTTTAATGCACATTTAGAGAATAATAAAACTTATTTAGAAAAAAATATTTCAAGTCTGAAAAACTTAAACCAATTAATAAAGTCGAATAAAATTAAAGTTGAAGAATTTCAATACATCAAACTTTTAAACTTTTATCTTCAATTAGAAAAATATCGATTAACATTTATTTATTCCAAATTTTATTCAGTTATTAAACAACATATTTATGCTAATTTACTTAGTCATAATCCAAATTTGACTTATTTTAATTTATACAAACTTGGTGAATTCATACGTATAAAAAAAGAGTCTACAACTAAGTAAACTCTTTCTTTTAAATTATATTGTGTAATTTTCTTATTCAGTAATTGCTTCTGCAACTTCAAATAATTTTCCGTCTTCACAACGCACTTTACGTGCAGGATAACGACGAATAATTTCGTAATCGTGTGTTGCCATCAAAACCGCACAGTTATTTTGTTTAGAAACCGACAACAATAAATCCATAATATCATTTGACGTTTCCGGATCTAAATTTCCTGTTGGCTCATCGGCTAAAATTAATTCAGGATGATTCAACAAGGCACGAGCTATCGAAACACGCTGTTGCTCTCCTCCAGAAAGACGGAACGGCATCATTTTCTTTTTAGACAACATCCCTACCGAATCTAAAACCTCATCAATACGTTTATCAATTGTCGATTTATCTTTCCAACCTGTTGCTTTTAAAACAAATGTCAAATTTTGTTCTACCGTACGATCTGTTAACAATTGGAAATCTTGGAAAACAATTCCTAAATGTCTTCTAAGATCCGGAATTTTACTTGTTTTTAATGATTTCAAATCCATTCCAACCACAGCACCTTGACCTGATTGCAAAGGTAAATCACCATAAAGCACTTTCAATAAACTACTTTTTCCACTTCCTGTTTTTCCGATAAGATAAACAAATTCACCTTCGCTAAGTGTAAAATTAACGTCCGATAATACTAAATGGTTTCTTTGATATATAGATGATTGACTTAACTCAATTACATTTTTAGCTTCCATACTTTCTACAGTCTTTAAAACAAATGTAAAAAAAAAGCTTGAAAGAACGACCTTCAAGCTTATTTTTTATGAATTGTAGCGATTATCTTTTAGCTCTTACTTCACTAACAGTTAATGCTTTTCTTCCTTTCTTTCTACGAGCAGCTAATACTTTGCGCCCGTTTTTAGAAGCCATACGCTCACGGAATCCGTGTTTGTTTCTTTTTTTTCTGTTACTTGGTTGAAATGTTCTCTTACTCATCTTTACTAAGTTCTAATCCATTACTCGAATGGGTTGCAAATATACAGTTAATATTATTAATTCAAAAATCAAATTGATAGAAAATTACAAAAAAAGCTGAATTAATAGTAAACCGCGTTCCGTTCTACACTTTGTAATTTTCGAAGTGCAAATATAAAAACTTTTTTTTGTTAAGCAAACGAAAATTAAAACAATAACATTTAAATTTTATCAACATTTTTATACTTCCATAAGAAGAAATTTATTTTTAGAATGATTTAAAAAGTTTCCTTAAAACTTTCATAAAACATCAAATATCTTCTCTTTATCAGTCTTTTTTTAGCTTAAAATTCGTATATTAGCCACCTTATATATCAAAACAATATGACTGAAGGAGAAAGACTAATCCCAATTAATATTGAGGATGAAATGAAATCCGCTTACATCGATTATTCGATGTCGGTAATCGTATCTCGTGCGCTTCCGGATGTGCGTGATGGTTTAAAACCCGTACACCGTAGAGTATTATTCGGAATGTATGAATTAGGTGTTTTTTCTAACCGTTCTTACAAAAAGTCGGCACGTATTGTAGGAGAAGTTTTAGGTAAATTTCACCCACACGGCGACAGTTCTGTTTACGACACAATGGTACGTATGGCGCAACCTTGGTCTTTACGCTACTTATTAGTTGACGGACAAGGTAACTATGGTTCTGTAGATGGAGATCCACCTGCTGCAATGCGTTATACTGAAGCTAGACTTCAAAAAATCTCAGACGAATTATTAGCTGATTTAGATAAAGAGACGGTTGACTTTCAATTAAATTTTGACGATACTATCCAAGAACCTACTGTATTACCTACACGTGTCCCTAACCTATTGGTAAACGGTGCATCTGGTATCGCTGTTGGTATGGCAACAAATATGGCTCCTCACAACTTAACAGAAGTAATTGACGGAACTGTAGCTTACATTGATAATCGTGAGATTACAATTGATGAGTTAACACAACACATCAAAGCACCGGATTTCCCAACAGGAGGTACAATATATGGTTATGATGGTGTAAAACAAGCTTTCGAGACCGGACGTGGGCGTGTTGTCCTACGTGCTAAAACAAACTTCGAAGAAGTACATGGTCGCGACTGTATTATTGCAACAGAAATCCCTTACCAGGTTAACAAGGCTGACATGATTGCAAAAACTGCAGAATTAGTAAAAGATGGTAAATTAGATGGTATTTCTGAGATTCGTGACGAATCTGACCGTAAAGGTATGCGCATTGTGTATGTCTTAAAAATGGATGCAGTCCCTAATGTTGTTTTAAACAAATTATTTAAATATACTCAATTACAATCTTCTTTTAGTGTCAATAATATTGCATTGGTTAATGGTCGACCAGAGCAATTGAACTTGAAAGATATGATTTATCATTTCGTAGAACATCGTCATGAAGTGATTGTTCGCCGTACGGAATATGAATTGAGAAAAGCACAAGAAAGAGCACATATCTTAGAAGGTTACATGAAAGTAATCGGAACGCAAGATGACCTTGATCGTGCCATTAGAATTATTCGTGAATCTGCAACTCCGGAAGATGCTCGTTCAGGGTTAATGGTAGCTTTCGAGTTATCTGAAATCCAAGCACGTGCAATCTTAGATTTACGTTTACGTACATTAACAGGTCTTGAGATTGACAAAATTCGTGAAGAGTACGATGAAATCATGAAAATGATTAACCATTTGAAAGATATTTTAGCAAACGAGGATTTACGTATGCAAATTATCAAAGATGAGTTATTGGAAGTTCGTAAAAAATATGGTGACGAACGTCGTACTGATATCGATTATGCTGGTGGTGATTTAAATATTGAAGATTTAATCCCAGATGAAAAAGTTGTTTTAACGATTTCTCATATGGGATACATTAAGCGTACACCACTTACAGAGTACCGTAAACAATCTCGAGGTGGAGTTGGTAACAGAGCTGCTACAACACGTGATGAAGATTTCTTAGAATACATGGTTTCGGCATCTAATCACCAATACATGTTGTTCTTTACAGAAAAAGGAAAATGTTATTGGATGCGTGTGTACGAAATCCCGGAAGGTTCTAAAACATCAAAAGGTCGTGCCATTCAGAACTTGATCAACATCGAACCAGATGATAAAGTAAAAGCTTATATCCGTACCCATGATTTAATGGACGAAGAATACGTAAATAATCACTACGTAATTATGGTAACTAAAAATGGTATCATTAAAAAAACATCTTTAGAAGCTTATTCTCGCCCGCGTACAAACGGAATCAATGCTATCACAGTTCGTGAAGGCGATACATTATTAGAAGCTTTATTAACAGATGGTAAATCTCAAATTATGATTGCTTCTCGCTATGGTAAGGCTATTCGTTTTGAAGATGAAAAAGTTCGTCCAATGGGACGTACAGCTTCAGGGGTTCGTGGTATCAACTTAGGTGATGCAGCAGACAATGAAGTAATCGGAATGATTGTTGTTTCTGATATGGAAAAAGAAACCGTTTTAGTTGTTTCTGAACAAGGTTACGGAAAACGTTCTTCTATTGAAGATTATCGTGAGACAAATCGTGGTGGTAAAGGTGTCACAACCTTGAATATTACTGATAAAACAGGAAAATTAATCGCTATAGAAGCTGTAACAGATGAAGATGATTTAATGATTATCAACAAATCTGGTGTTGCGATTAGAACCGGTTTAGATGAAATTCGTGTGATGGGTCGTGCAACACAAGGTGTTCGATTAATCAACTTGAAAAAGAACGACGAAATTGCAGCAATTGCAAAAGTAGAAGTGGAAGAAGAGTTGGAAGATGAAGTGGAACTTGATGAAAACGGAAATCCAATTGTTGTAGAAGATTCAAACGAAAACAACGAAACTCAAGCAGAAGAAACAACTGCTGAGAATCCAAATAATGAATAATCAATGAAAAAATTATTATTTAGTTTAGGTTTAGTTTTAGCAATGTCAACATCATTTGCTCAAACTAGTGCAGAAGAATTAACAACAGAACCTACAGTTTTAGCTGAAAAATATAATAAATCAGCAAAAGAAAACTTAGCAAAAGGTGATGTAACAAAAGCAAGTCAGGATTTAGCAAAACTATCTAAATACGAAAATGGTAAAGTTTGGCAAGTCAAAAATAAAGACACTAAAAAAGACGAATTTTATTATTCTCAAGCTGATTTAGACAAAGCTACAGCTAACGGGAATTATGCAAAAGCAAAAGAAATTGCCTTACAACCAAAATATGGTTTTTTATTGCAATCTGAGGTGTCTAATTTAGCTAACAAAGAATTAGATGCAGCAAATAAAGCAATGGATGCTAAACAGTTTACTGAAGCAGGAGCTAAATTCTTAAATGTTTACAATTTAGTAGAAGCTTTAGGAACAAAAGAAGACATCTACAAATACCAAGCTGCCATCTGTTTTTACAACGCAAATGATTATGATAAATCGTTAGCTATTTTAAAAGATTTAGCTGCAAAAGGATTTACAGGTAAATCTGCGAATCAAACAAAAGATTACAACCGTGATATGTATGTTTTAGCATTAAATGGCTTATACAATGCTAAAAAATATGATGCGATTGTAGAAGAAGCGATTGCTAAATATCCTACAGATGCTGACATCAATAACATTGCAACAGGTATTTATCAAGTTTCTGGAAATGCAGATAAAATGCGTCAACGTATTGAAGAAGCAATTAAAATCAGCCCGAACGATGCACAAAACTACTATAATCTAGGCGTTTTATATTTAGATGATACTTCTAAAGTTGAAGAATCTAAAAATATGTTCAAAAAGGCAATTGAATTAAATCCTAAACATTTTGAATCTTACAACAATTTAGTTTTAGCTGTTTTACAGCCAGACAAAGGAATTGTTGAAACAATGAACAATAATTTGGGTACGTCTAAAAAAGAAAAAGAAATTTACAATGCAAACGAAGCAAAACGTAAAGCTTTGTTTACAGAGGCCGTTCCTTATCTTGAAAAAATGTATGAAATTCAACCTGAAAACCGTCAGGTTATTCGTAACTTAATTCAAGCTTACAAAACATTAGGAAACGATCAAAAAGAAACTTTCTATCGTGACGCAGAGAAAAAATTAGCAAAATAATAATTTTCAATCATAAAAAAAGGACTTCAATTGAAGTCCTTTTTTTATGATTGAAATTCTTCAGAATAACATTATCTACAAATTATAGCTTCGTCTTACAAGTCCCAATTTCTTAAATCCGGTAAAAAATGATGAGCTGTCAAATCATAACGAACAGGCACAACTGAAATATAACCTTCCTCCAAAGCTTTTTCATCTGTATCATCTCCTTTATCAAGATTCTTAAACTCTCCACTCATCCAATAATAGATTCTGCCTCTGGGATCTTCACGCTTGTCAAATTTCTCTTCCCATTTTGCATCCGCCTGACGACAAACTTTAATTCCTTTTATTTCGTGTTCTTTTAGTTTTGGGATATTCACATTCAACACAACACCTTTTGGCAAATCATGTTCAAGAACTTGAGAAATAATTGTCTTGATAAACTTTTCTCCGGCCTTAAAATCTGCATTGTATGCAAAATCACAAAGTGAAAATCCAATTGCAGGAATCCCTTCAATCCCTGCTTCTACCGCAGCAGACATCGTTCCTGAATAAATAACATTCACCGAAGAGTTTGACCCATGATTTATTCCCGAAATACATAGATCCGGTTTACGTGGTAAAATTTGTGAAACAGCTAATTTCACACAATCCACAGGTGTTCCTGAACACGCATATTCTTTTACTTCTTCATCAACTTCAATTTCATCACAGAACAATGTCGAATTTATAGTTACAGCATGTCCCATTCCACTTTGCGGACTATCTGGCGCTACAACATATACTTCTCCAAATTCTTTAGCAATTTCTATTAATGCTCTTATTCCTGGCGCAGTTACTCCATCATCATTTGTAACTAAAATTAGCGGTCTTTCCATATTTTATGCTTACTTTTATTCATCATTTTTTGCAAATGTAAAAAACTTCCTTCTAATTTCTTTTTTGTTTTATATTTGAAGGACCCTTTAAATTATTAATTTATATAATACCAGCGCAATATGTTAATTAAAAAAACGTATGTTTTACTATCGTTTTTATCAATGAGTTTGCTTGCTTTTTGTTTTTGCAAACCCATGCTAGACACTGACGAAGAAAAAGAAAAGTTAATTGTAAAAAACACTCGAAACACATTAACTTACTTACACTACAAACCTGCTACAATTGATGATAAATTTTCTGAAAATGTCTTCAATAAATACTTGGAATATATTGATCCTAGTAAGCGATTTTTATTGCAATCTGACTATGATTTATTCAAAAAAGATTACCATAATTTAGACGATTATTATAAATCTGAAAATTTAAAATTCTACAATTCTACTGCAGATACAATCTATAAGCGTATTGCTGAAGCTGAAAAATATTCGATGGATGCTTTGTCTAAACCCTTTGATTTTAATCAAAAAGAAAATTTCAATGTAGACTACAAAACATCTAAATATGCCAAAGATAAGAACGAAGCAAAAGATTTATGGCGTAAATATTTGAAATATAATGTTATGTTAGAAATCGTTTCAATGCAAGACGAATTGAAAGGTGAAAAGAAAGACACAATCGATACTAAAAAACCTCTGAAAGCAGTAAAAGATCCTTTAGCTGATAAAGACAAAAAGAAAATCACAAAAGATACTCCTTTTGCAGAGGTTGAAAAAATTGCACGTGAAGAGGTAAAAGATTTAATTTCTGATTATTTCCGCCGTATTAAACAGACGAAACGCGAAAATTATTTCTCTATTTACATGAATTCGTTTACAGAGCAATATGATCCGCACACAACCTATTTCTCTCCTACGAGTAAAGAAGATTTCGATTTCGAAATGTCCGGACAAATGGAAGGAATCGGCGCTAAATTACAAGATAAAAAAGGCTATGCTACAATTGCTGAATTAGTAATTGGAGGACCTGCTTGGAAAAATGGAAAACTGGAAGTTGGAGATCAAATTATCAAAGTTGCTCAAGGTAAAAATGAAGAAGCGAAGAATATCGTTGGAATGATTTTGAGTGATGCGATTCGATTAATTCGTGGTAAAAAAGGTACTGAAGTTCTCTTAACTGTTAAGAAAAAAGATGGTTCTCAACAAACAATCTCCTTGATTCGCGATGTAATTGAATACGATGAAGTATTCGCTCGTTCTTCTGTCATTACTGATGAGAAAGGGGACAAATATGGAATGATTTACTTACCGGAATTTTATACTCCGATGGGAAAAGAGGGTGGTCGTTACCCTTCTGATGATATAAAAAAGGAAATCGAAATTCTGAAAAAAGAAAATATCAAAGGACTTATTTTCGATGTCCGTAACAATGGAGGCGGATCTTTGGAAGAAGTCGTTAAAATCTCCGGATTATTCATAAAACAAGGACCAATTGTACAGGTTAGACGTTCTGACGGAATGTTAAAAATTCATGAAGATAAAGATGCCTCTATCGCATACGACGGACCTTTAGTTGTCATGGTAAACGAACTTTCAGCTTCTGCATCTGAAATTTTTGCTGCTGCTATGCAAGATTACGGACGCGCTGTTATTGTAGGTTCTCCTCAAACTTTCGGAAAAGGGACTGTACAAACTATTTTACCGTTAGATCGTCAACAAGGAAGCGATGAATATGGAGCAATTAAATTAACTATCCAGAAATTTTACCGTGTAAATGGAGGGTCAACTCAATTAAAAGGTGTACAATCTGATATTTCATTAGTTGATCAATTTACATACGAAGACATTAGCGAAGCAGCTCGTCCTGAAGCCTTGAATTGGGATCAAATTAAACCATTAGTTATTGCTCAATGGCCTACAACTTTCGATTTAACTAAAATCAAAGCGAACAGTAAAGCTCGTTTAGAAAATAATGCACACCTGAATTTAATGAACGAAAGTTTCAAGTTCATCAAATCAATGGAAGAAACAAAAGAAATTCCTTTGAATTTGACAGATTATAAAGCTTACCGTAAAACTCGTGAAGATAAAATCAAAAAGTTTGAAGCATTAGATAAGTATAAAAACAGCTTCAAATTCTCAATGAATCAAAATGATTTGGCTACGACTAAAACCGATACAGTTTTAAAAGCTAAACGTGATAATTGGTTCAAAGGGATGCAGAAAGATTTTTATTTGAACGAAGCTGTTAACGTTTTAAGAGACATCAAATAATGAAGCAGGAAAACGGTTCATTTTCTCAAATCGTATTCAATAAATTAAGAAAGAACACCCTTGGTGTTCTTTCTTTTGGTGTAATAGTATTGGCTGCAATCATCTCGATTTTTGCTTACGTATTTGCATCTGACAAAACAGAAAATGCTAATAGACAAGATTTAACCATTTCATATGCACCAATAGGTTATAAACAAAAAACAATCGATATTCCATTACCTAACTATACAGGAAAGACTAGTTTTTCTGACTATATCTTTGGAAAGGAAATCGATTCAGAACAAATTAGTATTACATCTTATAAAAAGAAAGGAAAAACAATAGAGTATATTCCTTATTTGGGAAACGGACTAAGTGGAGAACCGATAAAAGTGGATATTTCGACTTGGACAAAACACAACATCAATCCGCAAGACATTGAGAAAGATTTTATCTATACCAAAACATATCTTTTGGGAACAGATTCCTATGGACGAGATTTTTACTCTAGGTTAATCATTGGAACAAGAATTTCTTTTCTTATTGGTTTTATCGCAGTTTTCATTTCGTTAATTGTCGGAGTTACATTAGGTGCTATCGCAGGATATTATAAAGGTCGCGTAGACAATGTTATCATGTGGCTGATTAATGTTGTATGGTCAATCCCGACATTACTTTTAGTCATTGCCATTACCTTAGCTATAGGGAAAGGGTTTTGGCAAATATTTATTGCTGTTGGATTGACAATGTGGGTTGAAGTTGCACGTGTCGTTCGCGGACAATTTTTATCTTATCGAGAAAAAGAATTTGTAGAAGCAGCAAGAGCCCTAGGTTTTTCAGATTCTCGAATCATTTTCAATCAAATTTTACCAAATGTCGTCGCTCCGGTTATTGTTATATCTGCCGCAAATTTTGCTTCCGCAATTTTGGTGGAAAGTGGACTGAGTTTTCTTGGTATAGGAGCACAACCTCCTACTCCTTCTTGGGGAAATATTATCAAAGAACATTACAATCACATTATCCTTGGCAAACAACATTTGGCTATTTTACCAGGTTTGGCTATTATGTTACTTGTTCTTGGCTTTAATATTTTCGGAAATGTTTTACGGGATATCATGGACATTAAGCAGTAAATTTTGAAAAAATGATATAAAAAATCCATCTCAAAAATGAGATGGATTTTTTATTTTTTATTTAATTTGTCTTCGCGACTACTTTCGCCGTATTTTTTTTATGAAGTTGTTGTTGTTGTTGTTGATGCAACCTCATCGAATCTTTAGAAGGTACTTTCAAAGGGTAAGTTCCCGTAAGTCCAGCTAATCTAAATGCGCTGTATATATTTTTGTTCTGTTTATTTCCTAATGCTATTACCGTAAATTGGTTGTTAACATCGTGTACGAAAACGGTATTATTTCCATGCCACCAACCATTGTGATACAATAATTTCTTTCCATTATCATATTCTAACAAACGCATCCCAAGTCCATAATTCTTAAATCCTTTTTGCTCGTAACTATATCCTTGAAAAGCTTCTTTCTTAATCTTTTTCGGTAAGAAATCATTTGAATACATCGCCACATCCAATTTATATAAATCTCTTGGAGTTGAATAAATATTTTTGTCTCCATATGTACGATCAAAATCATCCCAAGCCCATTCATAACCATTGTATTTATACGAACGCGCGACAGTATCTTTATCGCGATCATAATCAAAAACAAACGTATGATTCATTTCTAACGGATCAAACACCATATATTTCATCGCTTTTGGATAGTCCATCTTCATTACTTTCTCTATAATTAAAGCGAGAAAGGCAAAATTGGTATTCGAGTAATAAAAACCTTTATCTGCCGGACGAATTTGCTTCACATCAAATTCTTTGAAAATATTCAAAACATCCTGATTAGAAATCGGTTTCTCACGATCCATCATTACTTTCTTATTATTCCACAAAACATTGGCATAATTTGGCAATCCACTTCTATGATTCAATAAATTCCGAACCGTGATATCTTCATAAGGAAAACCTGGTAATATAGTATTCACTTTTTGATCCAATTGTAATTTTCCTTTCTCTACCAATTTAAGAATCGCCATAGAAGTAAACACCTTTGAAATTGAAGCGATATGGATAGGTGTTTCTGCAGTTATAGGACGTTGATGTCTTTCATCTGCCATACCTTGGTACTCTTCTAAAAGTATTTGACCATTCTTCACCACCAGCAATCCTCCACTAACTTTACCATCAACCCAAAAATCTTTGTAAAAAGTATTGATTTTGTTTCGATAATCGTTTAGTTCTGCTTGCGTATACCTCATTGGTTTAAAATCTGCTTTCCAATCCAACGAATCATACCGCAAAGCATGCGGATCTTTTTTTCTTAATTCTTCTTTTTGTTCGTTTTTCTTGCTGCAGCTTCCCATAAACAACATTGCAGAAGCAAGAACAACCACTACATATTTCATGTGTTTTTATTAATCTTTTTGTTTATTTCTACTAAAGTATAGATTTATTCGTGGAATATTTCCCCGTTCGTAAACATTAAGTTTTTTTTATGATTTATGCGCTTGTTGAGACTTAAACTCTCCTAAAATAACACTTGTTGCAACAGCTACATTAAGACTTTCTGTTGAACCGTTTTTACCAAAAAAAGGAATGCTCAATTTATTTGTTGTCAGATTTTCTATTTCTTTTGAGATTCCATTTGCCTCATTTCCCATTACTAAAATACCTTCTTGCGGAAGGATTTGTTCATAAATAGACTCCCCTTCCATAAAGGTTCCGAAAATATTTCCTTTGTATTCGGTTAAATATTTTTCCAACTCAATGTAATGAACCTTTACACGTGTGAAAGACCCCATTGTCGACATAATCACTTTCGGATTATATAGATCTACAGATTCTTTGGTACACAAAATATCTTCTATTCCAAACCAGTCAGCCAAACGAATAATTGTACCTAAATTTCCTGGATCGCGAATATCATCCAAAGCGATGGTTAGTCCCTTCAGTTTAATATTTTCGTGGTAATTTGGTAATTCACAAAGTGCCAATCCAACATTTGGAGTCGTTAAAAAACTTATTTTTTTAAGGTCTTTTTCCTCTATAAAAGTTTTTTTGACGTGTGTCGCATCCGTCCAAAAATCCTCAGTTATAAATAATTCTTTAATATTTATTGAACTTTTTATAACTTCCCCTATATTTTTAACACCTTCTACGACAAACAAATTATATTTTTGTCTAAATTTTTTAGAACCCAGAGAAGTTATTATCTTAATAACGTTATTTGATAACATATTTATGCAAAAAAAAATTACAACAAATATAGCACTTATCTCTTGCTTAGGATTAGTTTTTTCAAGTTGCAGTACAACGAAGAAAGTTCCTGAGGGAGAATATTTGTTTGTAAAAAACAAATTTGTCTATGATAAAGAAGATCCGGACATTAAAAAGAAGAAGACAATCGTCAACAAAGATCTCAGTGATTATGTAAAACAGAAGCCTGCCAGTAAGTTTCTTGGTTTCTTTCCTCTTTGGCAATGGGTTTACAACTGGTCTCCTGCAAAATTTGACGAAACCTTCCATGAATACTACCTTCAAGATGCCTCTCAACGCAACCAGAAATTATTGGATAGTCTGTTAACTAAAAATAATCTGAGTGAATATGCAGGTCAGAGCTTATGGAAAGAACGTTTATATTATAGCCAAGGTGAAGCTCCTATTTTATTAGATGAACAGCAATCAGAATTTTCTGCAAAGAATTTGAATCGATTATTTCATGACAAAGGTTATTTCGATTCTAAAGTAGCTGTATCTTATGACAAAGATTCTCTTTCTAAAAAGGCCGAGACCATTTATGACATTAAACTGGGCGAGCCTTCTTATATTGAAACATTTACACAAAAAATCTCTGATGCTAAAATTGAAGAATACTTAAATTCGCCTTTGGGAGGACAAAGTACTTTACATGCCGGGGATCAGTATAATTTTGATAAATTTGAAGAAGAACGTGATCGAATTGTTGATTTACTTAAAAATAGAGGTTACTATGATTTTAATGATTCCGGAGAAGACTTATATTTTGAAGCCGATACATTAAAGAGTAACAAGCGTCTCGATATTACAATGTTTATTGATAAATACAATCAAGATTCATTGAAAATAGACAGCATCACTCCATTCACACAATACCGTTTCGGTAAAATTAATATTTATGCCGATGTTCGCAGTCAAGTTGATGATGAGAGTCAATTGATCAAAAAAGAATACAAAGGTTATAATGTATTTTATGAAAAAGAACCGGACTACAGACCAAGATATTTTACAGATGCCTTTGTAATTAGTCCCGGACAGTTGTATCGTCAGCGACAGGAAATTCAAACCAAACGAAATATTTTCAAAAAAGAAAATATTAACCTTCATGGTTTTAGAATCACTAAACAAGATTCTATTTTAAATGTTGATGTCTTTTTCACACCTAAAAAGAAATATGACTTGAATTTATTTGTCGAAAGTTATGCTTCTCGGTACATGAATTTTGCTATTTCGCCCGGAGTTACTTTAACGTCTCGAAACCTATTTGGGGGTGGGGAAAATCTTGAAACGACATTAAAAGGAACTTTAGGTTCTGTCAACAAAGATTTTTCTTTGAACAAGGCTTTTTTAAATGCATATGAAATAGCCGTTGAAACAAAATTGAAGTTTCCTTATTTATTAACACCTATTAATCTTGATAATATTCTACCCAAACGTTTTTCTGCCGAATCTGTCATTCGAACAAATGCAAGTACGCAAAAGAATGTTGGTTTAGATAAAACTACTTACGGTTTTGGTTTTGATATGGATATTTCGAGTTCGGAGTTTCAACACAAAGTTTCCATCTTCAATACAGAATTTATTAATAATAGAAAAAAAGACCGTTATTATGAAGTTTTTACACGGGATAATGATACAAAAGAGGAAGTAAAAAATTTGTACTACACCTACAATCCGAATGCACCGATTTATCAAACGGATGATGAATTAACGGATGCAATTGAAGCAGATAAAGCTTTCCAAAACTCCTTAACAGGAAACGATGCCAGATTATATGTCGATTTTGAAAATATGCTGTATAGAAAGGCTAATATCTCTCAAAACGTATTAATCAATTCACTTATTTATCAATTCACTTTTAATCAAGAGAATTCGTTTCGTCCAAAAAGTAATCCATGGTTTATACAGGCACGTATTGAATTAGCTGGAAACGTATTGCGAGGGTTAGACAAAGCTTTTGGTTTCAATAAATCTGAAGAGGATCGAGATGGAAATCGAGCTGGTTTAATATTTGGCATTCCTTATTCTCAATTCATCAAGTTTGATGTAGATATTAGACGAAAATTTAAAATGGATTCTAATTCTAGCCTAGCAGGACGTTTCTTGTTCGGAATCATTCAGCCATACGGGAACTCGGATTCTGCTCCTTTCGTAAGAAGTTATTCAGCCGGAGGAGCTAATGATGTAAGAGGTTGGGCTCCTTTAACACTAGGACCCGGAAGCAAACCTCGTATCAATTCGAAAAATCAAAGTTTAGAATTTGAGAGTATGAAACTTTTATTCAATGCCGAATACCGTTTTAATCTTTTCGGAAGTTTAGAAGGTGCTTATTTTATTGATGCAGGTAATATTTGGGGAATTAACAAAGAGCGCCAAGAAACTTTATTTAAATTCAAAGATTTTTACAAAGAATTTGGAATCGGCTCGGGTGTTGGTTTCCGTTATCATATTGGTACATTTGCAATTGTAAGATTTGATTTAGGTTACAAAATTTATGATCCTTCTTACGAGTTAGGTGATCGTTGGCAATTTGATAATTTTAATATCCTGAAACCAAGATTACACTTCGGAATTAATTATCCTTTCTAAAAAAACATCTATATTTGTTTCACAAAATACTAACATAATGAGCAGAAAATTTCCTGCCGGTGTTGCTACCGGTTCATTAGTTCAAGACATTATCAATGATGCAAAAGCGAATCAATACGCTTTACCGGCGTGTAATGTCATCGGTTCAGATACGATTAACGCAGCAATGGAAGCCGCAGTTGAAGTAAATTCTCCTATTATTATTCAATTTTCTAATGGAGGCGCTTCTTTTAATGCCGGAAAAGGATTAAAAGGTGATCATCAACTTTCTGCTATCAAAGGTTCAATCGCTGGAGCAAAACATATTCATACTTTGGCTGAATCTTACGGAGCTACTGTAATTTTACACACAGACCATTGTGCAAAAAAATTATTGCCTTGGATTGACGGAGTTATGGATGCTAACGAAGAACATTTCAATAAATTCGGAAAGACTTTATTCAGTTCGCACATGTTAGATTTATCTGAAGAACCATTAGAAGAGAATGTAGAAACTTGCAAAAGATACTTGGAGAGAATGTCTAAAGTCGGAATGACATTAGAAATGGAACTAGGTATCACTGGAGGTGAGGAAGACGGAGTTGATAATTCGAATGTTGACAATTCTTTACTGTACACTCAACCAGAAGAAGTTGCTTATGTATACGAAAACTTAAAATCGGTTTCTGATAATTTCTGGATTGCAGCCGCTTTTGGTAATGTCCACGGTGTTTACAAACCAGGAAATGTCGTTTTAACTCCAAAAATTTTAGATAATTCTCAAAAATATATCAACGAAAAATATGGGGTAGATAACGCTGTAAACTTTGTATTCCACGGAGGTTCGGGCTCTACTTTAGAAGAAATTAGAGAAGCGATCAGCTATGGTGTAATCAAAATGAATATTGATACAGATTTACAATATGCATTTATGGAAGGTATTCGTAAATATTTTGACGAAAATGCAGCCTATTTACAAGGGCAAATCGGTAACCCAGATGGTCCGGAGGCTCCGAACAAAAAATACTATGATCCACGTGTATGGTTAAGAGCTGGAGAAGTTTCTTTCAAAGACAGATTGATTCAGTCTTTCCACGATTTAAATAATGTTAATACTTTAGGATAATCTTAATTAAGATTTTTCTATTCAAATAAAAACAGAGAATATGCCTTGGTTTATTAGAAGCAAGAAAAATATTACAACGCCTACAGAGTCAAAAAAAGACGTAAAAAAAGGCTTATGGTATAAAACACCATCAGGAAAAATTATTGAAACAGAAGAGCTAAAAGCAAATGCGTATGTAAGTCCGGAAGACGACCATCACGTACAAATTGGTTCTCAAGAATACTTTGATATCTTATTTGACGAAGGAAAATTCACAGAACTGGATGCAAAGGTAGAAAGTAAGGATCCATTAAACTGGACGGATACTAAACCATATAAAGACCGTTTAAAAGAAATAAAAAAGAAAACGGGAATGATGGATTCTATTCGCAACGCGACTGGAAAAATTCATGGACGTGATATTACAATTTCTTGTATGGATTTCAAATTCATCGGAGGATCTTTAGGTTCTGTAATGGGTGAAAAAATTGCACGTGCAATTGATTATTCAATCAAACACAAAACACCTTATATTATCATTACTCAATCTGGTGGAGCTCGTATGATGGAAGCTGCTATTTCGTTAATGCAATTAGCAAAAGTAGAAGCTAAATTAATTCAATTAGCAGAACACAATATTCCTTACATTACAATTTTAACAAACCCTTCTTTCGGAGGAATCACTGCTTCTTTCGGATCTATTGGTGATGTAATTATGGCTGAACCGGGAGCTTTGATTGGTTTCGCTGGTCCACGTGTAATCAAAGAAACAATTGGTCGAGATTTACCGGAAGGATTCCAAACTTCAGAATTTTTACTTGAAAAAGGATTCGTTGATATGATCGTTCATCGTAAAAAAATGAAAGATAAAATAAAAGAGGTAGCTGATATGTTAATGCCTATCAACTAATTAAAATAAGTGCAAATATATTTTTACAATTTTATTCAAATTTGATTTGGATTATTAGAAATTGATTTTATATATTTGCACTCCAATCGCGAGAATAGCTCAGCTGGTAGAGCACGACCTTGCCAAGGTCGGGGTCGCGGGTTCGAGTCCCGTTTCTCGCTCTTTGAAATATAAATTTAAAAATCAAATTTTGCCTTGGTGGTGGAATTGGTAGACACGCAGGACTTAAAATCCTGTGTCCATTAGGACGTGCGGGTTCAAGTCCCGCCTGAGGTACTTTTTTAATTTGATTTTTACAATTTTACGCGGGAATAGCTCAATTGGTAGAGCGTCAGCCTTCCAAGCTGAATGTTGCGGGTTCGAGTCCCGTTTCCCGCTCTAACTTTTATTAGTTGGAGCCTTGGTGGTGGAATTGGTAGACACGCAGGACTTAAAATCCTGTGTCCATTAGGACGTGCGGGTTCAAGTCCCGCCTGAGGTACAACAAAGCTCAAGAATTTATTTTCTTGAGCTTTTTTTTGTTTTCTACAACCAACCATTTCTCAAGAATTTTCATCTATTCAATAAATCTAAACTTTTAAAAGATGAAAATAACAATCCCAACTCCATGTAAACAAAAATTACAAGACGATAATTTTTGTACAAAATGTCAACATTCAATTCAAAACTTTTCTGAATTCAATCAACAAGAAATGAAATCAGAATTGGAAAATAACAATGTGTATTGCGGTATTTTTCATCCCAATCAATTAAATAAAAATTTAATACAAAAAACAATTTCAAATGTGATGATTTTTTCTGCTGTAGGATTGATGATCTCACCAGTTAATGCAAAAAATCCAGAAATAACAAATTACAATGATCTTGATTTTATCAAACAATCCATAAAAAAAGAAACGATCGAGATTAAAATAAAAGTAAACAAAGATGATACGGATTCTTCAGTAAATCATTTCAGGACATACCGATTATTAATTAACAATGAAGTTATAGAAGAAAATCTCGAAGTAGGAAAAGAGTATACGGTTACATTTGAAATTCAAAAAGGATCAGATTTAACTCTTCGTTTAGCTTCAAATCAGAATAGATTGGATATAAGTCGATATTTCCCAAAAAATAAAATTCCAAACAAAAT
Source organism: Empedobacter brevis NBRC 14943 = ATCC 43319 (assembly GCF_000382425.1). Taxonomy (GTDB): domain Bacteria; phylum Bacteroidota; class Bacteroidia; order Flavobacteriales; family Weeksellaceae; genus Empedobacter; species Empedobacter brevis. Next base: position 109,303 of record NZ_KB908294.1, read on the forward strand.
CAATTTTTCCACAACAGATTTTGTAATTCAACCTGTTATAATGGGAAAAATAGCAGTTTCAAAATAATTTTCTTACCTTAGTTGTGTAAAAGGGAATCGAGTGCAAATCTCGGGCTGTCGCGCAACTGTAAGTAGTGAAAACTATAAGCCAGACCACTTTTTAGATGATGCTTTCGCGATTGAAGCTCAATCAAAATCACATTTATATTTTTATTTGTTGAATTGATTGCCCTTGATTTCGAAAGCATTTTTTATGAAAAATTAGTTGATAGAAAATGCAAAAAGAAGAAATTCAATCCATTATTGATCTTAAAACAAAACCACTTGGCGCTTTAGGATTATTAGAAAAAATCGCACTTAAAATTGGTTTGGTTCAACGACGAAATCATTTAGAATTAATTCAACCTCATCTTATTGTTTTTGCTGGTGATCATGGTATTGCTCAATCTGGCGTTAGCGCTTATCCAGCAGAAGTTACCCCGCAAATGGTTTTTAATTTTCTGAATAATGGTGCCGCAATTAATATTTTTTGTAACCAAAATGAGATTGATTTAACCATTGTTGATGCAGGTGTTAATTATGATTTTGATGATTATTCGATTCTGAAAAACTGTAAAGTTGAAAAATCAACAAAGAATTTCTTACACGAAACAGCGATGACAACTACTCAATTAAATCAATGTTTCGATTATTCTAAAAAGATTGTAGATGAAATTGCTCAAAACGGAACAAATATTATCGGTTTTGGCGAAATGGGAATAGGGAACACATCTTCTGCCTCGATGATTGTTCACTATTTGACTGATTTACCTTTAGCGCAATGTATCGGGAGAGGAACAGGTTTGAATGATGAGCAATTACAAAATAAAGTTGACATTCTTACCCAAACTAGAAACAGACATGGAGAACTTACTGATCCAAAACAAATTTTAACCACTTTTGGAGGTTTTGAAGTCGCACAAATGACAGGGGCTATGCTCACGGCTTATGAACACAATATGTTAATAATGATAGACGGCTATATCGCTTCTGCAGCTATTTTAGTTGCTTCAAAACTGGAACCTGAAATTTTAAAGAATGCAATTTTTTGCCATCAGAGTGATGAATCCGGACATCAATATTTATTGAATTATTTTAATGAAGAACCAATTCTCAAAATTAATTTACGTTTGGGTGAAGGAACAGGATGTGCATTGGCTTATCCCATTATAAAAAGTGCGGTAAATTTCTTCAACGATATGGCAAGTTTTAAATCTGCCGGAGTAAGTAACAAAGAAACTGGAGTAGAATGCTAAAAAAAGAAATCACTTATTTTTTAACCGCATTGATGTTTTTCACTCGAATTCCAATTCCGTTCAAAATTTCATACAGCAACGAAATTATGAATCAATCGCAGAAATATTATGCAGCAATAGGCCTATTGGTAGGTGCTCTCAATGCATTTATTTATGGTATTTGTCAATTTATTTTTCCTATAGATATTGCTATTATACTTACCATGATTACAAGTATTCTTTTAACAGGTGCTTTTCATGAAGATGGTTTTACGGATGTTTGTGATAGTTTTGGGGGAGGATATGGTAAAGAAAAAATCTTAACAATCATGAAAGATAGCCGAATTGGAGCATATGGTGTAATCGGTGTTGTTTTATTGTTGTTACTAAAATTTACTTCTTTGGTTCACCTTGCAGAAAATAATTTTTGGCTAATGATTTTTACATTAATTACAGCACATTCGGTTAGCCGTTTTTTTTCAGGAATGATGATTTATACACACGAATATGTAACAGACATTGATAAGAGTAAATCGAAGCCAATGGCAAATAAAGCACTACCAATCAAAAATTTAATCATTAGTTTTATTTTTTGTCTTACTCCTTTTGTTATTTTTGGAAAATGGACATTCTTGTTAATCCTGCCATTTTGTTACTTGGGAAACGTTTATTTAGGTTGGTATTTTAAGAAATACATTGGTGGTTATACAGGCGATTGTTTAGGAACAGTACAACAGGTAACTGAAGCTTTATTTTACCTTGGAATTCTTATTTTATGCAGGTTTTTGTAATACGCCATACGAAAGTAAATATTTCTTCATCTGTCTGTTATGGACAAACAGATGTGGATTTAGCTGAAACTTTTTGGGAAGAAGCAAAAGAATTACATAAAAAAGTAAACCATGAATTTGATGCTGTTTACTCAAGTCCATTGAATCGCTGTCAAGAATTAGCTAAAACTTTTACGAAAGAAATTATTTTTGATGAACGGTTGAAAGAATTCAATTTTGGTGATTGGGAAATGAAATTCTGGAACAAAATTCCTTCCGAACAAATTAGACCTTGGTATGCAGATTTTGTACAAACCCAAACTCCTAACGGCGAATCGATGGAAGAAATGTTCTTGCGTGTTTCTGATTTTATGAATGAGTTACGGACAAAAGAGCACGATAGAATTTTGATTGTTACGCATGGTGGCGTTATTCGGTTGATATGGTGTTATTTGTTACAGATTCCACTTCAAAATACATTTAAGATTCCCGTAAATTATGGTGAAATTTTTCAGTTTAAGTTAGGAGAAAATAAGGTTGAAGATTTTATTCTGAGAAAGTAATCACTTCATTTGTAAAATGGTTTACTCCATTATCAAGTGTTATTTTGAATAAATTCATTCACAATTGTTTTTAAATCCCTTTGAATATCAAGCTCTATGATTTCCTGTATAGAAGATAGGCTTTCTATTTTCCAAGCATCATTCCTCACATGATACGTTTCTAATTTAGAAACTAAAGTTTGATAAAAAATTTCATTCCCGATTTCTTGTTCGAGTTTTAAAATAAATTCATTTACTGTAATCGAAGGTTCCGGCCAGTCATTTTCAGCATCTAAAAGTTTTACTGCAACAATAAAATCTGTTTTCGTTGTGAAATTATTCTGCTCAATCAAGGAGGAAAGTTTCTCAAAAGTCATAGTTTTATTTTGAATCTCTAATTTCTTAAAAAAAATCAATAACTCAAATATTTCAAAACTAATTTATTAGAAAAAACTTGTAAAATTAATCCTAAAAACACTTGCATAAGTAGTATTATTGACCTTATATTTGCACTCACAACGCGGGAATAGCTCAATTGGTAGAGCGTCAGCCTTCCAAGCTGAATGTTGCGGGTTCGAGTCCCGTTTCCCGCTCTTTGAAATATAAATTCAAAAATCAAATTTTGCCTTGGTGGTGGAATTGGTAGACACGCAGGACTTAAAATCCTGTGTCCATTAGGACGTGCGGGTTCAAGTCCCGCCTGAGGTACTTTTTTAATTTGATTTTTACAATTTTACGCGGGAATAGCTCAATTGGTAGAGCGTCAGCCTTCCAAGCTGAATGTTGCGGGTTCGAGTCCCGTTTCCCGCTCTGTAAAAGCCGAAGATAAAATATCTTCGGCTTTTTTATTTCTATAAAAATCTGAATAAGAAAAACCGATGATCTCTCATCGGTTTTTTTATTTATTCTTTTAGTTGCTGGTTATCTCGTAAACAACATTTCACGGTATTTCGTTAATGGCCATAAATTGTTATCGATTAATTCTTCTAATTCATCCGAATTGTAACGAATTTCATCAAATAAGGGCTTCACTTTTTTACCAAATGCTTCTGCTTGTTTTTGATGATCAGTAATCTCTTTTGCTTTCTTCGCCTCTTTTGCTAGTTTGTCCGTAGCCGACTTTATTGCATTGATATGCGTAGAAATCGTTTTAATCAATTCCATTTGATCTTTTGCCAAATCTTTGAAATCATCTCCAAAAATATCTTTCAATCCTTTGACATTTTTCACCAAAACATTTTGGTAATTAACTGCTGCGGGAATGATTTGAGATAAAGCTAAATCAACCAAAACATTTGCTTCAATAGAAATTTTTGTTGAATATTTTTCTAATTTGATTTCATTACGTGCTTCAACCTCACGAGCAGAAAGAACACCTGTCTTTTCGTAAATCTCAATATATTTTGGGGTTAATTCTAATTTTAATGCTTCAGGAGTTGTTTTGTAATTAGTTAAACCTCTTCCTTCAGCTTCCTTTACCCAATTATCAGAATAACCATCTCCTTCGAATAAAATATGTCGAGAAGATTTGACATACTCACGTAAAATATTAAAAATAGCTTCATCTTTAGACAATCCTCCTTCAATTAAAGCATCCACTTCTTTCTTGAAATCTCTTAATTGTTGTGCTACAATTGTATTGATGACTGTCATTGGTTCGGCACAGTTTGCAGAAGATCCTACTGCACGAATCTCAAATTTATTTCCTGTAAACGCAAATGGAGATGTTCTGTTACGGTCAGTGTTATCCAATAAAATTTCCGGAATTTTACCTACCACATTCAATTTAAGCTCTGTTTTTTCTTCAGGAGACAATTTTCCTTCTGTTACTTTCTCTAATTCGTCTAAAACAGACGTTAATTGAGATCCAATGAAAATAGAAATAATTGCAGGTGGGGCTTCATTTGCTCCTAAACGGTGATCATTACCGGCTTCTGCAATTGCAGAGCGTAACATATCTCCATATTCCGACACAGCTTTAATTGTATTCACAAAAAACGTTAAGAACTGTAAATTCTTTTTAGGATTTTTTCCCGGAGATAGTAAGTTTTCTCCTGTATCTGTTGACAAAGACCAGTTATTGTGTTTACCGGAACCGTTAACTCCTGCAAATGGCTTTTCGTGCATCAATACTTTGAAATCGTGCTTCTTTGCAATACGACCCATTAAATCCATCAACAATGAATTGTGATCCACCGCCTGATTTGCTTCTTCAAACATTGGCGCACATTCAAATTGATTCGGTGCAACTTCATTATGGCGAGTTGTAATTGGAATACCCAATTTCATAGATTCAATTTCCAAATCTTGCATGTAAGCCATAACACGCATCGGAATTGCTCCAAAATAATGATCATCTAATTGTTGACCTTTTGCGGGAGAGTGTCCTACTAATGTACGACCTGTCATTTGTAAATCCGGACGAGAATTATATAAATTTAAATCAACTAAAAAATATTCTTGCTCCCATCCTAAAGTTGATTGAACTTTCGTTACATTTTTATCAAAATACTTTGCGACTTCTGTTGCAGCATCATCGACAACTTGCAAAGCTCTTAATAAAGGAACTTTATAATCTAATGTTTCTCCTGTATAAGAAATAAATACTGATGGAATAAATAAGGTTGTTCCAATGATAAAAGCTGTAGAGGTAGGGTCCCAAGCTGTATACCCACGAGCTTCGAATGTATTACGAATCCCTCCATTAGGAAAAGAAGAAGCATCCGGTTCTTGTTGTACTAATGCAGAACCTTCGAAAACATCAATTGCGCGACCATCTTCTGTTGGGCGAAAAAATGAATCATGCTTTTCAGCCGTTGTACCTGTTAATGGTTGAAACCAATGCGTAAAATGTGTTACTCCTTTCGAAATGGCCCAATCTTTCATTGCAGAAGCAACCTGGTCTGCAAATTCACGTGGAATTTTAGTTCCTTTTTCTTTCGCAGAAATAATTGCTTTAAAAGCCGGTTTGGGTAAATATTCTCTCATTGTATCATGAGAAAATACATTTTGATTGAATAACGTAGATAGCTTCTCTCCGATAACAATTTTTTCAGCTTGTTTATTAACTGTTTTTTCTAATGCTTTAAATCGTAATGTAGACATTATGGGATTTGTTTTTTGTTTGATGAAGCAAAAATAAAATAAAAATAAACACACACCCCTATTTTTTTTAGGGGTGATTTAATTTTTTATATTCAAAAACATTCAAACACTCTGTTTTTGGGCAATATTTTTATTTAATGAAGCAAAAATAATTTTAATTTAATATTCTTTAAAACGAAAAAAGCAGTTTCAACTTGTTGAAACTGCTTTTAGACACTCATAATATAAAAAGTTTTTGGTCTATCTGAAACGATCTACTGATTTTACAAGATCATCATCCTTCTTAATCAAACGATTGGCAATTGACAGAAGCACAATCGAAGCTAAAGGAACTAACGCCCAAATACCTTTCTCAGAATTTCCTTCTCCAGGTAATGTTAGTAAACAGTATACAAAAGAACCAATTAATAAAACATTCAAAATAATGTTTAACCATCCTAAGCTAATTTGCAAACGACGCTTTTTGTAAAGCATGATGGCTAAAAATGAAATTAAAGCTGATGCAAAAAAGGCCAATGAAAAAATATAATCTCCTTTTTCCGGATTTGATAACCATTGCAATGGAATATCAAACAGCTTATCAAAATTCATGGCGAATATACTCGAAATTATTCCACTTAAGAATAAATATATACTTTGCTTTCTTTGAATCATTTCTTAAATTTCGAATACAAATGTAAAAAAACTTTTTGAGTTTTTATAATTATTCGTACTATTGCATTAATAAATCTCAAATTTATACGCTTTATAACAATTCTATTGTTATGATTCCCAATTACTTTATTGAATAAAAAAATATAAACACATTAATACCTTCATTATAGGATTATGTTTGATATCGAAAAATTAAAATCATTCAAATTACCAGATTTACAACAAGTTGCAGAGCAATTAAAAATCGAAGGGTATAAAAAATTAAAAAAAGGTGAACTGTTGGATGCTGTTTTAGCATTTATCAACACTCAACCTACGGTTAAGGAAGACGTTGAAATAAAAACAGAGTCTAAACCTGTAATAAAAGATGCGGCTGAAAATCTACCGAAAGAAGAGAAGAAACCAAAACGAAAAAGGGTTCAATCTTCAGAAGGAGAAACTCAACAAAAAGAGGTTACCATCCAAGAAGACAAATCCGATCAAGCGAAAGAAACTTCGACAGATACAGAAAAAACAGAGGAAAATAATCCGCGTGTAAATAAATTTCAGGACCGCGCAAATAAAAGCCAAGATCTGAAAAAGAATAATCAAAAGAAGAATACTTCATCTGAGCAGCGAAATCAAAATCAGAGTGAGCAAACTCAACAAAATAATCAACGTAATCATCCAAATCAGAAAAATAAATACCGCGCTGCGAATTATGAGTTCGATGGAATTATTAGCACTGAAGGTGTTTTAGAGATTTTACCAGATAATAATTATGGTTTTCTTCGTTCATCAGATTTCAATTATTTATCTTCACCGGATGACGTATATGTTTCTCAATCCCAGATTAGATTATTCGGATTAAAAACCGGTGACACGATTACAGGAGAGGTTCGTCCTCCAAAGGAAGGAGAAAAATATTTTCCTTTAATCAAAATTAAAGAAATCAATGGGCGTACACCAGATTATGTACGAGACCGCATCGCTTTCGAGCACTTAACTCCCCTTTTTCCAAACGAAAAATTCAATCTTAGCAATTCAAAAGCTTTATCAAACCGAGTATTAGACTTATTTGCACCAATTGGTAAAGGTCAACGTGGTATGATTGTCGCTCAACCAAAGACAGGTAAAACATCTTTGTTAAAGGATATTGCAAACGGAATTGCACAGAATCATCCGGAAGTTTATTTAATCGTCTTATTAATTGACGAACGTCCTGAAGAGGTGACTGATATGAAACGTTCTGTAAATGGAGAGGTGATTGCTTCTACATTTGATGAAGAAGCAAATCGTCACGTAAAAGTTGCAAATATCGTTTTAGAAAAAGCAAAACGTATGGTAGAATGCGGACACGACGTGGTGATTCTTTTAGATTCTATCACTCGTTTGGCACGTGCTTACAATACAGTTTCTCCTGCTTCTGGTAAAGTTTTATCCGGAGGTGTTGATGCAAATGCTCTACATAAACCAAAACGTTTCTTTGGAGCTGCACGTAATATCGAAAACGGAGGTTCACTTACCATTATTGCGACAGCATTGATTGATACAGGATCTAAAATGGATGAAGTGATCTTCGAAGAATTTAAAGGAACAGGTAACATGGAATTACAATTGGATCGTAAGATTGCAAATAAACGTATTTTCCCTGCTATCGACTTGGTTAATTCTTCTACACGTAAAGATGATTTATTATTAGATGAAAAAACTCAACAATTGATGTGGGTTTTACGCAATCATTTATCGGATATGAACCCGGTAGAGGCAATGGAATTCTTACACGATCGTATCAAAAATACACGTTCTAACGAAGAGTTTTTAATCTCAATGAATAAGTAACATTTCTTATTATAAAATCAAAACCATCTAAAGTAATTTAGGTGGTTTTTTTGTTTTAAATTCATTTGCTCCTTTTCAAAATTAAATTTATACTAACTAATAGTGAGAGCTTTTGATAAATGGGTAAGTTAAAAAAATAAAAAAAGCCCAAGAAAAAAATTCTTGAGCTTTGTTGTACCTCAGGCGGGACTTGAACCCGCACGTCCTAATGGACACAGGATTTTAAGTCCTGCGTGTCTACCAATTCCACCACCAAGGCATCCAACTAATAAAAGTTAGAGCGGGAAACGGGACTCGAACCCGCAACATTCAGCTTGGAAGGCTGACGCTCTACCAATTGAGCTATTCCCGCGATTGTGAGTGCAAATATAGAACAGCTTTTTGAATTACAAAACTTTTAGGAAACATTTTTTTCATAATTATTTCACATTAAAAGCTAAGTTTCTCACCATAAATTTTTTAAACAAAAAAAATAATTTATATCCTTTCGATTAATTTGATTTAGAATTAGCTGATTCATTCAAAATGATTGCATTTTTCCAATAATCAACCAATTTTTGTAATGAATATTGAGCATTTGCAGGACTTGTACTCGGCATAGAGATATAACCAATAGATGATTTTTTATCAAAATATTCCCAAAATAATTTTTCTGATTTTTTTCCATTGAAAATAATTCGTTCTATTGTCGGATATTTCATCAGTAAACTTTCTATATTATTTGGAATTTCGTTTTTTATATTAACATCCATACTGCCTTTTCGAACAGCAGAATTTGCTACATCCCAAAGTGCTAAATGATTTTGTAAGATGATTTGCTTTCTCGTTTCATAATCATCTGAAAGTTCTACATTGAAAATTTTGAATAAAATCTGCCAGAATCGATTTCTTGGATGTCCATAATATTGATTCATTTCCAATGACAGATCCCCTGGCAATGAACCAAGAATTAAAACTCTTGGTTCTGGTGATATGATGGGATCAAACGATTGTTTGTACATTATTTACTTTCCTGAAAATACACTTCTTCATAAGGTTGAATCAGTACCCAACCATTTCCTGAAAATTTCATTTGAAATTCTTCTCCACTACCTCGTCCCAACAAACTTTTGAATGAAACATTAGATTTGAGTTCCGGCGATAAATTACCCGACCAAGCAACTGTTGCATTAGGATCTGTAAAAACCGGATTATCTGGTGTTACCAATAATGTCAAGGGATCTCCATGTGTTGATATAGCAACCATTCCTGTTCCGGATAATTTTACTTGAAAAATTCCTCCCGCCATCATTCCTGCAATGCTTTTCAACATTGTAATATCACTTTTCAACGATTGATCGTGCGCAAGCACATCATTTCCGTTTACACAGATTGATTCGTTATCCATTTGTAAAATCTGAACTTTCTTTCCTGAATCTGCTACATACAATCGACCCGACCCTTCTGCTTTCATCAACTTTGTACCTTCTCCTGTTAATGTTTTCTTCAGGAATTTTCCTAACCCTCCCGATAACATTCCTTCACGTTCAAACTTAATGTTTCCTGTGTAGGCTACCATACTTCCGGCTTTTGTCCAAACTGCTTGATTGTCCAAATTTATCTCCAGCATTTGTGGTTTCTCCAGTTCAAAATAATCGTGTTCCGCTTCATTCTGTTTTGTTTTCTCAATAAACTGACCAATTGTATATTCACTCATAATTTAGTTTTTTAATTCCTTCTAAAGATAACTTTTTTACATAAAAAAAGTGTTACAAAATTGTAACACTTTTTACTATTTTCCAGGTATTTGGATTAAATAATTTGTTCCGACACCTCTTCCCATTCTAACATTTTCTTGTCCAAATCATTTTTTAAATTCGAATAATTATCGAGTTCTAATTGCGTTTGCGAACCTGTATGTAATTTATGTTCTAAATCTGCAATCTTCGTTTCTAAATCTGATATTTCTGTTTCGATTCGAGACAATTTATTTTTCAGACGTTTCTGTTCTTTTTCTTCCTCAAAAGATAAAACTCTTTTCGCTTGTTCTATTTGAACTTCAATCGGCTTCTCTTCCTTTGGGGCAGCTAAAATCCCTTTTTCCACTTCACGGAAATTTCCTGCTTTTATTTGTTCCAAGTAATCATCAATTCCAGAAAGATACTCTTTCACCTGACCGTTACGGAAATCGAAAACTTTATCGACTAAACCTTCTAAAAATTCACGATCGTGAGAAACTAAAATTAAAGTTCCTGTGTATTTTTGAAGGGCCTTTTTCAGTAATTCTTTTGACACTATATCCAAGTGATTCGTCGGCTCATCCATAATTAACACATTAAACGGACGCAACAACAATTTACATAAAGCCAAACGGTTTCGCTCACCTCCCGAAAGAACCGAAACTTTTTTCTCCACAGCATCGCCACCGAACATAAATGCTCCCAAATAATCGCGAACATGTTTACGTGTTTCTTCTGTAGCTGAATTTTCAGCTTCTTCTAAAACTGTTAATTTATCATTTAAAACATGTGCTTGATTTTGAGCAAAATACCCGATTTCTACATTATGACCATGTTTTATTCTACCGGTATAAACTTGTTCATTGATAATTGCTCGCGATAAAGTTGTTTTCCCCTGACCATTTTGACCAACAAAAGCGACTTTTTCACCACGGTTAACATAAAATGAAACATGATTAAAAACCTGGTGATTGCCAAAAGCAACACCGACATCCTCTAGCTCAAAAATAATTTTACCCGGTTGAATAGCATCAACAAAACGAATATTCATCTTCGTAACATCATCATTTTCGATTTCGATGCGTTCTATTTTGTCTAATTTTTTGATTAAAGATTGCGCCATCGATGCTTTATTGGCTTTTGCACGGAACTTCGAAATCAAATCTTCCGTGTGCTTAATCATTTGCTCCTGATTTTTCTGTGCCTGTTCTAACTTCTCGCGTCTATCCTCACGCAATTCTAAATAGCGTGTGTAATTTGCTTTAAAATCAGAAATATGGCGATTTGCAATTTCGATGGTACGATTGGTCACATTATCCAAAAACTGACGATCGTGAGAAACTAACACCACTGCTCCCGGGTAATCTTTTAAGAATTCTTCTAACCAGATAATTGAATCGATATCCAAATGATTGGTAGGCTCATCTAACAGCATCACATCATGTTTTTGCAACAAAAGTTTTGCTAACTCAATTCGCATTCTCCACCCACCTGAGAATTCGTCTGTAGGGCGATGAAAATCTGAACTTTTGAATCCTAAACCAATTAAAATTTGTTCAATTTCAGCATCTTTCGTATACCCTCCTAAAAGCCCAAAACGTTCTGTTAAATGTGAAATATCTTCAATTAGCTTTCCATATTCATCCGATTCATAATCCGTGCGTTCAGCTAATTCTTTGTTGACAAAATCAATTCGATTCTGAATTTCAACCAACTGTTCGAAAGCAGAATCGGCTTCTTGCCAAACTGTTCTTCCTTGTACAAAATCGATATCTTGCGATAAATATCCTATTGTAACCTCTCCTTCGTATACGACATCTCCTTCCGAAGGTTGCTGACTTTTGGATAAAATCTTAAGTAAAGTTGATTTTCCTGCTCCATTTTTCCCTACTAAACCAACACGGTTTCCTTTGTTGATGCGGAACGAAACGTTTTCGAATAAATATTTACCCGCAAAATAAACTCCTAAATTTTGTACTAATAACATTTTGCAAAAATACAATGTTTTTTGTTAGCTGAAAACTTAGTCCTTCAAGGTTTTACACGATAACTGAAAAAATACAACACAAAACTTACCATAATAGAAATTGTTGCAGGGATAAAATAGGCCAAAGCAAGATTTTTAGTTTGAATGAAGTTAATCGGAAGGTTAATAAATTTAAATTGAAAAACCATAAAACACAGAACAACTATAATCACCGCTATTTTCCAATTGTAATTACGCTTATGATTAATGATTGAGCATAAAATATACCCTAAAGTAATTCCTATAAAGCTCAAAATCATTTTGATTGTGGCTAAATGTTTTAGTTTTTCGCTAATACCAAATTCATCACTTTTTCGAACTAACAACGCAAAATGATCTTTCCCAATAGAATGAATCAATTCAATCAAATCTAATTCAGCCAATACATAAAATTGCTGCACTCCCAATAGTAACAAAATACTTGCTGCTAATTGAATTGAGAATATTTTAAAATTAAAGTCTTTCATTCACAATAAAATTTAAAATCGTTCATAAAATCGTTCTATCGTAGCTTCTTTGTTTATTGGTTGATTATGCGCTAAAAAATTATACAATTCATCTACCATTACAGGAGCCAACATCGTTCCCCTCGTTCCCATTCCATTCAAACAAATCAATTGTTCATAAATTGGATGCGGACCGATAATCGGACGACGATCGACAACAGTCGGACGAATAGAAGCATGTTGCTCTATTACTTCAATCTCATCGTTTAAAAATTGTTGCACTCCATTTACCAAGTCATACTTTGCGGTTTCTGTTTTTTCATAATTCACATGGTCTCGGTCGTATGTTGCACCTACAAAATATTGATTATTTCCTAAAGGCATCAAAAATTCTTTTCCCTTTACAACTGCATCAGGGAGATTTACATCGGTCTCAACTTTTAAAACCTCTCCTTTTACACCTATTACAGGAAGATTTTTGAAAAACGGATTATTTAAAATATTATAACCTTCAGCAAAAATAATCTTATTTGCTTCGATATTTTTATAGGTCGCTTTACTATCTTCTAATTTTAATTCATCGAAATTAAACGTTTCGTCTATCAACCCGTTATGTTCGGCTAAATAATTTTTAAAATCTGCCAAAAGGTTCGTTAAATCCACACGTCCAGTATGCAAAACTTCACCAGAACCAATTGGATTATTGATAGAAGAATAATGATTCAATTGATTGGTATCTGTTGATAAATAATCAATCAAATCAGGATGAGTCATCGCTTTTTTTAACCACGTTTTTTTCTCTTGCTCGTCATTAAAAATTCGATAAACAGGAAAATTGTAGATGTATTTTTTATTCAGTAATTGTTCAAATTCACCAAATACTTCTTGCAAACGGTTAATTTGATGGGTTGCATTCCAAACGAGAGAAAAACGTTTTAACACAACCGGATTAAAAATCCCGGCCGCTATCGCCGAAGCATTGTGGAAATGATGATCAATAACCACAAAAGATTTCTTCTCTTGCAATAATTTCATTGCCATACAACTTCCGGCAACCCCCTGTCCAACGATGATATACTCTACTTTTTTCACGTTCTAAAATTTGTAGACAAAGTTAAATAATGTTTCCGTTTTACTTATCTTTATTCACAAAATCAATCAACTTATGCAGATCTTTTATATTATTTTTTCTTGCCTTGTCATTCTTTCTGTGATAATTCCTTTTATCCGACATCCCCATTGGACCATAAGAGTTTTTGATTATCCACGTTTTCAGAAATTAGTTGTAGTCATTTTTGCATGTATCTTATTTATTTTTGTCGATAAAACTTCACTGACTATAAGTGTGTTTACTTGTCTAATTTTTACTGTCATTTATTTATTTTGGGTGATTATTCCTTATTCTCCATTTGGAAGAAAGATGATTGATAAAGTGGATTTAAAACCAAATGAAAAACCTTTGGATTTGTTTGTGTATAATGTCTTGCAAGACAATGTAAAGTATCAAAAATTGGTTGATTTGATCAAAAAAAGAAATCCTGATATTGTTTTTTTATTGGAAACAAACAAAGAATGGATGGAACAAATACGAGAAGCGACCAACGATTTCAGCTATAAAATTGAAGTTCCATTAGAGAATACATATGGGTTATTATTTTACTCTAAATTACCTATTATACATCAAGAAATCAATTATCTCATCAGTACAGAAATTCCTTCTATCATTGCAGACATTGAGTATAATAATCAAATTGTACGATTATACGGTTTACATCCTACTCCTCCGGTTCCCCAAGAAAATGAAGAAAGTGCAGAGCGTGATGCGGAAATTTTAATGATAGGGAAACAAGCCAAAGCCTATCGGAAAGCATGCATTGTTTTTGGTGATCTGAATGATGTTGCCTGGAGTAGAACCACACGTTTATTTCTGAAAACATCGCAAATGTTAGATCCCCGTCGCGGACGTGGAATGTTCAATACCTTTCATGCTCATCATTGGTTTTTACGCTGGCCTTTGGACCATTATTTCTTAAGTTCCCAGTTCAGATTGATTGAGATGATACGAGAACCCAATATTGGTTCTGATCATTTTCCAATTAGTATAAAAGTTGTTTTACGAAACGATGACGATTCAGGAGAAATGAAATTAGATCAGGAAGAAAAGATTGAAGTGGAAGAGAAAATTGAAGACGGGATGGAGAAAGGTAATGCGAATTAGAGCTTTCAAAATTATCTTTTTATCTTATTTTTAACCATAAAAAAATCCAGTCAAATGACTGGATTTTTATTTTATAACATTCAATTAATAATTCCACATATCAGCTTCTGACTGAATAATCGAATTTCTAATTTTGTGATGTTCTTCTAATTGACCTTTCGAATCGTTCGGAATATAATCTTCAATCATTTTTGTTCCGTACATTGTTTGCGCTTTATAAATAACAGAACTAAAACGTCTTGCATTTAACATCTCATCATACGTAATGGCAGAATTAGAATTGCTTGGATTGAATACCGTAGCATTTACCAATACATTACGCGCATCCGGATACCAAATCCAGAACAAATCAACAAATGTACCGTCAGTAAATTCAGTTCCTAATGATTGCGCATCAGGTCCCATAATCGCTAATCCTAACAAACGATATTTTAATTCTCCTAAACGACGATCGATGTACCAAAGTCCTTTCGTTTTGATCATCTTAATATCATCAGACTTAATTTTATAATTAAAAATGGCAGCATCGTCCGGTTTTTCTCCGGCTGCAATCATATCATAGTAATATTGTTGCGTATCTTTCTTTTCATTGCGTGCCATGATTTGTTCATAAGTCATTTTCGTCTGAAAAAACTCATCATCATAAACTTCTTTGATTTTCTTGTTACGAACTCCATCTACTAATACATCGTATAATGATTTTGAATTCTGAACCAATTCATCACCTGATTTATAATACGGTTGATTAAGACGCTCATTCAGATCGATGACTTCCCATACAACTTTTGACCATAAAACATCTTTATCTTCGATAAAACCATATTTCATAGGATCTTGTGCTGTACTTACAGTATCTCCAGCTTCATCAACTCTTGTTTTATTTTCGCGGTCTCTTCTTAACTGTTCCGGTGTAACAGCATTAAGAACATTTTGCGCCATTGTAAGAGTTGAGAAGAAACTCATTAAACCAAACAAAAGATATTTCATATTCTAAATTTTTACTTATTAAAATTATTGTACTTGAATTGCAATTGATGATGCTTCTCCTGTTGCTCCGGAATTTGTACGATATTTAATATCGAATACACCAATTATATCTCCTTTTTTCGCTTTCGAAATTGCTCCGGCCGCACCTGACATTTTATTTCCAGAAACTCTCACCGTTGCCTGACCAGGAACTTTAACATTAAATGATGTGACTTCTCCTGAAATTGGGAATAAGAAGTCCGGCCAATCTATACGTATTGTTTGTGCAGCAATTCCATTGTCCGGAATACCAGGACTTGTTTTACCTAAAATTACACCACGAGCCGGTGGAACCGGTTTAATACGGAATGTTTCGCGAACTGATAATGTTTTACCTGAGCTGGCTCTTGCTGAAGCTGTGAATACAACTTCGCTACCACCTCCTGCAGTATAGTTCCATTTGTTTGCGCCTGCTCCTGAAGCTGTTCCTGATGAAACACTTAAACTCACTGGTCCGTTTGCTCCGTTAATGGTTGCAGAAATCGGGTTAGATACACCTCTATAAACAACGCGTAAATTATCGGCAACAATAGATCCTCCTGTTGGGTCTTTTTCAATAACCTCTTTAAATTTAACATCTGATGTTTGTGCTACAACTTGGTAAGTTGATGGCGCAATTTTCACTGTTTTAGTTTGTCCATTCGAAACATACGTAATATTACCTGTTAACTGGTGCATTCCTACAGCTGAAGTATTCAATTTAATTGAGGCTTTACCATCGACAACAGCAGCGTTACCGACACTTGTAGAAACAGATCCTTTAATAGAATTGTCATAAGCACCTAATACAACATTCAATACAGCTTCATCACCAACTTTCACAACACCTGGTGATAAGAATAAACCTTGGAAAGCATCTAATTCTATTTTCTCTTCTAATTTACCTGATAATAATGCTCGTACTAGATTTCCTTCTTCTGTACGGGCATCCATTTGCATTTTAGATAAATTTGTTAAAGATGCAACCATTGGCTGATCATAGAATTTTTCTTGAATCCACGTTTGTTTTTTAGATTTTGATGTTGTTCCGAAAAACTCATTAATACGAGCTTCCGCATTCTTAGCATCAGGACTTTGTTTTGCAAAATTCATTAGGAAATTTCTGAAAACATCAATTTTATTTGTAAACTCTTGTGCTTTCTCATTTCCTTTATCACCGCCTTTTCCTTTAAAGAATAACGAAACGATTGGTTCTGTATTAGACAATGCATTGTAATCTGTATCTTCCGATCCTGAAACAAAATCTGCACCTGCCAATTCTTTTTTCAATCCATCGATATACGTTACAAAATCATTTGTCTGCTTCTTAACTTCTGCAGCTTCTGCCTGAGTTTTTGCATACGTTGGGTCATCTTTCGCCTTTAGATCAATTTGACCATAAAAGGTATCATTATTTGTTTTCGTTAAAGTCGTTGTCGACTCTAAAGAAGTATTTATTGTTTCGAAAGATCTCAGAACCTCACGATCCACGTTCAAAGCCATCATCGCAATGAACACGAGATACATCAGGTTAATCATCTTCTGACGTCCGGTTAATCTACCACCTCCTGCCATAATAATTTATAGAATTAATGAATAATTAGTTAATTTATCGAAACAATGAATTAGTTATTTTTCATTGCTGAAAGCATCCCTCCGTATACTTTGTTTAATGCATTAATGTTCGCAGAAAGCTCTTGCATTTCTTTTAAGAATTGCTCTGAACTACCTGAAGATTTTTGCATTTCTTCGATAAATTGTTTATTTAATTCTACTTGTTTTTGGCTATTTGTAATTTGCTCAGCGTACACAGCATTTAATTGGCTGATGTTGTTAGATGCTTTTGCAATCTCATTGCTATATTGTTCTGTTGAAGCTACAGCAGTTGTTGTTGTATTTAATTCATTTACAGCTGAACCAAATTTATCCAAAGAACCACGTAATCTTTCGAACACTTCTTTATCTAATTTAGCATCTGCTAAAACTTTATCTAACTCAGCAGTTAAATTGTTCCCCGCAGTTGCAACAGCAGCAGTTTTTCTTTGTACTGGCTCACCGCTTAATAATTCCGGGTAAGCTTTCTCCCATTCATAACTTCCTTCCGGTTTGTCGAAGAATGCTGAATAAAAGAAAACGAATGCCTCAGCTACTAATCCGATTGTTAAGATTAGGTTAGCCGAAAGTGGTCCTAAATTAGTATGTGTAATTTTACATAATGCCCCGATAATTACTACTGCGGCAAAGAAATTATACAAAAAATTTGTAAGACGTTCTTGTTTTGAAGCTTGTACTGCCATATTGCTTTTAATTTATTGTTTTATTGAAAATTAGGTTATTTGGTTTTTCTAAAATTTACTTTTGATCCTTCTGGAAAAGATTGAACTGTACGGAATCCGATGAAACTTCTTGCTGAATCTTTATTTTCCCAATCACGTGATGATACCATTAA
Source organism: Empedobacter brevis NBRC 14943 = ATCC 43319 (assembly GCF_000382425.1). Classification (GTDB taxonomy): domain Bacteria; phylum Bacteroidota; class Bacteroidia; order Flavobacteriales; family Weeksellaceae; genus Empedobacter; species Empedobacter brevis. The sequence continues at coordinate 127,331 of NZ_KB908294.1, forward strand.
CAAGTATCCAACATCTTTCCAAGATCCTCCACGAACACTTCTGTTTACCTCTCCTGACATCGTGATTGATGGATTTAATGAAGACGACATCGTATAAGAAGATCTGTTATAAGGAGAACTTGTCCATTCTGCTACGTTACCAGCCATATCATAAAGACCATAACCGTTCGCACGGAATGTTTTGATAGGAGCTGTATACATATAACCCGTTTTCTTCCCGTCGTTGATTTCTAAATAATCTCCACGCTTAGGTTTAAAGTTGGCTAAATAACATCCTCTGTCATCCGTTAAATATGGTCCTCCCCAAGGATAAGGAGCATTTTCTAAACCACCTTTCGCTGCATATTCCCACTCAATTTCTGTAGGTAAACGGTAACTAATTACTTTAACCTGGCTTCCTCTTTTCTTTTTGTTATTTAAGGCAGTATTGTGATATCTTGTACGGAAATCACAAAATGCAGTTGCTTGATTCCAATTAATTCCAACTACAGGATAATCAGCATAGGCTTTGTGCCAGAAATAATCTTGATGCATTGGATCATTATACGAATAGTTGAAGTCTCTTACCCAAACTGTTGTATCAGGATAAATATTTAAACTAAACTCTTTACGGAAATCAACTCGGAAAGTACCACGTTTCTTTGCTGCTGCAGTTTGATCAACAGTTACGTAAGAATAGTTCAATTTACGTGTATCAATACGTCTCTCTCCATTCATACGTTCTTCTGGCGGATAGTATAAGCCTTCCATTACTTCTGCATAATCAACATCAGGATATTTGTATTTATCCCATTCTAAACGCTGTTTCCAGTTTATTTTTTTTGCATCTAATGATTGTCCATCTCTACCTGTATTGCTATTTTTAAGATATTCATCATAAGGCGTTCCTTCTCCATCAGCTGAACCGGAAACATATGCATAAGCTCCAATACCATCACTATCAGTGTTAGGGTTCAAAGGATCAAAACCTAAAGATTCTGCCTTATTAGCTAAAGCAGTACGAGCGATAGAATCTTTGACATAATTCACAAAAATCTGATACTCAGAGTTTGTAATTTCTGTATCGTCCATAAAGAAACCTGTAACAGTAACAGTTTTTACAGGAGCATCATTTGTTTTTGTAAAATCGTAATCGGTTTGCCCTAAAACAAACGATCCACTCGGAATCGGAACCATTCCTTTTGGACGAACTGGCGTCCAAGCCGAAGATGTTTTCGAAACTATTTGTCCATCATTTCTATCACTACTCCCTCTGTTCTTCAACATTTTACATGATGATAAAGAAAGAGATAGTAACAATGCACTTACCAAAATTCTATTCATTCTGTTATAGATTTATTTTTATACAGGTTTTATACTTTAATTCTCAATTAATAAGGCTACAAATTAAGGCAATTTATTAATTGAATTTTACAATTGTTCTTTATTTTTTAATAAAATTTTTTGAAATACTTCCACCATCTGTTTGGTATTTCACCATTCAATGCTTGTTCATAATCTTTTTCAGAACAAGGAATAATTTCAACTTTTCGTTCATCATCTACAGTATTGTCTACCTCAATCCACAGTTGACTGGTTAATGTATTTCTATAAAATATATAATTATATCCTTCTGTAGGAACAAAAATTTTCTCAAAATATTGTGTATCGTTAAAACTTTTTATCTCAGGACGGTGATTTTTTCCATCTATGAAATACCAAATCATCTGTGCTATTAACAAATGATCTAATTTTTTATAATTTTCGATATAATCACAAACGTAAAGCGAAGTCAATTTATTGCTAAATCCCAAATATCTTGTCAAAGCACAGATCTCGCGCGAAGTAAATCCATTTGGCGTCATATGTTTTGAAGAAGAGAAATCTGCCCCCTGTAAACTGGAAAGATTAAGCAAGGCAGCGTTAGCATCTCTTGAGTAGGGTTCTATTTCTTTTACATTATCTGAAATTACCCCCAGACGAAGAGCTTCAAAATTTAATTGATCTAATAAATCTAATTTTTCTTGCGCCACAAAATAAGTTTGAAAACCAATATTGGTATAGTCCAACAAATTAAAAGGTTCATTCGAAATAATTTTTGTTAAATAATTTCCTTCTGTCGTTTGTAACTCATCTTTGCCTAATCGTAATTTATGATCAATCGTCAGATAAGATATTTTATCCACAATTTTGTCATAAGCACGATATTGTTGATAACCTAAACTTGGATTTCCTCCTAAAACAACAACAATATAGCCTTCGCGGATTAAACCATTTGTTACTTCTCTGAAAACTTTTTCACTTTCAGCTTTGTCATCATAATAATTAACATCACCAAAATCGTATAAATCAACTGACCAATTCCCCATTTGCAATTCGTACAATTGTGTACGAATCAGGCTGAACTCTACATCCTCAATCAAATCTTTTTGCTTCGAACGAGATTCTGTTACACCAATAATCGCAATTTTATCTTTCGATTTTTCATCTAACTCGATAACATCTTCACGAAATTTTATAGATGTTCCTAACGCAAAAGAATTACAAGACTTCGCAAAATCTTGTAATTCTTCAGAAACGGGTTTTAAAAAGTCTTTGTACATTACTTTTTAGTCGTTGTTTTTTTAGTTGTCGTTTTTTTCGTCGTAGTCTTTTTAACTGATGTTTTTTTCGCAGCAGTTTTCTTTGCCGGTTTTGCAGCTTCTATGAACTTCTCTACCTCAGCCAAAGTCAACGCTTCCGGATTTGTTTCCTTTGATAATTCAACTTTTATTTTTCCTTGAATCAAATTGAAACGTCCCCAACGTGCTTTCTCTAAACGAATTTCCTGTTCCGGCCATTCACGTACAACACGTTCAGATTCTTTGCGTTTTTTGTCTTCTATCAATTCAATAATATCCGCTTGAGATAAATGATCAAAATCGTATTTTTTTGAGACATTAATAAACCATTCATTCCATTTAATAAACGGCCCAAAACGTCCTTTCCCTTTTGTTACATCATACCCTTCATATTGAGCAATCGGCGCATCAGCTTTTAACTTTTCTTCAATTAATTCGACTGCTCTATCAAATGATAAATCCATTGGATCTTCCTCCTTAGGAATCGAAATGTATTTATCATCAAATTTTACATAAGGTCCAAAACGTCCAATATTAACCTCCACTTCATGTGCTTTATACTCCCCTAAGGTTTTTGGTAATTCGAATAATTTCAGTGCCTCTTCTAATGTTATACTATGAATCGACTGATGTTTTTGAAGACTTGCAAAACGTGGTTTCTCCTCATCTTCTGCTTCTCCAATCTGGATCATTGGACCAAATCGGCCAATACGTGCATGTACTTTTTTACCTGAAGAAGGATCTACACCTAATTCACGTTCTCCTGTTGCACGATCAGCATTTTCTTGAACATCTTCTACTACATGGTGAAATTTTGTGTAAAATTCATCAATCATTTTTGTCCAGTTCAATTTACCTTCCGCAATCTCATCAAAGCTATTTTCAACACGCGCAGTAAAATCATAATCCATAACGTTCGTAAAATAATCCACTAAGAAATCATTTACAACGATTCCGATATCAGTTGGCATTAATTTGCGACGATCTGCTCCAAAAATTTCTTTTTGTTGCTCTTTTTTGATTTGATTATTGACTAAAGTTAAGGTTGTATATTTTCGTTCCTGACCATCCAATTCTCCTACTTCTACATACCCCCTGTTCTGAATTGTAGAAATTGTTGGTGCATATGTAGATGGACGTCCAATTCCTAATTCTTCTAATTTTTTCACCAAAGAAGCTTCTGTATAACGAGCAGCCGGACGTGAAAAACGTTCTGTTCCATTAATTTCTTCAGCTGTTAATTGCTCATTTACTTGTACACTTGGCAACAATACTTTATCATCATCTACATCGTCTTCATCATGTGATTCTTGGTAAACCTTCAAGAAACCGTCAAAAACAATTACTTCCCCTTTTGCTTGAAAGATAAAGGTATTTTGGTTATTATCGATGTCAATGATTGTACGTTCCAATTCAGCGTTTGCCATTTGCGAAGCTACTGTACGTTTCCAAATTAATTCATACAATTTTCGCATCGAATCGTCTGCATTTATCGAATGATTTTCGAAATGTGTAGGACGAATTGCTTCGTGTGCTTCTTGAGCAGATGAGTTTTTATTTTTGTATTTTCTTATTTCAACATATTTGTTTCCATAAGCAGATTCTATTTCAGATTTAACCGCAGCTAAAGCATCATCAGACAAATTTACGCTATCAGTTCTCATGTAGGTAATATGTCCAGATTCGTACAATTGTTGAGCGACACGCATTGTTCTTGAAACAGAGAAACCTAATTTACGAGAAGCCTCTTGTTGTAACGTTGATGTTGTGAATGGTGCTGAAGGCGTACGTTTTGCAGGTTTCTTTTGTAAGTCATTTACTTTAAAATTCGCACCGACACAAGTCTCTATGAAATCTTCTGCTTCTTTTAACGTAGAGAATTCTTTTGTTAAAACAGCTTTTAAGCTTCTTCCTTCATTTGTTCCAAAAATAGCAACAAATCGATAAGATGAAACAGGTGAAAAATTTTGAATTTCTTTTTCTCGCTCAACAATTAATCGAACAGAAACTGATTGAACACGACCTGCAGATAATCCTGGTTTAATTTTTTTCCATAAAATTGGTGACATTTCGAAACCAACTAATCTATCCAAAACACGACGAGCTTGTTGCGCATCAACCAAATTCTCATCGATTTGACGTGGATTTTCAACTGCGCGCTGAATCGCTTTTTTTGTAATTTCATTAAATACAATACGTTTTGTATCTTTTTTTTCTAATCCAAGAACATGGTACAAATGCCAGGAAATAGCCTCTCCTTCACGATCCTCATCGGATGCCAGCCAAATTGTTTGAGCTTTAGAAGATAATTTTTTCAGTTTACTTACAACATCCTTTTTATCAGGAGTTACTTCGTATATTGGTTTATAATGATTCTCGATTTCGATTCCCATTCCCTTCTTAGGTAAATCGACTACGTGGCCAAAACTTGATTCCACGATAAAATCATCACCTAAAAAACCTTGAATGGTTTTAGCTTTTGCTGGGGACTCAACAATAACGAGATTTTTAGACATATTGTTTTCTTAAAAAATTTCTGCAAAATTAATAACAAAAAAATGAAGCAGCCAAAAATGATTTCTTAACTGCTTCCTAATTTTATCTATTTCATGTAAGGATTATCCTTGTAAATATCTGTTCCGATTTGGTCTATTTCCGATTGTTCATTGTCATCAGTCCCTATAATTGTTTCATATAAAACATATGTAGCAATATAGATTAGAGGCATTGCAACTAATAATCCTACTCCACAGGCAAGTGCTCCTAAAATTGCTACTCCAATACACGCTAAGCAAAACACAAATGCTGATCCGAAATTTTTGAATAAAATACTTACACTTGATTTTATAGCTTCCATTGTTGTGAAATTTGTAAACAATACAAATGGAATTGCTAATATTGATGTAACGTAAAAAATGAATCCAGGTACAATACACAACAAAACACCTATCAATCCTAAAAATTGAATTGCTAAATATGTTGTAAAAATAACTCCGAATTTTCCGTCTTTATAATGAACAAACAAATCTGAAAAATCAGGATTTTGATGTTTATTAAATTTTTTAGCCATTGATAAAATACTAATATTTATAGGTGCTAAAGCAGCTGCTACCACAATACTAATAATATTACTTACCCAAACTAAAGGAGACAAGGCTTCTGCGTATACCTCATCAACATCAGACATATCTGAAATAACAAAAGAAGGGACAGAGATAAAAAGACCCATTATAAAATTAATAGCAAAACTAATTGCAAATGTGATCACTATTGCAAGAATTGCATATAAAGCAATTCCTGAAAAAATATCCCATGATTTTGAGAAAATATCTCCAACACTAATACTAACTCCGCGTTGCTTAATCTCTTCTATTCTTTGTCTAACTTTATTATCCATCGTTTTATATTTTTTAGATTTCCTCAAATCTACAAAATGTTAATAAAATGCAAAAGAAAATTTTACTGCCAATATGTCACATAGATTTATTATTTTTGCACGATAAAATATCCATTTTAGAATGCATACAGAAGAAAAACATATAGATGAAGCAAGACAAGGAGAAGCTTTAATGACTGCTCCGACACGTAATGCAACAAAGAAATTATTCTTGGAAAGTTACGGATGTCAAATGAATTTCTCAGATAGTGAAATTGTTGCGTCTATTCTAAATAATGAAGGTTATCAGACTACTCAAAAAGTTGATGAAGCAGATTTAATTCTTTTAAATACTTGTTCTATTCGTGAAAAAGCTGAACAAACTGTTCGTAAACGTTTAGGGACATTAAATGCCATCAAAAAGCAAAACCCAAGTCTTAAAATTGGAGTTTTGGGCTGTATGGCAGAGCGTTTAAAACATAAATTTTTGGAAGAAGAACATTTAGTAGACATTGTTGTTGGTCCGGATGCTTATCGCGATTTACCGAACCTAATCAATGATGTAGAAGACGGTCGTGATGCAGTGAATGTTCAATTATCAAAAGAAGAAACTTATGCTGAGATTTCTCCTGTTCGTTTAGGCGGAAACGGCGTAACAGCTTTCGTTACAATCACTCGTGGTTGTGATAATATGTGTACATTTTGTGTTGTTCCTTTCACACGTGGGCGCGAACGCTCTCGTGACCCACATTCAATTTTAAATGAGTGTAAAGAATTAGCAGAATCAGGTTACAAAGAAATTACACTTTTAGGTCAAAACGTAGACTCGTATTTATGGTATGGCGGAGGTCCAAAAAAGGATTTCAAAAATGCCACAGAGATTCAGAAAGCTACTGCTGTTGATTTTGCACAATTATTAGACATGGTTGCGACACAATTTCCAGCTATTCGTTTACGTTTTTCTACGTCTAATCCGCAAGATATGGAAGAAGGTGTTTTAGAAATGATGGCGAAGCATAAAAACATTTGCAAATACATTCACTTACCAGTACAATCAGGTTCTACAACTGTTTTAGCACGTATGAATCGTCAACATACACGTGAAGAATATTTTGAATTGATTGATAAAATTCGTCGTATTGTCCCAGATTGTGCCTTATCTCACGATATGATTGCTGGTTTCTGCGGAGAAACAGAAGCAGAACACAAAGATACGTTATCCTTAATGGAATATGTGAAATATGATTTCGGTTATATGTTTGCCTATTCTGAACGTCCCGGAACACCTGCACACAAAAAAATGCCGGATGATGTTTTACCGGAAGATAAAAAACGGCGTTTACAAGAAATTATCGAATTACAACAAAAACATTCAGCAGAACGTATGAATGGTTATGTTGGAAAAGTGCATGAAGTTTTAATTGAAGGAAATTCAAAACGTGACGACAAGTTTTGGTATGGCCGTAATACGCAAAATGCTGTTCTAGTTTTTCCAAAAGTAGAAGGAACTAAAATTGGTGATTTTGTTAACGTAAAAGCAAATAGCTGTACAACCGCTACTTTAATTGGTGAAATGGTTGAAGCTTAAAAATTTTTCCTTCTGATTTTTTCAGAATCATATCCAAACTAAATGATGAGAAGTTGAAAGAAATTCAACTTGACAACCTAAAAAAATAAAAAATGGATTCTTTACAAACAATCAAACAACGTTTTGGAATCATTGGAAATAATGTTGCCTTGAATCGTGCGATAGAGAAAGCGGTTCAGGTTGCTCCTACCGATATATCTGTGCTTGTCATAGGAGAAAGTGGTGTCGGAAAAGAATTCATTCCAAAAATTATTCATAATCAATCTGCACGTAAACACAATAATTACATTGCTGTAAACTGTGGTGCAATTCCTGAAGGAACAATCGATTCTGAATTATTTGGACATGAAAAAGGTGCATTTACAGGTGCTACACAAACGCGTAAAGGTTATTTTGAAGTCGCTGATGGCGGAACTATTTTCTTAGATGAAGTTGGAGAATTGCCTTTAGCTACACAAGTTCGTTTATTGCGTATTTTAGAATCAGGCGAATTTATGAAAGTCGGTTCTTCTGATTTACAAAAAACCAATGTGCGCGTTGTAGCTGCAACTAATGTAAAGCTGAAAGAAGCTGTTGAAAAAGGTAAATTTCGTGAAGATTTATATTACCGATTAAATACAGTTCAAATAGACATTCCTGCTTTGCGCGAACGAAAAGAGGATATCAATTTATTGTTTCGAAAATTTGCTTCAGATTTTGCGAATAAATATAGAATGCCTCATATTGAGCTTTCACCGGAAGCACAAAATTATATCGCCAATTATCCTTGGCCCGGGAATGTCCGTCAATTAAGAAATTTTGCAGAGCAAGTTTCTGTTGTTGAAAAAAACCGTGTGATTTCATTAGAAAAAATCATGGAATTATTACCTCATAATTCGACAATGCTAACGGTTACGAATAAAAAAGATGGGAATTCATCTGATTTTATGGAACGTGAACTATTGTTTAAAGTTTTGTTGGATATGAAAAAAGATTTGAATGATTTACGTGCATTAACATTAGATTTAATCAAACACAAAGATGTAGAAGATTTCAATGGCAATACACAAGAGTTAATTCAACGTGTTTATCAGGACCAAAATGAACCTGAAAATGATTTTGCACCCAATCAATACAATTTAGTTCCGGCAACTCAAACACCAAAGACTCCTACTTTTCAACAACCGCAATACGATTATTCGAACGATGTCTACGATGTTAGTCCTATTGAAGAACCAGAATCGCTTTCGTTACAAGACAATGAAAAGGAAATGATTAAACTGGCATTAGAAAAACACAAAGGAAAACGTAAAATGGCTGCCGACGAACTAGGAATTTCGGAGCGTACATTGTACCGTAAAATCAAACAATATCATTTGTAAGTATGAACAAAATTAAATTATTTGTCCTTAGTATTTTCACTATTTTTAGTTTAACAGGCTGTATAAAATATTCGCTTTCAGGAGCTGCTATTCAACCGGATTGGAACACAATTTATGTGGCAACTTTTCCGAATTATGCACCTCAACAAAATCCTACTTTAAGTCAGGATTTAACAATTGCCATTCAAGATATTTTTAGAAGCAGAACTAAATTGAAATTAAATTCGAATGAAAACTCTGATTTAATTATAGAAGGTGAAATTACAGGATACGATGTCGTTCCAGAAGCAATTCAATCAAATGATATCGCTGCAAAAAACCGTTTAACAATTTATGTAAAAGTTCGGTACATCAACAATAAAGACGAATCTAAAAATTATGACAGAACATTTTCAGCATTCCAATTGTATGATGGAAATGCCATGTTAAGTAATGTTGAGTCATCAATTGTACCGCTAATTATTGATGATATTCGCGACCAGGTTTTTGCATCTATTGCGATGGATTGGTAAAAAATAACCTTATATTTGAGCAATGACCAGAATTGAATATTTAGTAGCACATCCGTACGAAGTCGAGAAATCGGATATTCCACTTCTAAAAAAAGAAGTTGAAAAATACCCGTATTTCTATACCTTGCGTGCATTGTTACTTTATGGTTTGAAGAAGGAAAATCATCCATCTTTTGAAGATTATTTGAACAAAACTTCAATTCAAAGTAGTAACCGTGTCGATTTGTATCATTATATCAACTCAGAACCTGTTCAAAAAGAAAATCAGGTAGAAACACTTTCAATCGTTGAGAAATCTAGACAAGATGAGAGAATGCAAAAATTACCTGAAAGTGAAATCATTTCTGAACCAATCATTGAAGATTCCATCACTCATTCTATACAAGAAAATGATGAATCTATTGAAGTGAAAAATGATAATCCAATCATTGGAAATGAAAATATTTCTGAGATCATTGTTAGTGAAAACGATCATGAAATCAATGACGATATTGTGGATGAAATGATTGAAAATGATACAGAAGAATCTGAACTGAGAACAGATCATGTTGTGGATATTATTTCTGATGAAGAATTGAATGAAGTGGCAGAAATCACCAACAAAGTAGTCAAAATATCTAGCATTTCTAAAGATACAACTTTGAATAATGATATCGAAAATGCTGTTCAACAAACTTCAGGTATCGAAATTATTCAATCAGAACCAGAAGAAATATTGCTTCTAAAAAATGAAGTTCATGAAAATTCTGAAGTAAAAAAAGTTCAGCTTTCGGAAAAAGAAAAAGACGAATCAACATTTTCATTTTCCGATTGGTTAAAAAAAGTTCCATCTCAATCAAAAAGTCAAGAAGAGATTGAAGAGGAACAAGAGATTGCCGAAAGAGAAATAAAATATAAGCTGATTGATGATTTTTTGGAAAAGAATCCCAAAATAGTTCCGATGAAAAAAACGGACATTACACCAGCCAGTACCTCTTCAAATTTTGTTCAGAATACAGAAGAATATTCAGATTTAATGACTGAAACTTTGGCTCAGATTTATATTGAGCAAAAAAAATATGACAAAGCAATTAAAGCTTATAAGATATTAATTTTGAAATATCCAGAAAAAAATAGTTTATTTGCAAATCGAATTAAAGAAATTGAAAATTTAAAAAACTCTAAATAATAAAATGGGACTATTTCAGTTTTTCATGATTATTATCATGATTTTATGTGTATTGTTAGTACTAATCGTATTATCTCAAAACCCTAAAGGAGGAGGTTTATCTTCTACTTTCGGAGGTGGCGGAGGAAGCCAAATGTTTGGAGTTCAAAGAACAAATAAATTCTTAGACAACACAACTTGGGGATTATTTATCGTTGTAATTGTATTGATTATTGGAGCAAGTGCAGCACACGAAAATCCAAATGCAATAAAACCAATTAAAACAAACGTTACAGTACCTGCTAACAATTTACCAGCGCAACCAGCTGCAAATGGAGCAAGTCAAAATCAATTACCAGCACAACCGGCGAAGTAATTTTTTAAGAAAAATAAGTAATAAAAAACGTGAATCAGAAAATGATTCACGTTTTTTATTGCCTTTTATTTAAATTATATTCATAATTTAGTGTTAAACACTGAATATGAAGCACTATTATTTCCTGATTTCTTTATGTTTTCTATTTTTTATTAGTTGCGGTCAACAAAAGATTATGAAAACAATTCCTAAGAATGAAATCAATATTTTGAGAACGGCATTAGATGAGAACGGATGTAAGGAATCGGTTAGAATTTTCACGAATAAAGAAAATTTTGATGATTTTCAAAAATCGTTGCTTATTCCTGGTCAAAGAAATGCGCCTTTACATATCGTTGATTTTACAACTAAAAATGTTGCTGTTATTTGTAAAGAAGACATTGACAGTTACGAACTGTCAGAATTAACAACAACTTCTAAGCATAATTTTTTAAAATTAAATAAAAATGAAAATAAGTTTGATGAGTCTATCAACTTATTGGTTATAGAAATTCCGAAAGAAATTAATCGTTTAACACTTGAATATTAAAATTTATGAAGTCAAAATTTATTATCTTATCTCTACTAATGGGAGGAAGTTCTGTTTTTGCTCAAAGTAATTATTGGCAAGAACTGAAAAACAAAAATTACCAACCAGCCAACTTGGTTGAAAGATCATCTGTTCCAAAAGAATATAAATTATTTAATTTGGACATTACAAGTTTAGTAAATGATCTGAACACGATTGCAAATAAAGGGGGAAATCAACCTCATTTAGTTAATATTCCAAATGATAAAGGAGAATTAACGAAGTACCAAATTGAAGAAGCTTCGATTATGGCACCTAAACTTCAGGAAAAATTCAACACTATAAAGTCTTATGTTGGAAAATCCGTTGATGGAAAATCGACTATCCGTTTCAGCTATTCTCCTTATCATGGATTTAGTGCCATGATACAAAAAGGACATGAAGTTTCTTACATTGATGCTTATACAGAAGATTTATCAACATACATTTCTTACAGCAGAAAAAATGTTGATGACATGATCAATTTTACTTGTCATACAGATGATGTACATCAACAAAACTTAATTAATCAGATAACAGACAAAGTTCCTACAAATAACATTGCTACAGATGGTAAAATGAGAAAATACCGCTTAGCATTAGCAACAACTGTTGAATATTCAAGATACCATATTAACAGGTCCGGTGTAATGAATGGAACTGACGAAGAAAAATTAGCTGCTGTTGTATCCGCAATAAACGTTGCTATGACTCGTGTAAATGGTGTTTACGAAAAAGAGTTTGGTGTTACAATGGAATTAGTTGAGGAAAATGATAAAATTATTTTCATTAAAACAGATGAATACACAAACAATAGTGGTTCTGCTATGCTTGGACAAAATCAAACTGTTTTAGATCGGGAAATTGGTATTGATAATTATGATGTAGGTCACGTATTTTCTACCGGAGGCGGAGGAGTTGCTTACTTAAGAAGTCCTTGCGGTAACAGTAAAGCTGGAGGAGTAACAGGTTTAGGAGCGCCTATAAATGATCCTTTCTATATTGATTATGTAGCGCATGAAATGGGCCACCAATTCGGAGCTCCACACACATTTAATAATTCGTGCGGAGGGAACCGTTCCGGAGCTACAGCAGTAGAACCAGGAAGTGGTAGTACAATCATGGCTTATGCAGGTATTTGTCCCCCTAACGTACAAAACAATAGTGATCCTTACTTTTCAACTGTAAGTGTTAACAATATTTACTCTTTTGTTACATCAGCATCAGGAAGTTGTTCTGTCAATACAGATTCAGGAAATAATGAACCTGTTTTAGAATTAACAAAATTAACCCATAGCATTCCGCATTCGACTGCATTTTTATTAGAAGCTACCGCTACAGATCCTGACGGAGATGCATTAACGTACAATTGGGAGCAAATAGATACTCAAATAGCTACGCAACCGCCGTTATCTACAAATACAGGGGGACCAACTTTCAGATCGCTTAATCCAACAACTGAAGGACATAGATACTTCCCTAATCTACAATCAATTGTTGCAGGTAAATTAACATTTGAATCGAATCCTGCACCAATGTCATGGGAAGTTATCCCAAGCGTTGCACGTACTATAAGATTCTCTATATTGGCTAGAGATAATAATCCAAAAGGTGGGCAGACAGATCGTAAGAATGTTGTTTTAACTGTAAAGGATGTAGGTCCATTCAAAGTGTCTTCTCAAGACACAGGCGATTATTGGGCGTATAATCAACCGGCATCAATTACTTGGGATGTCGCAGGAACAGATGCAAATGGAATTGATACACAAAATGTAAAAATCTTATTATCTGTTGATGGAGGTAAAAACTTTGATTACATTTTAGCAGAAACAGCTCCAAATAATGGAAAATATGATTTCACTGTCCCTTCTGATATCAAGCTAACGAAAGAGGCTCGTATTATGATTAAGGCTATTGATAATGTTTTCTTAGCTGTAAATGCTGCAAACTTTGAGATTTCTGATAAATTAGCAATATCTGATATTACGACTAAAGATCTTGCGTCTATTTCTCCGAATCCATCTAATGGAATGATTAATTTAGATTTCAGTAAATCATTTACAACAGGTAAAATTACTGTAACAGATTTAGCAGGTAGAACAGTTTACTCGAACAATTTGAATTCTTCTAAATCACAACAAGTGAATTTATCCAATTTAGCAAATGGTGTCTACATTATTTCTATTGAAACTGGAAATGAACAGTTCACGAAAAAAATTATTATCAAAAAATAATCTTTTATAAAATTACTTAAAATGCCAAGTTGTCTGACAGCTTGGCATTTTTATTTTTCCTCCTTGTAATTAACTTATCCATAATGGCAGAAATTAGCTGTTGGCACGTTTTTCGTTGAATTGAAATCATCAATTTAAAATAAAATATACAAATATGTCACAATTAAACATTAAACCATTAGCAGATAGAGTGGTAATTGAACCAGCTCCTGCCGAGACTAAAACAGCTTCAGGAATTATTATCCCAGATTCAGCAAAAGAAAAACCACAAGAAGGTATTGTAGTTGCAGTTGGTAATGGTAAAAAAGATGAGCCAATGACAGTTGCAGTTGGGGATAAAGTACTTTACGGAAAATATTCTGGAACAGAATTGAAATTAGAAGGTAAAGATTACTTAATCATGCGTGAAGCAGATATTCTGGCAATCATCTAAATATAAATCAATAGATTTTTAAACTATTCAAAATAAACAAAACCAAGTACTTTGTACATCGTGCATCGTACATAATACAATAAATAAAAATGGCAAAAGATATTAAATTCGATATTGAATCAAGAGATGCTTTAAAAAGAGGTGTTGATGCATTGGCAAATGCAGTAAAAGTAACATTAGGACCAAAAGGTCGTAACGTTGTTTTAGAAAAATCTTTCGGTGCTCCACATGTCACAAAAGATGGAGTTTCTGTAGCAAAAGAAATCGAATTGGAAGATCCAATCGAAAACTTAGGTGCTCAAATGGTAAAAGAAGTTGCTTCTAAAACAAATGATGTTGCCGGTGACGGAACTACTACTGCAACAGTTTTAGCACAAGCTATCGTTCGCGAAGGTTTAAAAAATGTTGCGGCTGGTGCAAACCCAATGGATTTAAAACGTGGTATTGATAAAGCAGTTGCTGGTATCGTTGCGAATTTAAAAGAACAATCTCAAGAAGTTGGTGATTCTTCAGAAAAAATCAAACAGGTTGCGTCTATCTCTGCAAATAATGATGATACAATCGGATCATTAATCGCTGAAGCTTTCTCTAAAGTTGGAAAAGAAGGTGTGATCACTGTTGAAGAAGCGAAAGGAACAGAAACGTATGTTGATGTTGTAGAAGGAATGCAATTTGATCGTGGATACCAATCTCCATACTTCGTAACAAATGCAGATAAAATGATTGCGGAATTAGAAAATCCTTACATTTTATTGTGTGAGAAAAAAATCTCTAACTTACAGGAAATCTTACCTCTATTAGAACCGGTTGCTCAATCAGGACGTCCATTCTTAATCATTTCTGAAGAAGTTGAAGGTCAAGCTTTGGCAACTTTAGTGGTTAACCGTTTAAGAGGATCATTAAAAATAGCTGCTGTTAAAGCACCAGGATTTGGAGATCGTCGCAAAGCAATGTTACAAGATATCGCCATCTTAACAGGAGGTACAGTTATTTCTGAGGAGCAAGGAATTACGTTAGAAACTGCTACTTTAGAAATGTTAGGAACAGCTGAAAGAGTTGTTATCGACAAAGACAATACAACTGTTGTGAACGGAGCAGGAGATGCAGAACAAATTAAATCTCGAGTAAACCAAATTAAAGCACAAATCGAAACGACAACTTCTGATTATGACCGCGAAAAACTGCAAGAGCGTTTAGCTAAATTAGCTGGAGGTGTTGCTGTATTGTATGTTGGTGCTGCTTCTGAAGTTGAAATGAAAGAAATCAAAGATCGTGTAGACGATGCTTTACACGCAACTCGTGCCGCTGTTGAAGAAGGTATTGTTGCTGGTGGTGGTGTTGCTTTTGTTAGAGCTTTGTCTAACTTAACAATCGAAACAACAAATGCTGACGAAGCGACAGGTGTTAAAATTGTTACTCGTGCAATCGAGGAACCATTACGCCAAATCGTTCACAACGCAGGTGGTGAAGGTTCTGTAGTGGTAGCAAAAGTAAAAGAAGGAACAGGTGATTTCGGATACAATGCAAAAACTGATGAATATGTTAACATGATCGAAGCTGGAGTTATTGATCCAACTAAAGTTGCTCGTGTTGCATTAGAAAATGCTGCTTCTGTTGCAGGTATGTTAATCACGACTGAAGCTGTTGTTACAGAAATTAAAAAAGATGAGCCAGCTATGCCACCAATGGGAGGTGGAATGCCGGGGATGATGTAATCATCGCTTCATCAATTCATATAAAAAATGCCATCCTTCCGGATGGCATTTTTATTAAGCCATAAATAAAAAACTATATAATTGTCGATTTTCCCATCAAGACGTTTTCAAAATTGAAATACGAATGATGATCATGATCACTCAATAATATCTTTGCAATGTAGTTTGTAACAACAGATGTCGAATAATCACTTGTTTCATCTAAATCTGACGTTACAATCAAATTATTAATCGCATTCTCCACAGCTTTCTCTATCGCTTTTGCTCCTTCTTCTAATTCCAAATAACGCAACATCATTGCCGCACTCAAAATAGAAGCCATCGGATTTGCAATTCCTTTTCCTTTTGCTTGTGGATAAGAACCATGTATAGGTTCGAATAATGCATTTTCTGTACCAATAGAAGCAGATGGTAATAAACCAATACTTCCTCCAATTACACTTCCTTCATCTGAAATAATATCTCCAAACATATTCTCTGTCAAAATCACATCAAATTGCTTAGGATTAAGAATTAACTGCATTGCTGCATTGTCAACAAATAAATAATCTAATTCTACTTCCGGATATTCCGGACTAATTTCCATCGTAACTTTTCGCCACAAACGAGACGTGTCCAACACATTTGCTTTGTCTACTAAGGTTACTTTTTTGCGACGTTTCATTGCTTCCTGAAAAGCTAAATGTGTAATTTGCTCAATATCTTTTCTATTGTACGAGCACGTATCATACGCATGCGAACCATCTTGCGCCGTAAATTTCTCCCCGAAATAAATTCCGTTAATCAATTCACGAAAAATCACCATATCTGTACCTTCAATGTAGGAACGCTTCAACGGGCTTTTCCCCAACAAAGATTCGTAAGCCTTGATCGGACGGATATTTGCAAATAAACCAAGTTCCTTTCTCAACTTTAACAAACCTTGTTCGGGACGAACTTTAGCGTTCGGATTATTATCATATTTTGGATCTCCAATTGCTCCAAATAAAACTGCATCCGAATTTTTACACAATTGCAGTGTCTCTTCTGGCAAAGGACTTCCTGTTTCGTCAATTGCAATCGCTCCGATCAAAGCTTGCTCAAATTCGAAATTATATTTGAAAACTTGTTCTACAACTTTCAGAATTTTTATTGTTTCCGAAACGACTTCTGGTCCTATTCCATCGCCAGGAAGTACAGCAATTTTATGCATTTTCATCTTGTAAAGATTTATGATTTTGTTCGTAAGCTTCTATTTTGTCTTTCTGACTGATTAAGAAATCAATATCATCATACCCATTTAATAAACAGATTTTTTTATAAGAATCAACCTCAAAATTGATAGATTGACTTTGAATTCCCAAGGTTTGATTTTCCAAATCAACTTCAAATTCTGTTGAAGGGTTTTGATCGATTATCTCAAATATTTGATTTAAAATTTCATCTGAAACAACAATTGGTAAAATTCCGTTATTCAACGCATTTCCTTTAAAAATATCCGCAAAATAACTACTAATTACAACATCAAATCCGTAATCTTTTATTGCCCAAGCTGCGTGTTCACGGCTGCTTCCACAACCAAAATTTTTTCCGACAACTAATATTTTCCCTACATATTTTGAATCATTCAGTGGAAAATTCTCAATTTTTTCATTCTCTTGATTAAATCGCCAATCTCTGAACAAATTATCTCCAAAACCTTCTCTGCTAATCGCTTTTAAAAAACGGGCCGGTATAATTTGATCGGTGTCTATATTTTCTATTTTAATCGGAACTGCCGATGATTTAAGCTGATTAATTGAATCCATTTCGTGCTAATTTTAATTAATATCAACAACCTTTCCATGAATTGCCGCTGCTGCCGCAATCAAAGGACTTGCTAATAATGTTCTTGAATTTGGTCCTTGTCGTCCTTCAAAATTTCTATTTGAAGTTGAAACACAATATTTCCCTGCCGGAACTTTATCTTCATTCATCGCTAAACAAGCTGAACAACCAGGTTCTCGCAGCTTAAAACCTGAAGCTTCAAAAATTTTATCCAGTCCTTCTTCTATTGCTTGCTTTTCTACAAGTTTTGAACCGGGAACAATCCAAGCTGTCACATTTTCATTGCGCTGTTTTCCCTTTACATAATCTGCGACTTGACGTAAATCCTCAATTCTCGCATTGGTACAACTTCCTATAAAGACATAATCAATCGGATGATTAATAATCGATTGGCTATCTTTAAATCCCATATATTTCAACGCCTTTTCAAAAGATTCTTTCTCATTTTCGTTTAATGAATCTTTTGAAGGAATGGCATCTTTCACCGAAATTCCCATTCCGGGATTTGTTCCAAACGTAATCATCGGATAAATATCTGCTGCTTCAAACTCTATTTCTTCATCAAAAACCGCATCTTTATCACTTGGTAAAGTTTTCCAATACGCTACTTTTTGTTTCCATTCTTCTCCTTTCGGCGCAAATGGTTTGTCTTTTAAATAAGCAAAAGTTGTTTCATCTGGTGCAATCATTCCACCGCGAGCTCCCATTTCTATCGACATATTACAAACGGTCATCCGTCCTTCCATCGACATATTTTCGAAAACATCTCCGGCATATTCGCAGAAATAACCAGTTCCGGCATTTGTTCCAACTTTAGAAATGATATATAAAATCACGTCTTTCGGTTGAACATTTGGATTTAATTTTCCATTCACTTTAATTCGCATCGATTTTGGTTTATTCATCAACAAACATTGACTTGCAAAAACCTGAGCGACTTGGCTGGTCCCAATTCCAAAAGCAATTGCACCAAAAGCTCCATGTGTCGAAGTATGGCTATCGCCACAAACCATACTCATTCCCGGTTGCGTAATTCCTAATTCAGGTGAAATAATATGAACAATTCCTTGATAAGGGTGACCTAATCCGTAAAATGTAATGTTATTTTTTTCGCAATTGAAAGCTAATTTTTCCAATTGTTGCTTTGATAAAGGGTCACGAACCGGTTGATTCTGATCAATGGTCGGAACATTATGATCTGCTGTTGCAACAATTTGATTTGGACGATAAACCGGAATATTTCTCGCTTCTAGTTCTGCAAATGCTTGTGGACTTGTGACTTCATGAATCAAGTGTTTATCGATATAAATGACTTGCGGACCGTTTTCTACTTGGCTTACAATATGTGCATCCCAAACTTTATCGAATAGTGTTCTCATGCAAATTTTCTTTGAATTGTTTGAGTAAACTGATGCATTAACCCGATTAAATCTTCACGTACAACTTCTTTTTTTGAATCAGCTATCTCTAAAAATTGTTCGTACAAAATATCTAATTCATTTTTAGAAGTATCAAAACCAATATCTTTAAGACGATAAGCCAATGCTGAACGTCCGCTTCGGGCTGTCAAAATAATCGACGATTCGTTTACCCCAACATCTGCAGGGTTAATAATTTCATAAGTTTCGCGATTTTTTATCACACCATCTTGATGAATTCCAGAACTATGCGCAAAAGCATTTGAACCAACAATTGCTTTATTTGGTTGAACCATCATTCCCATTGTTTCAGACGTTAATTGACTCAATTCTGTCAACATTTGTGCATTGATATCTGTGTAAAAGTTTAGTTCTTTGTGCTGTTTAAAAATCATCACAATTTCTTCTAAAGCTGTATTACCGGCTCTCTCTCCAATACCATTAATTGTACATTCTATTTGTCGTGCTCCATTTATTACTCCTGCTACAGCATTTGCCGTTGCCAGTCCCAAATCATTATGATTATGACACGAAATAATGACATTCTCAATTCCCTGAACGTTATCTCTTAAGTATTTAATTTTATTTCCATACTCAAGCGGTAAACAATAACCTGTTGTATCCGGAATATTAAGAACAGTTGCACCTGCCTTTATGACTTCTTCGCATACTTTAGCTAGAAAAGCATTATCTGTTCTTCCAGCATCTTCGGCATAAAATTCGACATCATCTACAAACGTCTTTGCATAAGTTACAGCTTCTACAGCACGTTCAATTATTGCTTCACGATTCGAATTGAACTTATAAATAATATGTGAATCTGACGTTCCTATTCCTGTATGAATTCTTGGTTTAGCTGCAGATTGTAATGCTTTCGCTGCAGATTCTATATCTTTTTTATTCGCACGAGTTAATCCGCATACCGTTGTATTTTTCACTAATTTTGAAATTGCATTCACCGCTTCAAAATCTCCAGGGCTTGAAATTGGAAAACCAGCTTCTATCACATCTACACCTAGTTCATCTAATCTGGCAGCAATCTCTAACTTTTGTTTTTTATTTAATTTGCATCCTGGTACTTGCTCTCCATCTCTTAGTGTTGTATCAAAAATTTGAATCTTTTCGGCACTCATTGCAATTTGTTTTGATTGTTATTGTGATGTAAAATTAAAATTGTACTAACTTTAATTTTCTTAGAAAAAAGATATTTTACAATTCTTAAAGATATTTTAAAACAAATATAACCCTCAAAAACAACTACTTAAAACTAATTTAATTACAATGTCAAATCATAATAAAGATGCACTTTTTAGTTTAATAAAATCGCTTAACCGTTCCGAAAAACGTCAATTTAAACTTTATGTAAATCGTTTACAAATCAATGCTGATGCAAAATTTCTATTACTTTTCGATTTATTGGATAAGCTAAACGAGTATGATGAAAATATTATTTTAAAGAAAAAAATTACAACGAAACTCCAATTATCCAACTTAAAAGCACATTTGTACAAACAGATTTTATTTAGTTTGAGAATGAATCCTTCCCAACAGAATACACGTATGCAAATACGGGAACAATTTGATTTTGCAACTATTTTATATCAAAAAGGGTTGCACAAACAAAGTCTCAAAATGTTGGATAAAGCTAAAACACAAGCGTTAGAGTTAGACGAAAAAACTATAGCATATGACATTCTTGAATTAGAAAAAATTATTGAATCTCAATTTATTACACGTAGTATTTTCGGGCGAGCAGATCAGCTGATTGAACAATCAGAAGAGCTGAGTTTACAGAATTTACAAGCAAGCAAGCTGTCCAATTTATCCTTAAAATTATATAGTATTTTATTGGAAAATGGTTATGCGAAGAACAAAGAAGAAATTGATCACATTCAGCATTTTTTTGATACGGAGACAAAAAACATTGACTTTAACCGATTAAAATTCAAAGAAAAATTATGGTTTTACAAAGCCAATGTTTGGTTATCTATGTTAACGCAAAACCTTGAGAACTCGTATGAATTTTCGAAAAAATGGGTTGAACTGTTTTACGAAAAAAAAGAAAGGATTCTGAGTCATCCTGTCTGGTTTATTAAAGGAAACTCATATTTATTAAAAATTTTGTACCTGAAAAAGGATTCTCAAGAATTCAAATTCTGGTTTGATAAACTGGAAACTGTTTATAATATTTTACCATTGAATGATAATGTAGAGGCACTTTGGTTTATCAATAAATTTAACAGTAAACTGAATTATTTTTTTATCAATCCGAAAGAAAATATTAGCCCTTTTTTGATTAAAGATATTTTAAGGGAAATAAAATCGCATCAACATAAAATCGATCAGCATCATATTTTAGTTCTTTATCTCAAGATTGCTGCTTACCATTTTTTGAATAAAGACTGGAATAATTCGTTCGAATATTGTCAAAAAATTATTCAAAGTGATACCTCTATTCAAGAAGATTTGTATTTCTATACATTGGTTCTCATTATGATGAATTTATATGATTCTGGCAATGATCAGGAACTGGATGCCTATTCTTATAAAACACATCAGTTCTGTAAGAAAATGAAAAATAGTAATATTATTACGCGAAAAATAAGTTTATTTTTTATTGAGTTGAATGACTTATTTCCTCATGAAAAGGTAAAAGCTTTCAGAGAATTAGACGAATTTCTAAAAGATGCTGATAATCAAAGTTTATTGAGGAGAAATACCAATTACATCAATCTTAGACGCTGGATAGAAGATAAAATTTAAGTCTGAGAAATTAATTTTATAACTTTTAAATAACTCTGAAATTTTTACTGTTTAGTGTATATTTACAACTATAACAAATACTGAAATAATATGTATCAAGATTACATCGTCGGCGAACATAAAGCAGACAAAGGAAAGAGGTTTATCAATTACATTGTTGATATCATTGCTTATTTAGCATTTACATTTTGCATGGGATTATTCCTTGGTGTTTTTTCAATGATTACCCATATTGGTTTACCAAAAAATGACCTTTTTTACAACATACTTGGTATAGGTTGTCTCATTATTTATTATTTCGTTATTGAAACTCTGACAAAAGGTCGTTCAATAGGAAAGTTTATTACAGGAACTAAAGTTGTCATGATTGACAGTTCAACTCCAACAACAAAAGACTATTTTATGCGTAGTTTGTGTCGTATTATTCCATTCGAACCATTAACTTTTTTAGGAGAAAATGGCTGGCATGATTCAATTACAAAAACGACAGTTGTCAATAAAAAAGCTTTTGAACTTGATTTATCAAGTCAAGACAGTATTGAACATATTGGCCATACTGATATTGAAAAATCTTCTATAAAATAATAAGCAAAGAATATTCCGGGTTAAAAGAATTTATGTAATAAATCATTCTTTTTTCTGCGTATAATTTCGCAAAAAAGGCTATTTATTAATACCTTTGCAACGTAAATATATTTTTGAGAAATGGAAAAACAACCTCAAGAGGTAGTATTAGTTGGTGCAGGTATCATGAGTGCTACCCTAAGCATACTTCTTAAAAAAATCAATCCGGCTATTAAGATTTCTGTTTTCGAAAAATTAGATAAGATTGGATTTGAAAGTTCTGATGCTTTCAATAATGCTGGTACTGGTCATTCTGCTTTTTGTGAATTGAATTACACACCAATGGACAAAAACGGAGTGGTAAATATTGATAAAGCAATTAATATTGCAAAACAATTTGAAACTTCGAAAGAGTTTTGGTCTTACTTAGTCGAGAATAATTACGTTTCTTCTCCTGAAAAATTTTTACGTCCTACACCGCATATGTCTTTTGTATGGGGAGATGATGATGTAAATTTCTTGAGAAAACGTTACGAAAAATTATCACAACATCCTTTATTTAAAGAGATGGAGTATTCTGAAGATATTTCAAAAATAAAAGA
The DNA here is from genome assembly GCF_000382425.1 of Empedobacter brevis NBRC 14943 = ATCC 43319. Lineage (GTDB taxonomy): Bacteria > Bacteroidota > Bacteroidia > Flavobacteriales > Weeksellaceae > Empedobacter > Empedobacter brevis. The sequence continues at coordinate 150,373 of NZ_KB908294.1, forward strand.
ATGGACTCCCTTAATTGTTGACGGTAGAAAAGGTAATGAGAAAGTTGCGGCAACGCACATGAACTTGGGAACTGATGTAAATTTTGGAGAATTAACCCGTCAAATTTTCAAAGGCTTACAAGACAAAAATGAAATTACATTAGAAACTGAACACGAAGTAAAAGACTTAACACGTCTTAGCAACGGAAAATGGGCTATAAAAGTAAAAGATCTTAAATCTGGAAGTAATAAAGCTGTTAATGCAGATTTTGTATTTATCGGTGCAGGCGGTGGAGCAATTTTATTGTTACAAAAATCCGGTATTCCGGAATCGAAAAAATTCGGAGGTTTTCCTGTTGGTGGTCAATGGTTAATTTGTCAAAATGAAGAAGTAATCAAAAAACACCATGCAAAAGTATATGGAAAAGCAAAAATTGGTGCACCACCAATGTCTGTTCCTCACCTTGATACACGTGTGATTGACGGAAAACAGTCTTTATTATTTGGTCCTTTTGCTACATTTTCAACTAAATTCTTAAAATACGGTTCTAATTGCGATTTATTCAAATCTGTTAACGTAGGTAATGTAGGTTTCTTGATGAATTGTGGATTAAATAATATCGATTTAACGAAGTATTTGATTGAACAAGTTATGCTGTCAAAAGCAAAAAAAGTAGAATCATTACGAGAATATTTTCCAGAAGCGAAATTAGAAGATTGGTTTGAACAAACTGCCGGACAACGTGTACAAGTGATCGAACAACAAAACGGAAAAGGAGTTTTAAAATTTGGAACAGAAATCGTAACATCTCAGGATGGTTCTATATCTGCCTTATTAGGAGCTTCTCCCGGAGCATCAACTTCTGTAAGCGCTATGTTGAACTTAATGAAACAATGCTTCCCTGAATTGATGAAAAACAATTGGAACGAGGCTATTAAAGAAATGATTCCTTCTTACGGAGAAGATTTAGCACAAGCTGAATTAGTTGAAGCATCAAGAGCTCGTACAACTAAAGTGCTTAAAATTTTAGATTAAGATTATTCTAATCCTATATATTCCTGGTAAATACTATTACCAGGATTTTTTTTGAATAATTAAATGAAATAAAAAAAGGTTTGAGAATACATTCTCAAACCTTTTCATTTTTTCTGAACATCTTAGTCTTGTATTAGTCTTCGCTTTTTAAGATTTCGTATTCAACTTGCATCACTCCTGTATTGGTGTGACCAATTTCGCTGAATGCAGCTTGACTTAAGTCTAAAACTCTAGATTTAGCGTATGGACCTCTGTCGTTAATTTCTACAACTACAGATTTACCATTTCTGATATTCGTAACTTTTACTTTCGTACCAAATGGTAAAGACTTATGGGCAGCCGTTAGTTCGTGTTTGTCATACGTTTCACCACTAGCTGTCTTGCGTCCGTGGAATTTGTCTCCATACCAAGAAACAACTCCTGTCGAGATTTTTCGAGCACTATTCTCGATAAGTTCTCCAACCAACTTTTCATCTTCAACTGATAATGTATCTTTCTTGATGGTATCATTATCAATATCATTACTAAATCTTTTCTCAGAAGCTGGCATAATAATTGTGTCATTATGACCAGAATCCTTAAAAATTTTACCATCAGCATTTGCTATTGGAAAAATCATTAACATTGCTATAAACGCTGTAATGCTTTTCGTCATCCTTTAGATTTTTCTGATTTACTTTGCAAATTTAAGGGTATAAACACCTTCTTATTTAGAATTATTCTAATCCATTGATTTTTAATTCTAAAATCTCTTGTGCTTTGCTGATTTAGATGCTTACAGCGATTTGTTAATTTAATGTTAAAATAAAGATTGAATCCTAATTTTTTTGGCAATTATTTATTTAAACCGGATATATCATTGATAATCAACGAATAATCATTTTGTAAAAATTGAAGAAATTTATTAAATAAAGAAACAAAAAAGGTAAAGTTTTGTCAACTTTACCTTTTCTTAATTTTTAAAGATTTAAAAATCAATTATAAACTCGCTAAAATGTCTTTTACTTTAGCCGAAATCAATTTTCCTTCTGCTTTACCTGCTAATTTAGAAGATGCTGCTCCCATTACTTTTCCCATATCTTTTGGAGAAGTAGCACCAACCTCAGCAACAATTTCTTTTATTGCTACAGTTAATTCTTCATCTGTTAATTGAGCTGGTAAAAATTGTTGAATAACTTCTGCTTGCGCCAATTCCTTTTCTGCTAATTCAGGACGAGCATTTGTTTCGAATTGTTCAGCAGCTTCTTTACGTTGTTTGACTAACTTTTGTAATAAAGCTATTTCTTGGTCTTCTGACAATTCTCCATTAGCTCCAGATGTTTTTGCTAATAATAATTCAGATTTCACAGCTCTTAAAGCTTCTAAGGCAACAGTATTTTTAGCTTTCATCGCTTCTTTTAACTGTCCCATTATTTGGGTTTCTAAATTCATGATTTTTGCTTTTAGACTACAAATTTAAGACAAAAAAAGGCTCATCGCAAAAGCAATGAACCTTTTCTATAATAAGAATATTTTTTACGAGTGATCGCCTATTAATCTACATTGTCATGTAGAAAATTATTTGGACGAATTTGTGTTTCGTTGTTTCGATTAGTTCCTACAGAAAAATCTGAAGACTGGTTATCCTGACGATCGGTTAAATTTAATCCTTGACGCTTATAAGCAGGAATTGCTTCATATTCATCTACCTGAGAATTTGTCATCGTGTTGTTAAATTTAAAATTAAATTGTTTCAACCGATTTCTTCTTTCCTCGATCATATTGTTTAATTCAGTATCATTTGATTCTTCAATCGGCTGATTAAACGGATCTACTGCAACTTGTACTTGTACTTGTTCAGGTTGAGGTACAGTTGAGTGCGATACATTTGATTGAACTGGTTCTACATTTCCATATCCTTCATTTTTAGGAGCCTTGTATCCTGTATAATTATTTTGAGGATAATTAGATTGTTCTGAAGCTACATGATTAGAATATGAATGATAGGATTGATTGTTATTCGTCACATCATTTGTTCGTTCCTGAGGACGATTAAAATCAGATTTTAAACGTGGTTCAAAATCATCATAAGAACGTTTTTCTTGTACAGGTTCATCCTCAATGTCATCTAATACATAACGTTTCGGAGCATTATTTTCTTCAAAAGATTGCTCTGGCGTATTGTGATAAGATTGTTGTTGAAAACTTTGGTTAATATCCGCATCTCGATAGTTATTTTGGGGAGCCTCCGGCATTTGATTTTGTTGAGACGTCTGTGGTGCTTGTGTAGAAGCATTAGAGCGTCCAAAATCTAATGTCATTGGTTTTACACGATTTACAAAAGGTTGATCAACAGATAATGTTTTATTAATCGGTTGTTCCTCTTCTAAAGTATGCACAATTTTTTGTTCTTCTTTTCCTGTATAAGCCTGGTCTTCCGTTGGGAAACCTGTAGCTACTACAGTTACAGAGATTGAATCACCTAAATCTAAATCCTCACCAATACCCATGATAATATTTGCACTATTTCCAGCTTCTTGTTGAATGTAATCATTGATGATACCAATTTCGTCCATTGTAATTTCATTATTACCAGACAAAATCAATAACAAAACGTTACGTGCTCCTGTAATTTTATTATTATTTAACAATGGAGAATCTAAAGCGGAAGAAATCGCATCTTTTGCTTTGTTTTCACCTGAACCTTGTGCAGATCCCATGATTGCTGTTCCTGAATTTTTCAATACAGTACGTGCATCACGTAAATCGATATTCATTGCATAGTGTTGTGTAATAACTTCTGCAATTCCTTTCGCTGCTGTTGTTAAAACCTCATCAGCTTTCGAGAAACCATTCTTGAACCCTAAGTTTCCATATAGCTCACGTAATTTATCATTGTTGATCACAATCAATGAATCTACATTTTGTCTTAATTTCTCGATACCTTTTTCAGCTTGTTCCAACCTCATTCTTCCTTCGAAAAAGAATGGCGCTGTTACAATACCTACTGTTAAGATATCCATTTCTTTTGCTATTCCGGCAATAACCGGTGCTGCTCCGGTTCCTGTACCACCACCCATTCCGGCAGTAATAAATACCATTTTAGTCCCTTCGTCTAAAACAGCTTTTACGTCATCCATGCTTTCGATAGCCGATTGCTCTCCCACTTCAGGGTTTGCTCCTGCTCCTAAACCTTCTGTAATGGCTTGTCCTAATTGAATTCGTGTTGGGACTGGACTATTCGCTAATGCTTGAGAGTCTGTATTACAAATCACAAATTCAACACCTGCGATTCCTTGTTCAAACATGTAGTTTACGGCATTGCTACCTCCACCACCTACTCCAATCACTTTGATTGCTTGAGATCGGCTCTTTGGTAAGTTGAACACAATATCTCCTGTTAACATATCACTCATATTCTTCTTATTAAATTGGTTCGTAATTTATTCTAGTTTATTCTTATTATTCAGTTTCGTTGATCATTTGGATAAATTTATCCGTCCATTTAGAAAAGAAATTCTTCTTTTCTGGTTTTGATTTTGTCTCTTTCTTATCACCAATTTCTTGGTCTAATAATTCGTCTACAACTTCTTCTCTTTTAGGTTTTCTGACGTCTTCTTCCACTTCAACCTCAACTTGTGATACTTTTGTTGATTGTTTTGGTTGAGCTGGACGAATACCTATTTCTAATTCTTCTTGGTTGTTCAAATTATTAATGACCGGTTTCTCGTAGATTTCGTGCTGATAATTTGCCTCTAACTCTTCCAAACCTTTCATCAACAATCCTACAGATGTTGCATATTCTGGCCCACTAATTTCTTCTGCTTTAGCTCCTACAATATGTTCATTCGAATAACCTATTCGCACATCCATTCCAGTAACGTATTCGGTCAATTGACGAATGTGTTTCAACTTAGATCCACCTCCTGTTAAGACGATTCCTGCAATCAATTTCTTATTTTGATCTTCGCAACCGTAATTTTTCAATTCCAAATATACTTGTTCTAAAATTTCCTGCACACGTGCATGGATAATTTGTGACAATCTTTTTAATGATATTTCTTTTGCCTCTCGTCCCTTTAATCCGGGAATCGATACAATTTCAGTTTCTTTATTTTCACCTGGCCATGCAGAACCAAATTTTTCTTTAAGTGCCTCTGCTTGTTTTCCGATGATTGAACACCCAACTTTAATATCTTCTGTAATTACATTACCACCAAACGGAATAACAGAAGTATGTCGAATGATATTATCTTTAAAAATTGCAATGTCAGTTGTCCCACCACCTATATCGATTAAAGCAACTCCAGCTTCTTTTTCTTCTTCACTTAGAGCAGCGCTTGATGAAGCAATAGGCTCTAACGTAATACTTGCTAAACGTAAACCGGCAGCTTTTACACAACGTGCAATATTTCTAATGGATGAAACCTGCCCTACAACCACATGAAAGTTCGCCTCTAAACGGCTACCATACATTCCGATTGGTTCTCGGATTTCACCTTCATTATCAACTTTAAACTCCTGAGGAAGAACATGGATAATTTCTTCTCCTGGTAACATGACCAATTTATAAACCTGATTGGTTAATAATTTCAAATCATTATCATCAATCACGTCTTCAGAATTGGTACGTGTAATATAATCACTATGTTGTAAGCTACGAATATGCTGACCGGCGATTCCAACGGTTACATCAGTAATCTTAACACCTGAAGACCTTTCAGCTTTTTCAATTGCTTCTTTTATCGAATTAATGGTTTGTGTAATATTATTCACTACCCCTCTGTGGACACCTAAACTTTTCGCTTGTCCATGTCCAAGAATTTCGATTTTTCCGTTTTCATTTTTTCTTCCGACAAGTGCTACAATCTTTGTAGTTCCTATGTCTAAGCCAACTGCAATCTTACTATTGTTCTCCATTTTTTATTCGTTTGGTTGCTACAACTTGGTTCACAAATTTTAAGCTCAATTTTTCATAATCTTCTGTTCCTATAAAATCAATGTATTGATTATAGAATAACTTTAGATTGTGTAACTTTTGTTCAAAGTTATTTAAGGTTCCTAATTCTATATAATAGTTTCCTGTATTAACAATTAAATTGAATGAACGTTGTCCTACTTTTTGAATTGCAATGATGTGATTTTTTAATAAATCGTCTGCTTTTAAAGCGTATACAAATTTACTCAAATCCTCATATTCATTCGGTTTTACATCACCAGAAACTAAAATTACATCCGCTGAACTTAATTTAGATAAAGGCATTTTATCGCCTTTTGTTGTCAAATAAAATTCATTTTTCAGCGTTTTCACTCTAGCAACTGCTGTTTTCGCTTTTATATCAAGCCGTAAATGTCCATTAATATCTTTACTTACCTGTACAGAATCCACAAATGGGCTTTCATTTACTTTTTGTTCGATATCTTTCACATCCACCTCTTTCAAAGTTTGTTTCAGAATATCTTTTCCTTCTTTATTGATAATTTCTCTTATCGATTCATCATTGATAAAATAATTCTCAACCGGCTGAACAAAGGCTACGTCTAATTTTTCCACTGGACGTGAAGCATTTTTAATTACCGTAAAACTAATCAAACCGATCAGTAGGGCAATTCCAAAAATCACTTTTATGATTTTCAATTTACGCTTCACCTAACCACTCTTTTATTGGTTTAACAATTGTATCTATATTACCTGCTCCGACAGTTAATAATACATCAAAATCTTGTTTTTTGATTTCGGTTAAACTATCTTCTAATGAAGATACTATTTTTTCTTTTAAATCTACCTTTTCAAGCAGCCAATTTGACGTAATTCCTTCAATTGGCAACTCTCTTGCAGGATAAATATCTAGCAAAATCAAACTATCTAATTGACTTAAACTTTGTCCGAACTCTTCCGCAAAATCCCGTGTACGTGTAAATAAATGTGGTTGAAATACACCTAACACTTTTTTTTCCGGGTACAATTCACGAACGGAACGAATTACTGCATCCAATTCAGTTGGGTGATGCGCATAATCATCGATGTAAATCTTTCCATTTGATTCAAAACGATTAAAACGCCTTTTCACCCCTACAAAAGTGGATAAAGCTTCTTTTATTTTATTATGTGGAACACCCATATAATCTGCCACAGCTAAAGCTGCTATTGCATTTTCCATGTTATGATGTCCCGGCAATAAAATTCCAACATCTTTCAATGTGCCATGTGGCATTTTGACGTCAAATACATAATGTCCATCAATAATTCTTACATTGTGTGCATTATAATCTGCATCTAAATCGACACCATATGTAAAAGCATTATCAAAAGGCAAACCTTTGTGAACAAATAATTTTTCTTCAACAATTGCTGCAAACTCTTGAAATGATTTTTTTACTTCCTCTCTCTCTCCATAAATGTCCAAATGATCTGCATCATCAGATGTGATAATCGCCAGCTTTGGAGAAAGACGTAAAAAAGAACGGTCAAATTCATCTGCTTCTGCAACGGTATATTTAGAACCATTTAAGATGATATTCGAATCATAATTTTCTGCAATACCTCCTAAAAAAGCTGTACATTCTACATTCGCAACTTTTAGAATATGGCCTAAAATTGATGATGTTGTGGTTTTCCCATGGGTTCCTGCAACACCAATATTGTACGTATGTTTTGTAATTTCACCTAATACCTCAGAACGCTTCATGACCTTAAAATCGTTTACCAAAAAATAATTCAATTCTGTATGATCTTTTGGTACTGCCGGCGTGTAAATCACCAATGTATTTTCTTGATTAATTCCTGCAGGAATTAAATCAATGTTATCTTCGAAATGAATATCAATTCCTTCAGCAATCAATTCAGTTGTCAGCTCAGTTTGCGTTTTGTCATAACCAACCACATTTTTACCAATTGACTTGAAGAAACGTTCCAAAGCGCTCATTCCGATTCCTCCTGCACCGATGAAATAATAATATGTTTTATCTAAAATATTCATTATAATAAATTCAATAATATATCTACAATCTCTTTTGTCGCATTAGGCTTACCTAATTGCTTGATATTTTGAGATAATTTATTTTTTAATTCTTCATTATTTGCCAAAGCGATTACTTCTTTGACTAAAGTTTGTTTGGCCTCAGCATCTTTCACCATAATTGCAGCATCTTTCTTTACCAAAGCTTCCGCATTTTTAGTTTGATGATCTTCTGCCGCAGTTGGTAATGGAAGCAAAATGGTCGCTTTTCCAACAATACACAATTCTGAAATTGCCATTGCACCTGCACGAGATACAATCATATCTGAAGCGGCATATGCATCTTTCATGTTATAAATAAATTCGGTTACATGAATTGTCGGATATTTATCACCAACGATATTTTTGATTTTGTGATAATCCAACTTCCCTGTCTGCCAAATTAACTGAACGCCACTCGCAACAAATTCATCTAAGTTTTCTAACCAAGCATTGTTCATTGCTCTTGATCCTTGCGAACCACCAACTGATAAAATAGTTGGTTTCTCTGTATCCAATTCAAACGCTGAAATTGCTTCTGCTTTTGAAGGTAAATTCTGAAAAATTTCGGCACGAATCGGATTTCCTGTATAATGCACTTTTTGCTGTGGAAACTGAGAAATTCCTTCGTACGCAGTGCAAATTGCAGCGGCTTTGTTTTTCAAAATTTTGTTGGTAATTCCGGGAAACGAATTCTGCTCTTGTAATAAAATTGGAACATTTTTATTTCCAGCAATCCACAACATCGGTCCGCTTGCGTAACCTCCTGTACCAACAGCTAAATCCGGTTGAAAATCTTTGTAAATCTTCTTTGCCAGGCTTAAGCTTTTTATCAATTTGAAAGGGAAATTAAAATTCGCTTTCATGTTACTTCTATCAAATCCAGAAATTGGCAAACCTTTTATCGTATAACCAACTTTTGGCACTTTCTCCATCTCCATTCTTCCTTCTGCCCCTACAAACAAAATTTGTGCATCCGGCAAACGACGTTTTACTTCGTCTGCGATCGCAATGGCCGGATAAATATGTCCACCTGTTCCTCCACCACTGATTAAAATTTTAGGCGATGTCTTCGATGTATTCTTCACTTAATACTTTTCTATCTTGTTCTAATTCTTCTTTCGATTTTATTTGAGTACTTACACTCAAAATTATTCCGAATGAAATACATGTCATCCAAATGGATGTTCCTCCATAACTAATCATTGGTAATGGTTGACCTGTCACCGGAATCAAATTAACGGCTACTGCCATATTTACCATAGCTTGTATTATAATTGGTAAGCCCACTGCAAATACAAGTAATGTACCAAATATGGTATGAATTTTAGATGCGATGATACAAATTCGAATTAAAATCAGAAGAAAAATTCCGATCAATAAAATTGCACCAATAGCACCATATTCTTCCACAATAATAGCAAAGATAAAATCGGATGAGGACTGAGGGAGAGTTTGCTTAAAAACACTTTTTCCTGGCCCAGCCATTTCATTCAATCCTCGTGCAATAGCTGCCTTAGCATGTAAAACCTGGTAACTCTCTAACCCTGAGTCATCATTAAATTTTTCTATACGCGACATCCATGTGTGCACACGTGAATTTGTAACCAAATCCGGTCGAGATAAAGCTAGCCAAACGAATCCTCCTCCAAGAATCAATCCTGTTGCAGCTATCGTAAACAAATATTTGAATGGAAATCCGCCTATAATCAATAATATACCGCACATTCCTGCTAACATCAACGCTGTTGATCCATTAGAAGGAAAAATCAATCCAACAATTACAAGGATTGGTAAGAATAATGGCAAAGCTGTATTTTTCCAGGTGTATTCTTTGTCTCTGTTTTTTGTCAAATAACGAGCTATATAAACCAATAATGCTTGAGATGCAATCATGGAAGGTTGAATTCCAATTCCTGTTCCAGGAATTGTCAACCAACGCGCTGCATTCGCACCGCCAATAGTCTGTCCTTGTATAAGGGTAATGGCTAAAACTCCTGAGAGCAAAACGACCGCACTTAAAGCAAATAGTCCAAACCAACGATAGTCTACACGTTGCAATCCATAAATAATCAATAACCCAATCAATAAAATGACGGCATGTTTTGCCAAGTGTCCAAAAATAGTTCCTGAGCCTACTGTATACACCAAGTTAGAACTTGCTGAATAAACAGGTAAGAACGAAAATAAAGCTAACAATAAGATGAAAGCCCAAAGAGGTTTATCCCCTTTAAAATATTTTTGTACGATGTTAGACATTGATTGGTTCTGTTATTATAAATTATAATTTGCGTACGTTTTCTTTGAATTGATTTCCACGATCTTCGTAACCACTGAACAAATCGAAACTTGCGCAGGCAGGTGACAATAAAACCGCTTCTCCTTTTGTTGCTAATTTATACGATTGTTCTACACAATCTTTCATCGTATTTGTTTCGATAATTGTCTCAATGTATGGACTAAAAAATTCGACAAGCTTTGAGTTATCAACACCTAAACAAACAATAGCTTTTACTTTCTTTTTCACAAAAGGTAACACCTCATTGTAATCGTTTCCTTTATCTTTTCCTCCAACAATCCAAACAATTGGTTTTGTCATACTTTCTAAAGCAAAATAAGTTGCATTCACATTCGTTGCTTTAGAATCATTGATAAAATCAATCCCTCCAATTGTTAAAACTGGTTCTAAGCGGTGTTCAACAGATTTAAAATCTGATAAACTCTTTCTTAGTTCCTCATTATTAATTTCAATAATTTTTGCTGCTACAGCAGCTGCCAATGAATTGGAAACATTGTGTTTTCCTATTAATCCTAAATTATTCACTAACATTGTAAAATCACCATTCGAATCGTTCACACGGAACAATTCATTGTCTGCGTATGCTTCATTTGTTGCATCCTTCATTGTGAACGGTTTACGATTTGCACGAATATTCATCTGATCAATCATCTCCATTATTTTTGGATCGTCAAGATTATAGATAAAATAATCGTTTTCATCTTGGTTTTCAGTAATTCTGAATTTAGACTTTGCATACAAATCAAACTGATATTCGTATTGGTCTAAATGATCTGGTGTAATGTTTAATAAAATCGAAACATAGGGCTTGAAGCCTGTTTTAATATCATCTAGTTGAAAACTACTCACTTCCAATACATAATAATCGAAGTTGTCTTCTGCTACAGATTTTGCAAAACTTTTCCCGATGTTACCACCTAATCCTACATTTAATCCAGCTTGCTTCAGGATATGGAACATCAAACTTGTTGTTGTTGTTTTTCCATTAGATCCTGTTATCGCAATAATTTTTGCATCTGTGTAACGAGACGCAAATTCAATTTCAGAAATAATTGAAATTCCTTTCTTTTCTAATTTCTGAATTAGTGCTGCTTTCTTTGGAATACCCGGACTTTTCATTACTTCGTCCGCATTCAAAATTAACTCTTCCGTATGCTGACCTTCTTCATAAGCAATTCCATACTCCTCCAAAAGTTGTTTATAATTATTTTTTATTTGCCCCATGTCTGAAAGAAAAACATCTAAGTTTTCTTTCTTCGCAAGAATAGCTGTTCCTACACCACTTTCTCCTCCTCCTAAAACGACTAATCTCTTCATTTTTTATCTAATCTTTAAGGTAATGATACTAATTACCGCTAAAATGATTCCGATAATAATTGCACGTACCACTATTTTACTTTCGTGATAACCCAATTTCTGAAAATGGTGATGTAGAGGAGACATCAAAAAGATTCTGCGACCTTCACCAAATTTCTTTTTCGTATACTTAAAATAAGAGACCTGTAACATTACCGATAAACTTTCTGCGAAAAATATTCCGCATAAAATAGGTAAGAGCAACTCTTTACGAACAATGATAGCTAAAACAGCAATAACACCTCCAATTGTCAAACTTCCTGTATCTCCCATAAATACTTGAGCCGGATAGGTGTTGTACCAAATAAACCCTATCAAACCTCCAAGAAACGCCCCACAAAAAATTAAGACTTCTTCAGAGCGAGGAATAAACATAATGTTCAAATAATCGGCAAACATGATATTTCCTGAAACGAAAACAAACATAGCTATTGCAGCCATAATTACAGCCGAACTACCTGCTGCTAAACCATCGATACCATCTGTTAAATTTGCTCCATTTGAAACTGCTGTAATGATAAAAATTACAGCGAAAATGAATATTGCTGCAACTGCCCAAGTCGGACGATCTTGTGCCTCCATCCAGAATAAAATATCTGAATAGTTAAATTCATTTCCTTTTACAAAAGGCATTGTTGTTTCTAATGTTTTTTCTTCTGCTCCAAACTTTATTGATTTGTTATATTCCGTCATCTCAGTCCCTGCAGAAGCTTTCACTCTATTCTCTTGGTGTTTTACAGTTACTGTTGGGCTAAAATAAAGCATTAAACCTACTACAACTCCAAGTCCTATTTGTCCTAAAATTTTAAACTTTCCCTGTAAACCTTCTTTGTTCTTCTTAAAAACTTTGATGTAATCGTCTAAAAAACCAATGACACCTAACCAAATTGTTGAAACCAACAAAATGATAATATAAATATTATCTAATCTTGCAAATAGTAAAGTAGGAATTAATGTTGCCAAAATAATAATGAGACCACCCATTGTAGGCGTTCCTGCTTTTTCTATTTGTCCTTTTAACCCTAAATCGCGAACAATTTCTCCCATTTGCTCTTTACGTAAATAACTAATAATTCGTTTTCCGTAAAACAAACTGATAAACATTGCTAATAAAATTGCCATTCCCGCACGAAAAGACGTGTACTGGAACATACGTGCTCCTGGAAAATGAATACCTTCTAAATAATCGAATAAATAGTATAACATTCTTTATTTGTTCAATATTTTACTCAATTCTGATGCGACTTCTACATCAGAAAAATGTGTTCTTACTCCGTTAATTTCTTGATACGTCTCGTGACCTTTACCCGCGATTAAAATAATATCTTTTGGTTCAGCCATTTTAAGCGCTGTTTTAATTGCTTCTTTACGATCTGTAATCTTCAATGTGCGATTATAAAATTGTGGTTTTACACCTACTTCCATATCACGAAGAATTTCTTCAGGATCTTCTGTTCTTGGATTATCTGACGTAAAAATGACAAGATTTGATTTTCCACTTGCAATATCTGCCATTTCAGGTCGTTTTGTTTTATCACGGTCTCCTCCACAACCAACTACTGTAACTAATTTCTCGTTTTTTGTACGAATTCCTTCTATTGTATCCAAAACATTCTCTAAAGCATCAGGTGTATGTGCATAATCAACAATCACAATAATTCCTGCTTGTGTCTTGAACGTCTGAAAACGCCCGTCTACATTTCCAAGTATACTCAATGCTTTTAGAACTTCCAATTCATCTTGTCCTAAAATTGATGCTACACCAAAAACCAATAATAAATTATATGCATTGAACTGACCAATCAGAGAAGTCCAGAATTCTTTTCCATTAAATTCTAACTGCATTCCATCAAATTGATGTTCAATAATTTTCCCTTTAAAATCTGCATCCGTTTTTAGTGCATACATTTTTTTTGCAGCAACTGTATTCTGAAGCATTACTTTTCCGTTTTTATCATCTGCATTCGAAATTGCTGTAGATGTTTTTGGCAAATCGTCAAAGAATTTCTTTTTAGCCGCAAGATAGTTAGCAAACGTTTTATGATAATCTAAATGATCGTGTGTGATATTTGTAAATCCTCCAACTTCGAAATGCAATCCTGCAATTCTGTTCTGATGAATACCATGCGAAGAAACTTCCATAAAAGCAAATTCACACCCCTTATTCACCGCTTCCCGAAACATTTTATTCAAAGTCAAAATATCCGGCGTTGTATGTGTAGAAGGGATTACTTCTCCATCAATTACAATTTTAATTGTAGAAATCAACGCGCAAGCATATCCTAATTTTGTAAACAATTCGTACAACAATGTTGTTGTTGTTGTTTTCCCATTTGTTCCTGTAATTCCAACTAATTTTAAATCTTTTGTCGGATTATCATAAAAATTAGACGCTAAAATCCCTAATGCAATTGTTGAATTCTCTACTTTTATATAGGTTACTCCTTCTACTAAACTTTCCGGAAAAACCTCACAAATTACGACTTTCGAGCCTAAACTTATCGCTTTATCTATATAGTGATGCCCGTCAACTGTAACTCCATTTACAGCAACAAAAACATCATCTTTTGACACTTTCCTTGAATCAAATTGAATATTATTGACCTCAACTTTTGTTGAACCAATCGTTTCTGAGATGGAAACTTTATACAATAAATCAACTAAATTTCTCATCCTTCCAACATTAAATAAATTGTCTCACCCTTCTTAAATCTTGTTCCTGCAGGAATGGATTGATTTGTCACCTTTCCAAATCCTGAATACTGCACATCTAAACCTAAATTTTCCAATATCGGAATCGCTTTAGAACCTGTATGTCCGGTAACATTCGGTACGATATTTTTAGAATCACCTACTTTAATATCATCTCCTTTCTTAAACTCCTTCACCGCATTTCTTTTTACTAAATCGCGCGGCAAAGGTATAGGAGTTTTCGAATACACCCAATCAGCTATTTTCTTAAAAACCGGAGCAGTTACGCTACCTCCATAAAACCCTTTCGCTGTATTTGGTTTATGCACAACTACAATACATGAATACTTCGGTTTTTCTGCCGGAAAATATCCTGCAAAAGATGCACGATACTGCATTCCTTTGCCATCTCTTTTCCAATAATCAACACGAGCTGTTCCTGTTTTACCTGCTATATCATAATTACTGTTACTAATAATACGACCTGTTCCTTGTTCTACTGCTCCGCGAAGCATTTCCTGCATTTGCTTTACATTCTCCAAAGAGGTTAATTGTTCTACTAAAACAACAGGCTCAAAAATCTTATCCGGTTCACCTTTACGGGTAATTTTATCCATAAACAATGGTTTCAACATTTTACCATTGTTAGCAACAGCATTATAAAAAGTTACAATTTGAATCGGAGTTAGTTGTAATCCATAACCATATCCCATAACAGGTAATGTAATATTACTCCAGGATTTACTATCAGGACGATGCATAATAGGTCGACCTTCACCGAGAATATCCACTCCCAACGGAGAAGTCATATGCCATTTATCCATCTTCTCGAAAAAAGTTTTTGGATTTTCTCCGTAATATTTATTGATGATTTTTGCTGTACCAATGTTAGATGATTTTTTTATCACTCCATCTACTGTCAATGTTCCATAACCGTGTGTATCCGTTATCGTACGCCCATAGAATTTATAACTTCCTCCTCCGGTTTCTATTGTAGAGTTTTTATTGATATAACCATCATCCATTGCAGCAAGCAACGAAACAGTTTTAAATGTTGACCCTGGTTCAGCAGCTTCACCTACAGCATAATTGTAGTCATCGATGTAAGTTCCGTCTTTTTTTCGGGACAGATTAACTATAGCGCGAACTTTACCAGTCTGAACTTCCATTACAACCACACTTCCGTGTTGTGCTTCAAATTCAGAAAGCTGCTTATACAAAGCATCATAGGCTACCATTTGTAAATCGGCATCAATTGTGGTATAAACAGAAGAGCCTGCTTGAGGTTCCTGCTCCCAACTTTTCATTGGCTTCCATTTTCCACGCCCCATAAATTGTTCCCAACGACGCCCTTCAATCCCGCTTAACAGGTCAGAATAAGCACCTTCTAACCCCACTTTTCCACGTTGATCATCATAACCTATTGTCCGAATGCCTATATCCTGAACAATTAATTCTCTTTTTGATTCTGTCTCATGGATAAAACCACCTTTGTTTTGACCTTTGTTAAAGATTGGAAATTTCTTGATACGTTGATATTGTTCATAATCCAAATCTTTCACCAACATCATGTAGCGATTTTTCTTTTTACGTTCTGTAGAAAATTTATCGTAAAAATAAGACGGAGATTTAGTAAACATCTTACCTAAAGAATCGGCAAGATTATGCATTTCAGTTTTAAATAATTCGTCTTTAATAACTGTTAAATCAACATAAATATTATGCTTTGTAACAGTCGTAGCCATTAAGGCGCCATTCGAAGCGTAAAGATTACCTCGTTCAGCAGTAACGGTATCTAATCTAAAATTATTTTTTTCAGCAAAACGCTCTAATTCAACACCTTCTATAATATTAATTCGAAACATAAAAACAATAATAAAGATGGCCCAAATCGCTATTGCGCCGGCAAACACCCATCCTTTGATGACAATATTGTTTTTATTTTTCGCTGACTTCGTCATATACTTTGTCTACTATATAATAAGGTTGTTTATCTGGAATCTTCAAACCGTACACTGCGGTACGCTCCAAAATTTCTGTTTCCAATTGCATACGCATCAAATCACGATGCTTATCCGTATATTGAGATTTTAAATCCTCTACTTTATCTTGCAATTCAGCAATTCGAACAACTTTTTGATCTACTAAATGCGAACTCGAAATACTCAAAAAAGCCAAACCAACCAAATACATCATAAACTTCCAGTTTTGCTCCGAGCCAGTTTTAATTAAAAACTCACCCCTCAACAAACCTGTAAAAGTTTTTTTCTCCGGTAATATTTTCTTCTTTTTTGCCATTTCTATTTATTAATCTTCGTTACGCACTGCAATACGCATTTTTGCACTTCGCGCCCTAGGATTTTCGTTTATTTCATCTTGCGTCGGCACAATCACCTTTGATTGCAAAGGTTTGAAAGGAGCCGACCAATTTCCAAAAACATCACGTTCAGGCTCTCCTTCGAACATTCCGTTTTTCATGTATCGTTTCGTTAACCGATCTTCTAATGAATGGTAAGAAATAATCACCAGGCGTCCGCCCGGTTTAATCACTTCTCCACATTGTGTCAACATCTCTTTCAACGCTGCCATCTCATCATTTGCTTCGATACGTAAGGCTTGAAACATTTGTGCAAAAAACTTATTCTCTTTCATCTTTGGAATAAATGAAAAAATCTGCTTCAATTCATCAATTGTATTGATTTGCTTATCCGCTCTCGCTTTTACAACTTCTCTTGCTAAACGATAAGAACCTTGTAACTCTCCAAAATCATAAAAAACACGAGCAAGATCTTCTTCTTCGTATTCATTAATAATCGTTTTAGCTGAAAGCTTCGCATTCTGATTCATTCGCATATCCAACTCTCCATCAAAACGAGTTGAAAAACCGCGTTCCGGCGTATCGAACTGATGAGAAGAAACTCCCAAATCGCCCAAAACACCATCCACTTGTTTCACTCCACGAAATCTTAAATTATTTTTTAAGAATCTAAAATTTTGCTCAACCAACTCAAATCGATTGTCATCAATTTTATTACGAACAGCATCAACATCTTGATCAAATGAAAATAATTTCCCATTTTGATCCAAACGATTTAATATTTCACGAGAATGACCTCCACCCCCGAACGTACAATCTACATATATTCCCGATTCATTGCTAATTAATGCATCGACACTCTCTTTTAATAACACTGGATTATGATATTCACTCATCTTCTCCTAAATTTCCCATTACATCTTCTGCCAAAGAAGCAAAATCTATATCATCTACATTAATCGACTCTTCGTATTTGTCTTTGTCCCAAATTTCGATCATGTTTACAGAAGAATTAAGAACCACTTCTTTATTAATTGCTGCAAATTTCACTAAATCTTTTGAAATTTGTACCCTTCCATTTGCATCAACTTCTACAATTTTTAATCCAGCCGTAAAAATCCTAATGAAATCATTATTTTTTTTCACAAATCGATTCAATTTATTCAAATCGCTCATCACCTTCTCCCACTCTTTCATCGGATGAAGTTCTAAACAATTTTGAAACACAGATCTTTTCAACACAAAGCCATCTTCCAAATAATCAGCAAGTTGTTTTTTCAAACCAGCTGGAATCGGGAGTCTACCCTTTGTATCTACCTTACACTCATATGTTCCAATTAATGAATTCATGATAGAATTTTTTCAAAAATAAAAAAAATATTACCACTTATTACCATTTTTTACCACTTTTATTGAAATAGTTATCAACAATTTAAAATTTAGTATCAGACAGTTATGATTTTTATGACGGAAACACCATGTATATTTCGTCAATTTACATTTATATAGACCTTGTCTCAATGAATAGTTAACATTGCATTTAAAGTTTTTTAGATAAAGCACCAATTAAAAAATATAATTAATTAAATTTGTCGACTTAATATAGAGTAAATGTTTTTTAGCTTAAAAAAGAAAGATAAGTTCTCTTACATAGAAGAGGGAGAAGGACAACCAATTGTTTTACTTCACGGTTTAATGGGTGAACTTAGCAATTTCAGCTCACTTACAAACTATTATGCGCAAAGAGGATATAAAGTTTTCGCACCGGAATTACCCTTATATTCTTTATCTGTTATTAATACGAATATCAAAAACATTGCAAAACATGTTGCCAATTTTATTGAAGAAGTTGTGAAAGAGCCAGCTATTTTAGTCGGAAATTCTTTAGGCGGACATATTGGCTTGATGGTTTGCCATAGGCATCCTGAATACGTAAAAGCATTGTGTTTAACAGGAAGCTCCGGGTTATATGAAAAATCTTTTGGAGAAACCTATCCTAAACGCGGCAATTATGAATATGTAGAACGTAAAACACGTGAAGTTTTTTATGATCCTGCAATTGCTACAAAAGAAATTGTTGATGATGTTTTCGATACTGTAAATGACAGAAGTAAAGCCATCAAAACTTTATATATTGCCCGAGATGCAATTAAATCTAATATGAAAAATGATTTAAAAGACATTCAGGTACCAGTTTGCTTAATTTGGGGAAAACAAGATAATGTTACACCTCCTGAGGTTGCAATAGAGTTTAACGAAGAATTACCGGACGCTTCGCTTTATTGGATTGATAAATGTGGTCATGCTCCAATGATGGAACATGCTGAATTATTTAACGAAATTTTACATAAATGGCTGATCGAAAAGCAACTTGATCCAGCAACTAAAGCATAATTTATGATTAAAAAAGCTGAATTTGTAAAAAGTTCACAAAAATATACAGATTGCCCGGACCCATTCAAACCAGAATATGCATTCATTGGCAGATCAAATGTCGGTAAATCTTCCTTAATTAATATGTTAGCAGAAAAAAAAGCATTAGCTAAAACTTCTGCAACACCAGGTAAAACTCAGCTTATCAACACATTCGAAATGGATGACACTTGGTATTTAGCCGATTTACCAGGTTACGGGTTTGCGAAAGCTCCAAAAGGCGTTCGCGGAGGATTCAATAAAATGATTTACGATTACATTGAATTTCGTAAAAACTTAGTGAATGTTTTTTTATTGATTGATTCGCGCCATGCTCCTCAAAAAATAGATTTACAATTTATGGAGTGGTTAGGAAACAAACAGATTCCTTTTGCTATTGTGTTTACAAAATTAGATAAACTAACAAGTACTCAAATGCAAAAAAATTTAAATCATTATAAAAACGAATTATTAAAAACATGGGAAGAACTTCCTAAAATATTTGCAAGTTCTTCTTCGAGTAAAATCGGTAAATTAGAGATTTTAGGATACATTGATAGTTTAAACGAACACCTGGTAGACGAATTTAAAAAAGAGCAATACAAAAAAGAATATTAAAAAAGTCGGAACTAAGTTCCGACTTTTTTAATCGTTATTATTCACCTAATTCAGCAGATTTAGTTTTCAGTTCTTTCAGACAAGGTTCAACCAATTTCATTAATCGATCCTGTAATTCCTGTGAAGGATTGTTCATTTGCATCATTTCAACATATGTAAACTCTCCCATCATTTTATCTGTAGAACAACTGCAATAATCTTTTACTAATTTTTGTTTTGCTCCTGACATTTCAGGAGTAATCGCAGCATTTTCACAAGAAGTCATCGCTTGAATTTTTAAATTCTCATCTTCTTTATCCGGCTTCGAGTTACAACCCATAACAGATAATCCTAAGATGAATCCTAAAACACTCCTTTTCATAAGTTTTCATTTTAGTTATTAAAGTAACGATTATTTGTTATTTCACAAAATCATGAATTGCTTCTACATAACCAGGTAAACCTTTTCCTGAAATAATTTTCAAACAACTTTCTCCTGTTATGCTATTTTTTCTAAAATCTTCACGTGCATAAATATCAGAGATATGAACCTCTATCACCTTTGTTTTAATTGCTTTTATTGCATCTGCTATTGCATAAGAATAATGTGTATAAGCACCTGCATTTAAAACAATTCCCTCATATTTAAAACCCACTTCATGTAATTTATCAATAATATCTCCTTCATGATTCGATTGATAATAATGCAACGAAATATCAGGAAACTGTTTTTTTATCTCAATAAAAAAATCTTCAAACGTTTGTGTTCCGTAAATTTCCGGTTCTCGAACTCCAAGCAGATTTAAATTAGGACCGTTTATAATTTGTATTTGTTTCATTATCTTTATTTTATAAATTTTAAACACTATTCGGATGTTAAAAAGTTTATTTTTTTCTTATTTTTTAGTCTTTTTATCCATATTATTAACTTTTTGGCACAAATCTTGTGAATATTAAATCACCAACCCTATATCATAAAATATAACCAATCTAAACCAAAAATCAACCAAACCTTAAAATCTCAGCTATAGCAAATAGCTGAGATTTTTATTTTAATAACCATATTTACCTCTCCACTTTTGATGAAGTGACTGTTTATCGACCTGTTCACGTTTATTGTCCCCTGGTTCATAAAAAGTTGTTCCCGAAATTTCATCCGGCAAAAACTCCTGTTCTGCAAAATTACCGGGAAAATCGTGCGAATATTTATACTCTTTCCCATAATCTAACTCTTTCATTAACTTCGTCGGAGCATTTCGTAAATGCAATGGAACCGGCAAATCTCCGGTCTGTTTCACAATTTGCTGCGCTTTACCTATCGCTAAATAAGTTGCATTACTTTTCGGTGAATTTGCTAAATAAACCGCACATTGACTTAACAAAATCCGAGATTCAGGATAACCAACTGCTGAGACAGCCTGAAACGTATTATTCGCTAAAATCATAGCAGTAGGGTTGGCATTCCCGATATCTTCTGAAGCTGAAATCAACAGCCTTCGTGCAATAAATTTTAAATCTTCACCACCTTCTATCATTCGAGCCAACCAATAAACTGCAGCATTAGGATCAGAACCGCGAATCGATTTAATAAATGCTGAAATAATATCATAATGTTGCTCTCCTGTTTTATCATAGCGTGCAAGATTTTGCTGGATACGCTCGTGAACAATTTCATCATTGATGATAATTTTATCTGAAGGAGAAAAACTATTGATCACTAATTCCAATCCATTCAATAATTTTCTTGCATCCCCTCCGGAATACCTTAACAACGCATTTGTTTCTACTAGTTCAATATTTAATTTTGATAAAACGACATCCTTTTTTATAGCTCTTTCTATTAAATCAATCAAATCATCTTTCTCAAGATGTTTTAACACATAAACTTGCGCGCGCGAAAGTAAAGCCGGAACAACTTCAAAACTCGGATTTTCAGTTGTTGCTCCAATTAATGTGACCAACCCTGTTTCTACTGCACCTAATAGACTATCTTGTTGCGATTTATTAAAACGATGAATTTCATCTATAAATAGAATCGGATTTTTTGAACCCGAAAACAAGTTCTGATTTTTTGCCTTTTCAATAACCTCCCTCACTTCTTTTACACCGGAATTAATTGCACTCAATGTATAAAAAGGACGATCTGTCAATTCTGATATTAATTGCGCAAGTGTCGTTTTTCCGGTTCCGGGAGGTCCCCAAAAAATCATCGAAGCAATCATATCATGCTGCAACATCATTTTTATAGGACCATTATTTCCTATCAAATGTTTCTGATTAATATATTCTTCAAGCGTTTTTGGACGCATTCTTTCAGCTAAAGGCGCATTCATAAAATCCTGTTTAGATTTCAAAGTTAGGGAATGTTTTGTCAAAATGAATGATTTTTTCGGCGACGTATTTTGACAGTTAGATTTAGTTTATTTGCGTTGGAATAAAAATTAAAATGATGAAGAAAGCGTTAGAATGTGCTTTAATTTTAACAAGAAAGCACCAACTTTTAGGTGATAAGATTACTTTATCAACAGATTATTTAAAAAAAATTGAACTAAGAGATAAACAAGTAGAAATCAACAAACAAATGGTTGATTTTTTGATTGAATTGCAAGAATTCATTGAATTCATCAAAGTCAATCAAACACTTAAATTAATGTATATCGAACTCGTTGATTATTATTTTAATCAAATACACCATCAAATTAATTTTTATGAAATAGAATTAGATCGATTAGAATTTGAATCTAAATTTTCGATTAACTTTATTAATCCAAACAAAAACAATGAAAAAAATCGTGAAATTAATTCCGTTCAGAAAAAACTAAACTTATGCTACACTATTATTAATTCATAAAAAACGTTTTCGGCATAATTTTTTATTGTAAATTCGAATGAATATTTAGAATTTGAAATGAAAAAATTAACAATGTTTTTTAGCTTAATGATTATCTCATTAAGCTTTGCATTTGGTCAACAAGCAGAAAAACCAAAAATTTATAATGAAGAAGCAAATCCAAAAGTAGATATTGCAAATGCAGTACAAAAAGCTGCTGTAGAAAAGAAACATGTTCTATTGCAAATTGGAGGAAATTGGTGCGCCTGGTGTATTATGTTTGATAAATTGACAAAAGAAAATCAGGAAATAAAAGAGTATATGGCAAATAATTATGAAGTTGTTCATGTTAATTATTCACCTAAAAATAAAAATGAAGAAACTTTAGCGGCTTTAAAACACCCAGAACGTTTTGGCTTTCCTGTTTTTGTTGTTTTAGATGAAAAAGGAAATTTAATTCATACACAAAATTCAGCTTATTTGGAAAGCAAAGAAACAAAAGGTCATGATCCAAAAGTTGTTTTAGAGTTTTTACAAAATTGGTCATATAAAGCCTTAGACCCTGCAAGCTATATTAAAAAATAATTTATCGTATACAACTAAGAATCAATCCGAAAACATAATACTCAAGGATTGATTCTTTTTTATTTCTCTTATTGATTAACTTTGCGAGATGAACAACCTTTTGATAAAACCATTTATTATAATGGTGCGATTTTATCAATTCGCAATTTCCCCTTGGATGGGAAGCAATTGTAGATATCAACCAACTTGCTCGTCATATATGATTGAAGCATTAAAAGAACATGGTTTACTAAAAGGTTTGTGGCTCGGAACTAAAAGAATTGGTCGTTGTCATCCTTGGGGAGGACATGGTTACGACCCTGTACCTAAAAAGAAAATTTAATGATTAACTTAATTTCGTTTATCGATTGGAATCCTAAACCGTATTTATTTGAAATAATGGGATTCAAAGTACATATTTACAGTTTATGTTGGATTGTCGCCTTTGTTGTCGGGTGGTATTTGATGTCAAACATATTCAAAAAAGAAAACCAGAAAAAAGAATTATTAGACCCTCTATTTCTATACACCTTTATCGGAGCTATAGCCGGGGCAAGACTTGGAGAATATTTGTTCTATGATCCTGCAGCTTTTATAGAACGACCTATTGAAGTTTTTTTACCTATACAACATGCTCCCGGAAAAGAAGCCTTTTTTGGATTATTACAAGATTATGAATTTGTTGGATTTAGTGGATTAGCCAGTCATGGAGCAGCATTAGGAGTTATTCTAACTTCTTATTTATTTAGTAGAAAATACTTGCATCGCAATGTTCTATGGCTGTTAGATAGAATGGCTGTTGTAGTTCCGTTTGGCGGAGCAGCTGTACGTATCGGGAATTTTTATAATTCTGAAATTGTAGGAAAAGCATCTGACTTACCATGGGCTGTCAAATTCTATCAACAAAGCTTGGGATATGGAGAAATTATTCCTCGTCACCCTGCTCAGATTTACGAAGCGATAGGTTATATCATCTTAGGTTTTATTATGCTTTTTATGTATTATAAAACAGATAAAAGAAAATATTTAGGCGCTTTGTTAGGTGTATTCTTATTTTTATTATTTTTAATTCGATTCATTGTCGAATTTTATAAAGAAAATCAAGGAGAAGAAGCAGTTGCTCAAGCCTTAAATATGGGACTTAATAATGGTCAAATTTTAAGTATTCCTTTTATGATAATTGGACTTTATTTATTTATCTCTTCTAAAAACAGATTAGAAGTATATCAACCAAATTAATATTTAATTTTTGAAATATATTTAAACTTATGGGATTTTTTAAAGAATTTAAAGAGTTTGCCGCTAAAGGAAGCGTTGTAGACTTAGCTGTCGGTGTTGTTATCGGTGGTGCTTTTGGTAAAATTGTAACTTCGTTGGTTGAAGATATCATTACACCTGCATTATTAGATCCGGCATTAAAAGCCATTAATGCTGAAAATTTAGCTGCATTAGTTATACCGGGAACTGCAATTAAATATGGTAGCTTCTTAGCTGCTGCTATTTCATTCATTGTTGTTGCTTTTGCTTTATTTGTCATGATTAAAGGAATAAACAAGTTGAAAAGAGAAGCTCCAGCAGAAGAACCTGCTCCTGCTGGCCCAACTCAAGAAGAATTATTAGCAGAAATTCGCGATTTATTGAAAAATAAACCTTAGTTTTTGCTCAATTTCATACTAAAAAAGGTTCGCAATTGCGAACCTTTTTTAGTATAAAATATTTTTAGAAGGTTATCTTACATTGACATCTCTTCTCCTCCCATTTCTTCTCCATCTGGACGTTGTCTATTGTTCTTTTCTCTTTCGTTTGTTTTCTTAAAACGATATGTAAAGGACAAATTGATTGAACGTTTCATCCAACGCATACTATTATAGTTTTCAGAACCTTCATAGTAAGTTGTCATTTCACGTTTTCTTGAATTGAATACATCTCTTACATTTAAAGTCAGGGAAGCTTGTTTCTTAAATAAATCTTTTGATAAAGAAAAATCCATCGAAAGATTATCTTCTATTTTTTGTTGAGCGGTTTTCATACTTCCCATATAATTACCAGCAACCTGAATTTTAAAGTCTGCTGGCAAAGTAAAGTTTGAAGATAAACGTCCTCGAGAACTAAATCCATCTCCAGAAAAATCTTGTCCATCAACTTTCGTTTCTATATTTCCTGTTTCTGGATTTAAGTAATCATGATTAATTTCAGTATAATATCCTGTTCTTTTATAACCAAACAAATTAACATTCAACATCAAATTCCACCATTTGAATGGACGATAAGTCGCCGTTAGATCTAATCCATAACGATCTTCATTTCCCTCATTTACAGGTCTCGAAATATAAATTTGTTCGAATATATCATTTCCATCCTTATCTTTCGCTTCTCTATAATTAATACGTTGAAATTGATTAATCATATCAGTTGTTCTTTGATAAAACAAACTTGGCGTAACCATTAACTTACCAATCGAGGTGATATAAGATAATTCTAACGAATTGGTATACGTTGGATTCAAGTCTGGATTTCCGTAACGTACATTTCTGTCATCCGTTGCAGAAAAGAATGGCATTAACATGAATCCCATTGGACGTTGAATACGGCGAGAATAACTCAATTGCATTTCTTTTTTATCTGTAAACTTATAGTTCAAGGTTAATGTTGGAAATAAATCTGTATATTTTTTAGAAATATTTTCTTTCGTTATGTGATTCTTAATCTCGATATCTGAACTCTCTACACGTAAGCCTGCAAAATACTGGAACTTTTCTCCAATAGAATTACCAAATTGGGTATACGCTGCAAATACATTTTGTTGATTATCAATATCAGCGAGGAATCCAGGTTTTGGAGTTATGATTCCGTTTTGGATAATATCATTTGCACTAGTTGTTTTCGTATCATTAAAGTCAGCACGAACTCCTAATTCAAACTTACCTTTTTCTCCTACCGGACGAACATAATCTGCTGTAAATACTGCAGTATTTTGTTTTTCTAAACTAAATGTTGATTCTCTATTTGTAGGATTATTAGTAATATCAAATTGATTGATAATCCCATTTTCATCCTCTTTTCCATAAGAATACCTTCCTGTAAATGACAATTCATGTCCTTTTTTATCAAACTCATGTTTGTAATTGAAATCTACATCAAAATTATTTTCAATTTCAGATTCATTCTCTAGACGTAATGTTCTATTTGTTAATGTCCAGATAGGATCAAAATAAGAATAGTTAACTGTACTGATATTATCCCCATTATTGTAACGATATCCTGCAGAAAGCCCCAAAGTGTTTTTATCATCTAAATAATATTCTCCTCCTACACGAACATTATAGTTCCGGCGAATACGCTCTCTATCTGTATCTGTTTGTCTATAATCCGTAATTATTCCTTTCGGGTAGTTTGTCGCTAAAGCACTTCCTTCTCCTTCCCTATTTGCATAACGATATCCAAAATTTGTATACACATTATATTTTTTCGTTTTATAGTTTAAATTAACATTAACTCCTGCCATATCCGGAATACCTCCGTTCAAAGTTACTGAACCGTTAAAACCTGTATTTGTTCCTTTCTTCAAAACAATATTAATAATTCCCGCAGAACCTGATGCTTCATAACGTGCCGAAGGGTTTGTCACTAATTCTATACGTTCTACGTTTTCTGCCGGAATATTTTTTAAGGCTTCCGCCACATCCGAGACACCTAACATTCCCGAAGGCTTTCCATCAATCAAAAACTTTACATTATCATTTCCTCTTAACGAAACATTACCTTCCGCATCAACTTGTACAGAGGGTACATTTGCTAAAGCATCAGACAACGACTGTCCTTGTGACATAGGATCATTGGCCATGTCGTATACTTTCTTATCTAATTCTACTTTATAAATTGGTTTTTCTGCTGTTACAACAGCTGCATCAAGAGAAACCGTTTGAGAACCTTTTACAGTAAAAGTACCTAAATCTAAAGCCGTTGTCAAGTTTACTTGCTTTTCAATCACATCATATCCCATAGGTTCTATCACTAGGATATAATCTCCTGCTTTTGCTTCAACAACAAAATCTCCTTTTGCATCTGTAGCACCTTCAGCTACAACTCCTTCTTCTGTACTTTCAAGCGTTATGGTTGTGTACTCCACCGGCTTATTATCGCTTGACAAGACTTTCCCCTTAATTTTTAAAATATCTTGCGCATTTAACCCTGCACAAATACAAATAAAAACCAGAGCAAATAAATTTCTTAACCTCATTTGTTCAATTTTTCTTTTTTGTAGTTCTAAATTTTACAATTTATTAGACAAACACTTTATGAAAAGGTTTAATCTTAAACAAAATATTCGAAAGAATTTGTCGTGTAAAACCTTTCTTCAGTTACAATCTTTTATAATTTATTGTATTATCTACTTAAAAAATTTAACACCATATATTTTAAACCTTTTTAATTTTTTAAAGTCTTAAGAATAAATAAATAAATAAATAAATAAATAAATAAATAAATAAATAAATAAATAAATAATTAAAAAGTTGATCATGATGAGAACAGCATTTTATAAATACATAGGATTAGGATTAATTGCTTTCACGCTAACAACAGCGTCAGCGCAAGATAAAAATGAAGAATCCAGAGAACAGAAATTACAACAGTTAAAAAAAGATTTAAACTTGACAGATGCGCAAGTCATAAAGATCAAACAAATTGAAGATAGTTACAAAGATGAAAAACTTGAATTAAAAAGGAAAATGAAAGAAGTTCGTCAAAAGGAGTTTAATGAAATCAATACTGTTTTTACACCGGAACAAAGGGCAACATTGAAAGAATTGCACCAAAAAAAACATCAAAATAGAAAAGGAGCTAATTAATTAGCTCCTTTTCTATTTTGATGTTTACTATATTATTTTTAATATGCTTTTGCATATAATACTTTATATCTAGCAGGTTTTCCTGAAAAGACATCAACACCTTCTGTAGGTGTTTCAAATGCTAAAGGAATACAACGAATTGTAGCTTTCGTTTGATTTTTAACCGCTTCTTCTGTTTCTTCTGTTCCATCCCATAAAGCTGAAACAAAACCTCCTTTATTTTCAATCACATTTTTGAATTCTTCAAAATCAGAAACTTCTGTTATATGTTCATCTCGATAATTCAAAGCTCGTTGGTATAAATTACGTTGAATATCCTCTAATAATTTTTCAACTTCTGTGGATACATGATCCAATGTGATAAATTGCTTTTCTAACGTATCGCGACGTGCAATCTCTACATGACCTTTTTCCAAGTCTTTTGGTCCAATTGCGATTCGTAGAGGCACCCCCTTCAATTCATATTCAGCAAATTTCCAACCCGGTTTTGTTTGATTATCGTCATCAAATTTAATTGAGATATTTTTCGCTTTTAATTCAGTCGAAAATTTATCAACAACCTGACGTATTTCTTCTAACTGATCTTCTGTTTTATAAATAGGAACGACTACAACTTGTATTGGTGCTAATTTTGGAGGCAAGACTAATCCTAAATCATCAGAATGTGTCATAATTAATGCACCCATTAAGCGAGTAGAAACCCCCCAAGAAGTTGCCCATACATATTCTTGTTTCCCTTCTTTACTTGCAAATTTAACATCGAATGCTTTTGCAAAATTTTGTCCTAAAAAGTGGGAAGTTCCAGCTTGTAACGCTTTCCCATCTTGCATCAATGCTTCGATTGTATAGGTATCATCTGCTCCGGCAAAACGTTCAGAATCTGACTTTCTACCTTTTACAACCGGAATTGCCATAAAGTTTTCTACCACATCTGCATATACATCTTGCATTTGTTGAGCTTCAGCTACTGCTTCATCTTTCGTTTCATGAGCAGTATGCCCTTCTTGCCATAAAAACTCCGCTGTTCTCAGAAATAAACGTGTACGCATTTCCCATCGAACAACATTTGCCCATTGATTAATTAAAATTGGTAAATCACGATAAGATTGAATCCAATTCTTATATGTACTCCAAATAATTGCCTCAGAAGTTGGACGAACAATTAATTCTTCTTCTAATTTGGCTTCCGGATCTACAATTAATTTTCCTTTATTGTCAGGATCATTTTTTAACCGATAATGTGTAACTACCGCACATTCTTTTGCAAAACCTTCCGCATTTTTTTCTTCGGCTTCAAATAAACTTTTAGGAACAAATAAGGGGAAATAAGCATTTTGGTGACCTGTTTCTTTAAATCTTTTGTCTAATTCTGCTTGTAGTTTTTCCCAAATAGCATATCCGTATGGTTTAATAACCATACTACCTCTAACTTTCGAATTTTCAGCTAGATTCGCTTTTACAACAAGCTCATTGTACCACTTAGAATAATCCTCAGCACGAGTTGTTAATTTTGCCATAATCTTTTATATTTGTTGATAAGTTTCGTATCTTTACTTGGCATTATTATTGCCTTTAAATTTATGCAAATTTAATTATTACGAACGATGTAAATTTATAATTATGAACAAAGTTTATAAAATTTCTAATAAAATCTCTGCAACTACTCTAATTATTGTAGGTGCATTAGGAATTTCATCTTGTTCGACTTATCAACCTAGTGGTTACGAAAGCGACGGAGTTTATTACAATCCGAAAACAGATAAAACTTACCAACAAGCTCAACCACAGTACGGTAACGAGCAGAATGAACAAGAAAATCCCGGAGAGATTAAAATTGGCAGCCCTTATTTCGATGCGGAAGGTAATGGAGCTGAACAATTTTATTATCAAGATGATACAGACAGTACTCAAAATAATTCTACAGAAAAATCTTCAGCCAAAGTTAAGATTAATGGATATGGTTTAGGAGGGTACAATTATTTTGGGAATAACGACTACACTCTTTCTTACAATGGCTCTAGTGACTATAGCTGGGGAAGAAATGATGGTGTAGAAATTAACATTTGGAATACTTCGCCATGGATGTATGGATGGGGATGGAACAACCCATACCATTTCGGTTTTTATGATCCGTGGTACAGTCCATGGTATGGAGGTGGTTTCGGATGGGGTTGGAACAGACCATTCTATGGCGGCTTCTATGATCCATGGTTTGGAGGTGGTTTCGGATTCTCTATGGGATGGGGATGGAATAACCCATGGTACGGAGGTGGCTTCGGATGGGGATGGAACAATTGGTATGGAAATCCTTACTACGGTTACGGTGGTTGGGGTTGGAACAGACCAAGAGGTATCTACTCTCAACCGGGTTACAGATATGGAGGTCGTTTAAACAATACGATTAACTCTACTCGTCCAATTGGAAGTTTTGACAATAGAGGTGGACAATTATCAAATGGAATCAGACCATCTAGAGGAAATACAATTAACAACACGACAACACGTCCTTCTCGTGATGTGAGACCTACTGGTAGCCAGATTAATAATAACACTCGCCCTACAAGAGAAGTAAGACCTTCTGTTAGTGAAAGTCAAAACAACACGACACGTCCGACGCGTGAAGTGAGACCTACTGTTGATAGTCAGATTAATAACACTCGTCCTACAAGAGAAGTAAGACCTTCTGTTAATAATACAACACGACCAACTCGTGAGGTGAGACCTACTGTAGATAATAGTCAGATTTATAACACTCGCCCTACAAGAGAAGTAAGACCTAATCAGACTCAACAACCTACATACAACACAAGGCCTACTAGAGAAGCTCAACAATACCAACAACCTAACAGAAGCTATGATAGAGGCAATACGAACACTCGCCCCTCTTATTCTTCTCCTGCCCCAAGCAGAGGAAGTAGCATGAGTAGTGGAAGTATGGGGGGAGGCTCTCGTGGAAGTAGCGGAGGCTCTCGTGGTGGAAGAAGATAAATTGATTTAGAAATTAAATAATGAGAAAAATAATCACAAGCCTTTGTATCTTAATTGGTACATTGGCTTTTGCACAACAAGGTAAAGGGTACGAAACCCAATATTCTACTAACGCTATTAATTTATATTCGCAAGATATAAATAGTGGAAATGCGAAGTACATTGGTGTTGGTGGAGCAGTTGGTGCATTAGGAAGCGACATTACATCAGTAGAGCAGAACCCTGCCGGATTAGGTGTAGCAATTAACTCTGATGTTCAAGTGACAGCTGGTGTATCTGCTTTTAGTAACAAAACAACTTTTGGAACTACTATTAAACAATCAGAAAGTAATTTTGATTTTCAACAATTCGGAGGAACCTTTATTTTCAATAATGAGGCCTCAAAATGGAACCGTTTTACAGTTGGTGTCGCATACCTTAATCAACGTTTAGACAATTATTCAACAATTGGAACAAACGAAGGAATTAAATTCAGCGATCCTGACGGAACTTTCAACGGATACATCAAAGATATCGATGGATACAAATCAAAATTTTCGGTTAACCTGGGGACCAGTTATGATGATAAATTATATTTAGGAGCCGGGTTAAATTTCCATGAATCAAACTATTCCGGATATGAACAATATGCAGAACGTGATGATAATAATGGACAAAACTATGTGTACAATGCAAATGGAGCTCCTTATAGTGAAATTGGTCAAGGCTTCTCTTTCTCTTTAGGTGCAATTTACAAAGTCAATCACAATGTTCGTTTAGGTGCTGCTTATCATTCTCCTGTTTGGTATAATGTTTCAGAAGATTATTACGCTGCAAATTTTATCAATAACGGAACAGCTGTTGATTCATATTATATGTATTCTTCAGATTATGACATGACTCGTGGTGGGCGTTTTGTAGGAAGTTTAGGTTTTGTAGTTGGTAAAAATTTATCTCTTGGAGCTGATTATACTTACCATATGAATAACGACACAAAATTTAAACCTTCGGCTAATTTCAATGGAACCAATAACTTTATCAATGATGTCGTAAAGAATTCTAGCGAGGTTAGAGTTGGTGCTGAATATCGTGTAGATCGTTTCAAAGTTAGAGCCGGTTACAATTACGTCACTTCTCCCTATAAAGATTTTACAATCGATTTAGCAAGCGAGAACAATGTTGTAACAAATGGGGCTCTTTTATCGAAAGCCTTCCAAGGGGATATTAACCGGGCAAGTTTTGGTTTAGGATATGATTTCGGCGGATTCTATATTGACGCTGCTTATCAATATCAAACTCAAAACTACAAGCAACTAATTGGTGGAACAGATTACATTGACACAAACAATAATTTTGTCTCTTTACCCAATACGTATGCTCCAAAAGTTAAATTAAATAACAATCTATTCTTATTGACATTAGGTTGGCAATTTTAATAAAAAAAAGAACTCAATAAAAAAAATCGGATGAAATTCATCCGATTTTTTTAGTACTAAATATTAACCAAAATAGTCTAAACAAAAAAAACTATTTATTGATTCTTTTTACTGATGACATCCCCGAAGTACTTACTTTTGTTTGTAAACCACTCTCGTCTAAATAACGAACAGAACTTGCTCCTGAACTGTCAGCAACCAAACTATTAATTGCCCAAACAGTTGTCGAGCTTGCCCCTGAACAATCCACCGTGACATTTGCAGCCTTGAGATCTTTTCCTACAAATGAAGAAGCCCCGGAAACAGAAATAGTTAAATTCTGAACATTCCCTGAAATCTTCATACTCGATGCTCCTGAGTTATCTACAGAAATTGAATTTGAAACTGCATCTAATTTCAAATTACTAGCTCCGGATAAATCTACCGCTAACTTTTCTACTTTTTGCGTTGGAATCACTGTGACATTCGAAGCTCCTGAGATACTAAAAGAACGTAATTTTTTATGTGGAAAATTAACCTTTATCGAGGTATTTTTTAAATTCACAGTACCTTTCATTTTAACAACTAAAACACCATTCTTCACCTCAGTAATAATTCTATCCATAATATTATCTGGAGCTTCAACAGTAATTTCTCCATTGTAATTGCCATCAGAAACAGTAACATTTATTGCATGACTCACATCAATTCCTTCGAATGAAGAGACTTTACGATTTTGAGTAACTGTATTATTACTTGCTTCTACTCGATCTAAATAATTAGAAACAGGTGATTTAGAATTTAAATCCACCGAACAACTCGCAAATCCTAACGAGCTGAATATTATAATTGGAAGAAAAATGTACTTCATAGTGATGTGTTTTTATTATTAAGACGTATTAACTTCTAAAAAGTTACAAAAAATATTCATTTTATTTAAAAATCTAAATCAATCCGTCATAAATATTTAGTAATTTCGCTAACTATGAAAATCATCAGTTACAATGTAAACGGAATTCGTGCCGCGATGACCAAGGGGTTAGTTGAATGGTTAGAGGCTGCTCAGCCAGATGTTTTTTGCATTCAGGAAACTAAAGCTATGCAAGAACAGGTGGATACAAAACCTTTTGAGGATTTAGGGTATCATATTTATTGGCATGCTGCTGAAAAAAAAGGATATAGCGGTGTTGCCGTATTTTCTAAAATCAAACCAAATCACGTACAAATAGGAACTGGAATAGATTACATTGACAGAGAAGGTCGCGTGCTAAGAGTAGATTTTGATCATGTTTCTGTAATTAGTCTTTACTTACCAAGCGGTACAAATATCGATCGATTAGATTTTAAATTACAATTTTGTGAAGATTTTAAAAGTTACATTAAAGAACTTAAAATCTCTCATCCAAATCTAATCATTTGCGGAGATTACAATATCTGTCACGAAGCGATTGATATTCATGACCCTATTCGCAATGCAAAAGTTTCCGGATTTTTACCTGTCGAGAGAGAATGGCTATCTGCTTTCATTGATGAATGTAATATGATTGATTCTTTCAGATATTTTGTAAAAGAACCTCATCATTATTCATGGTGGTCTTACCGTGCCAATGCACGTAACAATAACAAAGGTTGGAGAATTGACTACAATATGGTCAGTCAGACATTAGAAAATAAAATGACTCGTGCTACTATTCTACCGGAAGCTAAACACTCGGATCATTGCCCTATTTTATTAGAATTAGACGTTTAAGATTATATAAATGAAAAAAATTGTACTTTGTTGTTTAACTGTTTTTGCAATTGCAAGTTGCGTTCCTCAGAAACAACACCAAGAATTGGAAGCTAACTATTACAAAGCATTAGACGATCAAGCAAATACGTCTAAAGATTTAACATTAGCAAATTTAAAAATCGAAAATCTTGAAAAAGATTTAGAACGTACAAAACGAGAATTGTATATCAGAGATACAGCTTTGTCAAATGCACAATCTATGATTAGAATTTCTCAAAAAGAACACGATACAAATTTGCAGGAATTGTATTCTGCTTTGAATAGTTCGGGAGAAAAATCAAAACTTTTCTATACACAATTGAATGAAAAAGAAAAGCAAGTAACTGAATTGACTCAAAAGCTAAAGGATATGGAAGCAAAGATTGATCAAAAAGATACTGAAATCTTTAATCTTAAAAGACAAATCTTAACACAAGAGATCAATCAAAAAGTTTCGGAAGCAACTGCTACACCTCCTAAAACGGTGGCTCCGGTAAAACCAAAAACAGCAACAAAAAAATAATTTCAAAAGTCTTATTCTAAATGGTAAGACTTTTTTATTTTTTCTTCCCTATTCTTTTCAATTGAAATTTTGTAACAAAAAAGATTAAAACAACAAATACTAAAAAAAAGAATACTCCGACAATTGTAATTCCTAACACGGGATTAACTGTTTTGGGAAGTGTAATTTCTCGAATTACCGGTACACGTACAAACAATTCTGCAAAAAATGCTGCCCATAAACCTAAAGCAGCCGCAACCATTCCTTTAATATGTACAGCAATTCTATCTCCTTTAAAATTTTTACTTATGAATGGCCATATCCCTCTATACAAGGCCCAAACAGAAAATGGAATCATGTAATGAAAAGGACCAAAACGCATTCCTAATTCATGAATAAACAGAGCTGTAATATTAACACACAGTAAAACAGATACAAAAATATACCCTAATCTTTTATGGAGTTTCGTTCCTGGTCGTAAAATTAAAATCAATAATCCTACACCTAAACCAACTGATGCAGATAAGAAGTGCACAGCTCCAATCACTGATTTCGAAGTTAACCAATAGGTTTCTAAATAATTCATGAATAATTATTTTATCTCTAATTTAAACTCCATTCAGGAAAATCAAAAAATGAACTTACCGAATTGTAGAATACTTCGCATAAAGTGTATTTTTTGAATTCTGAATTGATTTATTCTCTAAATCGAAGTAACTTTGCAGGAACTAAAAAGTTTTAATGAAAGTTATTTGCGAAACGAAGAGTTTGGTATTACGAGAATTTTTTGAGATTGATGCATTCGAATTGTTTCAATTAAATTCGGACAAAGAATTAATGAAAATCGTGAACGAAAAACCTTATAAATCTGAAGACGAAGCGAAGTTCTTTATAGAAAGTATGAAAAAACATTACCTGGAAAATGGCTTTGGTCTTTGGGGTGTTCATGAAAAAAAGAGCGGACGATTTGTTGGCTGGGGAGGTTTGCGTCAAACAAAATACGGTCCTGTGATTAATATTCGTTTGAAACGTAAATTTCAACATAAAGGGTACGGAACGGAAGTTCTAAATGCTGTTGTGGATTATGCAAAAAACGAATTAAAACTAGAAAAAATTGCAGCAAAAGCAAATGTAAATCAACCCGAAACATTAAAACTTTTGAAAAAATCTAAACTCCAACCTTCGGAAGAAAATGAA
Organism: Empedobacter brevis NBRC 14943 = ATCC 43319; assembly: GCF_000382425.1. Classification (GTDB taxonomy): domain Bacteria; phylum Bacteroidota; class Bacteroidia; order Flavobacteriales; family Weeksellaceae; genus Empedobacter; species Empedobacter brevis. The sequence goes on from NZ_KB908294.1 coordinate 186,133, forward strand.
TTAATTTTTAAATTATAACACTAAAAAAGCGAGAAGTTGAAACTTCTCGCTTTTTTACTATTTCTTTTTAGGTGGAAACTTTTGCAATAATTTTGTTACCCCTTTCTGAATATTGTTCGCCCGAACTTCCGGAGAAGCTTTAATTGGCATTTGAATTTTAAGTGTTCCTTCCCAAACCAATCGACCTGCATCAAACATCGAAATGGTGTAATTCTGATTCAGCTTTTGAGACATGATTGGAATCCCGACAGAAACTCCTCCTCCGAAACCGTAACCTCCGGTTCCCATTCCGACTCCTACACTCGAGTTTTGTTGTTTTGAGACAAATTCTTCAGGTTTAACTTCCACAGTTAAAATTCCTTCATTTGTTTTTTGAAACCCTCTGTACAACATTCCTTTCTCCATTGAAGAAAACAATCTTGCAGAATCTAAATCATTCAACCCTAAGTTTCCTTTTTGAGCAAAAGTATATGTTCTGTTGGTTTCAAAATCAAAATCGCGGTCATAATCTACCGCTATATTTTGCGTACTACACGAAACAGCTGTTAAGAGAATAGCACTTAATAAAAGTATTTTTTTCATCGTTCATGATTTATTTAATTTGAATACTTAGACAACTTTCATTTACTTGAATGTTTTAATATAGGTTTCCACCACTTTTCTTAACGAATCGAAACCTATTTCATCAAGATTTAGTTCATGGATTGTAATCCATTTCACCTCAGCAATTTCTTCTTTTTCAAGAACAATTTCTTCATTAGGAAAATCAGCAATAAAAGCTAAATCACAGGTTTTGTATGGAATTTCTTTGTATTCGTAATCATTTGGCTGAGAAAGAAAATAATTGAAATGTTCTAATGGTATCGTAATGCCTAATTCTTCTTCAATTTCTCTTTGACAAGTTCTTTCAGCTGATTCATCAGGATCGGTAAAACCACCTGCCAAATCCAACATTCCCTTCTTTGGCTCTTTGTTGCGAACTGTAAACAAAATTTTATCTTCTTTTCTTAGAATAACAGCAACTGCGGCTGCAACATTTTGGTAATAAACCAAGCCACAGCTGTCGCAGGTCATTTTTCTAAAATCAAAACTATTGATAGCATGTCCACAATTCGGACAATATTTAAACGATTTTATCATTAATTTCTAACTTCTTTCTTTAAAATGAGATCAAAAACATAAATTATTTATTCCTTGGATGAAACTTAATAATGGCATCTCGAATAAATTCCTGATCAACGTGTGTATAAATTTCCGTCGTCGTAATACTTTCATGTCCTAACATTAACTGTATTGCACGAAGATCAGCTCCATTTTTCAATAGATGAGTTGCAAAAGAATGACGAAAAGTATGGGGGCTAATTGTTTTTTTTACTCCGGCAATGATCGATAATTCTTTCACAATTGTAAAAATCATGACGCGCGTAAGATTTTTACCTCGTCTGTTTAAAAATAAAAAATCTTCGTAACCAGCTTGTATAGGAAGATGAATACGAATACTTTCCTTGTACAAGTTAATATATTTTATCGTATAATCGCTAATCGGAACAAGTCTTTGTTTATTCCCTTTTCCTATAACACGTACAAAACCATCATCAAAAAATAAATCAGAAATTTTAAGATTTATAAGTTCTGACACCCGCAAACCGCATCCATAAAGTGTTTCAATAATTGCTCTGTTTCGTTGGCCTTCAGGTTTTGAGAGGTCAATAACTTCAATCATTTTATCAATTTCTTTTTCCGAAATTACATCAGGAAGTTTCATTCCTATTTTTGGTGTTTCGAGCAAAGAAGTAGGATTGTCTTCTCTAAAATCTTCAAGTTGTAAATAACCAAAAAAACTTTTCAATCCGGAAATTACCCTTGCTTGTGAACGAACACTATACTCACCAGACGCAAAATTATGCACAAAATCCCTCAAATCATCTTGAGTATAATCTAACGGTTGTTTATCCGAATAATGTATTAATTTTTGAATATCACGTAGATAACCTTCAATTGTATTAACAGAAACTCTTTTTTCTAATTTCAGATACATTTGGTAGTCATACAAAGCATCTTTCCACTGCATTTACTTCGTTATTTTTTCAAGTTCAAAAATACGCTTTATCATTTCATCTTCCGGCATCCAAACTTGATAAAATGCGCGCGGGCCGTATAGACTACCTGCAATTGTTGCTTTCATGTAATTATCTACAGTTGATGAAAAAACAGGATTAAACTCATTCGAAGGAATTCCTAAGACTCCTAAAAATTCATTTCGGTACATTCCGGCATTGAAATATTTTAAATAAATTGTTTCATTATGAAACATGAAAAAATCGTGAATAGAGTATATCTTTTTGAATAAAAACTCATCAAAATAATTTGCATCTTGATTATAATACAACCAGTTGGCGACTGAATTCGTATCCAATGCCACAAATTCATCCGGAATAATTCCTCCGCCTCCATAAACCTTTTTACCTGAAGGAGCGGTAAACTCTAAGTCTTTGTTTATTTTGATAGAATCTTTTGTGTACAATTCTCCAGATTTCAATCTTTTATACAAATCGTCACTATACTTTGCTGTTTTCTTATCAAAAGGTTTTTGGATAGAACGGCCAGATGGTGTATAATAATTTGCAACAGTTAGACGAACTTTTGTATCATCACCTAAATTAATTTCACGTTGAACTAATCCTTTCCCAAAAGAACGACGACCAACAATAATTCCCCTACCATAATCTTGAAGAGCTCCTGCTACAATCTCACTGGACGAGGCTGAATTTTCGTCCATTAAGACATAAATTTTTCCTTTTTCGAAAAGACCTCTATTGGTTGCGTAAATATATTTTTTTCGTTTTTGTTTATCTTGAGTATAAACAATCAATTCATTTTTAGTTAAAAATTCATCTGCAATTTCTTCCGCAACATGCATTATTCCTCCGGGATTTCCTCGCAAATCGAACACTAATGTTGTCATTCCTTGATCTAATAAATCCTGTAATCCTTGGTGAACTTCGTTTGCTGAATTTTCTGAAAAACGCGTTAGTTTTAGGTAACCGATATCATTTGTCAACATATGTTTTCCTGTAACTGTAGGAACAGGAACAACAGTACGCTTAAGGACAACTGAAAGCGGTTTACGATCTCGGATAACAGAAATCTGTACCTCCGAACCTTTCTTTCCTTTCAATAAACTTTCAAGTACTTTCTTGTCTTTTGCTACTAACGATTGATTATCAGCTGCAATTAATTGATCTCCAAACTGAAGTCGTCCGTAATTTGAAGTTCCGGGCAATGTACGCTCTACAACAATTGTATCATTCAGAACACGGAATTGAATTCCTATACCAACAAACTCACCTTTCAGTTGTTCTTCCGCTTTTTGTACAGAAGCCTTATCAATATATGTACTATGCGGATCTAATTTTCCAACCATATAATTGATTGCATCATCAACTAAGCTATCCGAATTCACATCATTGACATATTCGTTGTCTATCAAAGAAACCAATCGACGAATTTTCTGTTCGTTATCAGAATATTGTAAACCTACAATATCCTTATTTTCGTCGAATGCAAAATCGTATTTTTTCCCCACCATAAAACCGATTAGGAAAATAATCATCACAACTAATACGATATTAATAACTTTGAAAAAACTTCTCATTTAACTGTATAATTCTTCTTCTGTAATATGTTGAATGGTAATTCCTGCTTTTTCTAAAAATTCTAACCCTGAAAGATCTTTGTATTGTTGAATATAAACAATGCGTTTAATTCCTGCCTGCAAGATCAACTTGCTGCAATCTGTACATGGCGAAAGTGTAATATACAATGTTGAGCCTTCCGCAGATTGTGTAGATGTAGCACATTTCAGAATAGCATTTGCCTCAGCGTGCAAGACATGCCATTTTGTGTTTCCCTCTTCATCTTCACATTTATTCTCAAATCCGCTTGGCGTACCGTTGTAACCATCAGAAATAATCATTCGATTTTTAACAATAATTGCACCAACTTTTTTGCGTTCACAATAAGAAAGATTTGCCCACTCAAAAGCCATTTTTAAATACGCTTTATCGTAACGTAATTGTTTTTCTAAATTTTTTTCCATTTTTTTTAGGCTTCTTCTTTTCTTTTTGTCCACAAAGGAGGAACAAAAAATGGTAACGGATTTCGAAAAAATGCTTTTAATGTATGAGAGATCATTGCAAAAATCTTATAAAATGGAATATTATTCGATCTCATCGCCATTAATAATGATAAAATGAAACTTACCAGGAAATTACACCAGCCAACCATAAAAACAGCTATAAATCCAATAATCATTGGACCAATATCATAATGATAACCCATTCCTCCAATTCCAATGGCAAAGTTCCCTGAGACAAACGTAATATGTCGGATATCAAAAGGCTGTCCTGTAAAATCTCCAATCAAAAAGGCACATCCCATCATGAAACCAAAGGCTACATTTCCGACAACACCGCCCATATTCTTTTCGAACCAATTTGATATTTTTCTTCTTCTACGCTCTGAGAAAGATTTTTTTAAAATTGGGTGATTATAAATTCGTTCAGGAATATTATTAAAACGTTGACTATTGATTGTCATACCGGAAATTAATCCAGAAAGGAACAAGAAAACACCTGCAATTCCTCCGAAATAAAAAATATGCCAATCCATGATTACAACTTCTTCCCAATAATGGTACGCCTTAGAATATTTTAAGACTTCTAATCCTAAAACTTGATTCAGTAAATAGAATATCCCTAACGAAACCATAAACCCGGCCACAACATTTCCTAAGAACGCAATCATTTGGCTTCTCACTAATTGTGCAAATAAGGTGGTAAAATCTTTTACATTTAGTTCTGATCCCGAAGTTGGTACAAGTGAGCGTGCTAAACGTGCAGCAGTCATAGAAGGCTGTTTCGTTGCAAGCGTCATATGTGTGAGGTAAATAGCACAAAAACCAACTGCATAATTTATACTAAAGAAAAATGCTTTGAATAAAGGAGATGTATCCGGGATGTTTCCAATTCCTGTTTTAATAAAACATAAGAAAGAAACAATGAAACCTCCTCCACAGGCCGTCCAAAACATTTTATTATATTCCTTCGCTGTTTGCGTAATATATTTTTCACCCGTTTTTCCATTGTGGTAAGTGACCAAAAAAGTAATCAGATAAACAGTAGAACTCAATTGATTACTCATAAAATTCTTCGGTGCATAAAACTCAATCCACTTTTTGGTTGCAAGACTATAAAACGAAATAATTCCGTTTAATTTTAATTCATTGAAACTATTTAAAATAGTTTGAAGTCGAACCAATTGTTGTTGCAAACGATTTATCTTCGAAGCTACTTTTAGCGAAATTCCTTTGTAATCTTTCTGAGTTAAAATATCATTTAACAAATGTTTACACTTGGAAATACTTTCTTTGATTTCCAGCATATCAAATCCAGCTTGTGGATTTTCGATGATATTACTAATCTGCATAGACAGTTTAGAGAATGGATTATCAAGATAATTCACTTCATTACTGTAACGCATCATTTCTTTATCAGAAAAACCTCCGGTAATACGAACTGTTAATATAGAAATTGCTTGAAAAAGCTGATTCTGAATATTATTTACATTTCCTTTAAAATTCTCTGGTTCGATATCTTGAAACAAAACTTCGAAGAATTTTCTCCATCTATCTCTCGGAATGATTCGAATTACTTGTAAATTTTTCGAATTATAAAACATTTCATTCACAACAGAAGTCAATTCATTATTGTCCTCTATATCCGGCAAGACAGAATCCATTATTTTTTTTCGGAAAATTGATAATAAATTATCTTCCAGATGAATTCCGCTATCAACTAAATAGCTTACAATATTAATTTTCCCGAATGTTTTCTGAAGTTCTTCGCGAAAAATTAATCGATAGGTTATATTATTTTGAAGTTTTGAGATTAAATCATCAATAAAAGAAATTGAATCTGGATAATCTTTTCTTGCTTTCTCCAATAATCTTAGAAAAAAGCTCTTCTCGTATTTTTTATTTTGATCAAATATAGAGTCTAAAGCCATATTTTAATTTCTTCATTCAGAGTACAAAAATAAAAAACTTATACTACTAAGCAGTATAAATCAATAGAAATAAAAAAGTGATTCTCATTTGGAATCACTTTTTTTATTTAGAATTTAAAATGTTTCTTATCTATTGCAGGATTTATTTTTATGTCATTAAACTTTATCACATATTCTCCTCCCTCATTAGGTTTTCCTACGACTTTGGTAGCGAAAGATAGTCCATTGTACGTTTTAAAATTTGAATAATAAAGTGTTTCATCTTTATTTTTCTCCATTACAATTTCGTACGAATTTTTATCAAAACAATAAACGGTAGAGTTCGTATTTTTTGTTAATTCTATCTTATAGCAACTATTATTTTGATCGTATTTATCTGTACCTAAGAATTTTACTTTAAACCCTTTTTGTTTATATTTCAAAATATCTGAATCGAATGAGTCTGGCTTATAATCTTTGACAGCAACATTTTTCTTTGCAACTTCGCTGTACGTCCATCCTATTTTTCCATCATATCCTTCGTTTAAGATTTCTTTCCCGTTCATCACAAACACAACCTTTTTATTGTATGGGCGTTGATGGTAAACAATCATGGGATAAGAATCTCCTAAGTTTATGATAGCTTCTCCTTTTAGGATCACACTGTTCAAATTATTCCAAGCTGCTTCTCCTCCTGTTTTCTGAATATGATTTTCGATTATTTTTTCTGCATCCTGAGCAAAAGCTGTTGCAGAAAATAATGAAATCATAAGCGTAGTAAACGTCAATTTCAACATAAGAACTTTTTTCATTTTTAACAATCTGCCGAACAAGATATAAAAACTAATTTAAAGTTCTATAAAGAAATGATGGGTTTTAGTCTTTTTTAACTTCTATATGCGACCAATTTTCACCTCTTAATATGCGGTAAACTTGTCCTTGAGAAATATTAAATTGTTTTGCTAAAGTAGATATTTTAGTCTTTCTGTTCGGATCGATTAATTTCTTTTTTAAACGAATTACTTGCGCTTCTGTTAATTTACTGTTTGGAATACTATCCAAACGAGAACGCCCTTTCATCATTCTGAATAAATCTTTGTTGTGCTCCTTCCATTCATCTAAAGTTGCCCACTGCAAGTTATCAATTGCATTGTTCAATTTATTGTGATCCAAATGCACCACATATTCTTTATTTTCCGGATTAGGCAAAAAAGTTTCTGCAACCATTTTGTGCACATATTTAGCTGTACGCTTTCCGTCTGCTTTAGTTACCCAAATTGCACGATATCCATTATTAATCGCTCCTTCTAAAATTTTATATTTATCTTGGCCGGTATACATTTTTTTTACCAAACCATCCTTTGAAACTAGAAAAGATCTTTTTTCTATTAATCCTTCAGTTCCAAATTCTTTCCATGAATCACTCATAATCACTAATTTACTTATTTATTACATTTTTACAACAACATTCATACCGAAATTTTTATTTTAAGACGAATTAACTTAATTATTTCGTTTTCAAACTAAGTATAGGTGATTTTTCAGGCCAAAGATAATTGATAAAAGGTTTACATATTATTTTTTAACAATAGTGGATAAATACTTTTTTGCACGTTCCAAATCTTCAGGCGTATCAATTCCTACTCCTATTGATTCAGTTTCGATTACTTTAATTTTCATTCCGTATTCTAAGTAACGCAATTGTTCTAATTTTTCTGCTTTCTCATTTTGGCGCATCATTAATTTCGAGAAATTCAATAATGCTTCCTTTCTGAATGCATAAATTCCTAAATGACGAAAATATTTTGGAGTGAAGCCATCTTCTCTTGCAAACGGAATAGGAGAACGAGAAAAATAAAGTGCAAAATTATTGCTATCCGTTACCACTTTTACAAAATTAGGGTTGTTAATAGATTCTTCTCCAGTAATAGATTCTTTTAACGTTGCGACATCAACTGTTTGTCCAATTTTTCCGTCAAAAGAAGAAAGTAAATCTGCCAATGCTTTTTTGTTAACAAATGGCTCGTCTCCTTGCACATTTAAAATAATATCACATTCAATATTTTCTATAGCTTCCGCTATTCGATCGCTTCCTGTTTCATGTTCTTTTTTACTTCTAATTGCTTTTCCGCCATGATTGACAATTTCATTAAAAATCAAATCAGAATCTGTGACGACAAAAACATCATCAAACAGTTGAGTTGCCACAACATTTTCATACGTCATTCTAATGATGGTTTTATCTCCTAACTGCTCCATTAGTTTTCCGGGAAAACGAGAAGCTGCATATCGTGCAGGAATTACGGCTATTTTTTTCACTTCTTTTATTTCAAATTTCTGTAAATTTAAAGTAGATTCGGCTGAAATGCATTTTTAATCAACAAAATAATTGTACTATCTTTACCGAAATAAATTTTCTGTATGAAGATTGCGTTCAAAATTTTGTTATTTTTGATTTCATTAGGATTAATTTACATCTTAATCAGCGAGTTAAAAATCCAAGGATAAAGAAAAATTTATGTCAAAAACAACTCAACGTTCGTTAGCGATTTTACTATCACACGATATGCTTAGTTATATTACCAAAACAACCGACGGAGAATCGACTTCGTTTTCGGATGTTTATGACTATTCCGTGGATTTTACAAATCTTAACAAAACGGAGATTGAAATTGAACATGAATTGCGCTCAAATTTGACGTTATTACAAGAGTACGATTTTGTCCATATTTGTTTTTTATCCACGACGATAAATCTTGTTCCGAATCAATTTTCACGTAAACCTTTCGAAGAATTATTATCACTTTCTAATTACAATCCGGTCGAATTGGCGATAGATTGTCCGTTAGAAAATGTAGAAGCTTCGATTATCTATAATATTCATTATCCGCTGAAAGATATTTTACTTACGTTACCTAACTTGCAAAATGCACGTTTGTACCATTCGGGTAAATTTTTGATTGATTACGGAATGATCAACTCGAAAAACGATGAAATTTATATCAATTTAATGCATCAAAAATTAGAAGTTTGTGTGTTGCGCAATGGAGAATTTATTTTTTATAATCTATTTGAAACAAAAACGAAAGAAGACTTTTTGTTTTACATTTTGTATACATTAAATCAATTAAATATTAGTCCAAATACGGTTTCTTTATATGCTTTTGGCGATTTATTAAATTCGCCCGATTATTACGAAACGTTAAAAAAGTACGTTCGTCATATTTCGTTCAACGAAGAAGACAAACAACTTGGACTATATTTTACATTATATAAATTATTCGAATGCGAATCATTTCAGGAACATTAAAAGGAAAAAGAATCACAGCACCAACTAACTTACCGGTGCGCCCTACAACAGACTTCGCGAAAGAAGCTTTATTTAATATATTAAACAACGAATGGTATTTTGACGAGATTACCGTCTTAGATTTATTTTCAGGAATAGGAAGTATTTCGTTAGAATTTGCTTCGCGAGGAGCAAAAAAAGTAACGTCTGTCGATAATTTTTATGGCTGTGTAAAATTTTTAGATGATACAGCAAAACAGTTAAAGTTAGATGATGTGATTTCCACTGTAAAAAGTGATGTGATTAAATACCTGGACAAAAGACCTATTAAAAAGTTTGATATCATTTTTGCTGATCCTCCTTACGATTTAGATGAAGAAACCTACAAAAAAATTCCTCATCTCATCATGGATAATCAATGGTTAGAAGAAGGAGGAAACTTTGTATTAGAACATCCTTCAGGTATTTCTTTTGAAGATCATCCCAATTTCATTCAGCATAAAAAATACGGAAACGTACATTTTTCTTTCTTTGAATAAGTAACATTTTCTTAAAATATTTAACAAATCGGCTATAGGTGATAACTATCAGCCGATTTATTTTTTTTATTTATACTAAGTCTAATTAAATTTGCACCATTAATTTATTTAGATTAAATATAGATAACATATGAAAAGGAATAAACTTCTACTCGCAACACTTACTTTACTTAGTTTTTCAGCTGCTTTTGCACAGGAAACAACTAAGGAGAAGAAAGATTCTATCAATAATTTACAAGAAGTTGAAATTTTTGGAGACCGAAATAAAAAACAAAGAGGGTTAGAAGCTATTACCCGTTTTCCTGTTTCGCCAAATCAACAAATACAAACTATATCTACAATTTCAGAAAAATTAATTGAAGAACAAGGAGCTCTAACCATTACAGATGCAGCTCGTAATGTCCCTGGTGTCACGTTGTTTGGTTCTTATGGAGGAAACCGTGAATCAATGTCTATTCGTGGATATCGTGGAACTCCTGTATTAAGAAATGGAGTGAGACAAGATTCTGATTTTAGAACAGCTGGAGCAATTTCTGATATGCAAGGAATTGAATCTATCCAAGTTATAAAAGGTTCTGCAGCTATTACACAAGGTGTAGGAAACGGATTAGGTTCTGCTGGTGGTGTTATAAATTTAGTTACTAAAACACCTCGATTTAATAATTCTGGAAACATTGGATTGCGTGTTGGATCTTGGAATCAAATCCGTACAACATTTGATGTTCAACGTGTTGTTGATGAAGCAAAAACATTTGCTTTTAGAATAAATGGTGCCTACCAACAAGCTGATAGTTATAGAGATGTTGTCAACAGTAAAAGATTTTATATCCAACCTTCTGTAGCATGGAGACCTGATGAAAAAACAGAAGTAATCGCAGAAATGGATTATTTAGATTTTGACGGAGTACCAGACAGAGGAACTGTTAACTTAGCCGGAGATGACGTACAAGCTTTAGCTAATATGGGACATCGATTCTTAGGTTTTAATACTGATTTTGATAAGAGCGAAGCAATTACTTACTCACTTCGAGCTACTAGAAATTTGACAGATAAGATTAGTGTTCGCGCTGCATATTATGCTTCTTATAATGACAGAGATCAGCAAGGAACAGGATTAGGATTAATCAAAAAGGATGGTGAAACTTTATATAATCAACGTTCAAGAAGTTTAAGCCGATCTACCCGTAACGATAGAAATTCAACTATTCAGATTGATGTAATGGGGAAAGAATTTAAATCAGGAATATTAACATGGAATTGGCAAGCAGGATATGATTACACAACATATCGTGTAGATTCAAGAAGTGCTCAAATAGATACCGGAAGAAAAGATCAAAACGGAGATCCTATTTATACAACATCTATTCCTGTTCCTGGTAAAAACATTGAAAATGTATTAGGAACAATTGACAATACTATGCCTTCTAATTTTGATTGGAGTCAACTAAATATTAACACTTCTTCTCCCCTTGATGAAGGATATTACTATGGTTTTATGACACAACATCATCTTAGTATAACAGATTATGTGAAAGTTGTTGGGGCATTGAGATGGTCATATTCCGGAGTTAATTCTAAAGATGTTTTAGATCCTATGATTGGTTTAATGCTTTCTCCTACAAAAAATATAAACATTTTCGGTTCGTATACAACAACTTCAAGTTTAAGAAGTGCAACAAATCCATTAGAACAAGGAGGAACAGTTGGAACATCAAGAACAAAACAATTTGAAACAGGAGTAAAAACATCATGGTTCAACGATCGTTTCAGAGCAAATGTTACATATTTTGATATGAAAAATGAAAATCTTTCTTATCAAGTTCTTAATGATGCAGGTAATGCAACTGGATACTATGGTTTAGCTGGTAATCTTAACCGCAAAGGAATTGAATTTGATATTTCTGGACGTATATTACCTAATTTACAAGTCTTATTAGGATATGCTTATTTAGATGCTACATACGAAGATTCTCCTGCTTATGTAAATGGATCTCGACCAATGAACGCTCCATACAATACAGCCAATGCCTGGATACAATACAAATTCCAAAACACAAACTCATTTGTTGATGGACTTTCCTTATCTGCAGGTGTATATTATGTAGGTTCTCGCCCTGTAAACGAATACGCTCAAAAAACATTTTTACACAATACAACACCAGGTGTAAAACCATTCTTAATGCCAGAATACACAACGCTTAATGCTCAAGTTGGTTATTCATTAAAAAGATTTGATTTCCGTTTATTCTTTAATAACATTACAGACGAAATCGGATATAACTCATATTATCGTGGTGGATACATCAACCAAATTGATCCATTCAATATGGCCGGACAAATTGTATTTAAATTCTAATTTTTCTCAGAGTTAAAACATATTTTTAGCATTTTAAAATAGGAAAGCGGCAGTTTTATAAACTGTCGCTTTTATTTATTGTAGAATTGGCTTAACTTCCCTCAAAATTATTTTGAAATATATGAAAACAAAACTTACTGCTTTATTGATATTTTTCTGTTCCGTTTTTTCATTTGCACAAACAGAAAACACCTTAAAAACAATTCCCGAATTTTCTTTTGTTAAAATGCAATCTGATGGAATTTTTAATTCAAAAGATATCAAAAAAGGAAAACAAACATTAATCGCACTATTTTCGCCAACATGTATTCATTGCCAATTGGCGCTGAATCATTTTAATAATAATTACGACGAACATTTAAAAAACACACAAGTTATTCTGGTCTCAGAGTATGAAGCAAAAGATGTTTTACCTTTCTTAAAGCAACATGCCCCAAAATTTGTTGACAATAAAAATGTTGAGTTATTATATGATTCAAACTACGAGTTCGGTCCTATTTTTCAGCCAACATCCATTCCTACCTTCTATTTATTTGATAAGGATAAAAACTTAATCACCATCAAAAAAGGTTCTGTCGAAGCAAATCAGATTTTTAATTATTTAAAATAATAATCTATAAATAAAAAATCCCACTCATGGAGTGGGATTTTTTATTTATATGTAATCTAAGATTATTTACCTTGTTGAGCTTGGGCTTCAAATTGTTTTTGCAACTCTTTGATTTGCTCTTCTGATAAACCTTGACCTTGCGCACCTGGCTGTCCTTGCGGAGCAGCTTGTCCTTCTTTAAAGTCTACCAACTCTACTTCGAACTCTAATGCTTGGTTTGGTCCAATTTGTCCACCTGGCGCTCCCATTTCACCGTAACCTAAGTTAGCAGGAATATAGAATTTGTATTTAGCTCCTTTAGACATTAACTGTAACCCTTCTGACCATCCAGGAATAACTTGGCTCAAAGGAAATTCAACACCTCCTTTTGCTTCCGGGTTTTTATCTGTACTATCAAACGTTTTACCAGTAGCTAAAATTTTACCAGTGTATTTTACTTTAACAATACTATTTATAGTTGGCTTTGCACCATTTCCTTCTTTCTCTACCACATAAACTAGTCCTGAAGCAGTTGATTTAGCACCTGAAGATTTTTTCTTTTCTTCTACTAATTTAGCAGATTCATCTGAATTTTTCTTCACTAATTTTTGTTGGTTATTTTTTGCATAAGTATCCAAAATACCCATTCCGGCTTCTTGTGTAATCAACAATTTTTTGTGACGTACAACATCCATAATCCCTTGAACAATAATATCTTTGTCCATTTGATCCAATTGTTGTTGGTTGATAACCGTCTCAATTTGTTGACCAACTTGCTGACCAATAGCATATGATTCTCTACTTTCTTTTCCAGCTTTTAAATAATCTCTGATCCCTTTTTCTAATTGATCATAGTTGATACTATCTGTCTCAACTAATCGCCCTCCAAGACCTTTGATTTGCTCTCCAAGCCCAGTACCAAATGCATATGACGCTTTTTGATCGTCATTTTCTAATTTGTCTACAGATTTTCCTTTGTTACAAGACGCTAACGACGCAACAACAAAAATCCCTAAAAGAACTTTTTTCATTATTTATAAAAATTTATTGCAAGTTTAATAAGAAACTTTCATTAATCATACAAATCTAACCCAAATTCTTCTTTTAATTTTAACAAAATGGGGTTTTTATCTAATAATTTCTCAAATTTCTCTTTATTGGATAAAATATGATTCTCTGCTTCTTTTTCCGAAAACTTAATTTGTATCGTAAAATAGTGATTCTTAAGAAACACCCTCAGGCTATTTCTAATTCTATCTTTATACTCTTCAAACTCTTGTTTTGATGAATGTGAAGTAAACTCAAAAATCACTTCATCCCCTGCCAAATCAAGATTTGTAGTCATCAAAGCATTGTATGACGGAATATTATGTTCAATTTTTAATCGATCCAAGAACCGCTTCCAACCTTCTTTTACTTGCTCGAGAGTGAATTCTTCCCGAGGCAAATCATTCCGTAAAATTTCTTCTTGATGTTCTTCTACCTTTGCGCCAGGTAAAGCCATTTTCAAACTAAATGAGGAACTTCTATTTGCCTTAATTGGTTTAGCAGCACGCGTATATTCTTTGATTTCATCAGAGATCAACGTTTTGTTTACGTGAGAAACCGACGATGATAAATGTTGTTCATTGATTTGAACCGAAGTAATTTGTTGAACCTGAGGATCAGTGACTTTTGAATGTTCTTGTTGTTCCGAAAAATAAAATGTAGGTGGAACTATTCTATACTTTTTTTTTTAAGCCCATTTTCTTCTGCTGTCAAAGAGGCCAATTGCATTAAGGCAATTTCAACTGTCAAACGTGGATTCTTACTCGATTTATAATTTAAATCTGCTTCATTACAAATTTCAATTGCTCCAAATAAAAACACTGCTGAACATTTTTGTGCATGCTCCAAATATTTTGCTTTTATTCGTTCTCCCACCTCCAATAAACTTACTGTATTCGCAGTTTTTGCCATCAATAAATCTCGAAAATGAGCACCTAAACCGCATATAAAAAGATGAGCATCAAACCCTTTATTCAAAATATCATTCAATTGTAACATTGCTTGTGGAATATCATTTTCCAAACAAGCATCTGTCATCTTGAAATAATAATCGTAATCCAGAACATTTAAGTTTTCGGCAACTGAAGAATACGTTAAGTTTTTATTCGTAAAAGTTGCCATTCTATCAAAAATTGACAATGAGTCGCGCAAGGCTCCATCTGCTTTTTGTGCAATCAAATGTAAGGCATCATCCTCAAATGTCACCTGTTCTTTTCCTGCGACATTTTTCAAATGACCTTTGATTTCTTCAACTCCTATTCGTTTGAAATCGTAAATCTGACAACGAGAAAGAATTGTAGGAATAATCTTATGTTTTTCTGTAGTCGCCAAAATAAAAATAGCATGCGCAGGCGGTTCTTCCAACGTTTTCAAAAAAGCATTGAAAGCAGCTGTAGACAACATATGAACCTCATCAATAATGTACACACGATACTTTCCTATCTGTGGAACAATACGAACCTGATCTATCAAATTTCGAATATCGTCAACCGAATTGTTTGAAGCTGCATCTAATTCAAAAATATTGAACGCAAAATCCTGATCACCTTCTACACCATTTTCTTCATTGATTTTGCGCGCCAAAATTCGTGCGCATGTTGTTTTTCCTACTCCTCTTGGTCCACAAAATAAAAGAGCTTGTGGCAATTGGTTTGACTTTATCGCCTGTTCCAAAGTATTTGTAATAGACGCTTGTCCTACTACATCTTCAAAATTTAGCGGGCGATATTTTCTGGCTGAAACAACAAAATTTTCCATACAATTGCAAATATAATGGTTTTAACTTTCTAATAAAAATTCTTTCAATTCTCACCGCTCAATTCCGATTTTTTTTATAAATTCCACAAGTAAAAAATTATAAATTATTCCGGACATTATTCTAATTCTTTCTTAATTTCTAATAAAATGCAAAATTCCGAAAGTCAAGATTCAATACCTATCATCAGTATACAAGGTTTTCGACAAGGACAGCTTGCTGGTCGAGACGAATTATTGTTTAACGAATTGCACGGCGAACGACATATAGATAAACCGCACAAGCACGATTTCTTTGTCATTATACTTTTTGACAAAGCTTCAGGCACACATAGTATAGATTCTAAAGATTACCCGATTGGAAATCGGGAAATACATGTTTTGTTCCCGGGACAAATGCATAAGTGGGCTATCAATGACGGAACAATTGGTTATCAATTGATGACGGAACGATCATTTTTCGAACAATTTGCGCCATATTTCCGTTTCTCATTTACCAATTACCAAAATCATCCTGTCATCAAATTATCAGACGAGGCTTTCTCGAAATTGATGTATGAATTTGATGCCATTAAAGAAGAATTAAAATCAGAAAACTCGTTGGTCCATTTAATTCATGCACGAGCAGCTGTTATTGCTGCAATCGTAAGTAAAGAAGCGGAACATATTTTTACCGAATTTAAAGTTTATCAATCCAATCCCAGATTAGCTAAATTTAATATGCTAATTGATGAATTTTACAAAGAAGAGAAGTCTGTAGCTTTTTATGCTGATAAATTACATATTTCTGCTAATTACCTGAATATTTTGTGCAAAAAACATTTAAAAGTTTCGGCTACTCAACTTATTCAACAACGAGTGTATATAGAAGCTAAAAGACTCTTAAAATCAGATCATCTTTCGATCAAAGAAATTGCTTATGAATTAGGTTTTTCTGATCATGCCTATTTTTCTAATTTCTTTAAAGCTCAAACAGGTAGCACACCTACTCAATTTCGAATTCAAAAATAGATTATTCACACTGATAAAAGATTTATTTATAAATCTTACAAGTATCTGCAGTTTTTGTAATATTCTAATAAACATTATTTCAAGTACTTTGTTCTAAACAAATTAAAGATCATAATGAATAACAATATATCTCGTAAAGATTTTCTTAAAAATTCAGCTTTAGGATTAGCAGGTTTTTCTTTTTTACCTGGATTTTTACAAGCAGCACCAGATTTTCAATTAGATAAAACTGACCTTACAAAACCAAGAAATTTTACATTAAAAAATGTTCGTTTGGAAACTGGTTTCGAATATGAAAATGATGAAATCATTGGGACAAAAACAGATCTTTTTACGATTGAAATTGCAAATGGAAAAATCAAAAAAATTAGTCCAAATCAATTGAATGCAAAAGCTATTGATGCGAAAGGCCTGTTGATGTTACCATCTTTCAAAGACATGCACATTCATTTAGACAAAACCTTGTACGCAGATAGATGGCGTGCAGTTCGTCGTTCAGGAGGAATTAAAGGAATGATCGAATTGGAGCAAAAAGTATTACCTGAAATGCTAAAAAAATCGACTTATAAAGCTGAAAAATTAATTGAATTATTACAATCGTACGGAACTGGATTTGCCCGTAGTCATGTCAATATTGAACCGACTTCTAAATTAGATTCATTGAAGAATTTAGAAATCGCTTTAGCGAATAAAAAAGATTCTTTCGGTGCCGAATTAGTTGCCTTTCCCCAACATGGTTTGTTTTATACAGATTCTCTTCCATATATGAAAGAAGCTGCAAAAATGAATATTGACTACATTGGAGGTTTAGATCCTACAAATGTGGATGGCGCAATCGAAAAAACAATGGATGCGACGATTCAATTAGCTATAGATCATAACAAAGGAATTGATATTCATTTGCACGAATCTGGAAAGTCCGGCCATGACACAATTAATTATTTAATCAAAAAAGTAAACGAAAATCCTCAATTAAAAGGTAAAACTTTCGTCAGTCATTCTTTTGCATTAGCCACTTTGGACAAAACAAAACAAGAAGCTATTGCCGAACAATTAGGAGCTGCTCAGATTGGAATTGTGTCTACTATTCCATTCGGAAGTCTCGTCATGCCAATCCCTACCTTACTTAAACACAATGTAAATGTAATGACAGGTAACGATAGCATTGTTGATTATTGGAATACAATGGGAACAGGAAGTGTTTTACAAAAGGCAAATCTTGCTGCTCAATTGTATGGTCAAACCTCAGAATTTGGTTTATCAAGGATGTTGAAGTTGGCAACAACAGGACCAATTCCTTTGGATGACAAAGGTGTACAACAATGGCCAAAAGAAGGAGGTGATGCGAATATCATTTTGATAGATGCCAGTTGTTCTGCAGAAGCAGTCTCAAGAATATCTCCTGTTCGTTCTTTAATTATAAAAGGAAACATCATTTATTAACTGAACTTTTAATTCAGTATTTCATTCTTTAAAAAATATGTGATTATGAAAACAGTTTTAACATTAATGGCTATGATAGCAACGGTCACTTCATGCTATTCTACTCCAACAGAAAATTCAAATACAGAAATTATGAATGAAAAAGATATTTTGAATGCAGTCAAAAATAACGATATACAAGCTGTTAGAAAAGCATTAGAAAATGGTGCAGACGTAAACACAACTGATAACAGTCGCCGTTCTTTATTATTAATTGCAACCAATAAAACGAATATCGAAATGGCTAAATTACTGGTTAAATACGGAGCAGATGTTAATCAACAAGCCGATAATCTGGATAGTCCTTTTTTATACGCCGGTACCAGTGGACAAACTGAATTGGTTCAGTTATTTTTGAATCATGGTGCTCGTTTCGATGTTTTCAACCGTTACAACGGTTCTGCATTAATTCCAGCTTGCGAACGTGGACATATAGAAACGGTAAAACTGCTCGCAAACACTAAAAATTATCCTATAGATCATGTCAACCGATTGGGATGGACAGGATTGATGGAAGCTATTATTTTGGGCGACGGAAGCAAAAAATATCAACAAATTGTTCAGATATTAAAAGATGCCGGTGCGAAAATGGATATTCCGGACCGTGATGGAATAACACCTTTGCAACATGCACAACAAAGAGGTTACAAGGAAATCGTAACCATAATTAAATCATAAATCATCATGCAAACAAATTATATAGCCCACTCAGAAGGAAATTACACCTTAAAAAATGTACGGTTGGAAACAGGCTTTCTTGAAGATGAATCCGGAATTATTGGTACAAAAACAGATTTGTTTTCTGTTGAAATAAAAAATGGTGAAATTGAAAAAATAAGTACGAATAACAAATTAGCTACAAATACAATAGACGCAAAAGGTCTATTAATGTTACCTGCTTTCAAGGATATGCACGTGCATCTAGACAAAACTTTGTACGGACTGCCTTGGCAAGCACTTTCACCAAAACGTCGAACTGTTGCAGATATGATTGCTTACGAGCAGGAAATTATTCCGGAATTGTTAAAAACATCTGTTGAACGAGCAGAATTACTTATCAATTCATTACAAAATCATGGAACTACCTTTGGCCGAACACATTTTAACGTCGAAACGACTTCCGGTCTTCGATCATTAGAAAATTTAGAAAAAGCATTAGAAAACAAGAAAGAAACTTTCAGTGCAGAATTAGTTGCTTTTCCTCAACATGGTTTATATTACACAGATTCAGCTTCACTAATGAAAGAAGCTGCACAATTGGACAATGTTGCTTTTGTTGGAGGATTAGATCCTTTTAGTATTGATCAAAATATTGAAAAAGCAATTGATTTTACAATTCAATTAGCTTTAGACAATAAAAAAGGAATTGATATTCACTTACATGACAGTGGAAAAGAAGGCATGCGTACAATTGAATATCTGATTGATCAAACATTGAGAAACCCTGACCTGAGAGGAAAAACCTATATAAGTCATGCCTTTGCCCTGGCACATTTATCGAAAAATGAAACGCAAAAGATAGCTGAAAAATTAGCAGAAGCAAAAATAGGGATTGTCTCATCAGTTCCATTCCGAAATAAAGTTGAAATGCCTATTCCAACGCTAGTAAAAAACGGCGTCGAAGTATTGATTGGAAATGATAATGTACAAGATTACTGGAGTACCTTTGGTACAGGAAACATGTTACAAAAAGCAAATCTAATTGCTGATTTGTATAGCTGGGAAACCGAATATGATTTATCAAGAACTTTAGGTTTTGCTACAAAAAATATTGTTCCATTAGATAACAACGGATCCATGCAATGGCCTAAAGCAGGGGATGAAGCAAGTCTTGTTTTAATTGATGCAAGTTGTTCCGCGGAAGCTGTTGCCAGAATGTCTCCAACCGTAGGTTTAATGCACAAAGGAAATCTGATTTGGAAAGATAATCATGCAAAAAATAAAAACCTATAGCGAATTGAGTTAAAAACCGTTGCAATTTTAGTAAATTTAAATACTTTTCGTTAGATTCGTCTGTCAAAGATTTATTATTTTTGCCTCAATTATACTCAACCTTAAAATGGCTATAAAAAACACTCAGGAAACACCTAAAACGCCTAAAAAGCAAATCATAAAAACAATTATAGGTATTCTATTTTTAGTACTTGGATTGTTATTGTTTGTTTCATTTTTATCTTATTTTTTTAATGGTTTAATGGATCAAAGTCAGATCTCCGATCTATTAGACAAAAGCGAAACTGCAGAAAACATCTTCGGAAAGTTTGGGGCTCTACTAGGCGAAACATTTATTTTGCAAGGAATTGGAATTGTTTCATTTTTTGTTCCGGTTTTCTTTATCCTTTTAGGGATTAAAGTCGCAACCAATTGGAAAAAAATTAAACCGTTTACAACACTTTATCAAAGTATATTTTTCATGATTTGGTTGCCGATTTTTTTCGGATGTGCTTTTCCCGGTCAACATATGCTTTGCGGGGTAATGGGATTTGAAGTCAATGATTTTTTAAATAGTTTTATTGGAAAGTGGGGCGTAATTTTATTATTATTCGTTAGTTTATTGATTTATTGTGTCATTCATTTCAGAATGACTTATCAATCTATACAAGAAAAGATGGAAGAACGCGCAAAGCAAAAAGAACTTGAACGGATTGAGAAAGAACAACAACGAATCAAAAAAGAACAACTCGAACTAAGACAACGTAAAGAAAAAGAAGAACAGGATAAGATTAATCAATTCAATAAAGAAGCTGAGAAACAACAAGAAAAAGATTTGATTGAAGAATTAGACTTGGTTGAAGAAACAGTTCAACCACATACTCTAAATCCTAACGAACCATTTCAACAGGATTTTACTGTTCATCCACCTCAAGCTGAAGAGCAGTTGGAAGAAACACCTCTTAATATCACACCTTTGGTTGTGGAAGATTTAGATGAAGAAAACGATGCTATTGATTTTACCCCGGCTTTTGAAATAAATACACAAGAAGTTATTTCTGAAGAAATACCAACGAATCTCGAATTAAAAGTTCAACACATTGATGAAGAAGAAGAATTTGAAGCAACTTCTGCACGACTAGTTGAAGAGCAAGGCGAATATAACCAACGTTTGGATCTACCTAATTATCAATTCCCACCTCTTTCTCTATTGAGAAAATATGATAACGGAAATACGTTAATTGATCAGAAGGAATTAGAACTGAACAAAAATAAGATTATCGAAACCTTAGCAAACTATGGAATTGGTATCTCTCAAATTACAGCAACTATTGGTCCTACTGTAACGCTTTACGAAATTGTTCCTCAAGCCGGAGTTCGTATTTCTAAAATTAAAAACCTTGAAGATGATATTGCCTTAAGTTTGGCTGCTCTTGGTATTCGTATCATTGCCCCTATTCCCGGAAAAGGAACAATCGGTATTGAAGTTCCCAATTCAAACCCCTCAATGGTGTCGATGCATTCTGTTATTGCTTCCCAGAAATTTCAGCATGCTGAAATGGAATTGCCTATCGCTTTTGGTAAAACAATCACAAATGAAACTTTTGTAGCAGATTTAGCTAAAATGCCGCACTTATTAATGGCTGGTGCAACGGGACAAGGTAAATCGGTAGGATTGAATGCAATTATTGCGTCTTTAATCTACAAAAAGCACCCATCAGAATTAAAGTTTGTGATGGTTGACCCTAAAAAAGTCGAATTAACCCTTTATTCTAAAATAGAACGCCACTATTTAGCAAAATTACCAGATGCTGAAGAAGCTATTATTACGGACAATGCGAAAGTAATTAATACATTAAATTCGCTTTGTATTGAAATGGACGACCGTTACGAATTACTTAAAAATGCTTTTGTCCGTAACATCAAAGAGTACAATGCAAAATTTAAACAACGTAAATTAAACCCGGAAGCCGGACATCGATTTCTTCCTTATATTGTTTTAATCGTGGATGAGTTTGCTGATTTAATCATGACTGCAGGTAAAGAGGTTGAATTGCCTATTGCGCGTTTGGCTCAATTGGCACGAGCCGTTGGTATACATTTAATTGTTGCCACTCAACGTCCATCTGTAAATGTGATTACCGGAACTATTAAAGCAAACTTCCCGGGTCGTGTAGCTTTCCGTGTAACTTCAAAAATAGATTCTAGAACAATTTTAGATTCTCCGGGAGCTGATCAATTGATTGGAAAAGGAGATATGTTGTACACAACAGGAAATGAATTGGTTCGTTTGCAATGTGCCTTTGTTGACACACCGGAAGTTGATAAAATTACTGAATTCATTGGCGAACAACGCGGATATCCAGATGCTATGCATTTACCGGAATATGTAGGTGAAGAAAGTGGTTCATCTTTAGATGTTGATTTATCGGATCGTGATGCTTTATTTGAAGATGCGGCAAGATTAATTGTCATGAATCAACAAGGTTCTGCATCTTTATTGCAACGTAAATTAAAATTAGGATACAACCGTGCCGGACGTTTAATCGATCAATTAGAAGCGGCAGGAATTGTTGGTCCTTTTGAAGGAAGTAAAGCTCGTCAAGTCTTGATTCAAGACGACATGAGTTTGGAACAGTTGTTGAATAATTTGAATTAAATTTTATTAAAAACAGATAGAAAATTAAATTGTATGAAAAAGTTAATCTATTCTTTCATACTCTTATTAGTAGGGGTTGGAACATTGAATGCTCAATCGGCAAAACAAATCTTAGACAAAGTTTACGCAAAATACACTAACGCAAATTCTTATTACATTAAATTCGATTTTAGTCATGTTGTAAATGGAAAATCGACAAATCGTTCGGGAGAAGTTTTTTCGATGAAACAAAAGTTCAATTTAAATGTAGGTGATATCAATCAAATTTATACCGGAACAAAACTGTATACAATTTCTAAAGACGATAAAGAAGTGACAATTTCGAATGCTTCGAACACCGACGATTTCTTAACACCAACGAAAGTTTTAAATACATATCGTACTGATTTTAGTTATACATTAACCGATAAAAAAACGATTGGAGGGAACACCATTCAATATATAAAATTAACACCAACTAAGACTTCTACGATTAAATATTCGGTTTTGGGAATAAATATGGCAAATAATCAAATCTACGATTACAAAGAATATGGTAAAAATGGAGATACCACATCTATCGTTGTAAAAGATTATGTTCAAAATTTACTTATTCACAAAAGTTACTTTAACTTTGACCAAAAGAAATATAAGTCGCAAGGCTATATTATTACTCAATTATAATCAATGTTTAAAAAGCTTGACCGGTATTTAATTAAGACCTTTTTAGGTCCATTTTTTTTCATCTTTAGTGTCTTATTTTTCATCTTCATCGTGCAATTTGCATGGCAACAGATGGAAAAATTTGTTGGAAAAGGTTTAGAATGGTATACTATAACTGAATTACTTTTTTGGTTAGGAATTAATGTTGTTCAACTTGTTCTGCCACTTACTATTCTTCTAGGTTCTATTATGACCATGGGAGGTTTTGGTGAGCGATACGAATTGGCAGCCATGAAAGCTTCCGGAATTTCTTTAACACGAATCCTTGCTCCACTTTTTGCTTTAGTAATACTAATGTCAATTGGACTATATTTCTTCGGTGATAAGGTCATGCCTTATTCGCAACAGAAGGCCCGTACAATGTACTTTAATATCATACAAACGAAACCGACTGTGAGTATGAAAGAAGGCGTTTTTATTGAAACAGTTCCGGGTTTTCAAATGAAAATCAATAAGGTTTCAGGTGAAAATTCTGAAAAACTGGAAGATGTTTTTGTTCATCAAAATACACCCTCTGGAGAAGATGCGATGACGATTATTGCGAAAAAAGGAAATCTAGCGCCTGATAAAAATGATAACCATTATCTAAAAATGGAACTTTTTGATGGAATTGCTTACACAGATAACATCAAAGATAAAAACTTTGAGCAACGCAGACGACAAGAAAATCAATATACTAAATTTGATACACTAAATTATTACATTGATATTTCAGATATTTTAAATTCCGGAAAAGATGAAGATCCTGGAAACTCATATAAATATTTAGATGGAAAAGGGTTAAGACATTTAATCGACTCTTTAAATACCGATTACAAAAAATATTACAAAGATCTAAAAACAAATATATTCACACAGAATTATTATTACTCGAACAAAACAAAAGAAATAGATTCAGTTAAAACAAGTATGGTTTTCGATCTGAAAGAATATTCAACTCAGGATCGAGATCGAATTCTGAATCAATCTGTACAAATGATAAATCGTGACCAAGAAAATCTATCATTTTCAGAACAAGAAATTATTCATCGTGAAAAGTTATACTCAAAAGTTAATATTCATTACCAACGTAACTTTTCGTATGCCGTAACTTGTATTATTTTCTTTTTGATTGGATCATCACTGGGAGCCATTGTAAAAAAAGGTGGTATCGGAATGCCTGTGATTATTTCTATTATCATTTTTGTTATTTATTTTATCTTGAATTTCTCTGCCGAAAATATGGCTAAAAATGGAAAAATAGACCCTACACTAGCAGCTTGGGCAGCTAATATTATTGCACTTCCATTTTCATTACTTTTCTGCTTCAAAGCCAACCAAGATTCAGAAATATTTAACATCAGCATTTACATAGATCCTATTGTAAAATACTTTAGTAAGTTTAAGAAAACAAACAAAAACGAGGAACATTCTCGTTATCAATAATATAAAACAATGGAAAATAGATCATCTCAATTAAACACAATTGAAGAAGCTTTAGAAGATTTAAAACAAGGAAAAGTTATCATTGTAGTTGACGATGAAGATCGTGAAAATGAAGGAGATTTCCTATGTATTGCTGAATTTGCTACGCCAGAAATCATCAACTTTATGGTGACACATGGACGTGGATTAGTTTGTACTCCATTGACACAACAAAGATGTAAAGCTTTAGGTTTAGACCTCATGGTTGGTCATAATACTGCGATTTACGAAACTAATTTTACTGTATCTGTCGATTTACAAGGACATGGATGTACAACAGGAATTTCCGCTTCAGATCGTTCTAAAACTATTCAGGCTTTAATAGATGAAAATACAAATCCAGACGATTTAGGAAAACCGGGACACATTTTTCCTTTAATCTCAAAAGACGGAGGTGTTTTAGTTCGTATGGGACATACTGAAGCCGCAGTTGATTTGGCTCGCATGGCTGGTCATTATCCTGCCGGATGTATTGTTGAAATCTTGAAAGAAGATGGAGAAATGGCTCGTCTTCCTGAATTATTAGAAATTGCAAAGAAATTCGATTTAAAAATTATTTCAATTGAAGATTTAATTGCTTACCGTTTAGAAAACGAATCGTTAGTAAAACGTATTGATGAGTTTCCTGCAAAAACAAAATTTGGAGATTACGAATTGATCGCTTATCAGCAAACAACAAATAATCAAGTTCACTTTGCTTTGAAAAAAGGAAAATGGACGAAAGATGATGTTGTTCCGGTACGTGTTAAATCGACCAACAGCTATTACGATTTGTTCAGTGCTTTACAAAACGGTGAAACCCCTTTACTGGAAAAAACAATGAAGATCATCAACGAAGAAGGAAAAGGTGTTGTTATATTTATTAACAATATTCAAAACTCTGAATTGGTTGAGCAAAAGCTTGAAATTTTTAAAAGTTTTTCTGAAGGAAAATCAAAGTCAGGTGTTCTACCTGCTGACGAGAAAGATCACGGAATAGGCTCTCAAATCATTAAAGATTTAGGTATTCAGAAAATGAATTTAATTACCCGAAAGATTGAAGAACCACATACCACACAATATGGTTTAGAAATCATAAAATGTACTCAATTATAAAATACTTTTAATATAATCAAAAAAGCAGTTCCGGAAGAACTGCTTTTTTTTGTAGATTTAATTTAATTAACTCAATATGAAGAAAGGATTTTTATTATTTATAACCTTTATATTTTTTTATTTTATTTCTTGCAAAAAGAAAGAATGTCAACCGTTTTATGTATATGATAAAATAGAATGGTATAGTTATAAACGAAATTTAGATAGTATTCCTCCAGATTTAAAAGATAATGCATTTTTGGTTGGAGTCTTTCAGGGCTCTATATTTACAAAAATTAAAGACTCAGATAAATTAGCACTTTTATCAAGCGATGATTTTAATAAATCAATCGTTCCAATTTCTAAATACGATCAATTGAACAGATTATTTTGTTACAATGAAAATCTTGGCGTTGAAGGAATAGCTACTGCTTGTCTTCCTTTTTATAATGATATTTTAATTTTCAAAAAAGAAAGTAAAATAATAGGAATTGCTAAAATTTGCTTCAAATGTCAACAATCTACTTTCACAGAATCCAGTACCAATACAAATGCTTTTGGCGCTTTTGAAGAGATTATAAAACTTGAAAAAATAGTATACTCTAAATAAAACTATCTAAAAATAATATATTTTTAGATGTAGTATTGAATAAAATTTATGACTTTAGAAAAAATCGAAACAGAATTTATTATTGATGACGGAAGTCCATCTCCCAAAATTTTATCTGACAGCAACAATCTTTTTTTAAATTTCATGGTTGATGATGAAAATTTTAATACAATCACTTTAAAGTTTTTAAATTACCATATTTATAAAATAGGTTATCCGGGAAACGAAACACTTTGCTATCACCCTTATACCGAACTAGGAATTAATTCTTCCGACTTTTATCTGGTAAATGATTCAATGTGGATGAATGAATTAAGAGAAATCGATAAAAATCATCCATATTTTAGTGATAAAAAATGGAATTCTTTGAATCATTATATTATTACTTTTCACGATGATTTATTTGAATGTATTGCAAAAGATTTTGAAACAACAAGTCAAATAACTTTTGAAAATATCATTTTTTGAGCTACAATCAATAAAAAAAGCTTCTCGATTACGAGAAGCTTTTTTATTAATAATCACATAATATTTAATGCGCATAATGTTTACGAGAAACAAAATGCAGAATTTTTTGAACTAATTTTGTGTTTTTATAAAGATTCCAATTCATTAATAAAACACTGAATAAAATGACAGCTAATCCGTAAATCTGCAAATGAGTTACGATATCATCTGTAAAAAAATAACTTAACGCAACAGCTACAATAGGATTAATATAGGCATAAGTAGACACCTCTACCGCCGGGCGGTGCTGCAATAACCACACATACGAGCCAAAAGCTAAAATAGAGCCAAAAGTAACTAAATAAGCCATTGCTAACCAATCTTCTGTCGCTACATTTTCCAAGTTGAAATTTGCATATTCTCCATTGAACATCGCAACAGTATTGAATAAAACGCCAGCTGTAATCATTTGCCAGGCTGTTTTAACCATTATATTCAATTCTTCTTTCGGTTTTGTAACTTCTTTCTTTTGTTTTTCTGTTACATATTTTGAATACAGTGAACCCAATGTCCAAGCAATAGAACAAAAGATTAAGACAATTAAACCTATCATATTCAAGAACTGCTGATCCGCATCTGCATGCGCAGTGGTTGTTTGCTCATAAAACAACATTAACACGCCTATAAAACCTAACAACACGCCTAAAATTGTCGGAATACTTGAAAAATTTTGTTTCCATTTCGGTTTATCTAAGACAATAAACCAGATTGCTGCAGATGCTGCCATGATTGCAACAATTCCACTTGGTAAAAATTGTTCAGACCAAATAATTCCGGCCATGTCAATAAACAACAACATAAAACCTGTAAACATACATTGTTTTACAATTTGTTTATCCCATAGTTTGTAACCTTTCAGTTTACAATATCCCATTAAGATTGTGCTCGCCGCTATAAAACGAAATGAACCCAAAATAAATGGACTAAATCCATGTAAAGCCTTATCTATAAAAAAATAAGTTGACCCCCAAACGACATAAACCACAAAATAGGCTGCAATAATCAGCCACTTGCTTGGTTGATTCCCTTTCATTCAATCTCAATTTTTTAATTCGTTGGTATAACGATATTCTGTTCTTCTTTTATTGTTTGTAAAACAATTGTTGTCCGTGTAGAAGTAATCCCATCTATTTTACTTAGATGTTTTCTCATCAAATCTACCAAACCTTCATTGTCAGATGTTCTTACTTTAATCAGATAGCCATCCTCTCCTGCTATATCATGGACTTCTAAAACTTCCGGAATTTCAGCTAATTGTTTTCCTACAGTTTCGTCTCCAATAATATCGACAGTTTTGATAAAAATATACGAAAGTAATTTCTGCCCAACTGCCACAGGATTTATCTTTGCATGATAAGCTAAAATAACTTTCTTATTTTCAAGCTTTTTCACGCGCTCTAATATTCCGGAAGGTGCCATTCCCAATTCTCTAGCGATATCAGCATTGTTAATACGTGCATTTTCCTGCATTAATCGCATGATTTTCAAATCAGTAGCATCTAAATTAAACTCTATCTTTTCCATTTCGACTGCAAAATTAAGACTATTTTGAATAATATTCAAAAAATATATCAAAAAATGTATGTTGTTCTGTATATTTTTTCCCCTTGATAATTTAATTCGTATAAATAATTATAATTGTATCATTTATTCATTAAAAAAATGAGACAATCAAAGTAATGTCTCATTTTACTTACTGTATAAAAAATAATCAAAATAACATTCTGAGTTTAATCTTTGTTCAACATTGAATTTTCTTTTGTGTCTTTCATAAAAAAATAAACAATTAAAGAAAAAGCAATACATCCTGTAATGTACCAATAATAATATGTTTCTACTCCTTGTGTTTTCATAAACAACGCAACATACTCTGCCGAACCTCCAAAAATACTTACAGTTAAAGCATAAGGCAACCCCACTCCTAAAGCACGAATATTTGCCGGAAACATTTCTGCTTTTACTACTGCATTAATAGATGTATAACCAGAAACAATGATTAAAGCAACCATTAAGTATGCAAACGCCATCCACATAGAAGTAGCTTGACTTAGGCCTGTAAGTAATGGGACAGTCAACAATGTTCCTAAAATACCAAATCCTAATAACAAAGGCCTGCGTCCTATTTTATCTGATAATAAACCAAAAACCGGCTGTAGAGCTGCAAAAATAAATAATGACAAAAAAGAAATTAAAGTAGATTCTTCTTTTGTTAAGTTTACTGTATTTACCAGAAACTTTTGCATATATGTCGTATACGTATAGAAAGCTAATGTTCCTCCCATTGTAAGGCCGACAACCGTTAAAATTGATTTTGGGTATTTCAATAATTGTTTAATACTTCCATTGTTTTCTTTTTCCTCTGCAGAATCATTATTCTTTTCAAATGCTTCTGTTTCATGTAGGCTTTTTCTTAAATACAACGCTATAACAGACAAAATAGCTCCTATAACAAATGGTATCCTCCACCCCCAAGATAATAATTGTTCTTCTGTAAGAAGTAATTTTTGTAATATCAATAAAATTCCTAAAGCGATTAATTGTCCTCCGATTAATGTAACATATTGAAAAGAGGAATAAAAACCACGTTTATCTGCCGTTGCCATTTCTGATAGGTACGTTGCCGAAACACCATACTCTCCTCCTACACTTAATCCTTGCAACAAACGAGCAATTAATAAAAGAGCTGGAGCCAATACTCCTATTGTTTCATAACTTGGCGTTAGTGCAATCAACAAAGAGCCGAATGACATTAATAAAACAGATAAAGTCATTGCTCTTTTTCTGCCAATTTTATCTGCAATTGTGCCAAACAACCAACCTCCAATTGGACGCATTAAAAATCCTACTGCAAAAATTCCAGCTGTATTTAACAGCTGAGCAGTTTGATCTCCTGTAGGAAAGAAAGACGAAGAAAAATAAATAGCAAAAGCGGCATAAGCGTACCAATCATACCATTCTACAAGGTTTCCTATAGACCCTCCTACAATCGCTTTTACACGATCTTTGACAGTTAGTTCTGTTGTTTTAATTTCTTGAATATTCATCTGTAATAATATTTTATAATTTTTCTTTTAAAATGCAATTTGTAATGTGATTAAATGTTCTCCTTTTCTTGTGAAAATTTCTTTTGAATCTTGTGTATACAAAGGTCTTGAAGAATATTGATAGGCAACTTTAGCATTCTGAGCCAAAATGAATAGATTAGCACCTACATCAAAATAATTCCCTGTTTGATTTAATGCTTCAAAATCTTTCAAGGCATAAGCAATAAATGGCTGAAGCTTTACTACAGGGCTAAATTTAGGGAGTACAAAACCCACTTGTGAATACCATATACTTCCTGTCCCTAACAAAAATCTTGCATTCCCGAAACCTTCTAGAGCTTTAACTCCTGAAAAGTTTGGATCAGCTGTACCAGGGTTTAGCAAACCTGTTGTTCTTAAGTAATTTGGTCCAAAATTATAACGATAAAAAACCGAATAAAGATTCAAAGACATTTCTCTTGATTTCCGACCTAGTGGCGTATCTAAAAAAGCATCTGCTCCAAAAATAAATTCATTATGTGATTCAAAAACTCCTTCTGTAGGTTGAGATAACGTTGCATTTTTTGTAGAATAAAAACCTGCCCCTATATTAAATACCTTTTTTGCTCCTAAATATGTTCCTGCAAAAAATGATGTCGCTGTATTTTCTTTATCAAAAAACTGATACATTGCATAAGCTGCATATGATAATTTACCTGATTGATTATTATCTACTATTTGCCCTACCTCCGGATTTCTATTTGTAGCAAACGGTTTGTTCACAGCTACTCGATAATTAAATTTATTTAATTCACCATGTACAAATACTCCAAACTGTCTCGAAAACTGATCAGAAACCTCAATATTAGGAAAATTAAATACCGGTAAATCTGCTGTCAACAATTTGGTTGTACTTGCATTTGTCATACGACTAACACCTGCCCAACCGTGTAAACCTGCTCCTATATATAAATGATTTTTATTTTCTTTTTTCGTGAATTCACTTTTTCTTGGAATAATTGCCAATTCATTATAGGCATCCATAAAAAATACTTGAGGTTTTTTCCCTTGCCCATTTGCTCCGGTTCCAGCTCCTCCTCCACTTATAAAAGACTGATTATTAATCCCCAATTGCATGACAATAGAATAATAATTTGATAGTTGTGCAGAGATTGAAATTCTCATACGACGCAGACTAGCATCATATGTATGATTTTGAGGAACGTCATTAACCAACGTACCAGGGTTATTTTCTATACTTCTTAACCAAATTTGACTTGATAATCCGAATTTAATGTTTTTATCTCCTGATTCGTCAAGGTTAATTTTAATCTCCCCTAATGAATTTTTAAATTCCGGTCCTTGATTAAGTTTTTCTACACCTTGTTCTACCTTCTTTATCGAATCTTGAGCTAATAAGAATCCAGAAAAAATTAATGCGGATAATAAGATTTTTAGTTTCATGTGTTACTTTGTATTTTTAGCTTCTTATATTGTGTATTTTATACACTACTAAATAACAAATGAAATTTGAAGAATGTTTGAAGTTTTATTGAAGAAAGTTTGAAATTTTATTTAATCAATCCCCTGCTCTTTATGATTTTAAATCAATGGTAAATTGATGCCAATTTGATTTGTATTTATACTTAATTTCAAAATTATAAACATTCAATATTTTTTTAACTAATGCCAATCCAAGACCTATTGATTCTTTATTATATTTACTTTTATTAAACCGTTGAAAAATAGTTTCATTCGTAAATTCTTGTTCGTAACCTGTGTTACGTATAATAAATTTTGTTTTTGTTAATTCTATTACTATTTTTCCATTTTGACAATTATGCCTATTTGCATTACTGATCAAGTTATTGAACACAATATGAGCTAAAAGTGTATTCATTTTAATCTCCACATCCTCAACTAAATTTAACGTCAATTCTACACCGTTCATCAACATTAAATCCTCTTGTTCAGAAATCATTTCCTTGATTAAGTCGGTTAAATTAATCTTATCAATTGTAACTTCATGGTACTCCAAGCTCATTAATAAAATTAAAGAACGATTAATTGCCGACACTTTATTTATATCATCGTACATACCACTTAATGACTGCATTTGAGTTTCTGATAATTCTTCATTCAACATTAACTCGATTTTTGCTTTCATATTTGCCATGGGTGTTTGCAGTTCATGAGAAAGATTTTGAGAGAACTCTTTTAAAGCATTATAATGCTCTATTGATTGTTGAGATGTTTTAAGAAAAAGATCATTTAATTGATTCAACTCATGGATATCAGAATGTACAATTTTTATTTTTTGGTTCTCTTTCAAATCAAACCGTTTCATTCTATCGATCAAATAATAAAAAGGAGTATACAATTTTCGGGAAATAAGCTCTCCAAAAAATATAATGGAGATAATTACGAAAACAAATATCCATGCTATCACCATTAAAATTCCTACAAAAAATTTATCATCTATAATTGTCAAACTTAGCTGACTCTCTATTTGATAATGCACTCCATTAACAAAAGGATAAGTTGTCACCGTTAAATGATTGACCATGGTTTGCAA
This sequence comes from Empedobacter brevis NBRC 14943 = ATCC 43319, assembly GCF_000382425.1. GTDB lineage: Bacteria > Bacteroidota > Bacteroidia > Flavobacteriales > Weeksellaceae > Empedobacter > Empedobacter brevis. Next base: position 218,792 of record NZ_KB908294.1, read on the forward strand.
TTTATCATCCCATTCGTAGTCTCCATTTCTTATGACCTCTTTTGTAAGACTATCATAGCGCCCATCTAAAATTTTAATCTTAACATGAGGATGTTGATCTTCTAGCTCAGAAATTGGTTTGTTTTGTAATTTCTTTTCAATTATTTTATTCAGATTTTCTAATTTCCCTACAGCTGATTGATTCGTAGCCCGTTCTATCGCGAAGTAAAAAATAAAGAAACCAAATACCATTGAACAGAAAACGACAACAATAAGATACTGTGTTATTTTTTGACTTAATCTCATTTAACCATCAGTCCATTTATATCCCAATCCGTAAACTGTTTGCACATAATCTGTTCCGTCTGCTTCTGATATTTTACGACGCAGGTTTTTTAGATGTTGATAAATAAAATCTACATTATCTAAATTGTACGTGTAATCGCCCCAAAGATGAATTGCTATTGCTTGCCTAGACAAAACTCTATTTTTATTATTGATAAAATAAATCAACAAATTCAATTCTTTTTTTGTCAGATTGAGAAGTATATCTTTTACTTTACATTCCATGGATTGCATATCAATCACTATTTCATTATAAATCAACAAATCATTGTTACTTTCTTTTTTACTTCTTCTGGCAACAGCTTTTATTCGGGAATGTAATTCAGGTAAAGGAAATGGTTTTGTTATATAATCGTCTGCTCCACTATCTAAACCAATTATCTTGTAATCTAATGAATTCTGAGCAGAGATAATAATCACTTGTGTAGAAGGGTAAATCTGTTTGATATAATGTAACAATGTCAACCCTGTACCATCAGGCAAAGTCATATCAAGTAATACACAATCATATTCAAACATAGATAGGATATCTTTTGCCTCCGCTAAACTTGATGCCCATTCGCAAATATAATTCTCTTGTTTTAGAAAGTTAATTATATTATCTGCTAATTCTTGATGATCTTCTACCAATAAAAGTTTCATTCTTCCTCAAAATTTGTTTTTAAAGGTAAACTATTTCCACAAAACTATAACCAAATCTATATCTTACAGTTATTGACTTCTTGAAACACAGTTTAAATCCTTAATGAAATATATATTTTATTTTAAAAAATTTAAAATAAAAAAAAGCTACCCAAAAATGGGTAGCTTTATATCATTTGAAAATTTCAGTTAGAGAATTAGTTTCCTCCTTCTTCCATTTTCTTTTTCAATGCAGCTAATTCATCGATATCTCCTAATGTAGAAGTTTCGATTGTATTAGATGAATTGTTGTTGTTATTGTTAGATGATTTCTCAGCTTTAACTTCTTCCTCACGGAAAGTTGCTGTATGAGAAACTACCACACGACGGAATTCTTTGTTGAACTCGATTACTTTGAAAGATGTTTCATCACCTTTTTTGATACGAGATCCGTCCTCTTTCTCTAATGTACGAGCCGGAGCGAAAGCTTCAACGTCAGCATCTTCGAATTGTACTGTAGCACCTTTATCAAATACGTCAACTGCAACTCCTGTATGAACAGTTCCTACAGCATATTTAGCTTCGTATTTGTCCCATGGATTTTCAGTTAATTGTTTGTGACCTAAAGATAAACGACGAGCTTCTACGTCTAATTCTAACACAACCACGTCTAAGATATCATCAACCGCACAGAATTCTGATGGGTGTTTGATTTTCTTCGTCCAAGATAAGTCAGAGATGTAGATTAATCCGTCAACACCTTCTTCTAATTCTACGAATACACCGAAGTTTGTGAAGTTACGAACTTTACCTTTGTGAGTAGAACCTACTGGGTATTTCGTTGTAATATCTGTCCAAGGATCTGGAGTTAATTGTTTGATACCTAAAGACATTTTTCTTTCTTCTCTGTCTAAAGTTAAAACTACTGCTTCAACTTCATCACCTACTTTTACGAAATCTTGAGCAGAACGTAAGTGAGTAGACCATGACATTTCAGAAACGTGGATTAAACCTTCAACACCTGGAGCAACTTCAACGAAAGCACCGTAGTCAGCTAAAACGACAACTTTACCTTTCACTTTGTCACCAACTTTGATGTTTGCATCTAAAGCATCCCATGGATGAGCTTCTAATTGCTTAATACCTAATTGGATACGAGATTTATCTTCGTCGAAATCTAAAATTACAACGTTGATTTTTTGTCCATCTTCTAAAATTTCTGATGGGTGGTTGATACGAGACCAAGATAAGTCAGTAATGTGAATTAAACCGTCAACACCTCCTAAGTCTACGAATACACCGTAAGATGTGATGTTTTTAACTTCACCTTCTAATACTTGTCCTTTCTCTAATTGAGCAACGATTTCTTTTTTCTGAACTTCGATATCAGCCTCAATTAACGCTTTGTGAGAAACAACTACGTTTTTGAATTCCGGGTTAATTTTAACCACTTTGAACTCCATAGTTTTTCCTACGAATTGTTCGTAATCACGAATTGGTTTAACATCGATTTGAGAACCTGGTAAGAAAGCTTCAATTCCGAATACGTCAACAATCATACCTCCTTTAGTACGAGCTTTGATGTAACCGTTAACGATTTCTTGAGAATCATGTGCTTTGTTAACAGCATCCCATGCATTTAATGTACGAGCTTTTTTGTGAGATAAAATTAATTGTCCGTTTTTATCTTCACGTTGATCAACCATTACTTCAACGATATCCCCAACTTTTAAGTCTGAGTTGTAACGGAATTCGTTTAATGAAATAACACCTTCAGATTTGAAGTTGATGTCAACGATAGCTTCTTTATCTGTAATACGTACAACTTGTCCTTTGAATACTTCATTTTCATGTAAGTCTTCTAAAGTTGTATCGTACATTTGCTCTAATTCAGCTTTTTCTTTACGATCTTCTTCGTTTAATCCTGATTCGAAAGATTCCCAATCAAATGATTCTGGCGCTACGTTTGCATTAGCAGACGCATCTAATACCGGAGTGTTTAATACAACTTCTTGTACCTCCTCTTGTTTTGTTTCTTTAGACATAATTCTAAAAATTTGTATCTCAATCAATTTTATTTTTGGAATCTTCAAATGCAAATAAATGACCGAGAGAAGTTTAACTTAATAATTAATCGCCTGATTCCTAACTCATTTTAGCGAGTGCAAAGATAAGTAATAATATTTAATTATTTAGAATAATTTATACTTCAACCCAAAGAATTTTAAGATTTTATAAACGATTTACACCCCTGTTTATTCGTAACTTGTAAACGAATCTCAAATTTTATGGATAGTTTAAAGAAAATAAAACGATTTTCTAAAATCGTAAAAGTAGTCTCTAAATATGGTTTTGAAGAAATACTTTCTCGCGGAAATGATTTGCTTCATTCTGAGCAAAATACCGATTTTTTTAACAGTTCTTTCAATCAGCGTTTTCGAATGGCTTTAGAAGAATTAGGGCCTACCTATATAAAATTCGGACAACTTTTGAGCAATCGAAAAGATTTGGTTCCTGAATCTTTGATCGAAGAATTAAAAAAACTTCAAGATGACGTTCCGCCTGAAAATATAGATATCAAACAAAAAATAAAAGACGAGTTCGGAATAGATCCTGACGAACACTTCTTATACATTGACGAACAACCTTTCGCTGCAGCAAGTATATCACAAGTTTATCGCGCAACTTTACTGAATGGAGAAAAAGTCGTCTTTAAAGTAAAACGTCATAATATTCAAAAAATAATTGAATCCGACTTAGCGTTGATTCGAGACATTGTTCAGTTTCTAGAAAAAAAATATGAAAAACTTCAAAAGTTATTTATTTCTGAAATTGAAAAATCATTTGAAAATTCAATTCTAAAGGAACTTTCTTTAACCAATGAATTCCAAAATATTGAACGTTTCAGGAAAAATTTCGAAAACAGCAAAGATGTTTATGTGCCCAAAACCTATGAAGATTATTCGAACAATAATTTTCTTTGTATGGAATTCATCGAAGGTTTTAAGGTAAATGATGTTGAGCAATTAGAAGCTTTAGGACTTGATCCTAAAAGAATCGTACAAAAAGGATTTGACATCTATTTAAAACAACTTCTCGATGATGGTTTTTTTCATGCAGATCCTCATCCTGGAAACATATTTATCCTAAAAGATGGAAGAATTGTTTTCATAGATTTTGGATCGATGGGCGTTTTAGCGATCAATGAAAAAGAAACGTTGGAAAACGTCGTAATTGATTTTGGTTTAAAGAACCCGAAGCGAATTGTTCGTTCACTCAAAAAAATGGCCATTAAACATTATATTGAAAATGACAAACAATTGGAACGAGATATTGCTGATATTTTTGATTATTTAGAATATAATACAGTCGACACCATAGAAGTTCAGATTATGATTAAAAAGTTTAATCATATTTTACAGCGAAATCATGTTCTATTACCTGAATATGTTTATATTCTATTACGGGGAATTGCACTTATAGAAGGAATTGGCCAACAATTACATGCAGACCTTAACATTCAACGCTCCATGCGTCCTTATGCTATCAAATTAGCCCGTCAAAAATTTCATCCAAACTATTTGAGTAAAAAATTTATTGACAATCTAAAAGATATTCAAGACCTCGTAAATGATTTACCGGAAGACACATTAAAACTTATTGAAAAAATAAACAATGATAAACTGGCACTTAATTTCAAAATTAATGAATTGGATAATATTGAGAAATTGATTAAAGACAGTATCAATAAAATTGTTCTTGCTTTATTGACGTTAACTTTTGGAATTGGAGCCAGTATGCTTGCCAACACCAATGTCCGCCCTATGTTTTTAGATATGCCCCTTCTTTCATGGATTGGTTATTTGTTATCTGTATTTACAGCAATCTGTATCATTGTATTGGTTTTTAGAAAAAAATAAACGAAATATATTTAAATAAAAAATAGCCACCTCATTGAGGTGGCTATTTTTATTATAAGCTATTTAAGAATTATTTTTTCTTTTTGATAACTTTAGTTTCTGTAACTGTTGCTGTTTTAGGTAATACCTCAACACGTCTGTTTCTTTGGTAACACTCTTCAGTGTTTTCAGTACATAATAATTGAGTTTTTCCTAATCCACGAGCAGTTAAACGAGACTTGTCAACTCCACCTCTTTCAGCTAAGACATTAACTAATGCTTGAGCACGTTTTAAAGATAATGTTTTGTTGTAAGCATCTTTACCTCTTTGATCAGCGTGACCGTCAATGTAGAAGCTTTTACCTTTTAAATCATCAGAATTTAAAATTTGAGCAGCTACTCTTACATCTTCGTAAGAAGAAGGTACAATTTTATCAGAGTTGTACTCGAATAAAATGTTAGATAAACGTTTTGCTACGTGAACTTCAGTCCATGGACATCCGTTATTTTCTTTTGGTCCTTTTTCTGTTGGACAAGCATCGTCTTTATCTGGAATACCATCTCCATCTGTATCTGGACAACCTTGGAATTCTGCTAAACCATATTCATTTGGACAAGCATCATCCTTATCTAAGATTCCGTCATTATCTGTATCTGGCCAAGGACATCCGTTATTTTCAACTGGTCCTGCAACCTCTGGACATGCATCATCTTTGTCTGGAACTCCGTCACCATCTGTATCTGGACAACCTTGGAACTCAGCTAAACCTGGTTCGTTTGGACAAGCGTCATCTTTATCAAAGATTCCGTCACCATCCGTATCTGGACAACCATTCGTAGCAGGATCTCCTGTAGCGATACCTGGAGTATCCGGACATGCATCTTCATCATCAGGAATACCATCATTATCTCTATCTTGTTTTCCAAAACGGAAAGTAACACCTACTGTATGTTGGAAAAAGTCAAAATAGTTATTTCCTCCATAAGCTGGTAACCAGTTGTAATCAGAAGCTACATTTAAACCAAAGTTTTTAGTAAACCAAAAGTTAATACCAGCCCCTAAAGAAGCTGCAAAATGGTTTTTCTCTAAATCTTCAGCTTCAGTAATTTGATAAGTACCTCCATTTTCGTTACCGTAGTAAGCTGTTAATGGAAATTGTAATCCTGTGTAATCGTATCTGTGGTAACCAGCACCTACACGGATATATGGATCAAACCATGAATCTTCTTTTAAAATGTATCCATTAGCTAATTTATAACGTAAACCTAAACCAGCATTAATGAATAATTCATCTTTAATTGCTAATCTGTTGTTGTCAACTTCACCTACAGAAGCAGTTAAATCAACATCAAATGATCTGTTTAAGTTACGGATAATAGACAATTTCGATAAAGGAGGAACGATATCCCAGTTATCTGTCTTAAAATACTGGTTGAATGGTCCAGTTGCTGAGTTGTGATCAACTGCGTGAGCACCAACTGTAATTGCCCAAGGATTCTTAGAATTCTGAGCATCTACAAAAGAATTACCCGCTAGGAATAAAACTACTGCAGATAATAATAGATTAAACTTTTTCATTATCAAATATTTAGCGTTTTAAATATATTTAATTTTATATAATTTTTATACAATTATAAGACAAATTTAAGAATTCTTTATCATTCTATCCAAATCTCTTTTCAAATCTTTTCCTTTTATTGTGTTTCTTTTATCAAAAAGTTTCTTTCCTTTTGCTAAATAAATCTTCAATTTTGCCAATCCGCTGTTGTTTATATACAGCGTTGTTGCAACAATCGTTAATCCTGTTTCTTTTGTTTTACGCTCTAATTTTCGTAACTCAGATTTTTGCAATAAAAGTTTTCTGTCTCGTCTTGTTTTATGATTAAAATATGTCCCCCAATCATATTCGTCTATAAACATATTAATGATATAGAGCTCTCCATCTTTAAATTGACAAAAGCTTTCTGTTATCGAAGCTTTTCCCATTCGGATAGATTTTATTTCAGTTCCAAACAACTGGATGCCGGCATCGTATGAATCTAATAATTCATATTCAAACCTTGCACGTTTATTCTTAATCGTAACTTCTTTTTGCACTTTATTTTATTCCAATTAAAATTTGTAACTTTGCCGGAAGGTCAAACAAACATCATACCAAAAATTATGTTAAATGTTTCTAATTTATCGCTTCAATTCGGAAAGCGTGTACTTTTCGACGAAGTTAATATAAAATTTACAAATGGCAACTGTTACGGGATAATTGGTGCTAACGGAGCAGGAAAATCAACTTTCTTAAAAATATTATCAGGTGAAATCGATCCCACTTCTGGACAAGTTAGTTTAGAAAAAGGAAAACGTATGTCTGTTTTAGAACAGAATCACTTCAAATATGACGAATACACTGTATTAGACACTGTATTGCGAGGAAATAAAGTATTATACGATATTAAAGAACGTATGGACGCTTTATATGCTAAACCTGATTTTTCTGAAGAAGACGGGATCAAAGCAGGTGAGCTTGGAGTAGAATACGAAGAGATGAACGGATGGAATGCGGAATCAGATGCTGCAACACTATTATCAAACGTAGGAATTGACGCTGATATTCATTATACATTAATGGGCGATTTAGACAATAAAGCGAAAGTCCGTATTTTGATCGCGCAAGCTTTATTTGGTAATCCTGATGTATTAATTTTAGATGAGCCAACCAATGAATTGGATGTCAATACAATTTCTTGGTTAGAGGATTTCTTAGCGAATTATGAAAACACAGTAATTGTTGTCTCTCACGACCGTCACTTTTTAGACTCTGTTTGTACTCATATCTGTGATTTAGATTTCTCTAAATTAAACTTATATTCAGGAAATTATACTTTCTGGTACGAATCTTCTCAATTAGCTTCTAAACAACGTGCTCAACAAAACAAGAAAGCTGAAGAAAAGAAAAAAGAATTACAAGAATTTATCGCTCGTTTCTCTTCTAACGTTGCTAAAGCAAAACAAGCTACAGCTCGTAAGAAAATGATTGATAAATTAAATATCGAAGAAATTAAACCATCTTCTCGACGTTATCCTGCCATTATCTGGGAACAATCTCGTGAAGCCGGAGATCAGATATTAGAAGTGAACAATTTGTCTGCTTCCGTTGATGGTGAAGTTTTATTTAAAGACGCTACAATCAACTTGAAAAAGGGAGATAAAATTGGTATTTTCTCTCGTAACTCGAAAGCTGTTACTCAATTCTTAGAGATTTTAGCAGGTGAAGCTCAACCAGACTCAGGAGATTTTTCTTGGGGAATTACAACAACTCAAGCTTATTTACCTTTAGACAATACTAATTTCTTTAAAGAAGACATCAACTTAGTAGACTGGTTACGTCAATACACAGAATCTGATGAAGAACGCCATGAAGAATTTATGCGCGGTTTCTTAGGAAAAATGTTATTCTCAGGAGACGAAGCACTTAAAAAATCGTCTGTTTTATCAGGAGGTGAAAAAATGCGCTGTATGTTCTCTCGTATGATGTTATTGCGTGCAAACGTATTATTATTAGATGAACCAACAGGTCACTTAGATCTGGAGTCGATTACAGCTTTAAATAACTCTCTTGTTAATTTTAAAGGTACTGTATTAATGGCTTCTCATGACCACGAATTAATCCAAACAACTTGTAACCGCATTATCGAATTAACTCCTAACGGAATTATTGATCGTTACATGACATATGACGAATTCTTAGAAGATTCTAAAGTAAAAGAATTAAAAGCGAAATATTACGCTTAAGATTTTTATCAAAATAATTTGAAAATCCAGAAGGTTCTACTTTCTGGATTTTTTGTTGTCAAAATAGTTTATCTTTGAATCAGCTTTTTAGAAATGATTCAAATCCCATCAATATTACTTTATCTCATTATTGCATTGATTATTTTTCTAATCATCATGATTACCTATTTAATCCATTCATTAAAATCTGAAAAAAAATTAAACCAAGAACAAACTCAACGTCTGGACAACTTATCAACTAAAGTTGACGAATTGAAACTTGAATCATACGAAGCAAAGCTTAATCCACATCTTTTTAAAAACATCCTAAATTCTATTCAGTCAAATGCTTATCAAACCTATTATACCATTGATAAATTAGCAAATGTTTTGGATTATATTTTATACGAAAGCAAGGATAATTTTGTCACAATAAAAGACGAAATTGATTTTACAAAAAATTTTATTGAAATCAATAAAGTAAAAGTTTCGCCTTTGTTTGATTTTCTCATTAAAACCAAAATTGATGAAAACTCCCCTTATTATCAAGAAAAAATTATTTTACCGTTAATCAGCATAGACTTCATTGAGAATGCTTTTAAACACACCGATTTTCAACAATCCAATTCTTTTATAAAAATTATGATTGAATTGAATAATACATCATTTCAAATTCAAGTTATCAATAAAATTTCTCCTAAAAATAGCCTGAAGAAAGAATCTGGCGGACATGGAAGCCAATCTTTAAAACATCGGTTAAAAATGGTTTACGGTGATAATTTTCACCTCTCTAAAACCATTGAACAGGATATTTTTATAGCCAACTTAAAAATAAATCTACATGAGTTTTACACTAAAATGCATACTAATTGACGACGAAATTCTTGGATTAAAATACCTGAAAATGTTGTGTGAACAAATGGACGATATTGAAGTTGTTAAAGCTTATGTTGATCCCGAATTGTTTATCAATGAATTTGAAAATCTAACATTTGATTTTTGTATTCTGGATATTGAAATGCCAAAAATTAATGGTTTACAAATTGCAAACTTATTAAAAGAGAAACCTTTTATTTTTTCGACTGCCTACAAAGAATATGCAGTTGATGCGTTTGATTTAGATGCGACAGATTACATTCAAAAACCCATAAAAAAAGAACGTTTACAACAGGCGATAGACAAAGTCAAAAAACGCTTGCAAAATAGTTTTCCAATGCAAAATAATTTTGTGCAGTTAAATTCCGACAAAGGAAAAATTTTATTGCACTTCAATCAAATTCTATACATCTCCACTTCTACTGTCGAAAGCCGTGACAAAATCGTCTACTATCAGGATTTATCTTTTCTAATTTTGAAAAACATTACTTTAGATACATTATCCGAACTATTGCCGGAAAAAGATTTTGTTCGCATCAACAAACGTGAAATCATTAACTTTCATCACATCAAATATTTTCATTCAGATAATATTACATTAGACATCTTATCAAAAGAAAACAAAGAAATTAATTTGGTGTTGAGTGAAGTCTACAAAGCTAATTTCATCAACCAAATTTCAATTTGATTACAAAAAAAAACCATTTCATTACATTTTTATCTCTCTTTAATAAAATATGTCATTTTTCTGGAAATTAATTCCTGACTTTTGTTGAAAATTAACGCCATGAAAAAATCGACAAGAAATTCAATTTTTTACATCGTAACAATCCTACTTTGTTCTTTAATGATGTACTTTATTGTCATAAAAGCAGAAGAACTAGAAGTGGGAAAACATGTTGTCCATGCGGCTAATGAAAACAATTATTTCAATGATTTCATCACTAGTATCACGCATAATATTGGACACCCTCTTGCTATTTTATTAGCACAAATTGTAACGATTATTTTTACTGCGAGAGTCTTTGGATGGATTTTTAATAAAATTGGGCAACCCACTGTTATAGGTGAAATAATAGCAGGTATTTTTCTTGGCCCTTCTTTTATCGGGATGCACTTTCCTGAATTCTTTGGAAACCTTTTTCCAAAAGAATCTTTGGGTAATTTAGAATTTATCAGTCAAATTGGTTTAATTCTTTTCATGTATGTCATCGGAATGGAATTGGATTTAAAAGTTCTGAAAAAAAATGCACAAGATGCCATTGTAATTAGTCATGCAAGTATAATTATACCATTTACACTTGGTTTAGCCTTGGCCGGACTAATCTACATGGAGTTTGCTCCGGAAGGAATCAATTTCCTTTCATTTGCACTTTTTATAGGGATTTCAATGAGTATTACAGCCTTTCCTGTATTGGCCAGAATTGTACAAGAACGCGGTATTAGTAAAACTCGTTTAGGCTCTATTGTTATTACTTGTGCTGCCGCAGACGACATTACAGCCTGGTGTTTATTAGCAGCTGTCATTGCAATTGTAAAAGCAGGTTCATTTGTAAGCTCTCTATATGTTATCTTACTTGCAATTATTTATGTTGTTGCAATGGTTCGTTTTGTCCGTCCTTTCTTAAAACGAATTGCAGATGTTCATTCTAGTAAAACAACACTTACAAAACCGATTGTCGGAATCTTTTTCCTAGTTTTAATAATCTCTTCTTATTTAAGTGAAATCATTGGAATCCATGCATTATTTGGAGCTTTCTTAGCTGGAACAATTATGCCAGAAAATATCAAATTCAGAAATTTATTCATCGAAAAAATTGAAGATGTTTCATTGGTTTTATTACTTCCGTTATTTTTTGTTTTCACAGGTTTAAGAACACAAATAGGTTTACTGGATAGCCCTCATTTATGGCGGACAGCAGGTTTGATTATTTTGGTTGCTGTGACAGGAAAATTTGTAGGAAGTGCAATAGCGGCTAAATTTGTAGGACAAAATTGGAAAGACAGTTTGACCATTGGAGCATTAATGAATACGCGTGGATTAATGGAATTAGTTGTGCTAAACATTGGTTATGATTTAGGTGTCTTAACTCCGGAAGTCTTTGCCATGATGGTCATAATGGCCTTAATCACAACATTTATGACAGGACCTGCATTGGATGTGATTAATTGGATTTTCAGAAAACAAAAAACAGAAAATGAGCTCAATGAAATCAATCAAAGTCAGAAATATAAAATCTTAATTGATTTTCAGACACCGGAAAAAGGAGCCGAATTATTACGTGTAGCAAACAGCTTTGTCAAAAATCAAGATGATAATTCACTTGTTACAGCCATCCATGTCATGAAAAGCAGCGAAGTTCAACATTTTAATCTTGAAGAAAGAGAAACCGAAATTTTTGAACCTATGATTGAAGTTTCAGAAGAATTGCATCAGGATGTTACGACCATGTTTAAAGTCTCTACAGATATGGTTTACGATACAATTGATATTGCCCAGAAAGGAGATTATGATTTAATGTTAATGGGGGTTCGAAATTCTATTTATTCAGGCTCTTTATTGGGAAATATATTAGGGTTTACCACAAAAATTATCGATCCGGATATTTTAATCGGACAAGTAACCGGCAAGGAGAACATGTTTAACCATTCCATTTTTAACGAACGGACGAAACAATTATTAAACAAATCTACCGTTCCTGTCGGAGTGGTATTAGACAAAAATTTCACAAAAGCCGAAAAAGTATTTCTTCCTCTTTTTGGAAATAAAGATGCCGATTTACTAAAGTATGCCCAACGATTAATTTCAAACAGCAAATCTCAAATTATTATTGTTGATGTAAGTGGGTACACTAAACGCCATTCAGAAGTAAAAGAAATCATTCGCAGCATCGAAAATATCGCACCAAATCACATCAGTCTCTCTTATAAACAACAATTGGACAAAGAATTTTTAGAAGAAATGGATTTGATGATGATCAGTATGGAAAGTTGGAAAAATTTAATTGAAACGAAAAGTATTTGGATTTCCAATGTTCCTACAACTTTAATTATTTCTGAGTAAATCTTCTTCATTCAAGATTTATATTTCAATTACAAAAAATAAATCCAGCCTTAAAAGCTGGATTTATTCGTTGTATTATTATCAGATTTGATAAGTCATTATTATTTACACATCAATTTTAGCGTAATGTGCATTTTTCTCTATAAACTCACGACGTGGCGGAACATCATCTCCCATCAACATAGAGAAAACACGATCTGCTTCTGTCGCATTATCTATCGTTACTTTACGTAACGTTCTATGTTCCGGATTAAGCGTTGTATCCCACAATTGCTCTGCGTTCATTTCCCCAAGACCTTTGTATCGCTGAATTGTAACACCTTTTCCTGAACCATCCGCTGAAAATTCTGCCGTTAATCTTTCACGTTCTTTTTCATTCCAAGCATATTCAGCTTTCGCTCCTTTTTTGATTAAATATAAAGGTGGTGTCGCAATATAAATATGCCCTTGCTCAATCAATTCTTTCATGTAGCGGAAGAAGAATGTCAAAATTAATGTCGCGATGTGAGAACCGTCGACATCGGCATCGGTCATAATTACAACTTTGTGGTAACGTAACTTTGAAATATTCAGTGCTTTTGAATCTTCTTCTGTTCCTATTGTTACTCCCAATGCAGTATAGATATTTTTAATCTCTTCGTTATCCAACACTTTGTGTGCCATTGCCTTTTCTACATTCAAAATCTTACCACGCAATGGTAAAATCGCTTGAAAATGACGGTCACGACCTTGTTTTGCCGTTCCTCCGGCAGAATCTCCCTCGACTAAAAATAATTCTGATTCTTCTGGTTTTCGAGATGAACAATCCGCTAATTTCCCTGGTAAACCGCTTCCACCCATTGGGTTTTTACGTTGTACCATTTCACGTGCTTTCTTCGCTGCCTGACGCGCTTTTGCTGCTAAAATTACTTTGTCAACAATTTGTTTTGCCTCAGTTGGATTTTCTTCTAAGAAATTTGTCAACATTTCAGCTACAATTTTATCAACTGCAGGAGAAACTTCAGAATTTCCTAATTTCGTTTTTGTTTGACCTTCGAATTGAGGTTCCATTACTTTTACCGAAATCACAGCTGTTAACCCCTCACGGAAGTCGTCACCAACAATCTCAACTTTTTCTTTTGCAAGATTAAAATTTTCTTCGGCATATTTTTTCAATGTACGTGTCAATGCACGGCGAAAACCTGATAAATGTGTTCCTCCTTCGTGTGTATTGATGTTATTGACATAAGAATGTACATTTTCATTATATGACGTATTGTATCGCATTGCAACCTCAACCGGAATTCCATCACGTTCACCTTCCATGAAGATTACTTTATCCATGATAGATTCGCGACTGCCGTCAATAAACTCTACAAATTCTTTTAACCCTTCTTCTGAATGAAATGTCTCTGTAATAGAATTTCCATCGGCATCTTTTTCGCGCTCATCAATTAATGTGATGTTAATTCCTTTATTTAAGAAAGCTAACTCGCGCAAACGATTGGCTAATGTTTGATAGTTGTATGTTTGTACTTCCTGGAAAATAGTATCATCTGGAGTAAAAGTAACTGTTGTTCCATTTTTTTCAGTTGTCCCAACTTCCTTTACATCATACAAAGGTTTTCCTTTAGAATACTCTTGAATATATTGTTTCCCATTTTTGAAAACTTCTGCTGACAAATGGTTAGAAAGTGCATTAACACACGAAACTCCAACACCATGCAGACCTCCGGAAACTTTGTATGTATCTTTGTCAAACTTCCCTCCTGCACCGATTTTAGTCATTACAACTTCTAATGCAGATTTCCCTTCTTTTTTATGTAAATCGATAGGAATACCACGCCCGTTATCTTCTACACGGATCGAGTTTCCTTCTAAAATTGTTACTTTGATTGTATCACAGTATCCTGCTAAAGCTTCATCAATAGAGTTATCAACAACCTCGTAAACTAAGTGGTGCAGTCCTCTAACTCCGACGTCTCCAATGTACATTGAGGGACGAAGACGTACATGCTCCATTCCTTCTAACGCTTGGATATTATCCGCCGTATATGTGTTATTACTCATAATATGTCTCTAACTTGTTTTAAACAAACAAATATAGTGAATTTTGACGAGAAAACCTCTTAAAAAGAACTTAAAGTATTGGATTAAATCATGTTTAAAAACTCCTTTTTTTAAGCATTCAATCATTCTTAAAATATAAAAAAGCGAAATCACTTTATTTGATTTCGCTTTGTATGATTTTTTCATTAAATATCTTTCTTTTCCAAGTAGACCACTTTTTTTGTTTCGAAGAAGTCTTCGTCGAAAAAATTTTGAATATCGAATAAAACTGCATTTGGAAAATCTGCTAATTCTTCGGTCAAATCTCCTCCTTTTAAATACAGTAATCCATTTGGAAAAGGATTTATCGCTTCTTTTTTAAATTTACCGCGAATCCACTCTGCAAATCTAGGCATTGCTGTTACAGCACGAGAAACGATAAAATCATATTTATCTGTTAACTCTTCCGCTCGCTTTTGTTCAGCTTTTACATTTGTCAAACCTAAACCATCTGCAACACCTTTTACAACCTTGATTTTTTTACCAATAGAATCAACTAAATGAAACTGAACATGAGGAAATAAAATTGCCAACGGAATACCGGGCAACCCTCCTCCGGTTCCAACATCTAACACATATGACCCATCTGCAAATTCCATCACTTTAGCAATAGCCAATGAATGCAAAATATGATTGGTATAAATTTCGTCGATATCTTTACGGGAAACTACGTTAATTTGATCGTTCCATTCTTTGTACAAATCTCCAACTTTCGAAAATTGTTCAATTTGTTTTTCAGTTAAGTCCGGAAAATATTTTAAAATAAGTTCAATCATCGATTAAATAATTTCTGAAACCCGAACACAAACATAATTCAACAACTTAATATCTTCCTCTGTAAAAGGATCTATTGTATGAGAATCGATATCAATTTGTCCTATATTTTCTCCATTTTTAAAAATTGGAATTACAATTTCCGCTTTTGTTTCAATAGAACATGCTAAATAATTGTCTTGAGCATATACATCCGGTACGACAAAAGTTTCATTAGATTCTGCTACTTGTCCGCAGATTCCTTTTCCATAAGGAATAATTGTATGATCAGTTGCTGCACCAACATAAGGTCCGAGTTTTAATTCGTTTTTATCTCCATTCTTGAAATAAAACCCCACCCAATTGTAATAGTCAACCTCATCACTTAACAATTGACAAATCTTTTGTAATCTATCTTCCGTAGAAATCGTACTGTCAATTATGACATCCACGCGCTTATGTAAATCTTGCATTTTGTATCTTCTAAAAAAGCAAATTTATTGATTAATCATAACTTAATCAAAAGATGATGATTTTCATTTATATTTGTTTGAGATTTTAATGAAAAAATGAAAGAATTCAAACCTTTATTGTTGTTCCTTGCTCGTTTTTTAGGAACCTATATTATTCTGAGTTTATTGTATAAATTATACTTGGATCAATATTTACCACACAATATCCCTGATCCATTTACAAAATTCACCTCAGATGTTACAGCGATGGGATTGAATAAATTTGGTTTTTTTTCATTTTCTAATAGTGCAGAGAATCAGCCTTGGATGCGATTAATTGTCGATGGACAAGTTGCTTCAATTGTAAATGAAGGTTGCAATGCTGTCTCTATTCTGATTATTTTCATTGCATTTGTAGTGGCATTTTACACCAACTTCAAACAAACAGCTTTGTTTATCCTTTCCGGTTTAGCCATTTTATTTGTGATGAATATTGCTCGTATTATGTTATTGAACTACATTTTCAGGTACCATAACGAATATGGTAAAATGGCACATGATTATTTGTTTCCTGCGATCATTTATGGCTCTATCGTTATTCTTTGGATTGTTTGGATTAAATTTTTTGTCACAAAATACAATAAACAACATGCCAAATAAATACCTACGATATGGAATTGCCTTCGTCTTAGTGATTGGATTAATTCTAGTCAGAAAATACGAAGATGTATTATTTTATGACCCTTTCACTCAATATTTTCATTTCGTTGGACACGTTCAATTTCCTGAATTAGATTTACCCCAATTAAATGCGAGTATTATGGTTCGTTATCTCATTAATACATTATTAACTGTCTTAATTGTTTGGTTCATCTTCTGGAAAAAAAGTTATGTCAAATTCTCTATTATCATTTTGATTATAGGATTAATCGTTCTTTTACCTATTTACAATTATCTTATTTCAACACATTTTTCATCAGGCGAAATGGTTTTCTTTTACGTTCGAAGATTTCTTATTCAGCCAATGTTTTTATTGATCCTGATCCCTTGTTTTTATTACCAGGAAATACAACATAAAAAAACAGTCGCAAATTAATTTGCGGCTGTTTTTTTATGTTGTATATAGGTTACAAAATTTATAACCCGGATTCTTCTTTTTCTTGTTGAAGATCTAACTTTTCCTGCTCTTTTGCTGCCGCTTCTTGGGCTCTTTGCTCAGCTACTTTACGTTTTTCTTCTTCAGCTATTTTTGCATTCGCCTTATTCACGGATTTGTATTTATACAACCATCCTAAGAAACCTCCAAAAATAAATCCAATCCCGGCACCTCCGGTAATTCCGACTAGAAATTCTTTGTCTGAAAACAATCTCGAAACATCAAGATTTGTAAAATAATACATGGTTATGCTAATCGCAATCAATAAAGCTCCAATAAGTGTAGAATAGGTCATCGTTTATATATTTTTAAAATAAATCTTGTAACATTCTTTGGCGAACAGCTTCGTACAAAATTGCACCACAAGCCACCGAAACATTCAACGATGCTGTTTGTCCAGCCATAGGCAATTTAACAATTTTATCTGAGATTTTCAAAATAGAATCCGAAACTCCATCTTCTTCACTTCCCATCACAACAGCTGCAGGTACAGAAAAATCTGCATCATAAATGTATTCTGCTGATTTTTCAGAAGCACTAAAAATTGAGATTCCGGCTGATTGTAAATACTTGATTACATTCACTAAATTTCCTTCTTTACAAACCGGAATATTGTATAATGCACCAGTTGAAGTTTTAACAGCATCAGCATTAACAGAAGCAGAACCTTTTGATGGAATAATAATTGCGTCTACACCAACACATTCAGCTGTACGGGCAATTGCCCCAAAATTACGAACATCAGACACGCGGTCTAAAATTAAAATAAATGGTGTTTTTCCCTGCTCCCAAATTTGTGGTAAAACATTTTCTATCGAATCAAATTCGATTGGTGAAACAAAAGCATAAACCCCTTGATGGTTTTTTCCTGTAAAACGATTTAGTTTTTCTACAGGCACATAACTTACAGGAATTTCATATTCAGTAACCAATTTTCTCAATTCTGAAAAAATCTCACCTTGTAAACCTTTTTGAATAAAAATTTTATCGATTGTTTTTCCTGCTTCAATCGCTTCTATTACTGGTCTTAAACCAAAAATTCCTGCTTCGTTTTTCATAACTGCAAAGATAATGCTTTTCTATGATTGTGAATAATTTTATTAAATAGAATTCGCTGAACCAATTAGCATTCAAAAAAAACAATCAAACCATTTTTAACCAAATCATTTTAACGTAATTTAACATTTTGGAATATAGCAAAGATATTCAATCAAATTTAATGAAATGAGTGAAAAAAGTTACCCTCTAAATTCAAACCAAAATGAATAATAACTGTCAGAATTGTAATGAAATCATTACAAATAACTTTTGCTCAAATTGTGGAGAACCTGCAAAATTAAAGCGGATTAATCAGCAATATGCATGGCAAGAATTATTAAATCTTATTGGCTATGAGAATGGTTTTATTTTCACTGTAAAAGAATTGATAACCAGGCCTGGAAAAACAGTTCAGGAATACATTCATACAAATCGAAAGAAAATAACAAAACCCATTACATTTCTTATTCTTTCATCTGTCATTTATACTCTTGTTTCTCAATATTTTTATACTGATATCGTTTCGAATAAGCAGATGGAAGCTTTCTACGGCGATTCTACGTATTACAAAATATTAATTTGGGTAAATAATAATTACGGATATGCAAATTTATTGATGCTTTTACCGATTACGCTATGGACCAAAATCCTTTTTCGTAAATACAACTACAATTTTTACGAAACATTTGTAATGGTTTGTTTATTCATGGCAGAAGCAATGTTTTTTTTAGCTTTCACTATTGTTTTAAATAAGTTTTTGGGGTTTCCAAGAATCATTTACGATAGTCTCACTTCATTTGTCATGTTTTTATATATCAGTTGGATGATCTCAATATTTTATGAAAAAAGCATTAAAAATTATATAAAAGCATTTCTTGCGTATACATTCGGTTTTTTAACATCTCAAGTCATGACTCTTCTCTTCGCGATTCTTTATGACTCATTGATTAAAAAATAATCATTTACTTACCTATCTTTCTTCTCAATTGTTGCAAATAATTTGGAAGACTCATATACAACATACCTCCTATAATAATAAGTGATATCATAGAAATCAAGTTTAGTTTGATATGAATAATTTTTGAAACAAAAACAACCACCAAAACGATATTAAACAAAGTTTGGAAATAAAAATGTTGTGCAATTTTTCGGCCAAAATCTGATTTACTATACGAAGCAAAAAACATAAAAAGCACTAAAATTGTAAGAATTAAACTGATTTTCATTCTAAAAAATTCACTAAATTTGAAGGGTTAAATATACTGAGAAATGCAACAATATCACGATTTATGTAGAAAGGTTTTGGCAGAAGGGTCATTTAAAGAAGATAGAACAGGAACAGGAACAAAAAGTATCTTTGGTTACCAAATGCGTTTCGATTTGTCGGAAGGATTTCCTTTGGTTACAACTAAAAAATTACATTTAAAGTCAATCATCTACGAATTGTTGTGGTTTTTGAAAGGTGATACCAATATCAAATATTTAACCGATAACGGTGTAAGAATTTGGAACGAATGGGCCGATGAAAACGGTGACTTAGGTCCTGTTTATGGACACCAATGGCGTTCTTGGGGAAAACAAAACGGTGAAGTTGTGGATCAAATAAAAGTTGCAATTGACCAAATAAAAAATAACCCGGACTCGCGCCGAATCATTGTTTCTGCCTGGAATGTTGGTGAATTGGATCAAATGGCTTTAGCTCCTTGCCATGCCTTTTTTCAGTTTTATGTAAATGACGGAAAATTATCCTTGCAACTGTATCAGCGTAGCGCAGATATTTTTCTTGGTGTCCCATTCAATATTGCATCCTATGCATTACTACAAATGATGGTTGCACAGGTTTGTAATTTAAATGTTGGTGATTTTGTCCACACTTTTGGAGATGCACACATTTACAAGAATCATTTTGAGCAAGTTGAATTACAATTAACGCGCAAACCTTATCCGTTGCCTGTAATGAAAATCAATCCAAATGTAAAAGACATCTTTGATTTTACGTACGAAGATTTTGAATTAGAAAATTATCAGGCGCATCCGCATATCAAAGGAATTGTTGCTGTATAATAGAAATAGTTTTACTTTTTTAATGTTATTTTTTTTGATATTCGTAATAACTTCTTTAGCTTTATTAGGTTAAACAATTAATAAGAAATTAACATCGAATTATGAGAAAAAATTTTACGCTTGTAGCTATGCTTTTAGCTATGTCTATTACCTATGCACAAGAAAATGGTAATTCATTAAAAAATATTGACATTTCATTACCAAATACAAAAAAAGTATATGTTGATTTAAAGAATGTTGAACATCAAATTTCTTCATCTGCATTAAATAAAAATTCAAAATTAGAAGTTTCAATCCCAAATAATAAAGGAAAAAATGAACGGTTCATTTTAGTGGAGCGAGATCTTTTAAATGATAAAATGAAAGAAGAATTTCCTAATATTAAATCTTATTATGGTTATTCGACATCAGATCCCTTAAAAAAAATAAGTTTAGGATATTCTACAAGTCAAGGAGTAAATGCTATTGTTTATTCTCCTTCCGAAAAATATATCATCGAAAAAACAGATGATAAATATGAATTAGTTGACAGTGACAACCTTCCTAGCTTAAAAAATTTTAGCTGCGGAAGTATAGAACAAGATGGCTCTGTTCCTAATTCTTTAACAAAAAAGATGAACAATCCTGCTACGTACAGAAAATATAAATTAGCTGTAGCAACTGATTACAAATACAATAAATATTTTTCTGGTAATGCAGAACCTACTTTAGAAGTTTCTGTAGCTGCTGTTGCAAAATCATTGACTTACATATTACCTATTTATGAAAATGATTTATCTATTTCATTTCAATTGGCAGATAATCTTGATAAAGTAACTTTTCTGACTGAGGCTAGCAGTCCTTTTACAACGACGAATTTAAATAGTGAGACACAAAAACAATTGGATACTAATCTTGGTTCTGAGAATTATGATATTGGAATTTTGTTTACCAATCTTTTAGGAGGTGGTAATGCAGGAGCTATTGGTAGTGTTTGTAATAACAGTAAAAAAGGATCTGCATACATTGGTCCTGTTGAGACAAATCCTGAAGGGTTTAATTTCGCTGTTGCAGGAGCTCATGAAATGGGACATCAATTTGGAGCCAACCACGTACATGCCAGAAATGAAGGCTATATGGCAAACAGAGAAATTGGAAGTGGTGTAACTGTAATGGGATACCCTGGCGTAACCGGTACACACGATGTTCAAAAGACGTTTGTTTCACAGTTTAATCATTTTAACCTGGAACAAATCAATAATTATTTAGCCAATCAAACATGTGGAACTGTAACTCCAAGTACGAATACTCCTCCTATTGCAGATGCAGGAAAAGATTATATTATCCCAAAAGGAACAGCGTTTCGATTGGTAGGAACAGCAAATGATGCTGACAATGATAACCTTACATACTCTTGGGAGCAATCTGATCCTTTAACGACTTTTACCGGAGCTAATTTTAAAAATCCGAGCAGTAAAAATAAAGATGGTGCAAACTTTAGAGTTTATGAACACACCACTAACCCCGAAAGATATTTTCCTCCATTAGAAAATGTTTTAAATAATCAATTATATTCAACATGGAACACTGTTTCGGATATTGCTAAAAACATGAATTTTGTTTTTCAAGTTAGAGACAATAAACAAGGAGGAGGACAAATCGAATCGGACAAAGCTATTATCTCAATTACAGAGGACGGTCCTTTTAAAATCAACAATATTGATTTAAACCAATCCTTTAAATCAGGAGAAACTTTTGATTTAAAATGGGATATAGCTGGTACAAATACAGGTACAATCAATACTCAAAATGTAAGAATAAAATTAACAGTTGATGAAGGAAAAACATTCACAACATTAATTGAATCTGCTCCAAACAATGGCCAAGCTTCTGTTAGTTTACCAAATGGAGTTACAGCAGAAAAGGCAAATATCATCATAGAAGCAATTGACAATATTTATTATGCTGCAAGTCCATTTGTAGCAATCGGATATGAGATTAGTCTTGCATGTAATCAATATTTCGCTTCTACTCCTATCACAATGAATGACGCTGTTGGATCTGCTGCAGGTTTAACAAACGTTACTGTTCCTGTATCTGGAGAAACTAAAAATATAGAAGACATCTCTTTAATTACAGATATTACACATGCCAACTCTAACGAATTGGTTATCTTATTTGCAAAGCCCGGTGTTGATCAAGTGTATCAATATGCATGGTATAAAACCTGTACTACACCCGATTTATCTTATAAATTCAATCAATTCGGAGGTTCTAGTTTTGACAATTGCGGTGTAAAAGATGCTGTCATAACTGGTACATTTGATCTTCAACGTTATAAAAATCAAACAGCCAATGGTTCATACTTATTTCGTCTTGCAGATTTAAAAGCAGGAAACGTAGGAACCGTAAATAAAATAGGCGTTGAACTTTGCCATCGCGAAGCTTCAAAATTAAGTGTTTCTGATCTTTCAAAACAAAACGAATTATTCGTTTACCCTAATCCAACGAATGGCAATTTTAGCATTCGTATGAATACGAAAACGAATAAAGTAACTGCAGAAATCATTAATCTTGCCGGACAAATTGTTTCGACTCACACATATAATGTGGCAGGAAACAAAATTGACCAAGCAGTAAACGCAACAAATTTACCAAAAGGAGTTTACATTGTAAAAATTAATGATGGTGATACAACACAAACGAAAAAGTTAATTATCAAATAATTTCTTTATTTACAACCATTATAAAACCCATTGTTTAATGGGTTTTATAGTTTAAAAGACAATACAATGATGAAAACTATTTTTCTTATAATTCCATTACTTGTCATAAGTTGCTCAACAAATATGTCCAATTTGCAACAAGACAGTTTTGATGATGAAAACAATTTAATCATCATGCTGCGAGAAAATTCGCTCGACAATTTCGATTCTATTTTTACCATAAAAAACGACACAGAGCTAGGAAAAATATTAGGTCCTATAAATGCTACCCGTATGCCGGGGATACCAATAGAAACTATCGATTTCAAAAAAGAAATTCTAATTGTTTTTAATCTAAAAGTTCAAGGAAAAAAGAATGACATTAATATTGTTAACATAAAGAATGAAACAATTTTATATGAAAAAGTTTACACACATAAATTTGATCAAATTCCTGACGATTACAACTTAATTAAATTTTATAAAATTCCGTATTCAGCCTCAACTTTTAAATTTCAGGAAATCAACAACTAATTTAAAAAATCATAAAATACACTTAAAGTCTTCAAATTGGAGGCTTTTTTTGTAACTTTTCAAGAAATTTATCAACCAATAGAAATAAAATTTTACAATGAAGAAACGAATTCTTTGGCTTTCATCAGCCTTTCTTATATCTGGTCTTACTTATGCACAAGTAATGACTCCTCCTCCAAGCTATGCTGAAAATCAAACAAATAAATTAGATATTTATCGTGCCGAAGCAGAACGTATTAACAATCTTGTTCACACAAAATTAGATCTGAAATTTGATTATGCCAAAGAACATGTTTTAGGTGAAGCTTGGGTCACATTAAAACCCCATTTCTATTCTACTTCTAAAGTTACATTAGATGCAAAAGCAATGCTAATCCATGAAGTTGCTTTATTAAACGGAACAGCAAAAAAGAAATTAAACTATAAATATGATGATTTACAATTGGTCATCGATTTGGATAAAGAATACAAAAAAGATCAGGAATACACACTTTACATCAAGTATACAGCACGTCCAAACGAAGTTAAACAAGAAGGAAGTGCGGCGATAAATGACGCAAAAGGTGTTTATTTTATTAATGCAAAAGGAGAACGCCCTAACTATCCAACACAAATCTGGACACAGGGAGAAACGGAATCTTCTTCTTGCTGGTTCCCAACAATTGATAAAACCAATCAAAAGACTTCACAGGAAATCACCTTAACATATCCCGATAAATATGTTTCTTTATCAAATGGGACAATGAAATCGTCAAAGAAAAATTCGGACGGAACAAAAACGGATTACTGGAAATTTGATAAAAAACATGCTCCGTATTTATTTTTCTTTGGAATTGGAGATTATGCTGTTATCAATGACAAATGGAAAAACATCAATGTCGATTATTATGTAGAGCCTGCATACAAAGATGTTGCAAAACAAATTTTCGGAAATACGCCGGAAATGATTCAGTTTTTCTCAGATAAACTCAACTACCCTTATCCTTGGGATAAATATGCACAGATGACTGCTCGCGAGTATGTTTCCGGAGCCATGGAAAATACAACAGCTTCATTATTTCATGATGGTGTTCAACAAAAAGCAGGGCAATTGGTTGATGAAAATACAGCCGAATATGTAATTGCCCACGAATTATTCCACCATTGGTTTGGTGATTTAGTGACTGCCGAAAGTTGGGGAAACTTAACCGTAAATGAATCTTTTGCGAATTATTCGGAATATTTATGGTTTGAACATAAATACGGAAAAGAAAAAGCAGACGAACACCGCTACAACGAAATGTTTGGTTACAAACAAGGAGACGGTCCAACAAAGAATTTGGTTCGAGTTCACTATAATTCTCGCGAAGATATGTTTGATGGTGTATCATACAACAAAGGAGGTTTAATCTTGCATATGTTGAGAAATTTCTTGGGTGATGACGCCTTCTTTAAAGGATTGAATAAATATTTAAAAGATAATGAATACGGAAAAGCGGAAGCAACTCAGTTACGTTTAGCATTAGAAGAGGTTTCAGGACGCGATTTAAATTGGTTCTTTAATCAATGGTATTACGAAAATGGTCATCCAAAATTAACTGTTGTCTCAGATTATTTGCCATCAAATAAGAAAGTAAAAGTTGTTGTTCGTCAAGATGCGTCTAAATTATTCGAATTCCCTTTCGCTATTGATATTGTTGAAAATGGGAAAACGACTCGTCAGCAAGTTTGGGTTCCAAAACAAGCTGAAACGACATTTGAGTTCACTTCAAATCAAAAACCGGAAGTTATCATTCCAAATGCTGACCAAGTTCTATTGGCGGATATTGACGACAAAAAACCTGTCGAAGATTTTATCGCTCAATACAAAGCCGGAAAAGGAAATTACGCAACACGCTTGTTAGCCATTGAAGCAATGGCAAATGCACAAGCAACAAATCCTAAAGCTGCCGATGCTTTGGTAAACGCCTTAAATGATTCATTTGATGGATTAAGAATCTACGCGATCAATAAATTAGATACAGCATCAAAAACGATTATTGATAAAGCTTCATCAAAACTAAAACAATTGGCATCCAATGATCCAAAAACATTGGTGCAAGCAGCTGCATTAAACGCACTGAATGACACATCTATTTATGACGCATCCATTTTTGAAAAAGCATCAAAAAGTCCTTCTTTCAGTGTTCAAGGTGCCGCATTGACTGGTATTTTAAAAAATAACCCATCTAAAATTAATGAATTAACAGCTCATGTTGATGATGAAGTCATCAAAGGTTCTTCAGATTTAGCGATAGCTTTACTTCCTACTTGGATAAAGAATAATCAATTCGATAAAGCAAACTTAATTTCAGAGTCTGCAGCAATGTATGAATTTGTAAAATTTCAAGATCCTGAAAAAGGTAAAGTTGCCGAACAGGCTTTTAACTGGATTATGAACAACGATACAGCAGATGCAACAGCTGAAATTGCAAAAACTTATTCGCGTTATTATCCTTATTTAAAAGAGCAGAACCCACAAGCTGGACAAGCCATTAAAATGATGGCTGAAAAAGCGCTGCAGATCAAAACCAATGCTGCAAAAACAATCAAATCTGCATCAATTGCGAAACAGGTTGAGCAATTACAAGATGCAATAAATAAAATGAAATAATTCGCTAAAATTATTATATTTGTTAAGCTATCCTCGCAAAAGGATAGCTTTTTTTACCTTATAACTTATGATAAACATTGTAGTAGCAAAAGCAAGTAACAACGTAATCGGCGCAAAGAATGATTTGATTTGGCACTTACCAAACGATTTAAAACATTTCAAAAGTTTAACTTCCGGGCATCCGATTATCATGGGAAGAAAAACTTTTGAATCTCTTGGTCGTCCGTTACCAAACCGTACAAACATTGTTGTAACACGAGATCAGAATTGGAATGCTGAAGGCATTGAAATTACATCTTCTTTAGTCAAAGCAATTGAAACAGCAAAAAAAATTGATGAGGATGTTTACATTATCGGTGGTGGAAACATCTACAAACAAGCCATGGAATTTACAGATGTATTATATATTACGGAAGTTCACCATGAGTTTGATGGCGACACTTATTTTCCAGAAATCGACTCGGAGGAATGGGAAGAAGTTGATCGAGAAGATTTCAAAAAAGATGAGAAACATCCATATGCTTATTCCTTTGTGACATATAGAAGAATAGAAAAAAATAACTAAAATAATATTTTAACCCTACAAAAAAAGCAAGAATTGAAATTCTTGCTTTTTGTTTCTATTATTTTAACAGTTTAGTGTTTAACTTCTTGTGTTTCGTTTGGATTATGTTTGTATTTAAATATTATGGCAAATAATATGGTTACAACCAATGCATATCCGGCAAAAATAAACCAAGAATGTCTCCAGCCTTGTAATTGATCAACCAAATCTGTTTTGCTAAAAACATAATAGTTTACAATGTATTGAGCTATTAACATTCCGATTGTCGCTCCAAAACCATTTGTCATCATCATAAAAACTCCTTGTGCAGAAGAACGGATTTCTTCATTTGTCTCTCTATCAACATACAAAGAACCTGAAACGTTAAAGAAATCAAATGCGATTCCGTAAACAATCATTGACAGAATAAACATCCAAACTCCGGAACCCGGATCTCCTAATCCAAATAATCCGAAGCGTAATACCCAACCAACCATTGCCATTAACATAACGATTTTAATTCCGAAACGTTTTAAGAAAAATGGAATCAATAAAATACACAATGTTTCTGATACTTGTGATAATGAAATCAACGCATTCGCATTACTTGCACCCCATGTATTTGCATATTCCGGAATATCTTTGAATGTTGTAATAAATGGATTGGCATATCCATTTGTAATTTGTAGTGAAACTCCCAACAACATCGAAAATACAAAGAAAATTGCCATTTTGCGATCTTTAAACAAGGCAAAAGCTTTTAATCCAAATGCATCAGAAACAGATTGTTTCTCAGAACTTCTATTCACAGGGCAGTTAGGCAATACAAAACTGTACAAAAATAAGATCACTCCTAAAACTCCTGATACAAAGAATTGGTAATAATTGGATTGAAAACTTACGAATGTTGGATCACTTGAAAAGTTAAATCCAAAAATACCTTCTTTAAATCCGGAAAAGTTCACAAATAACATAGCAACAATAAAACCAACTGTACCAAATGTTCTAATTGGAGGAAATGCTTTAATCGTGTCTAAATTATTTTGTTTTAAAATTGTGTAGGCTGTAGAATTAGAAAGTGCAATTGTTGGCATAAAGAACGCCACACTAACCGAATAAAGAGCGAAGATCGTCGTAAAATCTACATCATTTCCAGCTGTCATTCCATAATAACCGGCTGCAAACATAAAAAACGCAGCGAATAAATGATTTAATCCTAACAAGCGTTGTACAGGAATCCATCTATCTGCTACAATACCCATAATTGCGGGCATAAAAATTGATACAATACCTTGCATCGCATAAAAAAGACCAATTTTTGGACCTAATCCAACTGATCCTAAGTAATTTCCCATTGAAGTGAGGTATGCTCCCCATACCGCAAACTCTAGGAAACTCATGATTGTAAGTCTAAGCTTTACAGACATAATTATTTGAAATAGTTATTAGTTTCCCATGTTATCTATTTGATCACGAAGGCGGGCAGCCAACTCATAATCTTCATTCTTCACAGCCTTTTCCATCTCAGATTCAAGTTCAGATTTTGTCCATCCTTCATATTCATTGACATCGGACAAATCATTTTCTAGACCTGCAAGAATATCTAAATCATCTTCGAAGTTATTTGCTGCACGACGTATATTTTCTTCTTCTTCTATAACGTCCAAATGAATTCCAGCTTTTTCTACAACATTTTCATAAGCATAAATAGGTGCATTGAAACGAACAGCTAACGCAATTGCATCAGAGGTTCTCGAATCAATTTCGGCACGATTGCCATCTTCATTCAGAAAAACAATGTTTGAGTAAAAAACACCATCTTCTAACTTGTAGATATAAATAGAATCTACATTAAGATGAAATTCTTTTCCTAACGAGACAAATAAATCGTGTGTTAATGGACGAGGCGGATTAATATCTTTCTCTAGTGCCAACGCAATTGACTGTGCTTCAAAGCTCCCAATAATTATCGGCAACTTTCTTCCTCCTACATTTTCTTCTAAGATTAAAGCATAAGCTCCTGTCTGAGTTTGACTGTAAGAAATTCCTTTAATATTTAATCTAATTAAATTGTCCATTTGGGCGTAAATCTATGAAAAACTAGTGAATATTTAATCTTTTTTTAATCAATAAAAAAAATCCGAATCATCTAAATGATTCGGATTGAATTGATCAACTTAAAATGATTAAGCTTGACCTTTATATTTTTTTAACTCTTCCGTTAATTTAGGAACAATTTCAAAAGCATCTCCTACGATTCCGTAATCTGCTGCTTTAAAGAAAGGCGCCTCCGGATCATTGTTGATTACAACAATTGTTTTAGAACCATTCACCCCTGCTAGGTGTTGAATAGCTCCAGAAATACCAACTGCAATATATAAATTTGGTGCAATTGCTTTACCTGTTTGTCCTACGTGTTCAGCATGAGGTCTCCATCCGATATCAGCAACAGGTTTAGAAGAAGCTGTAGCAGCTCCTAAAACTTTTGCTAAATCTTCTATCATTCCCCAGTTTTCAGGGCCTTTCATTCCACGACCTGCAGAAACTACAATATCAGCTTCTTTCAAATCAATTTTATCAGAAGAAGCCATTTCAGTTGAAACAACTTTTACTTTAGCATCTGCATCAGAAACTGATACTGAAGCCGACTCTTCTGAACCGGCAACTGCATTTTCTTTTGTTCCGAAAGCATTTTGTAAAACTGTTACAACTACTTTTCCTGAAACTGCAACTGTCTCAATTCCTTTTCCTGAAAAAGCTTTTCTTGCAACTGTAAATGGAGAAACAGCTGTAGGTGCCTTTTCTACATTTGTAACCAAAGAAGCTTCTGTTTTGGATGCTAAAACCGGTGCAATTGTAGCGCCTTCATTTGTTGATGGTAAAACTACAACATCTCCCTGAGCAACTTCAGCTAATGCTTTTGCATAAGAATTTGCATCAAATTTTGCTAAAGCATCATTCTGGACTTTAACCACCTTAGATGCTCCATATTTATATAATTCGTCAGCAGCAGCATTTCCAAAAACGATAGCTGTTACAGTATCTCCTGCAACATCAGCTGTAGCTTTTGCGTAAGAAACCGCTTCTAATCCTGCTTTTTTATATTTTCCGTCATGTGACTCTGCGTATACAAAAATTGCCATTTTTTAATTTCTTTTTAGGTGAATAATTTAGATTACTTTAGCTTCTTCGTGTAATAATCTTACCAATTCCGCTACGTTGTCCTTGTCAATTAAAGTGACATTTCCTCTTTCAGCTGGTTTTTCGTAACCAACAACTTCAACTTTCGTTTCTGTTGCTTCCGGAGCGACAACATTAATTTGTTTTGTACGTGCTTGCATAATTCCACGCATATTAGGAATACGAAGTGCAGCTTCATCTACCAAACCTTTTTGTCCTGCGATAACCGCTGGTAAAGTAACTTCTACCGTTTCTTTTCCTCCATCAATTTCGCGAACAGCTTTAGCAGAAGAACCTTCAATCTCTAAACCAATACATCCATTTACAAAACCGTAATCTAACATGGCTGCAACTAATCCTGGTACTGCCCCCCCGTTGTAATCAATTGATTCTTTTCCTGTCAAAACCAAATCAAAACCACCTTCTTTGGCAGCTTTTGCAATTTGTGTTGCTACGAAAAAATCATCACGAGCATCAGCATCAATACGAATTCCATCATTCGCTCCAATTGCCAAAGCTTTACGCATTACCGGGTCTACAGTAGCGTCTCCTACAGTCAAAATTGTAACAGTAGCTCCTTGTTTCTCTTGTAATTCTACTGCTTTATTTAAACTAAATTCATCATGCGGGTTAATAACGAACTGAACGCCATTTTTATCAAATGATTTTCCGTCAGCTGTGAAGTTGATTTTTGCTGTAGTATCTGGAACACTACTAATACAAACTAATATCTTCATAATTTTGTGTTTACTTTTTCTTTTATGTAAAAATAACTAATTTATTTTATTATGCAAGCATAACATTGTTAATTCTTTACTAACTCATTATTTTTCGCTTTCAATTGCTTTTTATACACTGAATTCGAAATGACTAAACTCAATTCATACAATAACCAAAGCGGAATGGTTACTAAAATCATACTATACACATCATTTGGTGTAATTGCAGCTGCAATCACCAATACGACGATAAAAGCATGTTTGCGGTATTCTTTTAAAAATTTAGGGGTAAGAATTCCTATACTTGTTAAAAAGTACACAAAGACAGGCATCAAAAACATAACTCCCATCGACAATAACAATTGAACAAATAAATCAATATAACTTGGCAAAGTCCATGTATTTCCCACTCCAAACGGATCATAAGTAAACAAGAATTGTGTACACAATGGCAACAACATATAATAACTAAACAAGACTCCTGTTACAAAGAAAAATGACACTGCAAAAATTGTAAAACTCGCATATTTACGTTCTGTTTCTTTCAGCGCCGGTTTTATAAACCGCCATATTTCATAAATAATATAAGGAATTGCTAAAATAATTCCGCATACGATTACAGCAAAGAACTGAGACGTAATTTGCCCTGACGGATTAAGATTCGTCAAGTCTTTTGAAATATCAAATGATTCGGTATAAATTTTACCAAATCCTGTAAATTCTCCAAACTTATTAAAGACATCAAAAGTTGGAAAAGTCGATTTTAAAGGCGCCATAATTACATGATCAACCAATTCGTCCCAATAAAGTGCAACAACTATTGATGTCACAACTATTGATAAAATGGAACGAACCAAATGACCTCTTAACTCACCTACATGAGCCAAGAAAGACATACTTGATTTTGACTTGTTTGCCATACGCTTATTCAATTCCTTCATTTAAGATTGAGTGGATATCCAGAATACCATAATAATGATTTTCTTCATCTACCACCACCAATTGTCCAATACTATTGTGCCGTAAAATTGCTAAAGCTTCTCTCGCTTTTTCAGATTTCTGAATTGTTTTTGGATACATTGATGCGATATCTTTTGCTTTCAAATGACTAAATGTTTCATTATTTAGCAACATTCGGCGCAAATCTCCATCAGTAATAACCCCAACAATTTTATCTCCATCTATAATAACTGTAATTCCATGTCGACCGGAAGTTAACGAATTTATCACTTCTGTTATTGAAGAATCAGGAGATACAAAAGGTTTTCTTTCCGGATCAACAATATTTTCTACCGTCCACAGCAAACGTTTTCCCAAAGCCCCTCCGGGATGGTATTTCGCGAAATCATTTTGTGTAAAAGTTCTTATTTTCATCAAAGCAACCGCTAAAGCATCACCCATTACCAATTGTGCTGTTGTAGAAGTTGTTGGAGCTAAGTTAACCGGACAAGCTTCTTTATCTACATGAACATCTAAAACGATATCCGAATGTTTTGCTAATTCTGATTTCAAATTTGATGTTAAGCCAATTAAAACGGAAGCATATTGTTTAAGAATTGGAGCTAAATAAGTAATTTCTGGTGTATTACCACTTTTCGAAATACAAATTACAACATCTTCTGGTCTTACAAGACCTAAATCGCCGTGAATAGCTTCTGTTGCATGCAAAAATTGACTTGGAGTTCCTGTAGAATTTAATGTAGCCACAATTTTATTTGCAATATGTGCACTCTTTCCTACTCCTACAACCACCAATTTCCCTTTCGTATTATATATCGCATTTACCGCATCAACAAAAGACTCGCTAATACGAGAAGCTATTGCTTCAAGCGCTTGAATTTCTTCTCGAAAAACACCTTGCGCTATTTGTATTAATTCTGAATTTCCCACAATAAAATTTCTATTGTCTATTTTTAAATTTTTTCGTACTTTTACTCTCCTTTTTTATTTACACTCAATTATATATAAATCATATAAAATTTATGTGTATATTTAAGAGTTATCAAATATAGGAACTATTTAATTTATAATATTAATTTTAGTCTTTTGTGTAGATGGAAGCCACTTCGAAAAACTTAACATCTTACCTAAAAAAATATTTTGGTTTCGACCAATTTAAAGGACAGCAGCACGAAATCATTACAAGCTTACTTAATAAAGAAGATGTATTTGTTTTGATGCCTACTGGCGGAGGTAAGTCTTTATGTTATCAACTACCGGCATTAATGTCAGATGGAGTCGCGATTATTGTTTCACCTTTAATCGCCTTAATGAAGAATCAAGTAGACGCTATACGTGGAATTTCTGAAAATAATGGAATTGCCCACGTATTAAACTCATCTTTAAATAAGTCAGAAACGAAAGCAGTAATGACTGACATTAAAGATGGGGTAACAAAAATGCTATATGTTGCACCTGAATCTTTAACAAAAGAAGAATACATCGATTTCTTTAAATCAGTGAAAATTTCTTTTTTTGCAATTGATGAAGCGCATTGTATTTCTGAATGGGGACACGATTTTCGTCCGGAATATCGCAACCTGAAATCCATTATCAATAAAATTGGTGATGCCCCTATTATTGCTTTAACAGCAACAGCAACCCCTAAAGTACAAGAAGATATTCAGAAAACTTTAGGTATGCAAAGTGCAAAAGTATTTAAGGATTCATTTAATCGTACCAATCTATTTTACGAAATCCGCCCAAAGGTTGATCAAGACAAACAAATCATCAAATTTATCAAACAAAACGAGGGTAAATCTGGGGTAATTTATTGTTTAAGTCGTAAAAAAGTTGAAGAAATTACTCAACTGTTACAAGTAAACGGCATCAATGCTATTCCTTATCATGCAGGTTTAGATGCCAAAACCCGTAGCAAACATCAAGATATGTTTTTGATGGAAGACGCAAGTGTTGTGGTTGCAACGATTGCTTTCGGAATGGGAATCGATAAGCCTGACGTGCGTTTTGTTATGCATTATGATATGCCAAAATCGTTAGAAAGTTATTACCAAGAAACCGGTCGTGCTGGTCGCGACGGAGGCGAAGGTATTTGTATCGCTTTCTATGATTACAAAGATATCGAAAAATTAGAAAAATTTTTAGCAAGTAAACCTGTCGCTGAACGCGAAGTTGGTATGCAATTACTTTCTGAAGTTGTCGCTTATGCAGAAACTTCTATGTCTCGCCGCAAATTCTTATTACATTATTTTGGAGAAGAATTTGACGATAAAAATGGAGAAGGTGCAAACATGGATGACAATATGCGCAATCCTAAAAAAATGATTGAAGCAAAAGATGATGCTGTCGCTGCTTTGCAGGTTATTCGAAAAACAAATCAAAAATTAAAATTAAATGATGTCGTAAATGTTTTGGTTGGAAAAGAAACATCTATTACAAAATCGTATAATTTAAGCTCAGAAGATTTTTTCGGAATAGGGAAAGCAAAAGAAGATTATTACTGGAAATCTATTTTACGTCAACTAATTGTTCGCAATTTATTAGAAAAAGAAATTGAATCTTATGGTATTTTAAAAATCACCAAAGAAGGACAAGATTTCATCAATAAACCTTCCTCTTTTGAAATAGCAGAAGATATTGATTTCAAAAAATTATTATCAGAAGGTAGCTTTGATAAAGAAGAGACTTCATCTGCGCCAGTTGCTTTTGATGATATCTTGTTAAAACAACTAAAAGATTTACGTAAAAAAATCTCTAAAAAACATCAAATTCCTCCATTTGCAGTTTTCCAAGATTCGAGCTTGGATGACATGACGATGCAATACCCAACGACCGTTAAAGAATTAACAAATGTCTTTGGTGTCGGAGAAGGTAAAGCTCAGAAATTTGGAAAAGAATTTGTTGATTTTATTGCACAATACGTAAAAGACAATGATATCACCCGTCCTGAAGATATGGTAATTAAACAAGTCGCTGATAAGTCGAGCCACAAAGTTTACATTATTCAATCGACAGATAGAAAATTGAATTTAGAAGATGTTGCTGAAGCAAAAAATATGACGATGAGTGATTTACTTTCAGAAATGGAAAGTATCGTTTATCAAGGAACAAAATTAAATATCAATTATTACATTGACGAAGTATTAGATGAGGATCAACAAGAAGAAATTTATGAATTCTTGATGGAATCTGACTCGGATTCAATGTCGGCATTATTGGAAGAATTTGGTGATGATTATGATGATGAAGAATTGCGTTTGATGCGTATCAAATTCATCAGTGAAGTCGCAAATTAAACCTCATAAAAAAATAAACTTTTAGCCCAAGGAATGCTTATCTTTGGGCTTAATTATTACAAGACAGATGAATAATAAAGCAATATTAATGATTTTAGATGGCTGGGGTATTGGACCAAATCCTGCTGTCTCTGCAATCGCTCAAGCTAACACACCTTTTATAGATAGTTGTTTCGAAAAATTTCCTCATTCTACTTTAGATACTTTCGGATTGGCTGTGGGTTTACCAGAAGGTCAAATGGGAAATTCTGAGGTTGGACACATGAATTTGGGTGCCGGACGTGTTGTTTTCCAAAACTTAGTTCGCATCAATATGGCGGTAGAAAATGGAACATTACAAAATGAACCTATCTTGAAAGATGCTTTTCAATATGCTTTACAAAACAATAAAAAAGTACATTTCATCGGATTAGTTTCTGATGGTGGTGTCCATTCGCACATTAACCATTTGAAAGGTTTATTGGATGCAGCAAATCAATCTGGGTTACATCATAACGTTTTTGTTCATGCATTTACAGATGGTCGCGATACTGATCCAAAATCCGGTGAAGGATTCATCTCAGAGTTGATGAATCATATGGTCAAATCAACCGGAGAGATTGCTTCAATTACAGGTCGCTACTATGCAATGGACCGTGATAAACGATGGGAACGTGTAAAATTAGCTTATGATGCAATGGTAAACGCAGTCGGTAAAACAACTACAAATCCATTAGAAGCTATTCGTTCATCTTATCATGAAGGCGTGACAGATGAGTTTATCAAACCAATTATTGTAACAGATGAAAATGGTCAACCAAAAGCTAAAATAGAAAGTGATGATGTAGTCATTTGTTTTAATTTTAGAACAGATCGTGGACGCGAAATCACAGAAGTTTTAACACAACATGATTTTCCTGAATTTGGAATGCATAAATTGAAGCTGCAATACATCACTTTAACAGAATATGATGCTACCTATTCCGGAGTAGCAGTTATTTTTGATGAAAAAAATATTGTCAACACCTTAGGTGAGATTATTGCAAATGCCGGTCGGAAACAAATTCGCATAGCGGAAACAGAAAAATATCCGCATGTTACATTCTTTTTCAATGGCGGTCGAGAAGAACCTTTCGAGGGGGAATCACGTATTTTATGTGCTTCTCCAAGAGACGTTGCTACTTACGACTTGAAACCGGAAATGGCAGCTTACGATATTACAAATGCAATTGTACCTGAACTCGAAAAAGAATCTGCCGATTTTGTTTGTCTCAACTTTGCCAATACTGATATGGTTGGACATACAGGTGTAATGACTGCAGCTATAAAAGCGGCAGAAGTGGTTGATTCTTGTGCAGAAAAAATTGTCCATACGGCCTTAGAACATGGCTACAATGTTGTGATTTTAGCAGATCACGGAAATTCTGATTTTATGATGAACGAAGATGGTTCTCCAAACACACAACACACAACAAATCCGGTTCCGTTTATTTTAGCGCAAAAAGAGATTGAATGGAATGTCAAACATGGTAAACTTGGAGACATTGCACCATCCATCTTAACATTAATGGGAATTGAAATTCCTGCTGAAATGACCGGAAACATTCTTGTAAATAAAATAGAAACTAACTTATAACTTAATATAGAATGATTAATAAAATTATTGCAGTTGACTTTGACGGAACAATTGTAGATGATAAATATCCTGAGATTGGAAAAGCTAAGATTTTTGCTTTCGAAACAATGCGTCAATTACAAAATGATGGTTATCGCCTTACATTATGGACATATAGAAGCGGAAAAGCTTTAGACGAAGCAGTCGAATTTTGTAAAAAAAATGGAATTGAGTTTTACGCCATTAACAATAGTTTCGATGGAGAAGATTTTGATAAAAATACACAAAGTCGTAAAATAAATGCCGATATCTTTATCGACGACAGAAATTTAGGAGGTTTTCCCGGTTGGAGTGATGTTTATCAAATCATCACAAAAAAGATTGAATTAAATCTACACGACAATGGAAAAAAAGCACCTGAAAAGAAAAAGAAAAGAGGATTTTTCGGATTATGATACATTTAAAGAGTAAAGAAGAGTTAGAACTAATGTACTTAAGTGCTCAACTAGTTTCTAAAACTTTGGGTATATTAGCCAAAGAAGTAAAACCTGGTGTTACAACCAATCATTTAGATAAATTAGGTGGAGAATTTATCCGTGATAATGGTGGATATCCTGCATTTTTAGGCATGTATGATTTTCCAAAAAACCTTTGTATTTCTCCAAATCAACAAGTCGTTCACGGCATTCCAAACGACAAACCTCTTCATGAAGGTGATATCGTTTCAGTGGATTGTGGGGTTTACATGAATGATTTTTATGGAGATCACGCTTACACATTTGCTGTTGGTGAAATTGATGCAGAAACAGAAAAATTATTACGCATTACAAAAGAATCAATGTTCAAAGGAATTGAACAAATGAAAAAAGGGAATCGTATCGGAGACATTGGTTTTGCCATTCAACAACATTGTGAAAAAGAAGGCTACGGAATTGTTCGCGAATTAGTAGGACATGGATTAGGCCGTAAAATGCACGAAGATCCTCAGGTTCCAAATTATGGTCGCCGCGGATCCGGTAAAAAAATTGAAGAAGGAATGGTATTAGCTATCGAGCCAATGGTTAATATGGGGACAGAAAAAGTTTTCTTTCATCCGGACGGCTGGACCGTTACAACTCGTGATGATAAATATTCGGCTCACTTCGAACATGACGTTTGTGTTGTAGATGGTGAACCTAAATTGTTATCAACTTATCAATTTATTTACGATGCTTTAGGTATCGAATCTGACGAAGAAAAACCTTTTTTATTCAAACTTTAAGAAAACTTTTGTGAAAAAGCTTTTAAAAAAAATCATGAATATTCTACCTCGTCCATTGTTAATACAAGGTAGTTATATTATTCGCCCTGTTTTAGTTTGGTTTATGAAAGGGAATCGTTTCGTCGATCCTATTGATGGACAAGGTTATTACAGTTTATTACCCTATGGTTACGAAAAACAACGCGACAATGTTCTTTCTCCGGGAACTTTTTCTTTAGAAAGACACCGTCTGATGTGGTTATACTTAAAAAATGAAACCTCATTTTTTACTGAAAAGGCAAAAGTTTTACACATTGCACCGGAACAATCTTTCATTAAGCGTTTTCGTGCCATGAAAAATATTGAATACATTACAAGCGATATCGAATCACCTTTAGCTGATGTAAAAGCAGATATCTGTGATTTACCATTTGGTGACGATACATTTGATATTGTTTTTTGTAATCATGTTTTAGAACATATTCCTGATGACCACAAAGCGATGAGCGAATTATTTCGCGTCATGAAACCTGGTGGCTGGGGAATTTTTCAAGTTCCGATTTCGTATCAGAGAGATGTAACATACGAAGATCCTACCGTAACAACAAAAGAAGAACGAAAAGAAAAGTTTGGACAATATGATCACGTACGTGTCTACGGTTTAGATTATTACAAACGTTTGGAAGACGTAGGATTTAGTGTAGAAAAAGTGGATTACACTAAGCAAATACCCTCAGAAGAAGTTCAAAAATATTGCTTAGAGAAAGGTGAAATTTTACCGGTTGTTCGCAAACCTCTAGCTTAAAATATTCAACCAGTTAAAAAGCTCAACCGTATAGGTTGAGCTTTTTCTATTTATCATGCACAGAAAGTGAATAAGGGCGGTCTTCCAGCCCGATTCCACGATTCTTATTCGGTTTACTACTCATATTAAATTCAATCTTTGCACCTTTTAACAATTCTGTATGCTTGAAGAAATTTTGAGAATATTTTTTTTCATTCACTTCAATGGATTTTACGTAAACATTTTCTTCCGAATTATTCTCCGCAACGAATTGAATTGTTTTTCCATTTTCTAAATGAATTGTTGCCTTCTTAAACAAAGGTGAACCTATCACATATTCATCTGTAGCAGGACAAACAGGGTAAAGTCCTAAAGCCGAAAATACGTACCAAGCAGAAGTCTGGCCATTATCTTCATCCCCGCAATAACCATCTGGCACCGCTGAATAAAGTTTTTTCATTACTTCTCTAGCCCAATATTGTGTTTTCCACGGTTTTCCTGCATAGCTATACAAATAAATCATATGTTGAATTGGTTGATTTCCGTGTGCATATTGCCCCATATTCATGAGTTGCATTTCTCTAATCTCGTGGATGACTTGTCCGTAGTACGAATCGTCAAATAAGGGAGGTTGAGTAAATACACTATCCAATTTCGAAACAAATTTCTCATCACCACCCATCAAATCAATTAAACCCTGTACATCATGAAAAACACTCCATGTATAATGCCAGCTATTCCCTTCCGTAAAAGCATCTCCCCATTTCAATGGATTAAACGGCGACTGAAACTCTCCATTCTTATTTTTCCCTCTCATAAAACCAGTCGAAGAATCAAACAGGTTTTTATAATTCAGCGCTCGTTGTTTATATAAATCAGTTTCAACCTTTGGACGTCCTAAAGCTTTTCCTAACTGATAAATTGTAAAATCATCATATGCATATTCTAACGTACGAGCTGCATTTTCATTAATTCCAACATCATAAGGTACATACCCTAATTCATTGTAATATTCAACTCCTTTTCTACCAACAGCACTCATAGGACCTTCATGATTTGCACCATGAAGCAACGCTTCATACAGTATCTTAATATCGTAACCACGCAACCCTTTCAAATACGCATCAGCAACTACAGAGGCCGAATTGTTCCCAATCATAATATCGGCATAGCCGGGACTACTCCATTCCGGTAAAAAACCACCTTCTTTGTAGGCATTAATTAATCCTTCTTGCATTTCAACATTAATTGAAGGATAAACTAAATTTAGAAATGGATAAAGCGCTCTAAATGTATCCCAGAATCCTGTACCTCCAAACAAATAGCCCGGTAAGATTTCACCATTATACGGACTGTAATGAACGATTTTATTATGTTCATTTATTTCATAAAGCTTGTTTGGAAAAAATAGTGTTCGGTATAAGGTAGAATAAAACGTTCTCATTTCATCTAAATTATCTGATTCTATTGCTAATTGCCCTAACTTTTCGTTCCAGATTTTTCGTCCTTTTTTCGCAACCTGATCAAATGAATCATTTTTTAACTCTTTCAAATTTAGAACTGCTTGCTCATCGCTTATAAAAGAAGAAGACACTTTTGCCAGTATAGGTTTTGATTTCGATTGTTGACCAAAACTTACCACAATACCTGCGTGTTTACTCAAAATTTCATTCTTGCTTATTTTTCTACCGTTATCAAACACGGTTACTTCTTTGATTGGGGTATCGAATTGAATAATAAAATAATTTTTAAAGTTCTTCAAACTTCCTCTCGAATAGCGGGTAGAATATCCTATCACTTGATTTTTTTCAGGAATATATTTAACAAACGATTCTTTATCAAAAGCATCAATCACAACATTAGCCTGATCTGTTTGATTAAACGTAAATCGAAAAATTGCCGCTCGTTCTGTTGGTGTCATTTCTGCTACAACATCATAATCTGCCAAATAAACCGAATAATAATAAGGCTTTACGATTTCTGTCTTATGAGAAAACCAACTCGCTCTTTTCTCTTCATCAAAAACAGGAGAACCGGTTGTTGGCATTAAAGAAAATTGCCCATAATCGTTCATCCACGGAGAAGGTTGATGCGTTTGTTTCAATCCTCTAATTTTATCCGCTCCATATTGATATTGCCACCCGTTTCCATTTTTTCCTGTTTGAGCTGTCCACAAATTCATTCCCCAAGGTAATCCTATTGCAGGATAAGTATTCCCATTCGATAATTCATATTTAGAATCCGTTCCCATCAATGGATTAACCAGATCTACAGGATCTATTTCTTTGTTATTGTATAATGCTTTTTGCGCATTTAACAGATTTACACAAAAGATAGAAAGAAGTAGTAAAAAAAATAATTGTGTTAATTTTATCGATTTCATCTGTGATTTTATCTTGATGAATAAAGATATTATTTTTTATTCATCTCCCATCGATTCTAAAGATAGTCAAAATAAAAAGCGTTACTTTTCAGGTAACGCTTTTTATTTTGGAAACTCTTTTCAGTTAAAATTTTACATCATTCATCAAACTCCGAAGTACTTCTCGATCATTCTCAATCAATTGTTTCATGGAGTTTAGTTGCTTCGTTTTTATTTTTTTTCCTTTCTCATAAACGTCTGCTTCGATTGATTTATCAGCTGATTCTGTTAATTTTATCCCTTCTGACAACTTTCCATTTTCATCATAATAAACAAATGTTAAAATATCTTCCTCTTTGAACGGAAATTCTAACATCACATCCTCAGAACCTTCAATTTGATTTGCAATAAATTGATCCATTTTATGTAATAAGAATGAAATTGCTTCAGTTGAATTATTCGCTTTAATAGGAAACAAATAAATTAATTTCAGCATCAAATCGGCATCAATATTATGATCGATACGATTCGGTTTGAAAGAGTATTTCTGCAATTGATTCTCTCGTATATAGTATAATGTCATCGTTCCCGGAGTACCCTCTTTCATTTCCATTGGTTTTGCTCCTTCAAAAATAAGTTCATTTTCTTTGTATAAACGGAAATCATACAATCCTTTCTTATTTTGCTTCGATTTTATACGATAAGGCGATTGCATTTCCGACACAATGATTTCATCTTTCTCCGATTTGAATGAAATTCTATTGAAATAGTGCATTGCAAAAAGATTAAGATCAAAATTCTCAACTTTACCGGAAGAATAATTCTCTCTTAACAACACCCTGTCTCCTATCATTTTATATGACATTCCGTTGTTAATTTTTCCATTGACAAAATCTGTTTTAACATTGTATAAATAATGTTCATAACTGTCCATTTGTTCTAAAAAATCAAATGAATACTGGTATTTCATCTGACCTTTTTCATAGAAATTTACAACCGGAAATTCTCTCATAATCGTGTCATTTAGAAAATAGCCTTCATAAGGTTGTTGATTTTTAAACTTTCCGGTATAAACATCTTCAAAATTATCTTTTATCGTAAAATTGTAATAGTCTACCGTTGAAATCTGATTGTCTTTATATTGTTTAATCAATATCGGGCGTTTGCTATAACTGTCCTGAAAGAAAATCTTTTGCACCAGAGCTCCTTTCTTATAAATTTCTTTATGCTCAGAATCTTCTATTTCACCCTCATAAATCTTATCATTTTTATAAAAACTTTGAGTCATTAAATCTCCATTGTTATATTGTTTACGAAAACCCTCCCTCAATCCGTCTTTCATCTCAAACACCTCTTTCAAGTCATCATTGTAATTCTCAAAAATCTTTTGAATTCCTTCTCGTGTTCCATTTTTGAAATTTGACAATTCATAGTTTTCAGCTATAGTAGAAAAAAACTGCCCACTCCAAGGTTTTCCATTTTGATAGATTCCCTCATAAATAAGTTGCCCCGTCTTCGGGTCTTTCACTATTTCTTTATCAATTTTAATCCCGTTTTTCAATTGATAAATTTGAAGATTATTTCCAATAGTCTCTTCAAAATACCCATCAAAAGGCTCTCCGTTTCTATAAAGACTTACTTTATTTTCTATTGGGTATCTCTTTTCCAACAGAACCCCGTCCTGATATTTTTCGATTAAAATTAATTCATCTTTCACCGAATTCACTTTTTTCTCTACTAAATTCCCACTTTCGTAGATTTCTTCTTCCTTTACACCTAACACAAAATCATTCTTTGTAAAATAGTTGAACACTGAATATCTCCTTGGTTGAATATCCTTTTCAAAATCTATTGTAAATAATAACTTTCCATTCTTATCCCAAACCGTTTTTTTTATTTTTTTTGAATAACCATAACTATCCAAACCAAAAATTGTTTCTTCTGCTTTTTTACCGTTTTCCCAATACATTACAATACGATATTGTTCTTTCAGTTCATATTTCTTTTTATCCGCTTTATTGGGATTCATTGGAGGAGGAACCGGACTATAAGTCGTTGCGATTTTTTCAGGCTCATTGTCCTGATCAATTGGATTTTGATTATAAAAATCATCCGGAACTTTTTTTGCAAAAACACCACTAAATTTCATAGTATTCACAACATTTCCCAGAAAAAGCGGTTGATTTTTCCAGAAAACTTCAATCTTTTTTATCTCTCCGTTCTTATCGTAAGAAATTTTCTTCCAAATGGAACCATCAGCAGCATAATAAATCAATTCTTTTGTAGAAGTCCTGTTATAATAATGAGATTCACTCGAATCTAATCCGTTCTCTTCGTACCAAAACAAATCACCGACATAGGAATTTTCATTGTTTGCATCTGACAAATAACCTTGCATTTGCAACTGTCCGTTTTTGTAATAATCTCTCAATAAAAAAAGGCTTCCTAATTTTTTGAGTGGTAACGGGCGATAAAAACTATGATTACCTTTAGTTGTCGGTTGCCAGTCTTTATCAAAATAGATAGTGTCCTGCGCATGAACAATCAGGCTAAAAAATAAAATGGTTGTAAGAAGTTGTATTTTCATCATAAAGGTTTGTGAACTAAATGTATAATTTTTATTTAAAAAACTTCTACGAATATTCAATATTTGAGAATTAAAGTATATATTTCTCCGAAATTTTGCCAATTAGAAACGCCACTTAAAAAAGTGGCGTTTTTATAATTTTATACCTATTGTTACTGTATTTTAATGCGCTTCTAACCAATTCGCGCCAACCCCAACTTCTGCAATCAACGGAACATCCATCTGCATAGACGCTTCCATTGTTGTTTTGATTAATTCAGCTACTTTTTCTACCTCATCTTTCGGTGCATCAAAAATTAATTCATCATGCACCTGCAAAATCATTTTGGTTTTATAATTTTTCTTCAATTCTTTCTGAAT
The DNA here is from genome assembly GCF_000382425.1 of Empedobacter brevis NBRC 14943 = ATCC 43319. Classification (GTDB taxonomy): domain Bacteria; phylum Bacteroidota; class Bacteroidia; order Flavobacteriales; family Weeksellaceae; genus Empedobacter; species Empedobacter brevis. The sequence continues at coordinate 262,369 of NZ_KB908294.1, forward strand.
CTGGATCATTGCCATTTTTACAATATCCGCCGCAGTTCCTTGTATCGGTGCATTAACAGCATTACGTTCTGCATGCGAGCGAACAACGGCATTTCTCGAATTAATATCTTTTAAATAACGGCGTCGTCCCATCAACGTTTCTACAAAACCTTGTTCACGTGCAAGTTCTACTTGCTTTTCAATATATGCTTTTAACGTCGGATAAGTTTCGTAATATGCATCAATCAATGCTTTAGCTTCTTTTCTCGAAATATTGGCTTGCTCTGCCAATCCGAATGATGAAACACCATAAATGATACCGAAGTTCACCGTTTTAGCCTGACTACGTTGTTCACGTGTCACTTCATCTAAAGCAACATTAAAAACCTTAGATGCTGTAGAAGCATGAATATCTTCGCCATGTTTAAAAGCTTCAACCATTATCGGATCCTGAGACATCTGTGCAATCAAACGTAATTCGATTTGAGAATAATCGGCAGAAATCAACACATGGTTTTCATCCCTCGCAACAAAAGCTTTACGGATTTGCTGCCCTTCTTCGGAACGAATCGGGATATTTTGCAAATTGGGATTAACAGATGACAAACGTCCGGTTGCGGCAACTGTTTGGGCATAAGTCGTATGGACACGCCCGGTTTTTGGGTTCACCAACTCCGGTAATGCATCGATATAAGTTGACTTTAATTTCTGTAATTGGCGATACGCTAAGATATCATTGATAATAGGATGTTTATCCTTCAATTTTGATAAAACTTCTTCTCCTGTCGCATATTGACCTGTTTTTGTCTTTTTTGCTTTCGGATCTAATTTTAATTTATCAAATAAAATATCACCCAATTGTTTTGGTGAATTCAAATTAAATTCCTCTCCGGCATCTTGCTGAATTTTCGTTTCTAATTCCCTTAATTTTACTTCATGTCTTACAGAAAGTTCTTTCAGAAACGGAACATCCAAATTAACCCCTTCCAATTCCATGTCTGCTAAAACCTGCATCAATGGCATTTCTAAATCGGTAAATAATTTATATGTATTTGCTTTTTGTAATTCCGGTTCGAAAAGATTTTTCAACTGATTTGTAATATCAGAATCTTCCACACCATATTCTGTTTGCTCCATTAATGGGACATCTCTGAAATTCTTTTGATTCTTTCCTTTTTTTCCAATCAGACTTTCAATCGAAACAGGTTGGTAGCTCAAATATGTTTCAGCTAATACATCCATATTGTGGCGCATATCCGGATTAATCAAATAATGCGCAATCATGGTATCAAAATTTTGACCTTTTACAACAATGTTATATTTATCCAATACTTTGATATCATATTTTAGATTTTGTCCAATTTTTGAAATTGACTCATCTTCAAAAAATGGTTGAAATTCATTGATCATTTGCTTTGTTTCTTCAAAATCAGCAGAAAAAGGAACATAATAACCTTTTCCTTTTTCCCAAGAAAATGAAATCCCGACCAATTCTGCTTCCAACGCATCAAGAGAAGTTGTTTCTGTATCGAACGTAACTTCCTTTTGTTTCAGTATATTTCTCAGTAATATTTCGCGTCCTTTTTTTGTATCAATCAATTGATACAAATGACTTGTCGTTGAAATATTGGTAAAAACAGAATTTTGAGGCACACTCTCTTCTTCTGAAGTAAAATCGAATAAACTTTGTTGTACTGATTGATTAGAACTTACCTGGCTTGCGATAGAAATTTCTTCCTGCGCTTCTTTGATAATACCTGAAGCATCTAAACCATAAATTCTATAAACGGTTTCCAGCATTCTACGGAATTCTAACTCCGTAAACAGTTCCGTAACTTTATCAATATCAGGAGGGCAAACTGTTAAGTCTTCTTCATCAAATTCAACAGGAGCGTCCGTTAAAATTGTGGCTAATCTTTTTGATAAAATTCCAAGTTCTTTATTTTCTTCAATCTTTTCTTTGGCTTTTCCTTTTAGCTTATCTGTATTGGCTAAAAGTCCTTCCAACGAGCCAAACTCTTTTAAATATTTACTTGCAGTTTTAGCTCCAACTCCTGGCAAACCCGGAATATTATCCACAGCATCTCCCATCATCCCAAGATAATCTATCACTTGACTTGGGCTGTCAATGTCAAATTTCTCTTTGACCTCATCTATTCCCCAGATTTCAACTCCTTTTCCATTTGCCGCAGGTCGATAAATTTTAATTTTATCGGTAACCAACTGGGCAAAATCCTTATCAGGAGTCACCATATAAGTGGTAAAACCTTCTTTTTCTGCTTTCTGGGCCAACGTTCCGATCACATCATCAGCTTCGTAACCTTCTGCAAAAAGAACCGGAATTTTTAAGGCTCTCAAAATTTCTTGGATATACGGAACACCTTGGCGAATTGCTTCGGGTGTTTCATCCCGATTCGCTTTATATTCAGCATAATCAACTGTACGAACCGTTGCTTCTCCAACATCAAATACCACAGCTAAATGAGTTGGTTGTTCACGGCGAATCACATCAAACAATGAATTTGCAAATCCCATAATTGCTGATGTGTTAAATCCTTTTGAGTTGATTCTTGGGTTTTTGATAAATGCATAATATCCTCTAAAAATCAAGGCATAAGCATCTAACAAGAAAAGTCTTTTATCTAATTGATTCATTTAATAAGTTTTAAGTATTACGTTTTACGTTTGCATTAAACGATAATTATAAAAATAATAACGTAGAACATATTACGCACTACGTAAAACTAAATATCTAATATTCAGGCGCTAATTCAACTACGAGACCATCCATTTCGTCCGAAAGATGCAGCTGACACCCCAATCTCGAATTATCTTTTACATTGAACGCTTCTGCCAACATCGCATCCTCATCCGGCGTCATTTCCGGTAATTGGATTTCCGGCGTTAACACATAACATTGACAAGATGCACACATTGCCATTCCTCCACAGACACCAATTGTACCTTCTGGCGCTAATTCGTAAGCACGTACCAACTCCATAATATTCATATTCATATCTGTTGGTGCATCAACTTCATGTGAGACACCTTCTCTATCTATAATTGTAATTTTTATATCTGCCATAACACTTTTTCAAGATACACAAAAATACGGATTGTTTATCTTCAAAAAAAGAATATGCCTCATTGGTTAGTATTTAATACTTATTTTAAATAAGCCTTGTTACGAATTAAAAAAAATAACGACCAATTGAATAAAAATATATGACATGGATGCACATGAAATAGATTATAAGATTTACGGCGAAGAAATGCAGTTTGTCGAAATCGAATTGGATCCACAAGAAACTGTAATTGCTGAAGCTGGCAGTTTTATGATGATGGATGAAGGCGTAAAAATGGAAACTATTTTTGGAGATGGTTCTCAACAAAGTGGAGGTCTTTTCGGAAAATTACTAAATGCAGGGAAGCGTGTATTAACTGGAGAAGGACTATTTATGACATCCTATACCAACTACGGGCAAGGGAAAAAGAAAGCAGCATTTGCTGCTCCATATCCGGGAAAAATAGTTCCGATTAATTTACCTGAAGTGAACGGAAAATTTATTTGTCAAAAAGATGCATTTTTATGTGCTGCAAAAGGAGTTTCTGTTGGAATAGAATTCAACCGAAAACTAGGAACCGGACTTTTCGGGGGCGAAGGTTTCATCATGCAAAAGTTAGAAGGTGATGGAATGGCTTTTATTCATGCGGGCGGAACTTTACACCGACGTGTATTACAAACTGGTGAAGTATTAAAAGTTGATACCGGTTGTATTGTTGGTTTTGAACAATCTGTTCATTATGACATTGAATTTATTGGTGGAATTAAAAATACTTTTTTCGGGGGCGAAGGAGTTTTCTTTGCGACATTACGAGGTCCGGGAATAGTATTTGTACAATCTTTGCCATTTAGCCGTTTAGCTGATCGTATTATTGCACATGCTCCTTCTACAGGAGGTTCATCCCAAGGAGAGGGATCTATTCTTGGTGGATTAGGTCGTTTGATTGACGGAAATTAATCCGTTTTAAAATAGGTTTCAGCTTGAAACCTATTTTATATTTTTTTGAAAAGTTTAAATTATTCCTACAGGTTTTTACTAAATTTAGAGAAATTAATTTCGTTTGAAAAAATACTTATATATTCCCTTATTCTGTTCTGCCTTAAGCTTTGGACAAAATATATTATCCTTTAGTAATGATCAATACATCGGAATTAATGGAAGTATTTTCTCCCCTGCAACACCCTATTTCAATCCCAACAAATGGGATGTAAATATTATTTCGGAGGATGCTTTATTCACCAACGATTATGCGTATATCTCAGATCAAAATGTTTTAGGATTATTAAAGGGTAAAACAAAAACAGCCAATCCAAAAACAGGCATCAGCGGAAAAACTCATTCTAATATTTTAGATTTTAATACAAAACACTTTGTTTCGTATCATGTAGAAAATGATTTATTAGGACCTGCTGTATCATTTAAAAAGAAAATTAATAACCGCACGTATAGAGTTGGAGTTTTTACTCGCTTAAGAACTCAAGGTTCTGTTCAGGATTTAGATAATTATTTCCGCTTTAGCAACAAAAATGAGATAGAACCTAGCAATTATACTTTCAATCCTGCGAAGACAAACGCTATGAATTGGGTAGAATTAGGTTTAAACCTTTCAACAAATCTTTATACGACACCTACAGAAGAATTTATTGTCGGTGCGAATCTTAAATATCTTATAGGATTAGATGGTGCATATATCAACAATAAAAAAACAATAAAATTAGAAGCGATTCCAACTTTAACAAGCACAGTATCTAATCCAGACGCGGATATTTATGCATCGGGTTTTGATATTGAAGCAGGTTATTCGACTAATTATGATTTTGATCGTGATAAATACGTTTTGCGTAACAGAGGAAACGGGATTGGAATAGATTTAGGGATGGCTTTCGTAAAAAGAAGAACAAATGATGAGCTTTACGATTTTAAATTTTCGGCGAATTTATTAGACATTGGTTTTGTAAATTTCAGAGGTGAAAATCATCATTTTTATAATCCCCTTCAAAAAGTACAGATTAGAAATAATCCGGATTTTGATCAGCAGGATTTCGAAAGTATCGGTCAGTATCTGAAGCTTTTGAGCAATGAAGTTTATGGAGATTCTTTGACTTCCCATCAGAGCAATAAATTCACAATTGGTTTACCCACAAGCTTACATCTCAATATGAGTCAAAAAATTGTTGAAAATCAATATTTAAATTTCAATTGGATACAACGAATTCCTGTTTTTGAAAACAGCTTGAAAAGAACAAATGTTCTGCAAACTTCCTACACGATACAAAAAGATGGTTTTGGAATCGGCCCCTCTCTTTCTTTATACGATTACGAAAAAGTTACTTTTGGGGGATATATAAGAATAGGTCCTTTGATTTTAGGCAGTGATAATGCTCTTCCACTTTTCTTTAAACAGAAAAAATTGACTTCTGCTAACTTCTATTTCGGTTTGAAATTATATCCTTTCTGGGATAATGAAGCCAAACGACGAAGTAAAGAAGAATGTGATTGCGAATAAAAAAAACCTCTTACGTAAAACGTAAAAGGTTTCAAGATATTTTTTTCAATATTGATGTTAATCAATTGCTTTTACAACTGCTTTTTCAGCTTCTTTACGCGTTCCGTCGAAACCATCAACACCGGAAACTGTTGTGTATTTCAACACGAATTTTTTTCCGGGGTTCATTCTATTGTAAACAGATTGACACATCAAAGTTGCTTCATGAAAACCACATAAAATCAATTTCAGTTTTCCAGGATAAGTGTTCACATCTCCTATCGCATAAATTCCTTCAATGTTTGTTTGATAATCTAATGCATTGTTTACTTTGATAGCATTTTTCTCAATCTCCAATCCCCAATTCGCAATTGGACCTAATTTTGGAGAAAGACCAAATAATGGAATAAAATAATCTGTTTCAATCTCAAAAGTTTCACCTTCTTTTTCAATCACCAATCCTTCTACTTTTCCATCACCTTTAATTCCGGTAATCTCTGCAGGAGTAATTAAATTAATCTTAGCTAATTTTTTCAATTCAATTACTTTGTCAACTGAATCTAAAGCTCCACGGAACTCATTTCTTCTGTGTACCAATGTAACATCAGCTGCAACATCAGCTAAGAAGATCGACCAATCCAAGGCAGAATCTCCTCCTCCGGCAATTACAATTTTTTTATCGCGGAACAATTCAGGATTTTTCACAAAATACTCAACTCCGTTATCTTCATAAGCCTCTATATTTTCAATGATTGGTTTACGCGGCTCAAAAGAACCAAGACCTCCTGCTATCGCAACAGCTTTTCCCTGAACCTGTGTTCCTTTGTTCGTCGTTACGATAAATGTTCCGTCTTCTTGTTTATCAATTGTTGTTGCTTGCTCATTCAATGTAAAACCTGGTTCAAATTGTTTGATTTGTTCCATCAAATTATCAATCAATTCTCCGGCTCCAACAGAAGGATAACCAGGTATATCAAAAATAGGTTTTTTAGGATACAACTCTGTTAACTGTCCTCCCGGTTGAGGCAATGCATCTATAATATGGCATCTCATTTTTAATAAACCTGCTTCGAAAACTGCAAAAAGTCCCGTAGGCCCAGCTCCGATAATAACTATATCTGTTTGAATCATTTTTAAAATTTTATTTAGAACGTTACTAAATTAAATGCAAATTTAATGAATTTGAATAGATTAATCGATGATTAACATCAGAAGTCTGATAATATTTATTGATAATAAAAAAGACAAATTCAATCGTGAATTTGTCTTTTGAAGATGTAGCGAAGAGCAGAATCGAACTGCCGACCTCAGGGTTATGAATCCTGCGCTCTAACCATCTGAGCTACCTCGCCTTGTTTTTAGTGGTGCAAATATAAGAGGTTATTTTCGATTAAAACAAATATTTTTTGAAATATTTTTTATAAAAAGTCGCTTAAACAGGCTAATTAATTGAAATATTGAGTGTTGTTCTAACTGTTTTTTAAAAATAAAATCTTTTCCATAAAAAAATCCTCAAAACAGCGCTTGAGGATTTTGATAATTATTCTATTTTTTTACTAAGCCAATGCCTCTTTAATACGTGTCATCGCTTCTCTCAATTCATCTACAGAAGCGGCATATGACATACGAATACAATTATTAGAGCCAAATGCAGAGCCTGAAACAACAGCTACTTGCGCATATTCTAACAAGTACAATGCTAAATCATCCGCATTATGAATTGTAACACCTTTGTATGTATTTCCGAAAGTTGCCGTTACATCCGGAAATAAATAAAACGCTCCTTTTGGTTCGTTTACTTTAAAGGCTGGAATTTCTTTTGCCCAACCCAACATCAATTGACGACGCTCTGCAAATGCATCAACCATATACTGTACAGAACTTGGATCTGCTTCTAACGCCGTAATCGCGGCACGTTGAGCAATAGAATTTGCACCCGATGTAACCTGTCCTTGTAATGTTTCGCAAGCTTTAGCTAACCAAACCGGTGCTCCAATAAAACCTATTCTCCATCCTGTCATTGCAAAGGCCTTTGCTAATCCATTTACCGTTACAGTCTGGTTGTAGACTTCCGGAAAAGAGGCAATCGAAACATTTTTTTCTCCATAAACAATGTGCTCATAAATTTCGTCCGAAATGATAATCACATTTGGATATTTTGCCAGAACTTCTGCCAGACCTTTTAATTCTTCTTTTGTATAAACCGACCCTGAAGGGTTACAAGGTGAAGAATAGATGATTGCACGCGTTTTATCTGTGATCGCTGCTTCTAACTGCGCCGGTGTAATTTTGAAATCAGCTTCTAATGCTCCCTCTACAAAAACAGGTGTTCCACCCGACAATTCTACGATATCTGAATAAGAAACCCAGTAAGGCGTAGGAATAATAACTTCTGTTCCTTCATCTACAATTGCCTGAAGCACATTATAAATCGATTGTTTTGCTCCTGTAGAAACAACAATTTGATTCGGAGAATATTCAATATTATTATCACGTTTAAACTTCTTACAAATCGTTTCTTTTAAATCTGCATACCCGGCAATAGGAGGATATCCAGAATAATTTTCATCAATAGCTTTTTTAGCTGCTTCTTTAATAAAATCCGGCGTATTGAAATCCGGTTCTCCAATACTTAAACTGATCACATCAATTCCCTGTGATTTTAATTCTCTTGCTTTTGCAGACATTGCAATAGTTGCAGATGGTTTCAAATTTTGTAAACGCTTTGAAAGTTGCATAATATTTGTGAGTTATTTCTAATGTAACAATTTATTGATGCGAAGATACTTTATTCTCCGTATAATTTTATTACTTTTAATCATTAAAAATCTATCATAAAAACAAAAAAATTATGGCTGAAATTACATTCAAAGGAAACCCTATTCATACAAGTGGAGATCTACCGGTTATTGGTGAAAAAGCTCCAAGTTTTGCTCTAACAGCGGCAGACTTAAGTCAAAAAACGTTAGCGGATTACGCCGGTAAAAATGTTGTTTTAAATATTTTTCCAAGTGTCGACACAGGTGTTTGTGCTCAATCGGTACGGACTTTCAATCAAGAAGTTTCTTCTGCTCCAAATACAGTTGTGTTATGTATTTCAAAAGATTTACCTTTTGCTTTATCTCGCTTTTGTGCAGCTGAAGGATTAGACAATGTCGTTACATTATCTGATTTTAAAAATGAAGAGTTTGCAAATGCTTACGGTGTTAAAATGGTAGATGGACCATTGAACGGTTTATTATCCCGTGCTGTAGTCGTTGTCAATCCGAATGGAGAAGTTATTTACACAGAACAAGTTCCTGAAATTGGTCAGGAACCGGATTATAAAGATGCTTTAGCAGCTATCTGATTATTATTAAAAAAGAGAACCTATGGTTCTCTTTTTTAATAAATTTTATCGTATAATTTTTTATTTTGTAAACTGAGCAGCTAATTTTTCAGCTTTTTTAGACGCTGAATAATCATAGAATCCTTCACCGGACTTCACTCCTTTCTTACCTGCCGTTACCATATTTACCAACAATGGACATGGTGCATATTTAGGATTTTTAAATCCTTCATACAATACTTCTAAAATTGATAAACAAACATCTAAACCAATAAAATCTGCTAATTGTAATGGTCCCATTGGATGAGCCATTCCTAATTTCATCACTTCATCAATTTCTTTCACACCTGCAACACCTTCATATAATGAATAAATCGCTTCGTTAATCATTGGCATTAAAATACGGTTTGCAATAAAACCGGGATAATCATTCACTTCAACCGGAATTTTCCCTAATTTCTCAGACATTTCCATAATTGCCTTTGTGACCTCATCTGTCGTGTCGTATCCACGAATAATTTCAACCAATTTCATCATTGGAACCGGATTCATGAAATGCATTCCGATAACCTGTTTTGGACGGCTTGTTACAGATGCTATTTTTGTAATCGAAATAGAAGAAGTATTTGATGCTAAAATTGCATTTGCAGGTGCTGCTTCATCAATTTGTTTGAAAATTTTTAATTTCAAATCCAAATTTTCTGTCGCTGCTTCTACAACTAAATCAGCATTTTTCACTGCTTCAGCAATATCTGTAAACGTTGTAATATTATTTAAAGTCGCTGCTTTATCCGCTTCAGAAATTTTTTCTTTGGCGATCATGCGCTCCAAATTTCCAGCAATCGTTTTTAATCCTCGCTCCAAACTTTCTTGAGAAACGTCAACTAAATTTACTGCAAATCCTGACTGTGCAAAAACGTGAGCAATTCCGTTCCCCATCGTTCCAGCTCCAATAACTGTAATATTTTTCATCTTTTTGTATGTTTATGATTTATTTTTTCGAAGTTCGAAATGCGTTCAACAAACTTCAAATTTCCACTTATCCTTTTTCGATTGTCTGATTTTTAATCACCTGTTGCTCTTTCTCAAAATAAGCAATAATTTCCAAAGCAACTTTTAAAGCATTTCGCCCATCTTGTAATGAAACTTTGATTGGTGTGTTATTGTTAATCGCATCAGCAAAACTTTCTAATTCATCTAAAATTGCATTATTTGGTAAAACTTCCGGATGCTCAAAACAAATTTCTCTACGATCTCCTTTGTCATTTTCCAAAATCATTGCAAATTCACTTGGATTTTCAGGTGCTTTGTGCATTTTAATGATTTCTGTCTTTTTCGCCAGGAAATCAATGGAAATATACGCATTACGTTGAAAAACACGCATCTTTCGCATATTTTTCATTGACATACGACTGGTTGAAACATTCACCACACAGCCATTTTCAAATTCAATTCTTGCATTTGCAATATCCGGCGTATCGCTAATAACCGAAACCCCAGACGAATGAATTGATTTGATTTCAGATTTTACGATGGATAAAATCACATCCAAATCATGAATCATCAAATCTAAAACAACAGGAACATCTGTTCCTCTTGGATTAAATTCAGCCAAACGATGAGTCTCTATAAACAAAGGTTCTTCAATAAAAGGAGCGGCAGCAGTAAATGCAGGATTGAAACGTTCTACATGTCCCACTTGTACTTTAAGTCCTTTTTCATTTGTTAATTTTAACAAATGATCTGCCTCTTCTAATGTATGTGTAACCGGTTTTTCAATAAAAAAATGTTTATTTTTTTCGATTGCTTTCAAGGCTACATCATAATGCGATAAAGTAGGTGTCACAATATCTACAACATCTACAGCATCGATTAATTCGTCCATCGAATTAAAATATTTATATCCAAATTCAGCTTCCACTTTCTTTCCATTTTCTTCAAAAGAATCAAAGAAGCCAATTAATTCGTATCTTTCCGATTGATTTAATAACTTTAAATGAATTTTCCCAAGGTGCCCGGCACCGATCACTCCTACTTTTAACATTTGGTAGATTTTGCCGTTAAAATTAATGAGAATAAGTTGTATTTAATGCATTTTTGTAAAAATTTTGGAATATGTCTGTAGACGATTTTAAACACAAAGGTCGACGCAAAATGTTGGTCGAATTATTACATTCTAAAGGAATTGAAGATAAAAACGTTTTGGAAGCTATAAATTTAGTTCCGAGACATCTTTTTTTGGACAGCGCTTTTGTAGAATTTGCTTACCGTGATGAAGCCTTTCCGATTGCTGCCGGACAAACTATTTCTCATCCGTTTACAGTTGCCTTTCAAACACAATTACTCGATATTCAACCGAATGAGAAAGTGTTGGAAATTGGAACAGGTTCCGGTTATCAAACTGCTGTTTTAGTTGCTTTGGGAGCAGAAGTTTTCACAATTGAACGTCAAAAAGATTTGTTTGATTTTTCTAAAATTATGTTGAAAAAAATTAATTTCGAACCTCGTTACCAAACCTATGGAGATGGTTACAAAGGTTTGCCTTCTTTTGCGCCTTTTGATAAAATTATTGTAACTGCCGGAGCTCCGGAAATTCCGGAAGAATTAAAAAAACAATTAAACATTGGCGGAATTATGGTGATTCCCGTTGGTGAACAATCGCAGCGAATGATTGTCATTATACGATTATCTGAAGAACAATTTGAACATTACGAATTTGGTGATTTCAAGTTTGTTCCCATGTTAGAAAGTCGAAATAAATAAAAAAAATCCAACTAAAATTAGTTGGATTTTTTTTATTTATTTCACCGGTATTAAGGTTGAATACGGATAAATTCTCCTGTTGAATTAAATATCAAATCAAGATCGTTTGTTAATTCAAGTTCAAACCCATCATACTTTCTTTCTATTTGATGAATCTCCAAAGAAGGATAATTCATTTTGACATAAGAGACAATCGAAGGTAGTATAAAACCAGTTGGAATAGGACGGTTTCCTTCTGCTTCAACTTTTAACCATGTTCCATTCTGATCAAAATCGACTTCATCTCTGTTGACAAAATCAACTTCATACATTGTACCGTCTACTTTTGCCGGACTATGTTTCTCTATTCGAGCAATTTCAGTTCCTGAAAAATAGGTTGTAACAAAATTCTTTCCTTCTGTTGGAAGCGTATTCAATTCTACTGTTTGCGTGGTATTTGTATCATCATCATTGTTGCAGGAAACTGTCGTAAATGCAAATAATGAAAATAGTCCTGTTCCTAAAATTATTTTTTTCATCTTCTGTTAGTCTTCTATTTTCTTAAAATTTCCGCTTTTATCAAATTTCACTTCCAAACCATTCGTCAGTTTTACTTCAATTTCATTACGATCTCGTTCAATTTTTACGATTTTTGTATTTGGAAAACTTTTTTCTACATAAGTGGAAACTTTAGTTGGTATAAATCCTGTAGGAATTGCATTTCTGTTTCCATCAATTTCTTTCCAAGAACCATCTCCATCAAATTCTACTTTTGTTCCGTTTAGTAAATACACTTTATATTCTTTCGAGAAAAAATCATCGTCTAACAGAACAGAACCAACTTGCTTTGCTCCGAAATGTTTGTTAATAAATTGTTGTCCTGTTTTTGGAACTTGATTATATTTTATTGGTTTGTCCTGTGCAAAAGAAACCAATGCAAAACTTAACATGATTACACTAAAAAACTTTTTCATCTTGTTTGATTTTATAATTTATACAACAAAGTTGCGAAGTGAATTGGGAAAGATTTGGGAATAATTTATTTTTTGAGTATAAATTGATGAAAAGGAGCTTCGTACCGATAATTTAATTTTAGTTTTTGCTGATTTTTGATAATCGTCTCGACAATAGAAAGTCCCAAACCATTGTTTCCTTCACTTGTTCCTTGTTTATAAAAACGATTATAAATCATGTTTGTATCTAATGAGTAATTCTTTCCTGTATTCGAAATCATGAATTGATTTGAGTCAAGTTCAATTTGAATTAATTTCTCTTCATTATTGTGTTTGACTGCATTTCTTATCAAATTTGAAATTAGAATTCTGGCCAAATCTAAATTGAAGTCGATCATAAAATCTGCTTTGAAATTAGTTGTCACCTTAATTTCTGCCGCCTCAAGAATAGATTCATAATCTTCGAGTAAATCTTTCGTTAAACTTGTAAAATTAACTTCTTCATTACTTTTGTATTGATTGTTCTCTATTCTTGACAACATCAATAATGACTTATTCAAATTAACCATTCGCCAAAGCGTTTGTTTTGTGTTAACCAAACTTAACATTTCTTTCCCTCCTAAATCAGATTCTTCAATCAACAAATCGAGTTTATTCATTGCAATTGTTAAAGGAGTTTGTAATTCATGTGATGCATTTTCTATAAATAATTTTTGAGAATTAAACACTTCATCGTTCCGATTGATCATTCGTTGAATCTCATTCTGTAAAAAAGAAAATTCTTTCACATTTGTCATAACATGAATTGGTTTTTCCTTATTTCCTACCTCATATTTTCTGAGCTGTGAAATAATTTGATCAAAAGGTTTGAATGCTTTTCTCAATCCAAAATGATTAATCAATAAAATGCTAATCAATATAAATACATACAAAGCGACTAAGGAAATTGATAAATCATAAATCAAATCGTCTTCTTCAACCGTTGATGTTCTAATTTCGAGCATGTATGGAAAATTGTCTTTGTCATAAAAACCTGTTCTTAAAACTCTGTAAGGTTCCATATCTTCATCGTACTCCATATACACCATTTCATTCGAAAAACGATTGCTTTCATTGTATTGACTTGGATCTACTTTTGAGATTTTAAATTGACTCAACCCAAACTCAGTTGTATTTAACAGATCTGGATCCCGATAAACTTCTCGTATAATTTCTATCTTCTGATTTTTTAATCCGTCATCCACATTATCATATACCTCATCCAAAATCAAGGAGTGAAAAATAAACGCCCATATTGCAATCACAATAAGCAACCAAAACGTAAGATAACGAAACGTATAATTTTTTAATGATATTTTCATTCTAAATCAACTTATACCCTATTCCGTAAACCGCCTGTAAATCAGCTTCAGAATTGGCTTCTTTCATTTTTTTTCTTAGGTTTTTTATTTGAGAATAAATAAAGTCAAGATTATCTGCCATCTCGATATGATCTCCCCAAACACTTTCAGCTAAAGTTGTTTTCTGAAAAACCCGTTCAGGTCTTAACATAAAATAATAAAGTAAATCATATTCTTTTCGATTCAATTTAAGTTCGACATCATTTACTTTCACCAAACGATCTTCAGGAAATATTTTTATATTTTTATAACGTAAAACATCTTCTCCTTTTTGAAGATTTTTACGTAACGCTACTTTTATTCTGGCTAATAATTCTGCAAAATGAAATGGTTTAGCTAAATAATCATCTGCTCCGACCAATAAACCTTCCACTTTATCATCAACCGAATCTTTGGCTGACAAAATAATGACCGAAGTTGTTTTGTTCAGTTTTTTCAACTCTTTTAATAGAGACATCCCATTTCCATCCGGCAACATCATGTCTAGCAAAATACAGTCATAATCGAATGAAATTATTTTATTCAACGCCTGCTTATAATTATCTGCAGACTCAACAATAATCTTTTCACGTTCTAAAAACTCAACAATTGTTTCTTGCAATTTAATCTCGTCTTCGACGACTAAAACCTTCATAACTTCAGTTTAAATAATTGGTAAAAATGGAGAGTAAAATAGGAAAGAATTAGGAAAACTCCTACTTTTATTCTCAAAATAAGCTTTCAATTTTGAAAAAATATAGTTTTAAAAACGATTACAGTGAAGGAGCGCATCCTTCTATTCTACAGCGGTTAATTGAAACCAATTTAGAACAAGCCATTGGTTATGGTGAAGATGAATTTTGTGATGAAGCAAGAGAATTAATTAAAAAACATTTGAAAAAAGACGCTTCCATTCATTTTGTGTCAGGCGGAACACAAGCAAATTTAATTGTAATTTCATCTCTTCTTCGCCCTTTCGAGTCTGTAATTGCTGCTGAAAGCGGACATATTGCTGTACACGAAACCGGTGCAATTGAAGCTACAGGACACAAAATAAATACGGTTGCAACAAACAACGGAAAAATTACACCTGAACAAATAACTATAATTCTCAATAGTCATACGGATGAACATATGGTAAAACCGAAATTGGTTTATATTTCTAATTCTACCGAAATCGGAAGTGTTTATACCAAGAAAGAACTGCAAACACTTTACAAGTTCTGTCAGGAAAATGAATTGTATCTTTTTGTCGATGGTGCACGATTAGCCTCAGCGTTAACCTCTTCTAAATGTGATTTAACATTAGAAGATATGGCAAATTTAACAGATGTCTTCTACATTGGCGGCACAAAAAATGGGGCACTTTTAGGAGAAGTCATTGTGATTAACACTCCTGTTTTAGCCGAAAATTTTCGTTTTCATATCAAACAAAAAGGTGGCATGTTAGCCAAAGGACGGTTAATCGGCATTCAGTTTTCAGAGATGTTTCGAGATGATTTATTTTTCAAAATGGGAAAACATGCTAATCAAATGGCTGAAAAACTAGCTGAAAACATTTCTAAAAAAGGGTTCTCGTTTCTTACAGAACCTTCCAGCAATCAAATTTTTCCAATTCTTCCGAATAAATTAATTGAACAACTTCAGCAACATTTCGAATTTTATATCTGGCAAAAAATAGATGAAGAACATTCGGCCATCAGACTTGTTACTTCATGGACAACTCCGGAACTGCAAGTTGATCATTTTATTGAATTTATATAAAATGACTAAACCCACTTCTAGAGTGGGTTTAGTTATTATTTTGTTTTATCTAAGGCTTGTAAAATATCTTCAATAATATCTGCTTTATCTTCTAATCCTACGGATAAACGAATTGTTCCCGGCATAATACCTAAATCAGCCCGTTCTGCATCGGTTAATTTTGCATGAGTGGTAGTCGCAGGATGTGTTGCAATAGATCTCGAATCGCCTAAATTTGATGTATAAAGAATCATTTCCAAAGCATCAATAAATTCGAAAGCGCGTTCTTTTCCGCCTTTTACTTCAAACGTTACAATACCACCACCTCCTTTCATTTGTTTTTTAGCTAACTCGTATTGCGGGTGCGAAGGTAAAAAAGGATATTTAACATCTTCAATTTCCGAATGATTGTCTAATGCCTCTGCCAAAGCTAAAGCATTTTCACAATGACGATCCATCCGTAATGCTAAAGTTTCTAAACTTTTAGAAATGGTCCAGGCATTAAATGCTGACATCGCAGGACCTGTATGACGAATAAAAAACATCATTTCATTAATTAATTTTTCATTTCCGACAACTACCCCTCCTAAAACACGCCCTTGTCCATCCATGTATTTTGTTGCTGAATGAATGGATAAATCAAACCCAAACTGCAAAGGTTGTTGTAAATATGGTGTTGCAAAACAATTATCAATTGCAAAAATTATAGCTGGATACTTTTCTTTTAATTTTGCCAAAGCTTCTAAATCGAACAATTCCAATCCAGGATTTGAAGGAGATTCTAAAAAGACAATTTTCGTATTGGGTTGAATTGCATTTTCCCAATCTTCAATTTTAGACGTTTCAACATATGTATAAGTGACTCCCCAACGAGGGAATAATTGTGTAATTAATTGATGTGTAGAGCCAAAAATTGCACGGCTTGACACAATATGATCGCCGTTTTTTATATAAGAAGCAAATGAAGCAAAAACGGCAGCCATCCCAGAAGCAAAAGCCAAACCGGCTTCTGCTTTTTCTAAAGTACAAACCCGGTTAATAAACTCTGTTGTATTTGGATTTGCATAACGCGAATAAACCATTCCTTGCTCCTCCTCTGCAAAAATTGCGCGACCTTGTTCTGCACTATCAAAAATAAAACTTGATGTTAAATATAATGGAACCGAATGTTCGCGAGTAGCTGATCGAGAAGCTTGCTCTCGAATTACCTTAGACTGATCTTTTTTCATAATAATCAAAGTTAACGATAGTTTTATTAAGCAAAAAGGTTTTATTAAAGTTTTAATCAGAATATTTTTCTAATAAATATATCTTTTAAGAAAACAATATTCAATTAATTTCATCCTTATAGAATAAGTTTTATTTTAATAACAATACTTTTTTAAAATTGAAATTAAAACTAGCTAAACTATCGTACTCCTAAGTATATGATCGACATCGTATTTCCTAAATCTCGGTAATAACTATTTACCTCAACATTCATATTATATTGATACGAATTCTGAGTAGAACCCGGTGTTATATTTTTTATCAAAGCAACTGTCTTATTCCCTTTCGTCATATATACAATACATTTGATATTAAGGCTGGTAATAAAATTTGATCCTAAAGCCGAATCTATATAGCTTTTAGAAGTGTAGAATATTTCATCGGATAATCCTGACGAAGGAAGTGTATTCATAAAAGGCTTCGCTAATCCAAGTTTAAGAATTCTTGTTGTGTTATCGTTTGATGATCTCCACGGTTTAAGAAGTAAATTAATATGAAAAACATAAAACCCTGTATATGGAGCAGTAAATTCACCTGTAGTCGGATTATAAGCATCTTGACCATCAGATACTTCATTGTCAAATAGAAATTTTCTAATATTATTACCTAAATCTGAACTTGCAAAAGAATTGTCATTTCCAGAAGGTTTCATATTAACAAGAGCAACAACTTTATTCAAATTCATTTTATCTAGCTCATCATCTAAATTTTTTTGACTAATAATTTCATTCCATCTGTTGTTATAAAAATAATATAAATTATCTGCTTTTACATCATCAGTAACGTCTGTCGGAGTGTTGTTATTCCCATTCGTTAGATTAAAAACCAATAACGAGCTTGCAGGATTAGATATAGTAGAAGTATCCGTAACACCTCTTAACGAGACCCGCGGAATTAATATCCCTTTATCATTATCTACAACATCTAATATTGCACTTTTATCAGGGTCTTTTGTGTTTATTCCTACCTGTGCTTTTAAAGGATAAGAGATAAGAATTGTTAGCAGGAATAGAAAATAATATTTTTTCATTCAAAGTAAATTTATAATAAATTAATTAACAGGATAATAAGTGATTGTTAAGGTATTAGCATCATTCCTGTTAATCCCAAAAGCCGTTTCTGTATCTGCTGAATAACTATCTCCCGTAGCCGTATCAGGCGTGATATATCTTGACAAAATCATAATTTTCTCACCTTTTGTCATTTTCATTACACCTGAAATACTAAGTGTCAATGGATCCGAAGTAGTAAGCGCCGGATTCAGAGGTTGATTAAGAATTGCAAAAGTTCCATTATTGTATACACTTGGAGATGTTCCTATAAAAGGTTTACTCACCCCAAGTCTCGTCAGTTTTGTAGTAGCTTGCGCTTGATTGCTCTTCAATAATGTATTGGCGTCTATTTGATAATATCCAGTATATGGAGCTGTAAAAACAGAAGTCGAAACATCATAAGAATTGACAACTTTCTCATATAATTTAGCCTTAAAATACATTTGACGAATATTGTTTGAGGCTGTTCCTTGAGTAGGACTCAGATAATCAACACTACTATTATTAACAGATTTGGAAGGAAAACTTGCGATCAATAATAACCTAGGAACACCTAAATTATCAATAGCCTCTTCAAGTCTTACTTGATTTACTAATAATTCCCAATTATTAGATGCAGTGGAAAAAAAATAATAATTGTTTGCTATAACATCATCAACTGTTGTCGTAGTAGTTCCATTATCAGCATTAGCAAGGTTATAGACTAATAAACCATTAGCAGGAGAAGGAATAGTTGTAAGATCCGTCCTTCCTGTTAAATTTACACGTGGAATAAGTAAACCTTTATTCGAATGTTTTAATTCAAGAATAGCACTAGGATCAGGATTAGATGTATTTACACCAACTTGTGTGTAGCCATAAAAAGAAGCTACAAGAAACCCGAAGGTCAGTAGTTTTTTGGTCATGAGGTTGAGATTAAAATTGATTTTTTGTTTATTTATCAAACTTTATACCACAACTATTAAAACAACTAAAAATCAACAACATACAACATATTAAAACTATAAACTATTTTTTATCGTTTAATCTTTACCTTTGTCATCTCAAATATATTTATGTCATTCGAAAATTTAGGATTATCACCATATCTCTCAAAAGCAATTACAGAGCTTGGATTTTTAAAACCTTTTGAAATTCAAACCCAAACAATTCCATCGATTCTGAAAGGAAAAGATGTGATGGGAATTGCGAAGACAGGTTCCGGAAAAACATTGTGTTTTGTTGCGCCTTTATTACAAAAAATTCAGCATCAATCGTACGAAAAATCTCGTGCTATAAAAGCATTAATTTTAGTTCCGACACGTGAATTAGCGGTGCAAATTGAACAAACTTTCGCAGGTCTGCAAACTGCTTTACGCCGCGAAGTGCAAACACAAGCTGTTTATGGAGGAACATCGATTAATCCGCAAATGAAAAACCTGTACGGAACCGAAATTCTAATTGCAACACCTGGACGTTTATTGGATTTAATGGATCACAATGCGTTGTCATTGGATCAATTACACTATTTAGTGATTGATGAGGCAGATAAAATGTTTCAATTGGGATTTGGAGATGAAATGAACCGAATCTTAAAAAACATTCCTAAAAAGAAACAATCGATTCTTTTTTCGGCAACATTAAATGATAAAATTGAGGAGATAAAATCAACCTTAAATATCAATCCTCTTGTCGTTGAAATCAAAAAACAAGACATTGATTTGGATCAAATCGAACAAATTGCTTATAAAGTAGATTCGGAAAATAAAGGTCCTTTTTTGCGCTATTTAATCAAATCCGAAAATTTAGAACAAGTTTTGGTTTTTGTTTCTTCTACGCGTACTGCAGATAATTTGGTTGACAAACTAAAAAAGAATAAAATCTCTGCAATGGCCGTACACAGTAAAAAATCGCAAGGAGCCAGAATGGATAATTTAGAAGATTTTAAATTGGGTGATGTTCGTGTTTTAGTCGCAACCGATTTGATTGGCCGGGGAATTCATATCGAAGGTTTACCAACTGTTATTAATTACGAATTACCTCGTTCTCCATTAGATTATGTTCATAGAATTGGTCGTACAGGTCGTGCGAATGCAAACGGAAAAGCGATTAGTTTGATTACAGAGGAAGATTTGCATCATTTCAAAGTTATTCAGAAAAAAATGGGCAAAAAAGTTGATCTACTTCCAACTGATGAAATCAATTTACATGGTTATTAATAAAAAATCATCGCGAACGATTATATACAAACAAGAAAAAAAGCTGAGATAATCTCAGCTTTTTTATGTATTCTAATTTTCCTTTTTCTCATTTTAAATATGAGGTCCCAACATATTTTTAGGATCAAGGATTTCATCCAGACGTTCTTTCGACAACAAGCCATGATCTAAAACCAATTGATAAACACTCGCTCCGGTTTCCAAAGCTTCTTTTGCAATTTTCGTACTCGCTTTGTATCCAATATAAGGATTAAGAGCAGTTACGATTCCAATACTATTTTGTACTTCATTTTTTAGGTGTTCAACATTTGCAGTAATCCCGTCTACACATTCAATTCGTAAAGTATCCATCGCATTTTTCAAATATTGAATAGACTCCATTATCGAAAATCCAATTACAGGTTCCATGACATTTAATTGCAACTGACCAGCCTCTGCAGCCATGGTAATTGCCGTATCATTCCCAATCACTTTGAAACAAACTTGATTCACTACTTCCGGAATAACCGGATTTACTTTCCCCGGCATAATTGAAGAACCCGGTTGTTTTGGAGGTAAATTAATCTCGAACAAACCTGTTCTTGGACCGGAAGTTAACAATCGCAAATCATTACAGATTTTAGATAATTTCACACAAAGGCGTTTTAAAGCGGATGAAAAATCAACAAACGAACTTGTATCTGAAGTCGCCTCCACTAAATTATCCGCAAGCGTTACTTCTTCATTCATAATTTCAGCAATTTTAGCCGTACACAATTGTGCATAACCCGGAACTGCATTCAATCCTGTTCCAATCGCTGTTGCCCCCATGTTAACCACCAATAATTCAGCAGCAATTCTATTTAAATTCTCCACCTCTTTTCGCAAAGTGTTCGAAAACCCTTCAAATTCTTGTCCTAAGGTCATTGGAACAGCATCCTGCAATTGCGTACGTCCCATTTTTATCACATGATCAAATTGTTTTGCTTTTTTATCAAATGCTTCGTATAACTTTGTCAACGCTTCAACCAAAGGTTGATTCATATTAAATAGTGCCAATTTTAAAGCAGAAGGATACGCATCATTTGTCGATTGCGAAAGATTAACATGATCATTTGGCGAGCAAAATTGATAATCCCCTTTTTGTTTTCCTAAATATTCCAATGCAATATTCGCAATTACTTCATTTGCATTCATGTTTGTAGAAGTCCCTGCTCCTCCTTGTATCATATCAATCGGAAACTGCTCTGTATATTTTCCTTTGATTAACTCATTGGACGCAAAAGAAATTGCCTCAAATAACTCTTTAGATAAAATTCCCAATTCATGATTTGCTTGCGCAGCTCCTAACTTCACCACACCCAAAGCTTTTACAAATTCAGGATAATGGGATAAGTAATTATTTGAAATTTTAAAATTATTAATAGCACGTTGTGTCTGCACACCATAATAAGCCGTTTCAGGAATTTGTAATTCTCCTAATAAATCTGACTCAGTTCTCATTTTTTAATTGTTTGTTATTATCAATAAAGGTAAGCAATATAATAGGATATTTTAGATAAGCAATTTGCTAAAAATTTCAAAAAAGATATATCTTTAAAAACATTAATACAAAAGAAATGAAAGCAGCTCGTTATTATTCATTGGATGTTTTTCGCGGCGCTACAGTTGCGTTGATGATTTTAGTCAATAATCCCGGATCGTGGTCACACATGTTTGATCCTTTAGAACATGCACAATGGCATGGATGCACTCCGACAGATTTGGTTTTTCCTTTCTTTTTATTTGCAGTTGGTAACGCAATGGCATTTGTTATTCCAAAACTACAACAACAACCTCAACAAGTTTTTTGGGAAAAAGTAATCAAACGAACAATTTTAATTTTTGGAATTGGATTATTCATCAATTGGTGGCCCTTCTTTAAATGGGATAATTATGAGCTAGTTTTTAAAGTATGGAAAGATTCGGAAGATAACGGAATACGAATTATGGGTGTTTTACAACGGATTTCCATTGCTTATTTTTTTGCTTCAATTATTGCTTTCTATTTCAAACAAAAACAAGTACTCTGGATAAGCTGCTCGATTTTAATTATTTATTGGTTATTAACTTTTGGATTGGGAACAATCGATCCTTATTCTTTAGAAGGGTTTATTGGAACCAAACTAGACAACCAGCTTCTTGGTTTAGCACATATATACAAAGGAGAAGGAATTCCGTTTGATCCGGAAGGAATTTTCAGTACAATTTCTACAATACCCCAAGTTTTATTCGGGTATTTAATTGGTGATTATATTCAAAAACAAGGAAATATAAATTGGCTGAATCGTCCGTTACCACAGACAAATAACCAACACTATAAAATGTTGGCAGGGTTATTCGTTTTAGGAACTATAGCATTAACAATTGGCTATGTATGGCAGTGGAATTTTCCATACAATAAAAAGATTTGGAGCAGCTCCTACGTTTTTAACACGACTGGCTTAGCTATTTTAACAATCGGAACAATGATTTGGTTCATTGAAATTTTAGCCATCAGAAATGGATTGATGAAATTCTTCGATGTTTTTGGAAAAAATCCGTTATTCATTTTTGTATTAAGCGGATTATTACCTCGTTTATTAGGTTTAATTAGACTAAATGGAGGATTAGATGACAAAGGAGAAACCAGGTTCATTTCTCCATTGGGTTGGTTTTACGAAAATATTTGTGCTCAAATTCCCGGAGCTCCTGAAATAGGCTCATTTGTTTATTCATTGATATTTTTAGCTTTCTTTTGGTTCTTAGCCTATTTATTGGACAAAAAGAAGATATATATAAAGGTCTAGTAAATTTAAAAACAAAAAAGCAGAAGTTTCACTTCTGCTTTTTTGTTTTTAAACCTTCTTATAAACAGCATAAAACTGATAAAAGTGTTGAATTTTCTCGACATCGAAAACAATTTGTTTCCATTGATTCAATTCTAAAATCAACTGATTTTCTTGTTGAATAAACTTTCCAACAAAAATTTCTTCTTCATCTAAATACAATCCAAATTTATCATTCACCAAATGCAAATGTTCCACTTCCAAATGTTCAAAAAATAAAATAGTCGATTCATCTTCTGTAAAATCTATAGGTGACGGAATAGTTGACGAATATTCTAATGCAATAAATTGATGCGAATTATAAATAGGAAAATAAATTGACGGATAGTTGGACAAATTCGAAAACAACTCTTTCTTTGTCTGGATAATCTCTCTTGATAAAAAAGGAATAGCGCTCAAATTTTTAACATTTCGCGACATATCAGCCTCTTCAAAATAGTTATCAAAATGCAATATTTCGTTAACTGTTAAGTTTTTTTCTATTAAATGACCTATTGGAATGCTAAAATATTTAGCAATTCTGGAAATTGTTTCTATTCTTGGCTCAGCCCTCTTTTCTTCATAAGAAGAAATATTCCCCCTGCTAACATCAAATAAATCAGCAAAAGCTTGTTGAGTCAAGTTCTTCACCTGTCTTAATTTCTTTATATTTTCTCCTATTTTCGTCATTATTTAAAATTTTAACATTTTTAATTGCTAATTATTTTAGCAAATTGTTTAATTTTATGGAAACAAATTACAAAAAACACTAATAACAACAAAATGAATTATTTTTCGAAGGTTGAAAATTTTATTCAAAACATAGATTACACCATTCGTTATAAAAACGAAAAGGAAGGTGTTTTTATGATTGAAAATTTATTGGATGGTGTTCAAAATCTGATTGTAGGAATTGCACCACCTATTATCATTTTCGAATTGTATTTATTTACAATCACCAATGATAATCTGGACATGTTAAAAGCATTACTGATGAAAAATCGTGATATTATTCATGGAGCTTTTGCCATTACAGAAGACGGAAACAAAGTAATTTACCGTTACACACTTCAAATTTCTAATCTTGATCAAAACGA
Source organism: Empedobacter brevis NBRC 14943 = ATCC 43319 (assembly GCF_000382425.1). Lineage (GTDB taxonomy): Bacteria > Bacteroidota > Bacteroidia > Flavobacteriales > Weeksellaceae > Empedobacter > Empedobacter brevis. Next base: position 286,484 of record NZ_KB908294.1, read on the forward strand.
ATTTGAAGCAACTTTAAATTCTTTGAGTTTATTGATGAGCGAATATTCTGCTCAATTAATTGAATTTTCTAAACAATAAAAACAAAATTACGATGAATATTTTTAAACGTATTTTTAGAATTGGGCAAGCGGAAATACATTCGGTTGTCGAAAAAATGGAAGATCCCATTAAAATGACTGAACAAGGAATTCGTGAAATGCGCGAGGATCTCAATCAATCTCTTGAAGCTTATGCAAAAGTAAAAGCAATGGCCATTCGTTCTCAAAACAGTATGGACAAAAAGAAAGAAGACGCAACGGACTACGAACGAAAAGCGATTCTTTTATTAGAAAAAGCAGAACGTCATGAAATTACCAGAGAGCAAGCAGAGAATTTAGCGAAGGAAGCTTTAGGTTTAAAAAATCAATTGCGAGAAGAAATTTCAGAATTAGAAAACCAGGTAATTATCCATGAAAAATCTGCAAATGAAGTTCATAAGAATGTTGAAATCTTAAAATTCAACATTAACAAATGGGAGAATGAGTTAACAACCTTGAAAGCACGTGTAAAAGTTGCAGATGCCACTAAACAAGTAAATAAACAGATGGCAAAAATTGATGCAAACAGTACAATTAGTATGCTGGAGCGTATGAAAGCCAAAGTTGAGGAAGACGAAGCTCTTGCACAAGCTTATGGAAGTCTGGCTGATCATTCGAAGTCTGCTGATGATGAAATTAACGACACCTTAAAAGGAGATTTAATCCAAAACGAATTAGATGCTTTGAAGTTAAAAATCAAGGCCAAAGATCAAGAATAAATCACTTCTTATAGTGAGTTTCTTCTTACTATTTTTTTAGATCTTAAAGCTTTTTTAAAATTCTATTTAGTTATGCTAAAATTTGAATACAAAACAATCGAAATAAAAGCTGAACAAGGGATTTTTAAAGTCTCAATTGACCAAGAAAATTTAGACAAATTATTAAATAAATACGGAGCAGAAGGTTGGGAATTAACCTCCTCTACTCCATTGTCAAACAATGGAATAACGTACAGAATTTATTTTACCTTTAAGAGACACGTTTAATGCTATAAAATTAACACTAAATGACCGAAATTTTAGATATTCTTTTCAATCCATTGGCAAATGGAATTATGACCGTCTTAATGGGGTTTTCTTTAGTCTATTGGATATTTCAGCTATTGGCTGGTGATGGAATTGACTTAGGAACTGATTCCGATTTCCACCTGGGAGATATAAACGATGTAGATGCTCATCACGACGTTGATGCAGATCAAAATGCAGATACGGATACGCATCACGAACCAAGTTTTTGGACAAAATGTTTGGAGTTCATTAATGTAGGGAAGGTTCCTTTAATGGTCATCATCACTTTATTCAAATTTATAAGTTGGGTGATCACTATTCTTTCTTCTATTGTTTTCGGATTAAGTAAATTAGGCATCTACTCTGTTTTAGTTTTAATTCCGGTTTTTCTTATTGTATATTTTATGATGCATTGGATTACAAAACCTTTCGTAAAAGTCTATGCAGAATTAGGTTATTACGGAGAAGAAGAAACTGACTTTATAGGTAGAATAGGAAAATCTAAATCTAAAATAGAAGGAGATAAAATAGGTTCAGCCGAATTCCGTATAAATAAGGATATTATCACACTTAATATAAAAAGTCAAACAGGAGAAGAAATTCATTTTGGTGACACAATTATTATTACAGATGAATCTCCTTCCAATCATTATTATTTTGTAATTAAACAGATCACTTTAAATAATATTTAATCACATATCATGGTATTACTATTTCAACTTACTTCGTTCATAATCGAAGATATTTTAACCATAATCATACACTAACCAAATCAATTTAAAAAAATAATACAAACTTTCTCATGACAAATTTTATTCTTTTAGCAATTGGTGTCATCGTTTTCATCTTTATTGCATTTATCGTAGTCTTAAGTATTTTCTATAAAAAAGTTCCGCAAGGAAAAGCAATTGTCCGTACGGGGGTCGGAGGATCTCAAGTGGCGTTTAACAAAGGAATGTATGTTATTCCCGTTTTTCATAAAATGGAAATAATGGATATTTCGATCAAAAAAATTGACATCGCACGTCAACAAGGCGATGGGTTAATTTGTAAAGATAATATTCGTGCAGATATCAAAGTTGCATTTTTTGTGCGCGTTAATAAATCGGTAAACGACGTCATTAATGTCGCTCAAAATTTAGGAACAGAAAGAGCTTCAGAGCCAGAAACATTAAAGAGTATTTTCGAAGCTAAATTTTCAGAAGCCTTAAAAACAGTTGGAAAAAAATTCGATTTTATTGAATTATATGAAGCCCGTCGTGAATTTAGAGATGAGATTTTAAATATTATCGGAACAGATCTTAACGGGTACATTTTAGATGATTGTGCGATTGATTATTTAGAACAAACGGAATTGCAATTCTTAAGCCCGGATAATATATTAGATTCTGAAGGAATTAAAAAAATCACAGAATTAACGGCTCAACAAAACATGAATGCGAACTTAATCCGTCGTGAAGAAGAAAAAGTCATCAAAAAACAAAATGTTGAAGCACGTGAAGCGATTTTAGAATTAGAACGACAGTTAGCTGAAAAAGAAGAACGTCAACGTAGAGAAATCGAAAATATAAAAGCGCGTGAAGAGGCTGAAATTACTAAAGTCCGAGAAGAAGAGCGACTAAAAGCTGAATCTGTTCGTATCACCACAGAAGAACAATTGGCTGTACAGGAAGAAAACAAGTTGCGCCAAATTATCATTGCAGAAAAAAATAAAGTACGTACAGACGCTATCGAAACGGAACGCGTAGAAAAAGACCGCGCATTAGAACAAACTGAACGTGAACGAATTGTTACTTTGGCTCAGATCGATAAAGAACGATCAATCGAAGTTGAGAAGAAAAATATTCAAGGCGTAATTAAAGAACGTGTTCTACTAGAAAAAGGTGTAATTGAAGAGCAGCAAGGTGTGAAAGATGTTGAAGTCTATCGTGAAGTAGAACGTCAGAAACAAGCCGGAATCATTGCTGCCTCTCAAGAAGCTGAAGAGCGTTTAATTGAAACGGTAAAAGCTGCAGAAGCAGCAAAAATTGCAGCAGAACAAGAAGCCGCTCGTAGAGTGATTGAAGCGGATGCGGAAAAACAAGTTGCAGAACGAAAAGCACAAGAATTATTAATTGATGCAGAAGCGAAAAAAGAAGCTTCTGCAAAAGAAGCGGAAGCAAGAAAAATTATTGCTGAAGCACAAGCCAAAGAAGAAGCGGCAATTGGTTTATCAGAGGCCGAAGTAATGGTTGCAAAAGCCGAGGCTGAAGAAAAACAAGGAACGGTGGAAGCGACTGTAATTGAGAAAAAAGCGGAAGCTTTACGTAAAGAAGGTTTAGCCCAAGCAGAAGTTGTCCGTGAAAAAGCATTGGCTGAAGCGAAAGGAATTGAAGAAAAAGCTGAAGCCATGAAAAAATTAGATGGTGTTGGAAAAGAACACGAAGAGTTCAAACTTCAATTACAAAAAGAAAAAGATATCGAGCTGGCACACATCAACATTCAAAAAGACATTGCCGGTGCACAAGCAGAAGTTTTATCTCATGCATTAAAATCAGCGAAAATTGATATTGTCGGAGGAGAAACAATGTTCTTTGATAATATCGTGAAGCAGGTTTCAAATGCTAAAGGATTTGATCATTTAATCAACAACTCGAAACACGCTACAGATATTAAAAATGCATTGATTGACGAGGATGGCGGAAGCGATTTAGCCGGAAAAGTGAGAAATCTTGCTGATAAATATGGCATTTCGTCAAACGACATCAAAAACTTAACAATTACTGCGGCATTAATTAAATTACAGCAAGCTGCTTCGGCTTCTGGAAATAACGAAGACACCGGATTTATCAATTCTCTTTTCGGAATTGCCAATCAATTAGGTGTTTCAAATAAAAAAATAGGTTAATTCATGATATAAAATTTGAGCGATTGAATTGTATTCAGAAGATTCAATCGCTCATTTAATAAGTTTAATCTCCTTTTAGATTTTAATTTAATGCAAGAAGAAAAAAATATAAACGTAGCCGAGACACTTGATGCAGGAGCATACGAAATCATTCGGAAAAGACTTCTTACACAAAAAGATTTTCTTTCGGACCGATTAACGAAATTGAATGAAGCCCGTAAAGAAGTTTTCAATTCAACCAACTTTGCATTAAGTGCAAACCAGAGAATTACAACAGAGAACACCTGTGTTGCCCGCGGAATTATCGCGTTTGATAACCTGTGTATTTTTGGTTACAATGTACATTTTGGTTTACGGACACATATTCAGCTGAGTGACGTTTTTAGTATTTATTTATTTCAAGAAAATCAATTTATTGCTCAGCCTTTAGATTTAATTGATGATCAGAATTTTTTTACAGATTTTCAAAACTTATACAAATATTACCGTGATTCGATCTTTTCAAAATTTCGCAGAACAGATAATTACCTGTACATGGTTTTCCAAACCAGTAAAAGCGCACAAGATTTAAAAGCTTTTAAATGGTTAATCAAAGATGGAAAATTAATTTACCAAGATGATCGCAGTATTCACGAAGTAAAAAAAGCAGATCAATTTGATTTCGAATGGCAGAAAACTTCTATTGATGATCGTCGATTAGGAAATTTTCCACATATTTCTATTTTAGATAAAATTTTTATCGAAGCAATTGGTGGTGACATCACTTTTAAGATTGAAGATAATACAGACTCCGGCAAAGGAATTTTTACAGAAAAAGTAACCTATCTAGACCAACAATTGGATGATGCTGAATATTATTATGCCGATTTAGGAAATTTAATTGCAGTCAAAATAAAACCTTTTCAAGAAGATTTCAGAGCTTATATTTTTAATATCCGCACCAAAGAAGTGGTGAATATTCCTGCTCTTTTAGATGCAGCTGTTTTGCTACCGGATAATCAAGGGCTCATTTTTTCGAATGGATATTATTTACAAAACGGAACTTATCATATTTTCGAGAATAAGTTGGAGAACTTTCAATTTTTCCGTCGTGTAAATTCTCCTAATGGCGAAGATTTTATGTATATCTTCAATCAGGAAGATACGAACACCTATATTCTATTGTCTTACAATATCATTCAACAAAGTGTCGAAACTCCGATTATTTGCAATGGGTTTACAATTTTTAAAGATGGAAGTTTAATTTATTTCCGCACCGAAGAAGAGGCAACCCGCCATCATCAAGTGCAAATTTGGAAAACGCCTTATGTTGAACGTTTGATTGAAAACCAAGAAAAAACCAACCATCCTTTATATAAAATAGGAAACAAAGATGTTGTGAAGGCAATGGCTGAAGCGCAGGAAGTGATTCAATTAATTAACAAAGAAGATTCTTACGAAGGTTTATATGAAGATATTGTAAAAAAAGCGAACAACATTGTTGACAGTTATTTCTGGATTAATGATCAAGAAACTTTTGAGCTTTCCGTTCCCCTATTAGAAATTAAAACGGTTGCGAATACAGCTATTGATGAATTTGCGAAAGTTCAGGTTCAGAAAAAATTTGCACAAGAATCCCTGGAAAAAACGGAAGAAATTATTGCGGAAATTCTTTTCAATGTAAATAGTACTAAATATGATCAATTAGATTTACTGGTTGAACATTTGGCTGATGCCCGAAAGACCCAAGGAAAAGTAATTAATTTACGTTCGGTTCGATACATTAACTTAGAACGTGTTCAGGAGTTGGAAAATCAATTGAGTGAGGTGACTGAAAACTTATCTGCTAAAACAATTGAATTTTTATTATTGGACGAAGCTTTGATTCCATATGAAGACAAAGTTACTGAACAAAAAAAATTGGTCACTACAATAGAAAAAGTAGTGGACTCAAAGATAATAGAAGAATCGTGCCTTAAAATTGCCTCTGAATTAGAATTATTGATCGATATTCTAAACAGTTTAAAAATTGAGGATGCTACACAGACGACAAAAATTATTGAGAAAATTTCGGTAATTTTTGCTTCTCTTAACGAAGTTCGTGCACAATTAACCCGTCAAACCGGAGCCTTAAAAAGCAAAGAGGCCATTGCTGAATTTTCTGCACAAATCACATTATTGGAGCAAAGTGTGGTGAATTTTCTAGAATTGTCAACAACTGCTGAAAAAACGGAAGAATATAATACCAAAATAATTGTTCAATTAGAAGAATTGGAAAGTAAATTTTCTGATTTTGATGATTTTACTTTAAGAATTGCAGACAAACGCGATGAGATTATCAAAGCGTTTAATATAAAACGTGAGCAGCTGGTTGAGCAAACCAATAAACGTACAAATTCATTAGAACAGATAGGTTTACGTGTTTTAAAAAACATTGAAAATAAAGCCAAAACATTTGCTGTAAAAGAGGAAATTCTTGCATTTTATTCGTCTGATTTGATGATTGATAAAATTCGTCAAATCGTTCATGAACTGAAAGACTTGAAAGATATTTCAAAAGCCGAAAATCTTGAAAATCTTTTGAAGAAATCGCAAGAAGATACACTCCGTGTTTTACGCGATAAAACTGAACTTTTTGTTGATGGACAAAATATTATCGCGCTTGGGCAAAATAAATTTACAGTCAATACCCAACAGTTAGCGCTGACGTTACTGAACCGAAATAACGAATTATTTTATCATTTAACAGGAACAAGTTTCTATCAAAAAGTAAAGAATGATGAAATTTATCAATATCAATCGATTTGGAACCAGGAATTCGTCTCGGAAAATCAACAAATTTATCGCGCAGAATATTTGGCTTATCAAGCTTTTCTGGCACGAAATGAAAGTAACTTTAATGCCGAGAAGTTTGTTAATGAAATCATCGAACAAAATTATTCAGAGGGATACATCAAAGGAGTTCATAATTTTGATGCGCTTCGTATTTATACAGAATTGATTAACATCAACTCGAAATTAGATGTGCTGCAATTCGATTCTAAAACAAGGACAACAGCTCAAATTTTCTGGCATTCTTTGGAAAATCAATTGCAGGATAAATTGAAAGCAATGTTAGTTTCGGCTCAATTAATTTTAAGAAATTTTCCTCATTCAAAACGTTTTAACAATATCACAAATGAAATAAAAGAACGTTATGAAAAGTGGGAAACAGAATGGGACAAGTCTGTTACCTCATCTGAAAAGATTGCGAATTATTTGTTCACGACATTTACAAAACACCAGGCTTTTTCAATGAGTAAAGAAGCTGAAATATTTAGAAATGAGTTTACAACCTATTTAGAAAAGAGTCAAAATTCCGCTGATTTCAATACGTTAATCAAAGATGAAAAATTTTCATCAACAGAAAAATTTTATTTAATTGAAAACTGGATTCACTCCTTTATAGATGAAAATAAAAACTTTTTACCTTTTAGAAATAGTGTCAATGAAATAGCAACTATGCTCCTTTTTCCACAAGATACTTATCAATTGAATGAAGGAAAATCAATTGTAGAAATTGACAATTTAAAAGGCAATCATCCTGTCATTGTGGATGGAGTTTATCAACATGATTACCATGAGATGATTTCGAAATTAGAATACTTTTCAACTGTTGACGTTCCTAATTTTAAAGCATTTCAAACGTTGAAAGAAGATATTTCGAAAATTTATCAAAAAGATTTAAAAATAGCTGAATTTGAACCGAAAGTATTGACTTCATTCGTGCGAAATAAATTAATTAATGACGTTTATTTTCCTTTGATCGGAAATAATTTAGCCAAACAATTGGGTACTGCTGGTGAAAGTAAACGCACAGCCCGCATGGGAATGCTATTGTTAATTTCACCTCCTGGGTATGGAAAAACAACACTGATGGAATATTTGGCCAAAACAATGGGCTTACATTTTGTAAAAGTAAACGGCCCTACAATCGGGCATAACATTACATCAATTGATCCTGTTGAGGCAAAAACTTCGGGAGAAAGAGAGGAATTGAAGAAAATAAATTTAGCATTTGAAATGGCAGATAACGTCATGTTGTACTTAGATGACATTCAACATTTGAGTGCAGAATTTTTACAAAAATTTATTTCTTTGGCTGACGGACAACGTAAAATAGATGGAATTTTTGATGGAGAAAGTAAAACATATGATCTACGTGGCAAACGATTTTGTATCGTAATGGCAGGAAATCCATATACAGAAAGCGGTTCGAAATTTCAAATTCCGGATATGTTAGCGAATCGAGCTGATGTCTATAATTTAGGAGATGTAATTGGTGATACGGAAGCACTTTTCAATTTAAGTTTGATTGAAAATGCAGCTGGTGATAATCCATATTTAGATAGAATTGCATCAAAAAGTTTAGCAGACTTTTATAAACTCGTCAATTTCGTAACAGATCATCAAGAACAAATTCCTGATTTAGAAGTTAATTACTTGAAGCAAGAGGTTGATGACTTTATTGCAGTCTTAAAACATATCATAAAAATTCGAAACATTGTCGTGAAAGTTAATCAAAACTATATTTCAAGTGCGGCGATGCAAGATGACTACAGAACTGAACCTCCTTTTAAAATGCAAGGTTCATATCGAAATATGTCGAAATTGGTTTCTAAAGTTGTTCCGATGATGAACGAAAAAGAAATTAATGAAATTATTTTAGCACATTACGAAAGTGAATCGCAAACGTTGACGGCAGATACTGAATCTAATCTTTTACGTTTAAAAGAAATTGCAGGTTTAATAACATCTGATGAGAAAGAAAGATGGGAAACCATTAAAACGACATTTATCAAAAAGAATAAACATGGTGGTTTAGGCAAAGACGATAAAGTTTTTGCGCAACTAACTGAATTCAATGAAAATTTGGAAGGAATTATTCAAGCCATCTTGAAAAGATAAAGTTAAAAAGCCGTTCTAAGAACGGCTTTTTTTATTCAATAAATGAATCTCCTTTAAATGTTTTTACAGGACTTCCTCTTTTGATCGAAGTTTGACTGTTCCATTTTTCTTGGATCAAACCTTTTAATTGGCTTGTTTCCAACTCTTGTAATTTCAACAACAACCGAGTGGTTGCTATTTTCTTATTCTGATGTTGTGAACGTGAATCCATTGCCACAACCGAAAGACCGGAAGACTTATGAATAGCACGAACAGCTGAATTTACCTTATTCACATTCTGCCCTCCATTTCCTGAACTTCGCATTGTTTGGTATGCAATTTCTTGTTGTTGTATTAAATCATACTTCGGAGTTTCTAATTCGAAGCAACCAATAAACCAGTTCTTTCGAGGATGAAATTTCCTGTACGGACTCTTACCTATCCACAAAATTGTACCAATCCAGCCTTTCAAAAAATTAGTTAAATCGCTTCCTTCGAGTGCTATAACTATAGAAGATAATTGATTAAAATCTTTATCAACATCTCTTTCGATAACTTCGAACTCGATTTCTGATTTTCTACACGCTTCTGAAAAACGTTTAAAAACATTTGTTACCACAAGATTACATTCTTCCGGACCTCTACCTGAGGTGATTTGGATAATTTTTTTCATGATTATTTTATTTATCCATTCGAACAATTTTTGGCGTAAACGTCCCCAAAACTTTCACCAGCTCAGTTTGTAAATTCATCACTGTTTTGATGTTTTTATAAGCAAAAGGCGCTTCATCTACACTTCCTCCAATTAATTCGATTCCGGCATCTTTTAATTGCGCATTCATAAAACTTTTGGTAATCGTTGATTTACATTTCGCACGGGACATTTTCCGTCCGGCTCCATGCGAAGCTGAATTAATACTTAACTCATTTCCTAATCCTTCAACAATATAACCATTTGCAGTCATTGAGCCAGGGATAATTCCTAACACACCTTTTCCGGCAGGGGTTGCTCCTTTGCGATGAACAATTCGTTCTACTCCGTCTACAAATTCTTTCCAAGCAAAATTATGATGATTTTCTACCGTAAAAACAGTTCGTTTTCCTAAAGCTTTTGCAATTCTTCGGTGAATATCGTCATGGCAAGCTTTTGCATATTCTCCTGCTAAATTCATCGCAATCCAATATTCTTGCCCATCATGCGTGTCCAAATTTAACCAAGCTAAATGCTGTACTTGTTTTGGAAGAGGACATTGTTTAGACGCTAAATAAGTGTAATGTTTCGCAATATTTGCACCTAAACCACGTGAGCCGCTATGTGATAAAATGGCAAGATATTCGCCCGGAATCAAATTCCATTCAGGTTTTACTTCATCCAATTTCACGATTCCGAATTCAACAAAATGATTTCCTCCACCTGAAGTCCCTAATTGTTGATAAGCTTTTGTTTTTAAACTTTTCAGAATTGGAATTTCATCAAAAATAGAACGTTCAAAAATTTCATGATCAGCTTTTATTTTATGAGTTTCATACATACCGAATTTGGTATGCTCGCTCAATATAGATAATAATTGATGTGTTTTTCCTTTCAAGAAGTTTGCGGGTAAATCAAACACCGAAAGACTCATTCTACATCCGATGTCAACACCGACTCCGTACGGAATTACAGCATTATCAGTCGCTAAAACACCTCCAATTGGTAACCCATAACCAGAATGTGCATCAGGCATCAAAGCTCCTTTTATTGCAATTGGCAACTTCAAGGCATCATATAATTGAAATTTTGCTTGTTCATCAATCTCATTTTCTCCAAAAACGGAAAAAGGAGATCGTGTTGTTTTTAATTCTTGTAATCTAACTTCTACAGGTTTTATCAAACCTTCCGCAACTTTTCCCCAAATGCCATGACCAACATATTTTTCAGGTTCAAGTAACACTTCTTTTGCTTCAGTTAATATCGTTTGTTTTTTTTCTTTTTTTCTGTACCGATGAATCTGTCCTAAAACAATATTGATCGAGTTATTATTAGGAAAGCCTAATTTTATAAAGTCTTTTCCTGATATTTTATTTCCCATGATTCATGTTTTTTTAATAACTAACACCCTTTAGTTGTCAGTATTTCAACATTTTATAATGTTATTTTTTTTTGTTGAAAACTTCCTTATTTTTATAAAAATCGTTTGATTTTATGATTATCTAAAAATTGATCAATTTTTGATTTATTTTCATTTTCAGCATATTGAGTTATACTCATCTTCTTTAGAATAAGATTGAAAAACTCAACTTATTTTCTCTTGTTTAATCTTTTTACTCAAGATTAAAATAGCGTCAAATCCTTTTTTATGAGAGTGTTTTAATGAAAATAAACTCTTCCTCGATATTTTTTTTGATGTTTAAATTTTCCGCTTACATTTTTTAGTTGTTTTACTTTCTCTCTCTTATTGTTTGATATCAAAAAGAAAATTGAACCTTCCGCGTTATAGAAGATTTGTTTACAAATATTTCTTTGAAATAGTTAGCGCTAACTATTTTCCACTTCGGAAATTTTTAAGGAATATTCTGAATTAGAATAAAAAGAAAAAGCCCGAAGAGATCTTCGGGCTTTAGAATATGTAAAGTAATTTATTTACGAATTTATAGCACGAAGAATGCTTATTGCAGAATCTTTTGCAATAGCTGAGAACTGATATGTCGTTTGTTTGAACATTTTATTTCTTCGTTATTAATTGTTATACTATATCGTTTTATTTTTGCAAATGTAATTCAATATTTTAGTAATTTCCAAATTGTTATAAAAAAATCACTTGAAAAAACATAATGTAAGACTATAAACAACCATTTCTTTCATCAGAAATTTTATTCATCCTGACTTCGTCCGTAGTTAATAAATGTTTTACAAATTTGCACGAAAATAAAATCTATTCACTTTTTTCTATTATCACTTCAACACTACAATTTTTAAATAAAATGACTACAAAATCACTACAAAACAACTACAATCACTAAAGTTCACTGAATATCAATGACTTAATTTTTGTTGTTTCTAATATTTTTTTATGGCTAAAATTTTATTTCCTGTACTTTTTTACGATTTTTGAAATATGAAAACTCTACCAACCTACATTTCCCTTTTTTTAATCGGTAGTACATCAAATTTGGTGTACAGCCAAAATAAATATGTTGATAGTTTAAAAACAGAATTAACAAAATCGAACACTTCTGTAACTGCTACATTTGATTTATTGAATAAATTAACTGAATATAACAGAACTTCTGATTTATATAAACAAACTGACCGGTACATCAATCAACAAATAAAATTAGCAAAAAGAGAAAATAATCAATTAGAATTAGTTAAAGCCTATGTTCAGCGAGGAGTAGCCTATGATCATCAACAATTCTTTGATAAAACTCAAAAATCTCTTGACACCATACAGAGGACTGTACATGAGTCATCGGATTTTCTTCCTCAAGTATATTATAATTATCTATTAGCATATCATCAACTTAATTTGGGTGATTATACAAAATCACAAAAAACAACACTTGGTTTCATCTCGCAATTAGAAAAAATACCAGATGAGTATATATTAAAATCTAAAACCAATTACATTTTATATCGTATTCATGCTACGTTAAACAATACAAAAAATGCAATTATATATGCAGAGAAATCTTTAATATATGCGAAAGAATCCGAAGACAAAAATCTACTTGTAATGGCTTATGCAAATTTAGGTTTTGCTTTGTCTCTAAGATTTCGTAAAACAAAAGACGATAAAGATCTAAATATATTGATTGAAACAAGCAGAAAAGCTGTAGAAATTAGTCGGCAAAATCCAAACAAAGTAACCAAATACAATTACGCAATAGTTTTACTAAATCTTTCAGATTATCAATTATCTCTTCCAAATCAATCTTCCTTAATAAAAGAAGAGATAAAAGCAAACAGCTTAGAAGTTATAGAATTGTGTAAAACAATTCCAAACGGCCAACATATTTCGGCAGGTGCTTATAGTATCTTAAGTAAATTGGCAAGAGATGAAAATCAATTCCATTCGGCAGAAACTTATTTAATTCAAGCAAACGAAATCCTACATACCCAACACCAAAAGGATTATCATGCTCTATTAACGAATACGACAGAATTAGCAAAACTTTATAACCAAAAAGGCGAATTTCAGAAGGCTTTCGAGTTTCAGAAAAAAGCAACAGATTATTCAAGCGAATTATACAATCAAGACCAAGCGGAATCGACAAAAAGATTAGAAGCTCAATTTCAATCTGAACGAAAAGAAGTAGAACTGAAAAATCTTGAAGCTAAAAATAAAAGTTTACAAAAAGAACGTATCCTTTATATATTCCTAGGCGTAATGGGATTAATTGGAATGTTTTTTATGTTCAGAACTTATCATTTTAGATTGCATTATTCCATTGGAAGAGAGAACCAGTTGAATGCAGAAAAACAAGAAGCCGATATCAAACTAAAATTGCAACATGAAGAGCAGGCTCGTTTACAAGCAGAACAAGAATTATTAACCTTGCAACAACAAAAATTACAGGACGAAGTTCTAGCAAGCCAGCTTCATTTAGAGCATAAAAATAATGTTTTAAAGGAATTAAAAGATAAAATAAAAAATGATTCTTCTATTAATCTTAAACAAGTTATTCGAGAAGGAAACATGTTTGACCACGATTTTGATAATGCTAAATTCCGGATTCAGGAATTACATCCTAATTTCTTCAAAACATTGAACGAACATTCAAAACAGAAACTAACCCCTTTAGATTTAAAATACTGTTCATATATCTACCTGGGATTGGATACCAAAAAAATTGCCAACTTGTTAAATATAGAACCTAAAAGTGTGCGCATGAAGAAATACCGTTTGAAACAAAAATTTGGTTTAACTAAAAGTGAAGATTTGAATATCTTTTTTCATCAGATAATTTCTTAAAAGAGTTATTGATTATTATATTTGAACTAAATTTTGCGAATGACGAATAAATTCATTATCCTTTTCCTTTTAATTTCTACTTTTAGTTTTGGACAAGAAAATTTTAAACATGCTATCTATCCCGGATGTCAGAAATTTAAAACGAATGAAGAATTAAAAAAATGTTTCTCAGAAAAACTCTGGTATGAATTAAATGACCAAACGCAAGAGGATGGTGAAGATTTTTTTAGGAAAAATAAATTAGATCATGATTTAACCTTGTATTTTACGGTTAGAAAAGATGGTCAAATTGCAAGCTACAGTTATTCTAACGATAGTGACCCTATGATTGCGACTGCCTACCTAAAAAGAATAAACAGAGTTTTCAAATATTATGAAAAGATAGGAAAAAAAATAAAACCTGCTACATACAACAATAAACCAGGTGATAGTAAAATTGAGTTTAAAGTAAAGTATAGAGGGGAATAAATCTATTATGACTAAATTCTTATCAAAATAATATTTAACACTTTATTTTTCAAAAAACTTGCAGTCTGAACGGAAAAGATTATTTTTGCCTATTCGACAAGAAGAGTATGAAAAATATCCGTAATTTCTGTATTATTGCCCATATTGACCATGGTAAGAGTACCTTGGCCGATCGTTTATTACAAGTAACAAACACCATTTCTGATCGTGAGTTACAAAACCAAACATTAGACGATATGGATTTGGAACGCGAACGTGGTATCACGATCAAATCGCATGCTATCCAAATGGAATATGAAAAAGATGGTGAAAAATATATTTTAAATTTAATTGACACGCCCGGACATGTGGATTTTTCTTACGAGGTTTCTCGTTCGATAGCCGCTTGTGAAGGAGCTTTGTTGATTGTAGATGCTGCTCAAAGTATCCAAGCTCAAACTATTTCTAATCTATATTTAGCATTAGAGAATGATTTAGAGATTATTCCTGTTTTAAATAAAATCGATTTACCCTCTGCCAACCCGGAAGAGGTAACTGATGATATTGTAGATCTATTAGGTTGTGAACCTGAAGATGTTTTACGTTGTTCTGGAAAAACAGGTGAAGGAGTTTTAGAATTGTTGCATACAATTATCGATAAAATTCCGGCTCCACAAGGTGATCCTGACGCCCCTTTGCAAGCATTAATTTTTGATTCTGTTTACAATCCTTTCCGTGGAATTGAAGCATTTTATAAAGTTGTAAATGGTGAGATCAAAAAAGGTGACCAAGTAAAATTCATGGCTACAGGTAAAAAATATGGAGCTGATGAAATTGGAACTTTAAAATTAAACCAAGTAGAGAAAAAAGCAATTAAAACAGGAGATGTAGGCTATATTATTTCCGGAATAAAAGAAGCTTCTGAAGTAAAAGTTGGAGATACAATTACGTTAGTTGATAATCCTGCTACCGAAGCAATTGATGGTTTTGAGGAAGTAAAACCAATGGTCTTCGCAGGTATTTACCCTGTAGATACTGAAGATTACGAAGATTTACGCGCTTCTATTGAAAAGTTACGTTTGAATGACGCTTCCTTAACTTTTGAAGCTGAATCTTCTGCTGCTTTAGGATTTGGTTTTCGTTGTGGATTCTTGGGAATGTTGCACTTGGAAATTATTCAAGAACGTTTAGAACGTGAGTTTAATATGACCGTCATTACAACTGTTCCTAACGTATCGTATGAAGCATATTTGGAAAAAGATCCTGAAAAAATGATTCCGGTTCATAACCCATCTGAATTACCGGATCCTTCAGGATTAAACCGTGTTGAAGAACCCTATATTCGTGCTGCAATTATTACAAAATCAGAGTTCGTAGGACCTGTAATGAGTTTATGTATTGAAAAACGTGGTGAATTGCAATCGCAAAATTATTTGACTCAACATAGAGTTGAAATGATTTTTAACATGCCTTTGGCTGAGGTTGTATTTGATTTCTACGACCGTTTGAAGTCTATTTCGAAAGGTTATGCTTCTTTCGATTATGCCCCTTCCGGAATGAAAGCTTCGAAATTGGTGAAAGTAGATATCATGATTAACGGTGAAGTCGTAGATGCTTTATCTGCCTTGATTCATGTTGACAATGCGTATAACATTGGTAAAAAAATGTGTGAAAAATTACGCGAGTTAATCCCTCGTCAACAGTTTGATATTCCTATTCAAGCAGCAATTGGAGCAAAGATCATTGCCCGAGAAACAATTAAGGCTTTACGTAAAGATGTTACTGCTAAATGTTATGGAGGAGATATTTCTCGTAAACGTAAATTATTGGAAAAACAAAAAGCCGGTAAGAAAAAAATGCGCCAGATTGGACGTGTAGAAGTTCCTCAATCTGCCTTCTTAGCTGTATTAAAATTAAACGATTAAGATTTAATTAATTATATTTCAAAAGCCACTCTGCTGAGTGGCTTTTTTTGTAACAATTGGTGAAAAATGTACACTTATAAAGTAAAAGCTCCATTGTCATGAAAAACTTCTTAAAATTAGAACAACTAGCATTGCTCATTGGATTACTTTTTATTTATAACCAACTAGGATTCTCGTGGATGTGGTTTGCCATTCTTTTCCTTTCTCCTGATCTCTTTATGTTAGGTTATCTTTTTGGAAATAAAGTTGGTGCCATAACCTATAATTTTATTCATCATTATGCCATTAGTATTCTGATTATTACAATTGGGTATTTCACTAAAAATGATACCGTTATAATGATTGGTCTTATTTTTTCCTCTCATATCGCTTTCGACCGTATTTTAGGTTATGGGCTAAAAAAATATGACGGATTTAAATCAACTCATTTAGGAAATTTATAACATAACAATTTCAGCTGTTGAACCTTTTTGAGCTATTTCTGAAATACTTCTCATCGTGATTTCTGAAATTTGCTCCAACGCTTCTTGGGTAAAAAATGCTTGATGTGCCGTTACTAAAACATTTGGGAAACTCGTCAATCGTTGAATCGTATCATCTTGAATAATTTCTGCTGATAAATCTTTGAAAAATAATTTTTCTTCCTGCTCATACACGTCGATTCCTAAATAACCTATTTTATGCTTTTTTAAAGCTTCAATTGCATCATGAGTATTGATTAATCCTCCTCTACTCGTGTTAATGATCGTCACACCATCTTTCATCAGCTCAATTGTGTGTTGATTAATCATGTAATGATTTTCTGGCGTCAAAGGACAATGCAGCGAAATAATATCAGCTGTCGTAAATAATGTTTTCAAATCCGTATATTCTATTCCATTACTTGCTAAATCTTCGTCTGGATAAAGATCATAAGCTATAATTTTACATCCAAAACCTTTTGCAATATTGACAAATGCTTTTCCAATCTTACCTGTTCCTACAATTCCAATTGTTTTTTGAAACAAATTAAATCCTAATAATCCATTCAAAGCAAAATTTTGTTCTCGAACACGATTATAAGCTTTATGTGTTTTTCTGTTCAACGTCAATAACATTGCCATTGTATGCTCAGCAACAGCTTCCGGAGAATAAGCCGGAACACGGCAAACCTTAATTCCAAATTCTTTCGCTGCTTCTAGATCTACATTATTAAAACCAGCACATCTTAAAGCGATGATTTCAACGCCTTTATTTGCTAGGACCTCAATTACCTGCCGATTTACTTTATCATTTACAAAAACACAAACAGCCTTTTCATCTTCAATTGCTTTTACAATATGCGGCCCTAAGTGTGTTTCATAAAAATTAAGTTCAAAACCATATTTCTTATTTTCTGTTTCAAAAAAAGTTTTATCATATGGTTTCGAAGAAAAGAACGCTATTTTCATTTGCATATTTTTTACTAAAATACATTATTATCTTTCTTATTTTTAAAAATCTCTTAGAATAAACTCTATTTTATCTTCATTATAAATTTTCTCAATAAATGTTTATAACTTCGTTTCAATTCAAATGCAATATGAAAAATATACTTTTATCAACAGTCACATTAGCCTCTTTTTCGGTTTTTGGACAAAATATTTCAAATCAGGTAATTGATCAAGTCTCTGAAAATGCTATGAAGGTATTTGATGTTCCCGGAATGTCTGTAGCAGTTATCAAAGATGGAACAATTATTCACTCGAAAGGGTATGGTGTAAAATCTATCAAAACAGGAGAAAAAGTTCAAGCCAGTACAAATTTTGGAATTGCATCGAATTCGAAAGCATTTACGGCAGCAGCTTTAGCCATCTTGGTAGATGAAGGAAAAATTAAATGGGATGATAAAGTGATTACGCATATTCCAGAATTTAAAATGTACAATGAGTATGTTACCAAAGAGTTTACTGTTCGTGATTTGTTAACACATCGAAGCGGGTTAGGTTTAGGAGCCGGAGATTTAATGGTTTGGCCTGATGGACATAACTTTACACCAACAGATATTATCAACAATATTCAATATTTAAAACCTGTTTCAGATTTTCGTGTAAAATATGATTATGATAATTTATTATATATTATAGCCGGAGTTGTTGTAGAACGGGTTTCTAAACAGCCATGGACAGATTTTGTAACGAAACGATTAATCAAACCAATTGGAATGAGCAATACTGCAGCGAATTGGTCTTTGGTAAAAGACAAGAAAAATGCAATTGAGCCACATGTACCTATTGATGGAAAACTACAGGTTATTGATCGTTATACAAACACCGTTTTAGATGCAGCAGGAGGATTATATTCAAATGTTGAAGATGTTGCAAAATGGCTACAGTTTAATTTAAACAAAGGAAAAGTAAACGGTCAACAAATTATTTCTGAAAAACAGATGAAAGAAATGATTACACCGCAAACCATACAACCAAATCGTACCGTTCCGCCTTACAATTCGTTATTCAAAGCGTATGGATTAGGTTGGCAATTACAAGATTATAATGGAAAATTAGAAGTTTCGCATACAGGTGGATTGGAAGGAATTGTTACACAAACTATTTTTTATCCACAACTTAATTTGGGAATTGTCGTTTTAACCAATCAGCAAGCCGGTGTAGCATTTAATTCAGTTTCTAATACAATCAAAGATTTTTATTTAGGAAATCCGGAAAAGGATTGGGTAAAATTTTATGATGACCTTTTAAAATCTCGTGTGGCTGAAGCGGACGAAATTACAACTGAAGTCTGGAAAACAGTAGAAACCAATCAAAAAAATAAAACCATTAAAAGTGATGTAAAAAACGTAGTCGGAACGTATAAAGATGATTGGTTTGGAGAAATTGAAATTTATGAGAAAAAAGGAAAATTCATTTTTGAATCTAAACGCTCACCTCAATTAACCGGAGAAATTTCGTTTTATAAAGACAATACATATGCCGTGAAATGGAATAATCGTTACTTTCATGCAGATGCTTTTGTTTTTGCCGATATAAAAGAGGGTGAAATAACAGGATTTAAAATGAAAGCAATTTCTCCTTTAACTGATTTCAGTTACGATTTTCACGATTTAGATTTTACAAGAAAATAAACTTTAACAAATACTAATCAATTGCGAAGTTTGAAATTCGAACTTCGTTTTTTCTATTAAAAATGAAATTCAAAGGATACGCATATGGATTGATTTCATCCATATCTTATGGGTTAATTCCATTATTTATTTTACCCATTAAACAAGCTAATTTTTCGATAGACACCACCTTGTTCTATCGTTTCTTTTTCTCTGCTTTAATTGTCGGAGTTTATTTATTCGTCAAAAAACAGTCGTTTAGAGTTCATTCCAAACAAATTCCTGTTTTAATTGTATTGGGATTATTATATGGCATTTCTGCAGATGCATTATTCTTAGGTTACGACTATTTATCGGCTGGCATAGCTTCCACATTATTGTTTGTCTATCCTTTAATTGTTGCCATTATAATGGTTGTTTTCTTTAAAGAAAGAATTACAATTTCTACAATCGCTGCTATTGCTTTTGTGTTAGCCGGGATATTTTTACTGAGTTTTAAAGACGGGCAATTTAAACTTAACCCGATCGGATTAGGAATTGTATTTATCAGTGCGTTAGGTTATGGATTATACATAATTACTGTAAATAAATCCAGCGCAAGAGAAATTAAAGGTTTTACATTAAGTTTTTATTCTTTTCTGTTCACAACAATTTATTATGCAATAAAAATGCTCATCCAAAAAGAGTCATTCATTTTACCCTCTTTAGAATTAACATTCAACTTTTTTACATTTGCTTTTGTGACAACTGTAATTTCCAGTATTGCTTTAATTTTTGCAATAAAAAATATCGGTTCTACAGCCACTTCTATTCTTGGTGCATCAGAACCTGTAGTAGCAGTTGCGGTAAGTGTGATTATTTTTGGAGAAAATTTTTCGATGAGTTTAGCCCTAGGAATTTTCATGATTATTTTCGGAGTAACATTAAATGTGGTAGGTGATGCATATCAACAAAAAAGAATTAAAAGTTCGTGAATCCTATTTTAACTTTGCTGCAATGAAACAAAAATTTAATCCTGAAGGTTGGAATCGGACAGAACATTTTAAAATGTTTTCGAAAATGGATAATCCGTATGTCGGTGTCGTTGCTGAGGTTGAATGTTCCAAAGCGTATACGTATGCAAAGGCAAATAATCTTTCGTTTTTTGCCATTTATTTACATTGTTCGATGCTTGCAGAAAATAAAATTCAAGAATTTAAATACCGTATAGAAAACGATGAGATTTTTGTGTATGAACATTTAGATTGCGGAACTACAATAGGCAGAAAAGACGGGACATTTGGATTTGCGTTAATGAATTTCACCGAAAACTTTGATGAATTTAATGCACAACTTCAAGAACAAATACAAAGTGTTGAAAACTCTGTTGGACTTCATATCAAAAATGAAGAAATTACAATAGGACTAGTTCGTCATTCTACTTTTCCTTGGTCGAGATTTACAGGATTAGTACAACCAGCTAATTATGGAACAGGAGAATCTATTCCACGTATTATTTTCGGAAAAGCCTATTTACAAGACCATAAAATGTATATGCCTGTTTCTGTAGAAGCCAATCATGGTTTTGTTGATGGATTGCATTTGGCAAATTATTTGGCAGCTTTTGAAGAAGAATTAGGTAAATATTAGAAATAGTAAAAACGAATTTCGAGTTTCGAAATTCGTTTTTTTATTTTACATCATTAGGATGAATAAATGGTTCTTGCTCAACAACTTCCCAAAAAGGAAAATATTTACTATCTTCTTCTAAAATAATATTTTGATATTTTGATACCGCAATTAGTTCATATTTAGCATATCCTTCATCCCAATCCAATCTAAATGTATAATTTACATGGTCACAAATTGTAGGTTGTAGATCTAATTTATAATATGTCATATCTTTTAATTCTACAAACTCCTTTATCATTTCTTCATCTTGATAAAAAACATAATAATAATCTCGATTGTTATACTTATAATTACTTTCATAACGAGGAGTAAATAAACAATCTTGTTGCGCTCTTGTTGGAAAAACATATAATCTATTCCCAGCAAAATAAATTATTATAGAAGAAAGTCTTACATCATTTCTTTCAGCGATATCAATTACTTGCTTTATAGCTTCCTCGGTTTCTTTATCTTTAAAAACAGAATCTGCTTTAATTTCATCTGTGTTTTCCCAACTTTTAGCAGATTGATTACTCGGCTGCTCACATTGAACAAAAAGAATGAATAATAGTAAAAAATATAAATTCTTCATACAAGTGTTTTGATTAAAGATAATCAATTCACTGCAACTTTTTTATTCAGTTTTTTTGACCACGAAAAAATATAAATCGTTCCAATGACTGAAGGTACAATCCAAAAATAAATATTGCCTCCAAATCCGGCTCCAGCAACCAAAAAAGCTGTTACTGAAGCAATATAAGCCCCTACCATTTTTCCTACATGATTCATGGTCCATTTTTTATAATTCTCCGGATTATTATATAAAACAAAATCACGGTAAGACATAAAACCACCCAAAAATCCGAAAATAAGAAAAAGTATTCCTATTCCATGGTTTGAAAAAAGAGGAAGCAATCCATAAATTATCATCACAATTGATATTAAAAACATGGTTCCTGAAATTATTTTATCCAGTTTATTCTCGTAATTTTTCCGTTTATATTTCAAGATTCTATTCCCCATCAAAATCATATAAATCGTAAAAATTCCAATCATGAGTAGAAAAGAATTGTGGTGATGTGGAAAAACACAAATAACAAGGGAGAGAATTGAACTAACCAACATTCCTACTGAAAATACTTTTCCCATTTTTTTATGAATTGCGTTTCCTTTTTTAATCACCATCACAACTGTTCCTGAAATTAAACCAATTCCACCGAAAAAAGCATGAATGTAGATGATGATTTTCACTAAATTTTCCATAATGTGTATTTTAATTATGGAATAAAATTAATGGATGAAAGATAATTCCTAAAAACGAATTGACTGAATTGTCGATTTTTGAAGATGAATTGTTAGTCGCCTTCAGATTGTACGATTTCTATTGCTTCGTTCATCAAATCAAATTCATATCCTTTGTAAGCCAGATAAGCTTTTACTTTATTTATTTTCTTGAAAGATTCGCGTTCAGAAGTAAGTAAATTGAACTTTTTTCGGGTTAAATGCAATAAGTTGTTCCAGTATTTGTCTAAATCGATTTCTTCTTTAAACACGTTATCGATTAATTTTGGATGGATTTGGCGCAGCTTTAATTCCTGGCGAAGGCGATTTCTTCCCCACATTTTTTGATTGACTTTTCCACGAACAAAACTATGAACGAAGCGCTCCTCATTCAGAAATCCATAATGGATTAATTTGTATAAAATTTCATCTTTTGCTTCTGGAATCAAATCAAATTCACGAAGCTTTTTTTCAACTTCCCAATGACAACGATCTTGATAAAGGCAATATTTTGCCATTTTATCTTTGATTTGATCAATTGTATAACTCTTTTTAGAGTTGTCTTTCGCGAAATTCATGTAACAAAGTTAAGAATTTAGTACATTCGTTTTGTTTTTTTGACTGCCTCATAATGAAACAGCAGTGATTGTTTAAAAAATAAAATGAATCGCGTTAGGGATTGAAGTGGAAATCCTTTGCAACAAGCAAAGATTGAAACAAAAAGCCCGCCCGAAGGGAACGCCAAATAAAAAACTGAACCATCTCTGATTCAGTTTTTAAATTCTTTTGAAAAGAATTGAAGGAAAAAGAAGAACTTCTCAATTCTAATTTCCCATCTCTCAATACTATTTCTATTAGGCTTTTCTCAATTCCGCAATATATTCTGTTGGATTTTCAGCATTGAATACGGCCGAACCTGCAACTAAAGCATCTGCTCCGGCTTCAACCAATTTTGAAGCGTTTTGTACACCAACTCCGCCGTCTATCTCTATGATAACATTTGCCCCGGCTTCATGAATCATTTTTTTTAATTTAGAAACTTTGTTGTAAGTATTTTCAATAAATTTTTGACCTCCAAACCCTGGATTAACACTCATAATCAGGACTAAATCTACATCACTGATCACATCTTCTAACACGGAAACAGGCGTGTGAGGATTAAGCGCCACACCTGCTTTCATTCCTTCAGCTTTGATGGCTTGAATTGTTCGATGCAAATGGGTACAAGCTTCATAATGAACGGTTAAAATATCTGCACCAACTTGTTTGAACGTTGAAATATAACGATCCGGATCAACAATCATTAAATGTACGTCAAGAACTTTGTCAGTTAAAGAATTAATTTTTTCAATAATTGGCATTCCGTAAGAAATATTAGGGACAAAAACTCCATCCATTACATCTAGATGAAACCATTCAGCTTGTGAATTATTTACCATTTCGATGTCTTTTGCTAAATTTCCGAAATCGGCTGCTAAAATTGAAGGCGCTACTATTGCCATATTTTTTTGTTTTGTTTGTATTTGTGATGCAAAGGTAAGGAAATAAAAAAATCGTTGAAAATGCAACGATTTATATTTTTTTAGAAATTATACCCAACCCGAAACCCTAAATCTAACGCAATACCAGATTTACTTGAGTTTTTGATTCTATAATCCATGGCATTTTCATCATAATAAATGCGATCTTCTTCATACAGTGAAATTCCTAAACCTGTATAGAACTCATAAAAGAATTTTTTAGAAAAAGAACGTTTCAATCCATAATTCAACGTAAGTGCACCTTGAGGATTTATTTTCAAATTATCAGACGATGTTGTGAACCAATCTGGAATTAAAACAGTTTTGAAAGCAATATAATTCGCAGAGTTATTCGTCGTATTCTTTCCTTTTTCAATTCTTCTATCAAAATTGTAATAATAGCGTCCTTCTAGAGCAAAGCGAGTCGTTAAAACGTAATCAAAATCACTTCCTGAATAATCACTATAACTATACATAAATCCTCCTATATAATCTAGTGAAGCAACTCCTGTATATTTTTCTCCTAATGATTTTTCGAACTGAACACCAATTCCTATGACACTTGCATTTACATTAAATAAATTTGTAGTTTTTTCTTGTGCAAATAAGGAAGTTGATACTAAAAAAGTTAATAATATTTTTTTCATGTTCTGTATTAATTAATCAATAAATATATAACAGAAAAAGTGATTAAAAAATTATGATTTAATCTAAAAATACTCTATTGTCTATAAAATTATAAGGTTCCTCTTCTTTCAATTCTTCATTAATGATAAAATGAATCGAATCTTTGGATAAAAATAAATAGGTATAATGATCTGCCTTTTCATCAGATTCTCTAAACTCATAATAATCTTCGCCTACAGCGCACCAAATGCCTTCATCTTCGGAAAACGTGACACGGTCATCACTATGAATGGTTTTGAAGTTAACGGTCATCGTACCATCCGCTTTTCTATGAACTAACCAGCTGTTGGTTTCCCCTTTAAAAAATTTTCCGTGATCTGTCCCTGACCAAATGCCAACAAATCGCTCATCTATTTCAGCAGATTTTATAAAATGTTCAATTTGTTGATTCTCTGTTTTGCGCATAAATTATTTCTACATTAAAATTAGCTTAAAAACAGCTAACCTTTTACCTCTCTTCATCCTAAAAAGCCTTATTTTGCAGATCGGGATAAAAAAGAACAAATTTATGGAAAATAATATGCTTAATCAACATCCGGCAGATATTGCAGAACAATTAACTGCATTAGACATAAAAAGTAGAAATATAGCCTTTTACCTGCTTTCTAATGATGATAAAGTAGATGTATTCTCCTATTTTGAACCTGATGTTCAATATGAGGTTGTAAAAAGTTTAACTGACGAGGATTTAGCAGAAGTTTTAAACAACCTGGATCCTGATGACAGAACGGAACTTTTTGAAAATTTCCCTGATGAATTAATCAAACATTCCATTAATCTTTTGAATCCGGAAGAGCGTGCCATTGCACTGAATTTGATTGGATACAAAGAAGATTCTATTGCCCGATTGATGACGCCTAACTATATACAAGTCAAAGAACATTACACCGTAAAACAGGTATTAGCCCACATCAAAAAGTATGGTAAAAAAGCAGAAACATTGAATTATATTTTCATTGTGGATGGTAAAAACAGATTACTGGATGATTTAAAAATCGGAGAAATTCTTTTAGCTGATGAAGAAACAAAAGTGGAGGATCTGATTGATCATAATTTCGTCTCTCTAACGACTACAACTCCTTTGGAAGAAGCGTTAGAAGTTTTTGATAAATACGATAGGTCTGCCATGCCCATTGTCACAGAAAATAATGTTTTGGTTGGAATTGTAACATTTGATGATATTCTGGACCGAATGAAAATGCGTGATACCGAAGATATTCAGAAATTCGGAGGGATGGAAGAATTAGATGTTTCCTATACAAAAACGCCAATTGCAGAATTGATCAAAAAAAGAGCTGGCTGGCTGGTCATTCTTTTTATCGGAGAAATGTTTACCGCTTCTGCAATGAGTTATTATGATCAGGAAATTGAAAAAGCTGTTGTACTCGCCTTATTTGTCCCTCTAATTATTTCGAGTGGCGGAAATTCCGGCTCTCAAGCAGCTTCACTGATTATTCGTGCGATGGCTTTGGGAGAATTGAAATTAAAAGATTGGTGGTATGTAATGAAAAAAGAATTTGCTTCAGGATTAATCTTAGGCGGAATTCTTGGTTTTGTTGGCTTCATCAGAATCTTAATTTGGCAGGAATTAGGCATTTACAGCTATGGTGAATATTGGTTATATGTTGCCTTAACAGTTGCTTTATCCTTAATTGTAATTGTTTTATGGGGAACACTTTCCGGATCTTTAGTTCCTTTTATTTTGAGAAAAATAGGGTTTGATCCAGCCACTGCATCTTCGCCTTTTGTAGCAACTTTGGTCGATGTTTCCGGTTTAATAATTTACTTTACTATTGCAGCTATTCTATTGAGCGGAAAATTATTATAAACAAAAATCCAGCCAATTGGCTGGATTCATATTTTTTATCGTCCGATATATGTTTTCAAAATCTTAGATCTCGATGTATGTTTTAAACGACGAATTGCTTTTTCTTTAATCTGGCGAACACGCTCGCGAGTTAAATCAAATGTTTCTCCAATTTCTTCTAATGTCATTGGATGTTGACCATTCAATCCAAAATATAAGCGAATTAAATCGGCTTCACGAGGCGTTAATGTTTGTAACGCGCGTTCAATCTCTACACGTAAAGATTCAATCATTAATTGTACATCCGGAGATGGTGACTCTCCAATATTTAATACATCATATAAATTAGAATCTTCTCCTTCTACCAACGGAGCATCCATTGAGACGTGACGACCAGAGTTTTTCATCGATTCTTTTACGTCTCCTTCAGACATGTCCAATACTTCAGATATTTCTTCTGCTGATGGTGCACGTTCATGCTCTTGTTCTAATAAAGCATACGCCTTATTAATTTTATTGATTGATCCAATTTTATTTAATGGTAAACGTACTATACGAGATTGTTCTGCTAATGCCTGTAAAATCGATTGACGAATCCACCAAACCGCATACGAGATAAATTTGAAACCACGAGTTTCATCAAAACGTTGTGCAGCTTTAATTAATCCTAAGTTTCCTTCATTAATTAAATCCGGTAAACTTAGTCCTTGATTTTGATATTGTTTCGCAACAGAAACTACGAAACGTAAGTTTGCTTTTGTTAATTTTTCTAAGGCAACACGATCTCCTGCTTTGATACGTTGTGCTAACTCTACTTCCTCCTCTGCTGTAATCAAATCTACTTTACCAATCTCTTGTAAGTATTTATCCAACGACGCAGTTTCACGATTTGTTACCTGCTTTGTAATTTTAAGCTGTCTCATTTAACTAAAACCCTCCTATTTAAATTATTATCGATTTCCTTTTGGTGTTTTATCAACACCTCTAACTATATATACGCAGATAACTAAAAAAGGTTACAAAATATTGTAAAATATTTCAGAATTAACATCTTAAAACTTCATAAATCATTTGTGCAGAGAGTTTCGCTGTAGAGTTATCCACATCGTAAAGCGAATTATACTCAACTAAATCAAATATTTTTACTTTATTTGAATTCATTAAAACCTTCAAAATATATTTAACCTGAAAAGGTGTTAATCCGTTCACTGTTGTTGCACTTACTCCCGGTGCATAAGCCGCATCGAAAACATCCATATCCAAAGAAACATAAAGCACATCAAATTGTTGGATAACAATTTTCAAATCCTCTAACACCTTATTTAAATTCAAATGCACTTCATCTGCCATAATAAAATTTACACTTAAATTTTCAGCACGATTAAATAATGCTTTTGTATTTCCAAGTTCCTGAATGCCAATCGGAATATAATTGAAGTTCAATTTATTTTCTTCACAATACTTTGCCATTTCGTAAAAAGGCGTACCGGATGTCGATTGCGGATTTGGTATTCTCAAATCAAAATGCGCATCAATATTGATGATTCCAATATTTGTATATGATTTCGCTAAAGCCAAAAAATCCCCCAACGCAGTTTCATGTCCTCCACCAATGACAATAGGAAAATGATTTTTCTTGATTATTTTATCGATTTGATGTATTTGTTCTTCGCGTGCAGCTTCTAAATTTTTATCATCACAAATAATATTTCCTGTATCGTAAATAAAATCAGTTGTAGAAAAATGAAGTGGTAAATTCGCTAAACTTTTACGAATCAAATCTGGAGAATTCTTTGCTCCAATTCGTCCTTTGTTTCGTTCTACACCTTCTTCCGAACAGAAACCTACAAAGACTTTTGGTTGAACACTAGACGCTTTAATATTCTTGTAATCGCGTATTACTTGATAAATTCTCAGCCCTTGTTCCCCATCTTCAGAATCCACTCTTCCTGTCCAACAATCTTGATTAAATGGTATTTTTTGCATGATTAATAAAATTTAGGTAACGACAAATTGTACTTTACTGTTACAATACGAATTGCGGCAATAATTGCTCCTGAAAGAATAAAATTGATATTTCGATCAAGTCCAAAGCCATCTAAAACCAAATATACAATTCCTCCGACAATACAAGCTGTAGCGTAGATTTCTTGTACAAAAATAAATGGTGTTCTATTCATCAAAACATCTCGCAACATTCCTCCCATTACTGCCGTCATCATTCCCATCATCACAGAAATAAAATCATTTGCTCCCAAAGAATGTGCTTTTTCTAAACCAACTATGGTAAATAATGCAATTCCTAAAGTGTCAAACAACATTAATGTCGTACGTAAACGAGAAAAATATTTAAAAAATAAACCTGCCAGTAAAATTCCTGCAAAAACCGCATAAATTACGTTCATATCTTTTATCCAGACTAATGGGTAGCTATTTAAAAATAAATCGCGCAAAGTTCCTCCTCCGACTGCTGTTATAAAAGCAAAACACGCAATTCCAAACCAATCATGTTTTTGTCTTTCATCTCCTGCCAATGCTCCGGAAATTGCAAACACAACCGTTCCGAATAATTCGAAAATATATTGAATTTCCATTTATAAAATTTAATTCGCAAAGATAGTTAAACGATTTAGATTCGATGAATTAATGACTTTTAAACTTTGGTAAAGCCAAATTGTATTTAACTGCAGCTAAACGAATTGCAACAATTGCACCACCTGAAATAAAGAAATTAACACTGCGATCTATATCTAATTTCCACAGAATCATATAAATAATGGCACCACAAAGGCATGCAAAAGCATAAATCTCTTTTTTGAAGATAATCGGAACTTCGTTCAGCATCATATCCCGAATTATAGAACCAAAAACAGCGGTAAACATTCCCATAACCGGTGCAATGACCGGATGAATTCCAAGATTCAATGCTTTTTCTAAACCAACGATAGTAAATAATGCTATTCCTAGAGTATCAAAAAGCATAAATGTTTTCCGAAGTTTTAATAAAGGTTTATAAAAAATTGCAGCTAAAATAACACCAATAGCTACTGCATAGATTAGATTAACATCTTTAATCCACATAATTTCAACGGAAAGTAAAATATCACGAACAGTTCCTCCTCCAATAGAAGTCAAAAATGCAATAAAGGTTACCCCAAACCAATCGTTTCCAGATTTTTCATCTGCAGCCAAAGCACCCGAAATACCAAAAAAAAGTGTTCCGAATAACTCGAAAAAATATTGAATTTCCATTTTTATTCTATTAAATCACCTTGTATTGATTCTGTTCAAAACAAAAATATTCTCTTTAATTATACATGTTTAAATATAATTGAAAATAAAAAAAGATCAGTAAGCATACCAATCTTTTTATGAATATTAATCATAATTTATTTTTTCAAATTATTTTTCACTCATTGGTTCTGGCTTTTTTAAACCAACCATATCAATCTGGCAATTAGATTAAAGATACTGAGGTATGCGTAGTGAGTAGTGAGAGTAAAGTTAATTACTAAGATTCCTTATCTAAAACCTTTATTTTATTCCATAAAAAAAGCCTCAAGTAAATTACTTGAGGCTTTTGATTAAAAACTGGCGACGACCTACTCTCCCGTAAGTAACAGTACCATCGGCGCAGGCAGGCTTAACTTCTCTGTTCGGAATGGGAAGAGGTGAGCCCTGCAGCTATAGTCACCCTAATATTTTTAAATAGGTTTTAGTTCCTATTATTTCTTTGACATTATTGTTTTATTTATTCACACAACCGGTATACTACCATAATCCAAATAAGATTAACTAACCTTCTCTATGACGATTAAATCAATATTAGTATTTAATCTTTTTA
>NZ_KB908295.1 GCF_000382425.1 Empedobacter brevis NBRC 14943 = ATCC 43319
CAATAACACTCCAAAACGGAGACCTGGTAGCTCAGTTGGTAGAGCACAACACTTTTAATGTTGGGGTCCTGGGTTCGAGCCCCAGCCAGGTCACAAGAAGCCAAACAGTATTGTTTGGCTTTTTTTATGCAAAAAATAGAAATAAATAGGACAAATTTTTGGTAAAATAAATGTTGGATTATTTTCTATTAAAACCTATTCTCAGTTACTTTGTTCAACCGATTTTAAATTATGAAAAAGAAGAAAACGATTCTTTCCAAACTATTGAAAGTTATGAAAATAACCGGAATAACCTTGGGTGGAGTTGCCTTAGCTTTATATGTCTCTCCTTATTTTTTTAAGGAGCAAATTAATGATGGGATAAAAGAAGTCGCGAAAAATTATATCAAAACGGAAGTTGATTTTAAAGATTTGGACATTTCTTTTTTCAATCACTTTCCTAAATTGACAGTTACTTTAACAGATTCATCAATTAAAGGTTCAGTGCCATATCAAACAGAAAATTTGATTTCGGCAAAAGAAATTGCGCTTGGAGTAGATGTTAAAACATTGTTTAGTGATAAAATTATTTTTAATGAATTATTTATTCAGCACGCGGACATCAAGCTGAAAGTAGATAGTTTAGGGAAAACGAATTTTGATATAGTTGTTCCTTCTGATGAGGCAGATCAACAAGAGTCAAATGTAGGGTTGGCATTGAATAATTTCAAAATATCCGATTCTAATTTCTTGTACGATGATAAATCTTCGACCACGTTTTTAAAGCTTGATGAATTTGATTACGATGGATTGATTGATTATTCGAATAATCAGTTGACATTGAATGCGAGTACGTCTATCAAAAATGTAAACTTTAGTTTTGATGTGCAAAAATATGTTAAGAATTTGCCATTGAAAGGTAAGATCAATTCAAAAATAGATCTGAAAAATTTATCATTTTATTTTACGGAAAATAACTTGGAATTAGGGCAATTTCCTTTTTCGTTGAGAGGTTCTTTATTGATGCCGGACGAAAACAAAGTTTTTGATTTAACGATAGCTTCGGATAAGAATGATTTAAAATATATTCCGGCAATTATTCCGGAAGCTTATCAAGAATGGGCAAAAGATGTGGAGATGAAAGGTTCGTCGAAAATCCTTTTTACGATGAAAGGCATCATGAATGTGGAGACAAATCAAAATCCGGATATTCATATTGATGTAAAGGTTGATGATGGTTGGCTAAATTATAAGAAATCGTCCTCTCCGATAAAAAATATAAATCTTGTTTCTACCATTGACCTACAGGGATTGGATCCTGAAAAAATGCGCGTAAAGGTCGAAAATCTTGATTTTAAACTTTTGGAGGGAACTACAAAAACAAACTTTACGTATTGGGCAGGGAGAACTCTATTTTCTGAAGGAGTAATTGAGTCAACAGTTGATTTGGAAGCTTTAAAAAATGCGACAGGTTTTCAAAGGATTGATGCAAAAGGAATTTTGAATCTTGAAGGAAATTGGAAAGGCTCTATTGTTCAAACGGCTAAAAATCCGATGCAGAAAATTCCGACATTTTACCTAAAAGCAAATTTAGAAAAAGGATATTTCAAGATGCGTGAAATGCCGGCAGCATTAGAACATATTAATTTGAATATGACCATGCAAAACAAGGATGGAAATTATAAAAATACGTCTGTTCTAGTTCATCAAATTGATGCAAAAGCGATGGATAACTTTATGATTGGACGGCTTGAGTTGAAAAACTTAAATAATTTCCCGATTGATGCTGATTTTGGAGCAAAAATTCATCTGGAGGATATTTACAAAATTTATCCTGTGAAGAATGTTGATATGCGCGGCGATTTGTATGTAAAAATGAAAGCAAACGGAACGTATGAACCAAAACGTAAGAGAGTACCTGTTTCGAATACAATTGTAAAATTGAAGAATGGTTACCTCAAATTGAAGGAATATCCAAATTTACCTTTAGAGAACATGACGGTTGAAACACATATTAAATCGGGTAGAGGATCGTTTAATGATTTATCAATAGATGTATTGCCAATATCTTTTACTTTGGCAGGAAAACCATTTAAAGTCAATGCGAATCTTAAAAATCTAAATAATTTAGATTATCGTGTACATTCGAAAGGAGAATTGAACTTAGCGAATTTGTACAAATTATTTCCGGTTGAAGGATTGGATGTTGCCGGAATTATAGAAACTAATTTTGGAGTAAAAGGAACCAATGGAGCCCCTTTAGAAAGTTTGGAGAACAAAGGATATGTGAAGATTCAGAACATTAAGATCAATACAAAATTCTTTCCAAGCAAATTTGTCGTAAAAGAAGGTGACTTTAGATTTGAAGGAAGTCATTTAACTTTCAAAGATGTTAAAGCCCGCTATAAACGAAATGTTTTTGTGTTTGACGGAAATGTTTCGAATTATATTAACTATGCTTTAAAGGAGAACGAAACTTTAAAAGGGAATATAAATTTTACAACTAATCGTGTCAATATTGATGATTTTATGGCATTTAATACAGGAACTACAGCTTCTAATTCTGTTTCTGCGGAAGAAGGTGTTGTGTTGTTGCCGAAAAATGTTGAATTATTGATAAAAGGACAAGCACATGAAGTTTTATTCAAAGATATTGTACTTCAGAATTTCAATGGAGATTTAGCTTTGAACCAAGGAAATTTGGCACTGCAAAATACGACGTTTAATTTAATTGGTTCTCAATTTACCATGAATGGAAATTATATTCCGGTAAATGCAAAGAAGGCGAAGTTTAATTTCAATGTCAAAGCTAATAATTTTGATATTCAGCGCGCATACCATGAAATTACGCTATTTAGAGAATTGGTAAGTGCTGCGGAAAAAGCACATGGAAAAGTTTCGATGGATTATCATCTACAAGGTGATTTGGGAGCAGATATGTTTCCGAAGATGAAGACCATAAAAGGAGAAGGTGATTTTACTTTAGAAGAGATTAAGTTTTTAGGTTTTAAGGTTTTTAATGCTGTTGCAGAAAAAACGTCAACTGATGCACTGCATGATGCAAATGTGAAGAAAGTGACGATTAAAACAAAGATTGAAAACAATGTGATGACCATTCATCGGACGAAGTTTAAAATTGCAGGTTTCCGCCCTCGAATAGAGGGACAAGTTACATTGGACGGTTATATGAATCTTGGAATGCGACTTGGTTTACCGCCATTCGGAATTATTGGAATTCCAATCAAAATAACCGGTCCGTCTGACACTTTTGAGGTAGAAGTTGGAAAATACCGCAAAGAAGAGTTGGATGAATCGGATGATGAATTTGGTGAGTACCAAAAATCGTTAGAAGAGGAGAAAGCCAAGCAGTAATGTTTGGCTTTTTTATGATAGAATAGAATTAATTATTTCTTTCTTATTTCATTTTCAAGTTGGTCTAAAACGTTCTTGAAATCTAAATTTTTGATGCTATAATAGTTAATATAATTAGAGATTATAGAGTTAACAATAAATTCCTTATTTATAGTTCCATATTCTAATCCTTCTTTTGTAGACTTAGATAATTTGAAGTTTCCTTCATTTGAGTTAAAATCATATAAATAGTAAATTTCCATATCGTTTGGTTTTTCATTATAAAAACTAGAATTTGAAGTTTCATTCTTGAAGTAAATGTAAAATTTGAATGGATTAATATTTTTATTACAAAACATAGTGGACTTATCTTCTGCTGAGTATCTACAGTTGTTGTCTTTTATAAAATCATCATTATTTATCCCAGAGTATTCAGAGATAGGGACGTATCTTGCAGTTGCAAATCGAGCAGGATATATGTAATCATATTGAATTAATTTTTCGATAATAGTTTGCGTATTCTTAGTAGGATTATTTATATTATATCTTTCTCTAAGATTAGATTCTTTATAAAATGGTATAACTTCTCTGATATAGGTTGTTGTGTCAGTTATTAAGTCACTATTTTTTATTGTTTCAATTATTTTATTACCATCATTATCATATATAATCCAATCGCCAAATGGCTGATCATTTTTATAAAATGCTTTAGCAAGAGTTTTATTATTTATTATAAAATTCCAGTTTTCAATATCATTAACTAATTGAATATTTATTTTAAAATCAAGATATACCTCTGAAATAATTCCACTTTTTAGAATGTCATTATCAAAATTGAAGTCAATTATTAAATCATTATTGTTGTTATATTGCTTATAATTACCATGATAAATACCATCAATTTTATTATAATCTTTTTTTAGATTATCAGTTTTATTTAATAATTTATTACTTTCATTAAAATATTCAAAGCAATTTCCGTTTTGGAAACCATTTCTTGCAACACCTTTGTATATGGGATTTCCATAATAATTGTTGAAAAGATAACTACCATTGATAATTCCGTTAGAATATTGGTTTTGTAATTCAATCAAATTTTTTGCATAGTACGAAACAGCATCTCCTTCAAATTTATCGTTTAAAAATGTAGCAGATTGAGAAATTTCATTATTAGGAAAATAAGCTCTATAATCTCCGTTTTTCAAATTATTTTTATAATTAGCTTTATATTTAATATTTCCATTAGAATAATATTCAATATAATTACCTTCTATTAAATTGTTTTTGAAATTAATCTCTTGTATTAATCTCCCATTTGAGCTATACCAAATAGATTTTCCTTCATATTCAAAGGGTTCTATATTTGTTTTTGAATATCCTATGAATTGTAATTGGTCGTTTTCTATATAATAATCTTTTATTTCATAAAGATTATTTTTTGTTTCTGTTATTGTTCGGTAATAACTTGCATGTTTTTTTTGAGTTTTATTCCATTCAAAATCAAAGTATTGTTTTTTTTGAGAAAATGAAAATGATGAAAAAATAAGAAAAAGTAAAAAAGGTAAAGAATGTTTCATTTTTTATAAATTTGAAACCAAAATACAATTTTTTTATAATAAATAGTGATTGCGAATCATCAATAAAAAGTGTTATTTTTAAGTTCTAAAACGAAAATATTCTGAAACTTACACGTTCTATAAAAGATATTTCTTGGTGGAAAATTTGTTTATTTTTCATTTGGCTTTATTTATTCGGATTAATGCTTCAAATTACGTTGCGTTATATTCCGATATCGTCAGAGGTTTCGTTTTTAGCCATCAAACAAGATGAGGTTACAACCATTCCGAGTTATTTAACCATATTTTATATTCATGTTTATTCGGCGATATTTACGCTACTTTTTGGTGTCGTGCAATTCGTGAAAATAACCAATCAAAAAATCCGAAAACTACATAGATTATTTGGTCAATTTTATTTTTATATCACAGTATTTCTAGCAGCTCCGAGTGGAATTTACATTGGATTTTATGCGAATGGAGAAGTTATTGCGAAAACTGCTTTTGTAATTTTAGGAATTCTTTGGTGGTTTTTTACGGTAATAGCAGTAGTCAAAATCAAACAAAAAGATATTCGATCGCATCGAAATTTTATGCTTCGTAGCTATGCCTTAGCAATTTCGGCCCTTACGTTAAGAGCATGGAAAGTGATTTTGGTTTATTTATTTCATCCTGCACCAATGGATGTTTACCAAATTATTGCTTGGTTAGGGTTTGTTCCGAATTTAATCCTGATAGAATATTATATTTATCATACAAAACACATAAAACTATGAAAAAATTAACCCTAATTATTTGCACACTTTTTAGTATTGTAAGTTGTAAAGATGATAAAAAAGAGACGGTTAAAAATGATCATGTTAATGATACGATTTCGACTTTTCATATCGAACCAACACAAGAAGATGTTGGGCTTTGGTCAGGTCTATTTGAAGCGGATTCTGTTGATTATGAAAAAGGGGATAATTGGTCTTTGCGAAATAGAATAACTGTGGTGATTCAGAAAATAAATGATGATAATACCCTGGAAGGTTATAGTGTTTCGGCTGGGAATATCAGGCCTTTTAAAGGAGATTTAGTGAAAGAAGGAGCTTCACGTTATGTGATGGCAAACGAACCCGGTGATCATAAATACGACGGAACGTTTAAATTTAATATCTCCGAAAATGATGATTCTATTTATGGAACATGGGTTTCGAAACGCAAAGATTTACCTGTGCTTTCCCGAAAGTTTAGTTTAAAGAAAACAACGTTTAAGTACGATCCTAAAAATAAATTGGTTCAACCAAAATATGGTGAAAACGGAGAATATACAGATGAATATGATAATGTAGATTGGGTAAACTCTAAAAAGGAAAAGTATGAAGAAGAAATGGATGGCGAAGAGTACTTTATTTATGTCAATCGTGCTGCATCGAATGAAATCTATCAATTAAATGGTTCGGCGCAACAATTAACCGAAAAACAACTGAAGAATTTACATAAATTAGATTTGGAGATTATTCGCAACACAATTTATGCGCGTCATGGTTATACATTTGCGAATAGAGGGGCACGTCAGTTTTTTGATTATGTAGATTGGTATGTACCGTTATATACAAATGTTGAGAAAGAATTGTCTCCAATAGAAAAACAAAATATTGCTTTGTTAAAGCGTTTCGAAAAATATGCGACGGATAATTATGACCAATATGGACGCTAATGTTAGCGTTTAAGAGTTTATCTTAATTGACATATAACCTCAGATCAAAGCCGATTTTGATCTGAGGTTTTTTAAGTACAATTTTATTTACTGTTTTATTTCTTAGTCTGGTAAACATAAAACTTTCTAGCTATTTCTATCATAGCTTAGTGATTATTCGTGTGTGATAAAAGTCACTGTAAAAAGGTGTCTGTTATATTAACATAATTTTTAGATTTGTGCAAGACTAATCATGAAAACATTACCAAACTTAACACAACTACGATTCTTTTTAGCCTCGTTGGTTATACTGTTTCATATAGCAGAATTTTGTAAAAACAGAGGTTTTCCTTATTATAATGATTTAGCGGTTTTTTTTAAAGGAACAGAAGCTGTATATGTATTTTTTACTTTAAGTGGTTTTCTTATTATTAGAAATCTGATTCAAGAAAAAACAAGTACTGATACAATCGATCTAAAAAGATTTTATAAAAAACGAATTCTAAGGATATTTCCTCTATATTATTTGATTCTTATTTTTGGTTTTATCTACTATAACTATGTTATTGAATTATTTGGTTATTCAAATGATAATAATTATAATCTTATCCAAGGTTTATCCCTTGGTCTTACTTTTTTTGCAAACATTTTGGCAACATACAAACC
The DNA here is from genome assembly GCF_000382425.1 of Empedobacter brevis NBRC 14943 = ATCC 43319. Classification (GTDB taxonomy): domain Bacteria; phylum Bacteroidota; class Bacteroidia; order Flavobacteriales; family Weeksellaceae; genus Empedobacter; species Empedobacter brevis. The sequence continues at coordinate 7,234 of NZ_KB908295.1, forward strand.
TGGTGGAATTTTAGAAATTCTATGGTCTATTGCTATAGAAGAGCAATTTTACTTGCTGATAGCTCCTATATTTCTCATTATCAATAAAAAGAATATATTAAAATTTCTATTCATTTTTACTGTTGTTTATTTTATCATTTATCATATTCCGTTTTTAGATATACTTAGAAAATACAAAATGTTATTTTTTTATTTTTCTGCAGGGGGATTTTTTTCGTACATCTCTTTATATAAAGCATATAAATTAAATGCCGTCTTAAAGAGTATTATTTTGGTTCTATTTATTACTTCATTAACAACAAATATTTTTATAAATAACTTAAATGATTTATTGTATCATAGTGTTTGTACAATTATTTTTTCAAGTTCTATTTATGTATTATCATTACAACCGTATAAAATTTTAAATAATGATTGGTTAAAATATCTAGGTAAAATATCCTATGGTATTTATATGTATCATGCAATAGTGTTTCAAATTGTAGGATTTTTATTTTTGCGTTTGACTTATTTAGATCCAGTTCTATTTATTCTTCTTTTTTACTTTTCAGTTTTTACTATAACTATTTTAATTTCAGCAATATCATATAAGTATTTTGAAACAACTTTTCTTAAATTAAAAAACAAATAAATTATGGAAAAATTTACTTTACACTTCTTACTTTATTGAGTATTACTTGTTATTCTCAATATATTAATACTAGAGCAAACTCTACAAATTATAATACAACATTGAAACATTATGGTCAAGTTTCTTTAGGAGATAGAAATTTTGATAATACATGGTCTCAAGCAGCTTTACAAATTGGATATACAACTAATAAGCATGTTTTATTTGAAATGAGAAATTCTTTAGGTTTTTTGCAACTTGCTATTGCAGAAGGTGATCAGTGGTTTTCAACTAAAGCAAAAGGTGGTGATGCGATTATGAGAGTTTTGAATGGAAAGAATTTTATTTTTAATTATGGATCTAACGTATCAAATAATTCTATGCCCGGAACGGATGGTGTTCAACGCTATTTATTTAATGCAGATAATAACTCTGATATAATGAGCGTATACAATACAGGAAAAATAACTATGGGTACAGATATGTACGACCTTTCAGGATATAGATTATTTGTAAAAGATGGAATAAAAACAGAACGTCTAAAAGTAGAAGTTGCTTCTGCGAACCAATGGGCTGATCATGTTTTTAATAATGATTACAATTTAATGCCTTTAAATGAAGTTAAAACTTTTATCACAACCAATAAACATTTACCAAATATTCCTTCTGCAAAACAAATTGTTGAGGATGGAGGTATAGAACAAGGAGAATTAAACGCTAAACTTCTTGAGAAAATAGAAGAGCTAACTCTTCATTTAATTGAGCAAAATGAAAAAATGATTCAGCAGAATAAGAAGATTGAGGGATTAGAAAAACAAGTTCAAGCTTTAACGAAATAAATCATATGAGATTTTTCTCCTTTCTTTTTATGGGAATTTGTTCAATTACATTTGCCCAAAAGACAATTAATACCAATCAAGATGCAAATCAGGTTATTTATGATGATTTATCGATTAGTTTTGAGCCCGGATTTCAGGTTATTGCAACAAATCAATCAAAGTTTCATGCGTATATTGATAAAGTATATTCGAATGATCCATTAAATTTTGACTATGATTTATCCGGTAATCAAATTAAGAGGTATGTAAATATTACGGTCTCATCTTTTAAATCAAAGTCTCCGGAAAAGATGATTTTCTAAATTTTGTTCATAACGGAGGAGAATCTTCTGGAAGTATGAACCATGGAATATCATTTTTTAGGCCAAATTTAGGATCAGATTCGACAGGAAAAGTAATTTTTGGAGAACAAGAGGTTTCAAGTATAAGTCTTTTTACATCAAATAAAAAAGAACCTTTTAAAGTCATAGTAACAAATAATAATGGATTTGGAACTTATGGAGATAATTTTATAGTGTTGAAAGAAAATGGTATATGGAAAGGTAATTATAGCAAGAATCAGCAGATAGAGGGTAGGTTATCTTCTGTAAAAGAATCTAACGGTACAATTATAAATTATATAAATTATACTGAACTAGGACTAGAAAGAGGAAATAATTTTTCATATAGAATTGAAAAAAAACTTACTTACCCATATTATGTAATTCCAAAAATGCCGAGAATGTACATTGTTGATGAGCAATCAGTATATTCTTCTGGTCAAACAAAATATAAACTATTTAGATATTCAGATTTAATTGCAAATTTTAATGGTTTAGGAATTCTAGGATTCGGAGAAGTGTCTCAAAGCAGTTGGATAATAAAAAAAGGCAGAGTTGATAATGATCCTAAGCAAGCTATATGGAGTGTTTCTAAGTTTGATTATAGTAAAAGAAATGTTGAAACAGAAACAAAATCTGTTTATGCAGAAATAAGAAGTAGAGGTAGTATTTTTTCTGATTTCAAAGTTTTAAATGAATTAAATTATTTGACTACTAGTTATCAGTATAATATTCTTCCTGATAAAAGATACATACTATTGCCTCAATCAAAAATTGACAAGGATATAGTTTCCGGAGTTACAACAGCTACAACAAATACATATGATTCGTATTATAATATAGCCACTACTACTGAGACAAAAACAGCTAATGGTCAAACCTTTAAAACGACTACAACCAATACAGTAGAAAATTTACCTTCTTCTAACCCTTATATTATTGGTCGTTTAAAGAAAGAAGTTTCGAAAGTTGACGCTTATGGAGGTTCATACACTTCACAAAAAGAATATACTTATACGAATAATAATATTTCAAAAACGAAGACTACAGTTCAAAATAGTGGGAGTCAAATTATTGATTATACGTATGATACTTTTGGAAATGTTTTAACTATTACAGATAATGGTAAACAACTATCCGTGTCAACGACAGAAAGTGTAGCTGCAAGAAAAATTGAAAACATTTACGATACCAATGGTCGATTTGTTGTTAAGAAGAAAGATCTCGAAGGATATGAAACAAATTTGGAGTACAATCTGTTAGGACAGGTTATCAAAGAAACAGATAAATTTGGTGCTGTAACTTCTACTGTTTATGACAATTGGGGTAAATTATTAAACGTTACACTTACAAATTCTAGTACAACACCTGTTGTTACACAGTATCAATACGCTCGAGATACTAACGGATGGAGTATCATTTCTTTTAGTGATCAGACAAAAGATTATAAAGCTCAGTATTTTGATGCAGTAGGTAATAATATCAAAAATACAATCAAAGGATTTTCTGATGGTCAATATGTTTCTACTTCTACTGAATATGATTTCTTAGGAAGAAAATTAAGAGAAAGTCAACCTTATTTTAGTTCTCCTTCTCAATATACAACTTATGAATATGATTATTTATTACGTCCTATCAAGGTTACGAATCATACAGGTTTAGTCGCAACAAATACTTATGAAGGATTAGCAACAACCGTTGAAGGTACTCGTTCGAAGAAGATAACGAAAGATGCTGTAGGTAATACTGCTCAATTAGTGGACAACGGCACTGAAGTTATTAATTATACCTACTATCCTCATGGAGGAGTTAAAACAACAACTTATGGTTCTCATGTCATCACAACGAACTATGATGTATGGGGAAGACGTACATCATTGCTCGATCCTTCTGTAAGTTCTACGGCTTATGCTTATTCGTACACTGTTTATGATGAGATGAAGGAAGAAAAAATGCCGGAAGGTACTACAACTTATAAGTACGATAACTTTGGTAAAATAACAGAAAAAAACACAACAGGTAAATCCAATATTTCGGTAAAATATACGTATGATGCCGCTAAAAAAGGGTTACTCATTAAGGAATATGGAACAAACGAAAACAACTCGTTCTCCAATGATATTACTTATGATAATTTTTATAGAATTGCTAACAGAAACGAAGTAACTCCTCAATTTGTTTTCGGAAAACAATTCGTTTACGATGAATTCGGTAGAATTATGAATCATATGTATGGAAAAATAGCTTAAACAAAAGAGTACAAACAGTAATTCTAAATCATCAATACAATCCATACAACGGAGAGTTGAACCAATTATTGGATATCTCAAAAGGAGTTGGAAAAGTTGTTTGGAAAGCGAACGCAAAGAATGAAAGAGGACAAACTTTAAATGCAACTTTAGGAGAACTGATATCGGTAGAAAATACCTATGACATTTATGGGAATATTACGAATATCCGCAATAAAAAAGGAAACAATTGGTTGTATAGTGTAGACTATGAGTATTATTTTGATGGTCAAGTTAGTCGGGGATTATTAAAAAGAAGGTATGATTTACATTTTGGATGGGAAGAAAAGTTTACCTACGATAATTTTGATCGTTTAGTAAGTTGGTCTTCACCAAACGGACAAAATTATAATACTTATCTTACAGACGGACGTATTGATGTTAACAATCAGGTTGGAAAATATGCGTATAATGCTACGGCAAAATATAAAAAAGAATCAATTCAGTTAAATACTCCAGGTAGCGATTATTAATCGAGAAGAAAACAGCAAGACATTACCTACGATGCGTTCAAACGTCCACTGACGATTTCTGAAGAAGGAAGAGGAAACGTAGACTTTCAATATAGCATAAACGGAGGAAGATTCTATGCCTTGAAACAAGATGTATTAGCAAATAAAACAACAGAAAAATATTATTCGCAAGATGGTACCATTGAAATTACTGTCGATCAAAATGGAAATGCCAAAATTATCAACTATATCTCTTCTCCATACGATACGCCATTTTTCTATGTTACTGAGACGAATCTAAATAGTAGTATAAGTAGATCAAAAGAAGGATTTCATTATTTAGCACGTGATTTTCAAGGCTCTATTATGGCAATTTATGATGAAAATGCCAATGTCATCGAGAGAAGATTATTTGATCCTTGGGGAAATATCGTAAAAGTGCAAGACGTTAATGGAAACGTAACAGAAGGAGAAAATGCTAAACTAGTATTCTTAGATCGTGGTTATACAGGACACGAACATTTTACAGAAGTAGGCATTATTCACATGAATGGTCGTATTTACGATCCTATGTTAAAACAATTCTTAAGCCCTGATAATTTTATTCAGGATCCTGAAAACTCTCAAAATTATAACCGTTATGGATATGCATGGAATAACCCACTTCTATATACAGATCCTTCAGGAGAGGTATTTCAAATAGGGTTTGGGTTAGCTGTAGGTATAGGAGCTGCAATTGGAGCTCTAACTTATACGATTCAGGCAATTATGTCTGGTACTTTTGATTTTCGAGATTTTGCAAAAGGTATTTTTATAGGCGCTGTAAGTGGAGCCGTCTCTTTTGGAGTTGGAGAAATTGCTACAGCATTATTCAATGGGATATGTCAAGTTACAGCTACATTAACAGCTAATCAAATTGGATATATAGTAGGAGCGGCTCAAATGGTTATGCATGGTGTTTCTCAAGGAGTCATACAAGGAGTTTCTGGAGGGGCGAACTTTGGGCAGACTTTTATTAGTGCTATGATTTCCAGTGCGGTTTCCGGGGCTATACAAGGTGCAGGTAATATCGCTGGTTTAAAAGATGGAGCTTTTAGAACCATTTTATTTGGTACGGTTTCTGGTGGTATTTCTGCTGAATTAACAGGAGGAAATTTTTGGCAAGGGGCAGCTACTGGACTAATTGTTAGCGGACTGAATCATGCAGCTCATGAACTAAATAGGTATAACCTATTAAAAAAATTGGATCCATACAAACCTACTTTAGTAGAAGAATTAGCTCGTGCAGCTATGCCAAGAGCTGCAAAATTAACATATGATGCTATTACTACTGGACAAGCTCGCCATATGTATGGTCCTGATGCAGTGTCTATAGGTATAGGTGCAGAAGGAGGGGCTGTTATGGGATTTGAAGGGTCAACTGGATATATAGCTCTCTTAAGAGGTCAGGATTCCGGAATGAAAATGTATCTTGACGGAGGAACTGGTGCTATTATACCTTCTATAAGTATTACAGCAAACATAACTCAATACTTTTATTCACGATTGGTAAAAAAATTATCATTCGATACGTTTAGAGGTGATAGATGGTCACTAGGGGTGTCTCTTGATGTTGGTGCATCCATAGGTGTAGGTTACTCTAACTCAATTGATGGATTTAAAAAATATACACATGCTTATAGTTCTAGTGTAGGAACAGGACTATCTATTATGGCACTAGGACTTATTGCTACTTATGGTAGTACATGGATAAATCCTTTAATTTGCATTAAAAAATCTATGAATAATCTTTATACAAAATCAGGAGGTCTTATAATAGGCTCTATTAGAATGTCAAGTTTACTTGCTCAAATAAATATTTATGAAGACAAGTTAATAATAAATTATTTGTTTTTTTTAAAAATAATCCTTTTAAAAAAAGATATTATAGATATAATTCCATCTAACGATTTTTTTGAAAAAGGAATTAAAATTCTTCATAAAAACCCTAAATATGATTCAAAAATAATTTTCAGAGTTTCTAATCCTGATAAATTGATAGAAGAAATAAAAAAAACAGGTTTTATAAAATCAAATGATTAAATATTTATTTTTCCTAATATCATTATTAGTTTTATTAGGGTCTCAATTAATTATTGGAAATGTTTTTCATGATATTAATAATCGATTAGATTATTTTTATAAAGTAGAAATAAAAAAATGTAAAATTGAAAATACCTCCGAAGTAAAATTTACTATAGGTAAAGGTTTTTACACTCAAATGGAAACTAATTGTGGTAATTTTCCAGTTCTTATTGAAGATTATAAAAATGAATATGTTATAAAAAAAGGAACTTATATATCAAAAAAAGCTGAAACCAAAGAATTTGAGATTATATCAAATGATAAAAAATATTTATTTTATATCACTTCTTACAAAAAGTATGAGATAACAATAAGGGTCTTATCTTTTATTTCTGCTTTAGTAGTAATAATTATAACGTATTTTAAGTTCTGGTAATGCAGTAGTATTTGGTACTGTTCTAAATGCATTATTATCTTACAACTGTTTTAATTTAAACAAATTAAATATTTAATAACCCAATGATAGTTTACTATCATTGGGTATTTTTTTTTGAATTCTAATGATTAGGATTGTTATGTTTATTTGCTGAGTGTTCGAATGGTATAAGCAGTTCAACAACGAATAAGGTTTAACCTTATGATGAGACATGATGGCTAAAAAATTGTTGGCTTTATTCTGCTTTTTCTCCATTCTGTTTTTTTAAGATCTTTTTCTAATATGTATAATCAATAACTATTTAATTTTTATATCATATAAGATATATCTATTATTTGATAAAACAATTTGATTTTTAATTGATAACACAAATTGTTATATTTATGATATTTACAAAATAAAATAGTTAAACATCAAAATATTAATCAATGGAAAATCAAGAAGGAGACATCTCAAAATGCCCATTTCACAATGGTAAAGTGGCAACTACACCGGTTGCCGGTTTTGGTACTCAAAATAAAGATTGGTGGCCAAATCAATTAAATGTTAATATTTTACGTCAACATTCTAATAAATCAAATCCTTTGGGAGAAGATTTTGATTATGCAGAAGAATTTAAAACGTTAGATTTAGAAGCAATCAAAGCTGACCTTAAAACATTGATGACAGATTCTCAAGAGTGGTGGCCAGCCGATTTTGGTCATTATGGTCCATTTTTTATCCGTATGGCATGGCATAGTGCAGGAACTTATCGTGTACAAGATGGTCGCGGTGGAGCAGGGGAAGGACAACAGCGTTTTGCACCGCTAAATTCTTGGCCGGATAATGTGTCGTTGGATAAAGCGCGTCGTTTAATTTGGCCAATTAAACAAAAATATGGAAATAAGATCTCTTGGGCCGATTTAATCATTTTAACAGGAAACGTTGCGTTAGAATCAATGGGATTCAAAACACTTGGTTTTGCCGGTGGACGTGCGGATGTTTGGGAACCAAATATTGATGTGTACTGGGGTTCTGAAAAAATTTGGTTAGAAGAAAGTGGTGGCGCGAATAGTCGCTATTCTGGAGATAGAGATTTAGAAAATCCATTGGCTGCCGTACAAATGGGATTAATTTATGTCAACCCGGAAGGGCCGGATGGGAATCCTGATCCTTTAGCATCGGCAAAAGATATTCGTGATACGTTTGCACGTATGGCGATGGACGATGAGGAAACATTAGCGTTGATTGCGGGTGGTCATACATTCGGAAAAACGCACGGAGCTGCTTCTGCAGATCATGTTGGCCCGGTTCCTGAAGAAGCAGATTTAGAAATGCAAGGTTTGGGTTGGAAAAACTCGTACGGGACAGGAAATGCAGGAGATACAATAGGTTCCGGTCTTGAAGTAACCTGGACAAGTAAACCAACAGAATGGTCAAATTTATTCCTAAGCTATTTATTTGGTTTCGAATGGGAATTGACAAAATCGCCTGCCGGAGCTCATCAATGGGTTGCAAAAGATGTGGGAGAAATTATTCCTCATGCTCACGATGCGTCTAAAAAGTTACGACCAACGATGCTAACTTCAGATATTGCGTTACGCGTTGATCCGGCTTATGAAAAGATAGGTCGTCGTTTCTTAGAGCATCCGGAAGAATTTGAAGATGCTTTCCGTAAAGCTTGGTTCAAATTAACTCATCGTGATATGGGGCCTCATTCTCGTTATCTGGGAGCCGATGTGCCAAAAGAAATTTTCACTTGGCAAGATCCGATTCCGGAAGTGACTCATGATTTAATTGATGAAAATGATATTCAAAATTTAAAACGTCAAATTTTAGATTTAGGTTTATCTGTTTCTGAGTTAGTCGGTACAGCGTGGGCTTCAGCTTCTACATTTAGAGGATCTGATAAGCGTGGAGGAGCAAATGGTGCAAGAATTCGATTAGAACCAATGAAAAATTGGGATGTCAATAATCCAATTCAATTAAATAAAGTTTTAAAAGCGTTAGAAGGTATTCAAGCTTCATTTAATGCAGCGAACTCTTCAAAACAGGTTTCTCTGGCGGATTTAATTGTCTTAGGAGGAAATGCAGCGATCGAGAAAGCGGCACAAGATGCAGGTAAAGAGATTATAGTTTCTTTTGCTCCCGGTCGCGGAGATGCTACGCAAGAACAAACAGATGTCGAGTCAATTGCCTGGTTAGAGCCTATTGCAGATGGTTTCCGTAATTACCGTAAAGCGAAGCGCCAAGGCGTTTCTACAGAAGAATTATTGATTGATAAAGCACAGTTATTAACATTAACAGCTCCGGAATTAACCGTTTTGATTGGAGGTTTACGAGCAATTAATATCAATTACGATGGTTCTAAGCATGGTGTTTTCACAGATCGTCCGGGTCAATTGACAAATGATTTCTTTGTAAATTTATTGGATATGGGAACACAATGGAAAGCGAAAGATGAAACAAAAGAAATTTATTTAGGTTCCGATCGTAAAACAGGGACACCAAGATGGACAGGGACACGTGCAGATTTGGTTTTCGGTTCAAATTCAGAGTTGAGATCAATCGCTGAGGTTTATGCACAAGAAGATGCGCAAGATAAATTTATCAATGATTTTGTTGCCGCTTGGAATAAAGTGATGAACGCAGATCGTTTTGATTTGAAGTAAGTTTTAATGAGATATAAATAAGAAAGAGAGCGTCAACTGACGCTCTCTTTTTTTAAAATGGATACCCAATTGCAATATTTAAAATCAGGTTATCTTTTCTCCAATTTTTATCCCCAAAATCGATCTTATCAAATGTCCAACGTTCATTTTTTTCATAATAAGGAATTCGAAGCGGAGTTGCTAAATCTAATCGTAATACTAAAATATTAAAATCAAGACGTAAACCTAATCCTGCTCCAACAGCTATTTCATCCATGAAATCTTTTGAAAATTTTGAGCCGGGACGTGTTTCATCTTCATTGATTAACCATATATTTCCTGCATCAACAAACAAAGCCAGGTTAAGAAAACTAAATAATTTTTGTCTAAATTCTGCATTCAGTTCCAATTTGATGTCACCGGACTGATCAAAAAAGAAATTCGAATTTTGAGTACGGGGATCGTAGCTTCCGGGACCTAGTGTACGTGCTCTAAAGGCACGAATACTGTTGCTTCCACCAACAAAAAACTGTTTCGAATAAGGTACAAATTCAGCGTTTCCATAAGGATAGGCGATTCCCCCGATGAATCGTGTTGCAATAGAGGATTTGTCCGAAAGCTTATGATAGAAACGGAAGTCATGCTCTGTTTTTGCATATTGACTAAAAGGAATTTTAAAAATTTCTTTTTCTTTCCCCTTTTTTACATTCGCACCTGTGATAAGTCCTGTTAAATTACCTGCCAAATCGACTGAACCACGGTAATAGAATGTACTTTTTTTAGGTAGCATCGTCGTCGTATATGTATACGAATATTGTGGGCCAAAAATCAATTGTTTGTCTACAACACGTTTTAAACTCGGATTGATAATATTCCCAATCGAGTCGTAAATTTTACTGTTGTATTCATCGCTTACTTTTTCCGGAAACAATAAAGTCGCACTAAATATTTTTAAATTATGTTCTTTTTGCGCGTTTTCTTTCCAAACGTATCCAAATGCAGTGTTGAAATTATGCAGTGTATACAATTTTGATCGGCTTTGATATTCGTAACCAATATCAATATTGGTTCTTGGTACAAATGCACTGGATGACCGAAATTTAAAGGGTGCTACAATCCTCGGAATAGAAAGTTGAGAATTGAAACCGGCTCTGAAAATATTGTTTGCATCTTTCTGCCCTCCTAATTGCATATCAAAAGCGCCATATAAAGCCATCTTCAATTGCTCTGCTCCTTTGAAAATATTGCGGTGAGTCCAATTTAAGTTTAATTCTCCACCGCCGTAATTAGCCGAGTTTGTACGTCCTAAAACTTCTAATCGTAAAGATTGAAATTCACGTGGAGTCAAGGTGTAATAAACATCAAATTTATTGTTGATCGAATCTGAAATGATAAAATCATTTTTTACAAATTTAAAAACGCCTAAATTAATTAATCGATTTAGGGTTAGATTATGATCTGCACGATTGTATAAATCTCCTGTTTGAAAGTACAAGGCACGGTCAAAAACTTTTGGTTTGAAATTCTTTTTCGAATCCACCATATAAAAGCCATTTTGTTCGTATTTTCCTAGAGAATCATTCGGCATAGGCATTTTGTATAATCCGTTTCTAGCCTCTTGAATAGTATAATCAGGGAAAACAATAACTTTATCTATGGTATATTGCTGTTTAGCTTGTTCGGGTGTTTTATCTTTTAATTTAACAAATAGTTCGACATGCTGATTTTTGCTGACAGTACTATCTGCCTGCACAATAATATTATCCGGATGGAAATAATAAAATCCTTTTTCCTTTAATCGGGCATCTATTCGTTCGCGTTCTGCTTTTATGACATCCAAATCAAAAGGCTGTTTGTTTTTAAGAAACGTATTTGGTTCCGTTTTTTTGATTTCTTTGTTGACAATCAAAGAAGTGTCTTTCGGAAAATTTATTTGATCGATATAGTAGCGTTTTTGCGGTTGCAGAACATAATGCACTTCCGCTTTCTTATTTTTGCTTAACGTATCACCTTGTGCTTTCGCATTAAAATATCCTTTGTTTTCAGCATAATTAACGAGAATTTTTTTATTAAATTCAATGTCTACATCACCTAGTAAAATTGGTTTCTGACCAACTTTATACTTTAACCAGTATTTTAAGCCTTTTTGTTTTTTAGGCTCACTTGTAATATTGTAAATGTATAAACGAGGGCGCAGTCCAAAAAAACTGGAATTAGGTTTTGGAATAATATTTTTTTCAAGATTCTCTTTTAATTCAGCCTGATCACGTTTACTCAAAGAATCTCCTTTTATGATTAATTTAGAACCGGTATAAAGCATTTGATCTTCTTTCAGAAAACGTGTATTGCTACAAGAAGAAATGCCAATAACTGACAGCGAAAGAGCAACAAGTTTTAGATAGATTGAAATTGATTTTTTCATGGTTTAGATGCGGCTTTTTGTGTTTTTCTATTCGTTTTATTTTTTCTTCTTTTCTCGAAAATTTCCTTGAATTTATCATAATCTAATGTGATGATAAAACCAACTCCTGTTTCTACAATTTGTCCCTGCAAGGCAACTTGATATTCATCTTTTCGGTAGGCCCTTAACATATAACGCCCGTCCCGGGATAAACTGTAATCTACTGTAATATCTCCTGCGATATTGGTCATGTTTTCATTTTGACGAGCATCCCCATCAAGACCAAAATTACTTCCCACCGAAACTTTCAATCGATCATTTAACAAACGTTTACTTACTGCAACATTCAAATCTGTTCGGGTATTTTTAGAACCTGAAGAATAATCATCTTGTGTGTCTAATCCAAAATCAATGTCAACCCCCTGAATTAAATCATCTGCCAAATTATTCAATTGTTGTGATAATAAATTACTTACACTTTGTAAAGCCATCGTTTCTGCTGAGATACTAGATTGGCTTTCGAAAGGATTTTCACCAATAAAACGATTCAATAACAACAAGGCAAAAACCTGTTTGTTCATTTCTGCTTCATCATTTTTCAATTGATCTAATTTTGCTTGCGTATTTTCAATAACAGCTGTAGCAATAGAAGGATTATCATTGTCCATCGAGATATTGAACTTAATTTCAGGTTTCAATAATTCGCCTTTTAAAATCAGTTCGGTATTGAATGGAATTCGCTGTTTATACATATTCATTTCCGAAGAAGAATATCCCGAAATTTGTTGCTCAATCAAATCAATCGGAGCAGCTTTTGTTTTGTAAATCGCTGTAATATCAAGATTGGCAGCAGTAGGCTCTCCTGTCCACGTAATTGTACTTCCTTTCTGAATATCGAAACGACGTTTCAGTAAACTAACCGATAGTTCATAAGCCCCTTTTTCTACTTGATAGACACCAACCAATGTCATTTTTCCGGAAGGATCCATTCCCCCTGTTAATTCTGCTTCTCCTTGTATTTCGACAAAATCTCCGTTTGCTTTATCAATGATAATAGAAGTTTTAGCTTCTTTACTAATTTCGATATTGACGCTGACATCCAAACCTTTTATTTTAGAATCGGTACTGATCTCATCTGTTTTAACAGTCTCTTGAAGAGCAATCTGATCCTGATCGATAAATTCTACAATTCCCTCACGCTCTTGTAAAGAAGGAGAAGATTGAGGTAAAATAAAAGTAAAGTTTGTGTCATCCGTAACTGTTAAATTTCCGTTTACTTTAGGCAGATTTAAATCTCCCTTAATGGTTAAATTTGCGTGAACAGCTAATTTCCCATACATCATCGCATCGTTAGATTTTTCTGAATTGACAACGTTAAAATCACGTGCATTTGCAGTTAAATTAAACGAAAAATCACGATAAGTTTTGGTCAATATTTCACCTCTTAAAGTTAAAGAATTGCCTTCGTTATCGTTAATCTTAAATTGATTGAATTCAATTCCTTTCTGTGTGAAATCAATTGCATCATCTATTTTTCTGAAATTACTTCCTGTTTCAGCGATCGTTAAACCAACAGCATTAAATTTTATTTGACCTAAAATACTTGGTTGATCAGCAGTTCCGGTTACGTTTAGATTTCCGGATAAATATCCTTCTGTATCTTTGATTTGGTTCATGGAAAAACCTTGAACCGAATTCATTTCTAAACGGTTTATATCTAATGCTAAATCAAAAGCATTTTCTTTGGTATTGTAATCACCGAAAATTTTCAGGTTATTGTTGTTTCCAATCAATGAAATATCAGCATTTATAACAGTTGGAGAAGTATTTTTAACTTTCGCGGTTATATTTCCAATGGGATTTCCAAACGCTTTCAAGTCAGAAATGGTTAAATCAGAATTAAACGTCATGTCTTTATTCAAATCTCTGATTTGAGCCGTTCCGTTGATCGTCCCTTCTGCAGGTAAATCATCTTTTTTGATAATTTCTGCAATGGTTTCGATTTTAAAATCTTTGATTGAAATATTTAACGGACTTGTTCCTTCTTCAGATTCTGATTGAAGCAAAATCTCACTGTCGTTATTTATCAATCTGAAATTATGGGCTACAATTCCATCTTTTCTTAATTGAATTAAATTTTCTTCACCAACTTTCCATTGATCATAATTTAAGACTAAACCATTCGGATTTAGGCTAATTTCCGTTACCTCGTTTATGGTTCTTAAGTTTCCTGCAACTAAGAATTGTGTTGCCTCTTTTTCATCTTTTGTTGAAACTGTATAGCGGATTGTATTGTTTGTAATATCTCCATTTAAATCAATTTTTTTCAGTTGAAAACTTTCGCTTTTTAACGCCCCAATATTCAGAGAGTACAACAAAGCTTCATTTTGATTTGAAAGCCGAAGAATAACGTCATTTATGGTATTGCTGCCGTATGTTAAATCAGGAATTTTTCCTTCTAAATGGAGCTGTTTTGAGTCGGTATCGTAAGCTACATCAAGTGTTATTGTTTCGAAATTTTTTAAATCAGGAACAAATCGGCGAATCAAATCATCATCTTTTATTTTTGCAGTTAAGGTGAATGATTGATGAGGATCTATTTGAACATTAGCATCAGGTTTTTGAAATTCATAATACTGATTAACTGTTGAAGTCAATGAGCCAAAAATCTGTGTCAATTTAAATTTTCCTTTCATTTCCAAATCAGCGAGCTGTGATTGGAGTTGAATACGATTAGAATCGATTGTGGAAGTTGCAATTAAATGGACTTCTTGCATTGGGAAAACATCCTTTGTATTAGATAGAGCAAAGTTTTTTAGAACCAATGATCCATTCAAAAAATCAGGATTTAAATCTGCAAAATCAGCCTCAATTTTTCCCGCAACAATCATTGGTTCTTGATAGAAACCAAGTTTTTGGATATCTAATTTTACAATATTTCCGTTTAATTTTACATTCGATAATTCTTTTTTATACACACCGGAAGTCACTAAATCAAGCTGAGCATTCGGATCTTTAGAAAATAGGTGAGCATCAAAAGTTCCATTATTGATTTTTGCATCAAGATCAATATTTTGATAAGTATAGTTGTTGTAGCCGGCTGAACGTATTGATCCGTTCACTTTTGTAACCATTTTTTCAGGATTAAAACTGGTTCCAATTGCGTTGATTTTTGCTGTGATTTTTCCTAAATCGTTGTTGCTTATCAACGTTCCTACATCTAGATGTTGTAAATCAGCGTTTACCTTATATTTTTCAGCATCTTTTTTTCGCATATCGACAACTGCATCAAGTTTTGCATTTCCTAAGGTTGAATTGAAAGCGAGTTGTGTTGTGATGGTTTCTGTTGTTCCTTTCGCTTTCCCTTTGACGGTTAATTTGGAAGGAATTCTAATCGTTGTTGGAATGGTATTTTTAGGGACGACATTATAAATTGTTTTCGATGAAGTTGAGAAATTTTTGATGTCTAAATCGTAAAACAATTGTTTGGGATTCATTGCATTTTTCACTCGCCCTGAAGCCGAAATTTGTAAATCATCTAATCCGGAAACGTTTAAATTATTGATCAGTAAATCGTTTACTCTTCCTTTCACATCTGCATTGACGTTAAGTACAGTATTTGGGTATTTATCGAAAGGCATGGTATTTCGCAAGCTTGGAACAAGATTCAATATATCAGAAAATCCGATTTTCGAATTTTTGATGTTGGCATTCACCAAAATATTTTCAGGATTAGATGTTAACTGATTGATAGAGTTGTAATGAAGAATAATTTCATCTCGAAGCACTGTTCTTGGTGTTTGTAAATAAAGATTTTTCAAATAGGCTTGCTGATCTGCGTATAAGAAATTTGTTGTGAATTTCTGAATATTTAACCCTTTTGATTCTTTTACTTCAGCGCTTTTTACAATTCCGGCAAATGTATTATCGTAGAGTTTGAACTCTCGTAAATCAAGGTTTAATTTTGAAAAATTCAAATGATTGAAATCCATCCCTTGCGAAGTAGGTCGTTCGGCTGTATTGTTATAATTTACTTTTACATTTTGCAGAATAGTTTTTGCTAAAACCAAATTTATTGGTGCAGAAGAGGAGGCCGGTGGTGAAGACGACTGTTTTGAAAAAAGATATAAATTAGCTTCGATAGCGGCATCTTTCAATAGGAGATGATCAATATCAAAAATAGAATTTTCTAAATCGAGTTTATTGACTTTTGTTTCAAATTCGTTTAGATTGATTTTTGCAAATGTTTTTGAGTTTTCGTCTCCGTAATTAATTTTGATATCATTCAAATTAATTTTATTCAATGCGAGTTGTAGTGGATTTTGAGTAGATGCCGGGGCAGTTTTATCCGTTTGGTTTTCTTTAATTTGTTCAACGGTTTTTTGGTTAAAATCAAGTAATAAACCATTTAATGTAATATCATCAACTCCATAAGAATTCTTTTGCAGATCAATTTTTTTGATGCGGGTTTTAAAATCCTTAAATTTTACTTTCGCAAACATTCCGGAATTATCGTCTCCATAATTGATGTCAAAATTTGATAGTGCAATTCCATTTAACTCAATTTTCATTGGTTTTTGTTCATTTAGCGAATCGACTTTTTCTTCGACTTTTTTGGAAACCTCTTTAACAAAATCTTGTTTCAATTTTAGTTTTAATCCATCTAATTTTAAATCACCAATTCCGTATGAATTTTGTTCTAAATCAAACTTCTTTACACGTGTATCAAAAGAATTTAAAGACACGTTGAGGTGATTTGCCGACTGTTGATCTATAAATGAAACGCGAATGTCCTTCAGTTTTATTTTGTCGAGTGAAATGATAAATGGTTTTGACGGACTTTCGTCTTTTTCGTCTGTAGCAAAAGCATTTAGAATATAATCAAAATTAAAAGTGCCATTTGGCTTTCGAACAATATTTGCATTTACACCATTTAAATCAATGGATTGAATATCGGCTTTACTTTTTGTTAATTGCCAAATATCTAACCCGACATCAAATTGCCTGACATACAAAAGAGTGTCAACATCCTGGCCCTGCAGAAAGAGATTTTCTATGACAAGGCTGTTTGGAAAATCAATATAAACTCTATCCAATTGGACTTTTGTATGAATTTTATTTTCGAGGTAATTGACCAATTTATTTTTGACAAAATTTTGAACAGCGGGGAATTGTAAACTGAAAATCGCAATTGTCAATAATAAGATTATTGAGAAAAGAGTGATGGAAAAATAGTTGAATATTTTTTTAAAGTTGAATTTCAATTGGTTATGTTTTTTTTCGTTTTAATTGTAATCAAATTACAATTTTCTACAAGGATAATACCAAAAATACTGTTTTATAATTACTTAATCAAAGCATTGAAGAGAACTATTTTTAAGAATAAAAATGGTACTTATTTGACTAAATCACAATTCAAAATCAGATTTTTGAATTGCTTTTCATAGAAATAATAATCATCAGAATTTTCAGGCATAATGTTTTGCAAAACAATCAGACTGATTTTTGTTTTTGGAAAATAGATATTTAACGATGAGAATCCATCTCCTAAACCTGTATGGCCAATATAATTGATCTGGTTTTCAACGACATTACGGATGTTGTAAGCGTATCCTTGAGGAGTTGTACCAAAAACATTGTGTTGCGATTGAGCAGAGGGAGTAACCAATAATTTGTAGGTTTCAGGTTTTAAGAGTTTTCCGTGATGCAAAACATGGTTCCATTTTGCTAAGTCACTTGCAGTAGAAATTATTCCATCGGCAGGAAGTTCTTCTTCAGTAATCATCGTTTGATGATTTGCAAGAAGCGAATTGTTTCGGAAAAAATAACCTTGCACCAGCTGATGTTTTTCTGTTGGAGTGTATAAAAATGTTTCGTTCAGCCCGATTTCATCAAATAGGTTCGTCGCTAATTCTCTATATGTTTTTTGCGTAACGTTTTCGAGGATTTTTCCTAAAAGTAAATTAGAATAATTGCCGTATTTGAACTCTGTTCCGGGTTTGAATAATAAAGGTTGCGTTACCTCTTTAATACCATGTGTATGATTTAATAATTGATGTACTGTGACAGAATCTGCCCATGTTTGAGAAATTTCCGGTAAATAGGTTTTGATAGATTGTTGTAAGTCAATCTGTCCTTTTTCAACTTCTTTTAAAATTAAAACTGAAGTAAAAACTTTTGAATTGGACATGATTTCAAATTGATTTCCCTTTTTTAAAGGAATCTTTTCTTCAAAATTTTTGAATCCATGAATTTCTTCAAAAATTGTTTTGCCATTTTTAGAAATTAAAATCACGCCATTGAACGGAAATGTATGATTGGTACGAATGATTTGGTTGATTTCTTTTTTAAGTTGTCCCGATTTTTGTGCAAAAAGAAATGGATGAAAAGTAAAGAATACTATTGAAGCAAAGATTTTAAGAAGAGTTTTCATTTTTTTGATTTGGTTGATGTAAAAGTAAAATTAATCCATTTTTATTTTACAAAATTTTTAAAATTTCCATAAAACTTTTTAATAATCATTGGTTGAACCCATTTTCTTTTATTAAATTTGAGTCAAACAAATTGATGCTATGAGAAGAATTTTTTTTGAAAAAGATAGCCACAAAGATTACTTATTTGTTATAATTGATCATGAAAGAGAATTGGATCAAATTTATAAGGTGGATAATTTTACAGACGAAACAGGACATGAATATGTGTATATCTTAATTGGTGAACGTAAAAAATTAACTCCGGATTTGTTGAAAGAACATGTCGTTGCTCAGGAAGATGGAAGTTATATTGATTACAATGGAAATGGAGTAGTCACTGATCCGCATGCCTATATAGAAAGTATCATTGATAATAGAGAATTAAACAGAGAGCAAGAAATATTTGTTTATGTTCGAAATAAATAAAATGTAAAAAGGCTTTGAATTTTTTCAAAGCCTTTTTTTATTGTATTTCAACTTGATTGAAAATTAATTTCTGGACGACTTCGTCTAAATATTCTTTATTTTTTGAAACATAATCATTTGAAACATCCAATAAAGTTTTGATATTATTATTCGATACATTTCCTAAATCCAATGAAGATTCAGGGATTTCGGGATTAAAACGATAATAATTTTGTTGATATTTCGGTTTCAATAAAGCATACATACTTTTCATTTCTAAATCGACCATATCCACACCGGTCGAAATAAAAATATCAACTAAGGGATCGACCCATTTTGATTTCGAAATTCCACTCAAATGCTCATGTTTATAGGATTTTGCACGAGAACCGTTTCCAATAGAAATAATAATGAATTCTTGAAGAGGAGCAGTTCCATTAAATTTTAAGTCGTCTTTAAAGTATTTACTGAAATTTATTTTTTGTGTTTCAATAAAACCGACAAAAGCTGGATTGTTTGCAAAAACTCCACCATCAATACAGCAAAACTCCTGATCTGCAAATGATTTTATTTTTGCAGGTTCAAAATATGTTGGTGCAGCAGAAGAAGCACGGCAAACATCTTTGATATAAAAATTACGAAAAGGAGATATGCCGTCAATTGTATTGAATATTTTAGGTTTTTGGTGTTCCGTATCGTAAGAAACAATTGCGCATGGTCGAATTAAATCTTTTAATTCCGTTTCTCCAAAAACAATTTTTAATTGTTCTTCCAGTACAACAGTTGCTAAGTTGTCTTTGAAAACACTTAATGGGTTGTTGAGTAATGTCCAAAAGGTTTTAGAGAAAATATTTTTTCCTTCTCCCAAATAAATATTTAAGGCGTCAGTTATAGAATGTTTTGCTTTTTTTGGATGATCAACAGAAGGTGATAAAAGCAACGAAGCGATTAATGCACCTGTGCTTGTACCGGCGATAAAATCGACATAATCTCCAATTTTAGCGTTTTCATTGTGAATTTCTTTCAGTTTATCTTCAATGTATTTTAAAATTACACATGAAATAATTCCTCGAATTCCTCCGCCATCCAAAGAAAGTAAGATAATTTTTTTCTCTTTAAATTCCATTTTTGATGTTCTATTGTTTAAAGTTAAACTTTTCATTCCAAATATTCTCAATTGTGTCTATTTTTACAATTCACAATCCAATCAGTCATGACAAAAAAACTATTTCCAACATATGATATCTGTAATTTAAATACAGAAAAAAATAGTAACGAATTGTTTTCGATAGACCGATTCAGAGGATATGTAGACAGTAATCCTCATTTGCAGGAGGTACATAGCCATAATTATTACCATTTGGTTTATTTTACAGAAGGAAGCGGAGAGCATTTGATTGATTTCGAAAAATTTGATGCAAAATCGGGAACCATGTATTTTATGAAACCGGGTCAAGTGCATCAGTGGTATTTTAAAGAAGAATACGATGGATTTGTTGTTAATTTTTTTGATAATTTTTTTGATTGGATTGGGATTAATTCTTCATTGTTGCAAAAGTTTCGGTTTTTACAATCGATTTTAGTTCAAGACCATGTGGTGAATGTTTCGGAAGATTTGCAAGAGAAGGTTGCAGAATATTTTGAAGAAATGATTCAAGAAAATCAGCAGAATAATCAATTTTCTAATTTGAAAATAGGATTTCATTTGATGAATCTATTGATTGATATCGACCGAAGTTTAGAAACTTCCAGCCTCAATAAAAGTGATTATCAATCGGTATTGCTGAATAATTTCCAACTGCTCATTGAACAGAACTTTAAGACTAAGAAATTACCAAAAGAATATGCAGAGCTGCTGTATATAACACCGAATCATCTGAATGCACTTTGTAAAGATGTTTTAGGAAGTTCAGCAGGTGAATTAATCAGAAGCCGTGTTGTATTAGAAGCAAAACGATTACTTGTGAATAAAGAAATTTCTGTTACAGAAATTGCTTACTCTTTAAATTTTCAGGACGCTTCATATTTTGTGAAATTTTTCAAAAAGCACACAGGCTTTACCCCGGAACAATTTCGAAAACACTATTATTTATAATAGTCTGTCTTTATTTATTATGGTATCGAATAGAAAGGCTAAAGTTTACTTTTACAGGAGTACCATTGATTATAGCAGGTTTTATTTTGGAAGCATTTTCGTTTTGCTCCCGGTTGATTTTATATAAAATCTGTGTAGAAATTCTGGCTAATGTTTCGTCGCCTTGGGAAGTGATTGTGATAAAATCTCCATTTTCATCAATCACAAAATTTAGTTTAGCAAAATATTCTCCAGAACCTTGTAAGATCTTATCCATTTTTATTTTAGATAATCGTTCAGAAACATCTTCGTTTAGTTGATGATCAAAACATTTCAAATTGTCTGAAGCTACTTCGCAGCCTGGATAAATTGCAAATTGATCAACATTTTTTGGATTGTAAACTTCTTGGCAAAAAGTGAAAGTGTGAATCGAAAAAGCAAAGAAAGCAAGTAATTTTTTCATAATAAGGAGATTAGGTAGTTGCTGGATAAATCTTTATGAATTAATGATTTATGTCAATCCGTAAATATTACCATAGATACCATAAATAGTGCCAAAATCTAACTTAATGGTAGTGGTAAATTTGCATAGATATTAAGTGAAAGGTATGAGTAGTATAAAACAAAATCCAACGCCGCTAGATTTTGAAAAAGAAGATGAACAATTTCGGACTGAAGTTGCAACAATGGATAGAAAAGGAACTAGAAAATGGGTATATGCAAAGAAGCCTTCGGGTAGGTATACCAACTATCGTACAATTGTTTCTTCGATTTTATTGGTTTTATTAATTGTTTTACCATTTATAAAATTACCAAATGGCAATCCGGTATTTAAAATTGATGTTTTTCATACCAACTTTATCTTATTTGGATACCCTTTTTTTACAACAGATTTTTTCTTACTTGCATTTGGAATGATTGTAAGTGTTGTTTCTATTATAATTTTTACAACTGTTTATGGTAGATTATTTTGTGGATGGTTGTGTCCTCAAACAATTTTTATGGAAAGTGTTTTTAGAAAAATTGAATATTGGATAGAAGGAGATCGAAGCAAACAAATTCGCTTGGACAAGCAAGAATGGAACGAGGAAAAGATTTTAAAGAGAGGAGGGAAGTGGACAGTGTTCTACCTTATTTCTTTTTTCTTTTCAAATATACTGTTGTCGTATTTGATTGGAATGGACGAATTAATAAAAGCTATTCAGGAAGGGCCGTCTGAACATGCCGGATTATTTTTGGGGTTGTTTATTTTTAGCGTTTTATTTTATTTTGTTTTTGCTTGGTTTCGTGAGCAGGTTTGTACGTTGGTTTGCCCTTACGGAAGATTACAAGGTGTTTTAATTGATAAAAAAACAATTCAGGTTGCCTATGATTTTCCAAGAGGAGAAGGAGTGAACGGACGTTCTAAATTTAGAAAGAATGAAGACCGTAAAGCAGAAGGAAAAGGAGATTGTATAGATTGCGGGCAATGTATAGCCGTTTGTCCAACCGGAATTGATATTAGAAATGGCTCTCAGTTAGAATGTGTAAACTGTACGGCTTGTATGGATGCTTGTGACGAAATTATGACAAAAATAAATCTTCCCACTGGTCTTATTCGTTATGCTTCTGAAGAGAATATAGAACAAGGAAAGTCATTCAAAATAACAGCAAGATTAATGGCGTTTACTTTTGTTTTAATTGGAATGTTAGCCGCAATGACCATCTTTTTATTCAATAGAAGTGAAGTTGAAGTGAAGTTTCTACAGGTTCCAGGAAAGGATTATGTGGTAGAAGGAGATTACATCATCAATACAATGCAGTATAGTTTGATGAATAAAACAAATAAACCGTATAAATTGGTTGTAAATGTAAATGGATTTAAAGGAGGAAAAACGGTATTGCTGGTAGAGCCAACGAAATACATACAAATAGATGAAGGAGAATTAAAGCAAGGTTTAATCGATATTAAAATTCCTAAAAGTGAACTGAAGTCATATAAAGTTCCTGTTATTTTAGAGTTAGAAGATTTGAAAGGAAAAACAATCGATCATTATACGATAAGTTTTATGGCGCCTTTCTAGTTGAATCAAAAAACGTCTTGCATTTCGCAAGACGTTTTTATTATTTTTTCTTCAAAACCTCATTTTCAAATTTTACACCTTCCCATCCGTGTTCCATAAATTGACGAATGTTATTGTGATCTGTTCCTTCAGGTGTTGCCAAAACAGCTTGATAATGTTCAGCAAATAATTTTAACGTATCTTCTTTGGAAAAATTATTCAATTTAGCAAAGGCAAATACTTTTGCACTTCCTTGATTTTGATCTGCTGTATTTTCTTGATCGCCATTTACAAAAGAAGAAGGATTATAAAAATAATTTTCTTCTATATAATGTATAACAGCTGCGAAATTTGCCTTGTTTTGGTGTACTTTTTCTAAAATCATTTTATCTTTTTGTCAAAAATATGAACTTATTTTTAATACAATAAATCATTAACTCTGTTAATTCTTTTTCGTCTAAAAATACTTAACGAATGTTTAACAACTTTCTGTAAATTAATTGATTAGATTTATGATAATAAACCAATTAAAACTATTATTTATGTTTGAAAAAAGGCAATTTAATTATGAAACTTCTAGCGTCGCACTAAAAGAGCTGGCAGAAAAAGGATACCAAGAAGATTTTAATTTATTGGAAAGTGATTTGATCGATCATCCCCATGATTTTAGAATTATTTATATCTATCGTTACGAAGGTAATTCCAATCCCGAAGATGAATCAAGTGTTTATGGAATTGAAAAAATTTCTACAGGAGAAAAAGGTGTTTTGGTTGCAGGTAATTTAGGATTTGTTCAGACTAATTTGGCTTCAATACTTATTCAGCTAGAAATTGAAGGTAGGCAAACCATTTTGAAAAACTAAATTTGAAGCGAATGAAGCAATTTCTAAACATTATCATTAAAATTTAAAAAAGCGTTACCAAAAAATGGATGACGCTTTTTTTATTATTTCCGAAGAAATAATAAATTCTTTTTTTTAAAACTTATTCTTCCTCTATTTCGAGTAATAATTTATATTCAGTAAAACGATGTTCACGGATGGGACGTATAAAAGGTTCTGTTTTGAAGTGTAAAAGTAAGCATGGGCTAATATTTTTATATTTTGTCACAAATTCGTACGAAATCAACTCACCATTCTTTATTCGTTGCTTTATTTTATTATGATAAGGATACATGTTTCGTTTTTTAAAAAATCGAAAACAAAGGTATTGAAACATTACACTATTCGGAAGACTCAATTGAGTTAAATATAAATTTTATTCGATTTTCAACTGAATCTTTTGGAATTTCTAAGACAGTATATTTTAAGTTTTCATAAGTTTCTTTCATGCTGGAAAAGGTTTTTTCAGCTTCTTTCCAAGTTTGTTTACGTTCTGTATCGGTTTCATAAATTTCCATCCAGGGAGGAAGAATAAAAACCAAAAGGTTGTATCTTAAACTTTCTGCAAAAGTTTTCTTTTCTAGTGTTATCGGTAAATTTTCCATGTTGAAATAACATAAAGCATCCGGAATTCCTCTATCAAAAAAAATGGGGTGTTCATTTGAAAGTCCCACAGATTTTTGATAGGAGTTGATGGAAGCTTCCAGCATCAAATTGGCATAAAGTGATTTGTTTTTCCATGGAAGTCCATCACCGTTTACTCGTGATTGTTCTTTTATAATTTGGCGTGCGTCTTCTTGAATAACAGGAAATCCATAAAAGGTTAATTTATTGATCAATGTCGTTTTCCCCACGCCGGGTCCTCCAGTAAGAATATATTT
The DNA here is from genome assembly GCF_000382425.1 of Empedobacter brevis NBRC 14943 = ATCC 43319. Classification (GTDB taxonomy): domain Bacteria; phylum Bacteroidota; class Bacteroidia; order Flavobacteriales; family Weeksellaceae; genus Empedobacter; species Empedobacter brevis. The sequence continues at coordinate 32,030 of NZ_KB908295.1, forward strand.
TTTATTGTTCATAAGCTGATAATTTTCTAATTTTAGATTGTATTGATAAAAGATGAAAAAGGAAATTACAATCGACGGAAACAGGATTTATGATAAAAAGAGTTTTTATGAAGAAATAAACCGTGTTTTTATGTACAACGAAGAGTGGAAATTAGGAGAAAGTTTAGATGCTTTAGACGATTTATTTTATGGAGGGTTTGGTTGTGTAAAAGTAAATGAGGAAGTCCGATTGATTTGGAAAAACTTTAAAGAGAACCAACAATTATTTGGTTATGATTTTACCTTAAATTTTTACCGGGAAAAACTTCAAAACCCGCAAATGTTTGATTCAAAACTTATCGAAAAAAGACTGAAAGAACTTGAAGAAGGAAAAGGAATGACTTACTTTGACATGATCCTTGCGATTATTTCCGAACACCCTACGATTGAATTGGTAAAAAAGTAAATACTACTACTTCAAATCAAATTTAGGCATTATAAGATATAACTTATATATAAATTATCTAAAAAAATCAGGTTAAAGAATTCTTTAACCTGATTTTTTTTGCTTGTTTGGTAAAAGCAAGTACATTTTTTACCACTATTTTGCTTTTCTACATAACACCTTAAATGGAATAGAAAATGCGCTATTGTATTTTGATTTTAAGCGACGAATATCTTTAGAAGCAGATGCTCTGGTAAAATAATCACCTACCAGGACACGGTAATCAGGAGAGTAATAAACCGTTTGGGCAGATAAATCAGGATAAGAACGTGTAAATTCATTTCTCACCTTATCAGCATCTTTTCTGTCTTTAGAATAATAAATCTGAATTTTGAAACCATTGACTTGCGGACTTCCTGCACACGGATCGTTGGATTGTACAACTATTTTTTTCTCTGTATTTTTTTTGACAGGAGCTGTATATGTACAGACAGCATCTTCTTTTGCTTTTAGTACCATATTTATTCTGCTATCAATTTCCATATTCAATGTACCATTGTTAATAATCTGAACAGTATCAATTTTATCTTGTGCAAAAGCATAAGTTGAAAAAGTGATCATGAATAAAAAGATAATTTTTTTCATAGGATGAAATTAATTTGTGCAAATATACTTCTTACAATTAAGTTATTAAATTTTATAACCTTTTATTTTCCTACAACGAATATTGTTCCAATTTAACTCAATTCAAAAGAAAAGAATCTCTATGAAGGAGTTTGATTGACAGTTTAGAATAAAATCTACTTTAATTATTTTTCAAATTATGTTAAATAGATTTTTTTGAATAAATCAGAATAAATAAATATTATATATGAGTCTATATTTTTTAACAATTAATTTAGAAACGTTTTAAATTAAGCTGAATGACAAAGTTCAGTATGTAAACTTTATGATTTTATTAAGTATTGAAGCTATTTTTGCTGTTAGTTAAGTGTTCAAATAAAAACGAGTTAAAAGAAACAACGAACTGAGATTATTTAAGTAAATGAAGGCAAGATTTCTAAAAAGAATACGTTTATGGAGCTGCGCGATAATACTATCGACGTTCTCCCTAGCAAATGCCCAAGATGCAGGAAAAGGTTACGAATTATTCGAAGCCAACTGTACTGCATGTCACCAGATTGATGGTAAATTAATTGGGCCGGAATTACGTAATGTTGAGAAACGCGTACAAGAAGAAGCTGGACTTGGAAAAGAGTGGTTACACGCTTGGATTAAGGACAACAAAGCTTTGCGTGAATCAGGAGATGCGTATGCAAACAAAATTTATGCTGATTACAATAACACTGAAATGTTAGCTTTCCCTAACTTATCAGAAGGTGATATTGATAATATTTTAGCATATACAGCTGATCCTGATGCAGGAGTTAAGGCTTTTGAAGAAGCTAAAGCTGCGAAAAAGAAAGAAGCCGCTGCGAAAAAAGCTGCTGAGGCTGCACAAGGAGGTGGAGCTAATTCAGGAGTAATTGCAGTAGGTTTTGTTGTTTTAGCGGTATTATTATTGTGGATCTTGGTTCGCGTTAATGCATTAGTTAAAGCGACAGCTACAGAGGAATTAAATGCAGAAACTGAAAGAGTAGCTTTTTCTTTTGCTGAATTCTTTCAGAAATACCAAAAAGTTGGAACAGTTGCAATTGCTGTATTAGCATTCTTTGCATTGTATAATGTTTATTGGGGATTAATGGGAATTGGTGTTGATAAAGGTTATGAACCGGAACAACCAATTTATTTCTCTCACAAAGTACACGCAGGTGTTCAGGGGATTGACTGTCAGTACTGTCACAGTTCTGCTAAATATGGTAAAGTATCAGGAATTCCTTCTCCAAACGTATGTATGAATTGTCACAAAACAATCAAAGAATACAAAGGAGATTATTTCGAAGAAGAATTGATTACTTCAGGTAAATTTGCGGATGAAGATGCAGTAAAAACATTCTATACAGGAGAAATCCAAAAAATGTATAAAGCTATCGGATGGAATCCGGAAACGAATAAATACGATGGTCCACAAAAACCAATCGAATGGGTACGTATCCATAATATGCCAGATTTCGTATTCTTTAGCCATGCTCAACACGTTGTAGCTGGAGAAAAAGCGATCAAAAAAGCAATTAAAGAAGGAACTATTCCAAATGCTAAAGAATTGAACATTGGATCAGGAGACCAGGTTTGTTTTGCATGTCACGGACGTGTAGATGAAATGAACGAAGTTAAAATGGCGAATGATTTCACAATGGGATGGTGTATCGAATGTCACAGAACTACTGAGGTAGATATGGACAACGAGTATAACAAAGAATATTACGCAGAACTACACGAGAAATTGAAAAAACAGTACGGTGACGCAACTAAGATTACAGTTGATGCTATCGGAGGTTTAGAGTGTGGTAAATGTCATTATTAATATAAAAAAGAGAGGAGTATAAATGGCTTCGAAGAAAAATTACTGGAAAAGTTTTGAGGAGTTAACTGACAATACATTAAATGAAAAGTTAACTACCAATGAATTTGCAGAAGAAATTCCCGTAGATAATTTCTTAGGGAATGATAACGCCATGGAGAATAGTCAAACTTCACGACGTGACTTTTTGAAGATTTTAGGGTTCAGTACAGCTGCTGTTACTTTAGCAGCGTGTGAAGCTCCAATCGTAAAATCTGTTCCTTATGTAGTGAAACCGGAAAATATAATGCCTGGTGTACCTACTTACTACGCATCTACAGTTTTTGATGGTTACGATTATGCAAACGTATTAGTACGTACAAGAGAAGGTCGTCCTATCCGTATCGATGCAAATAAAGGAGCACAATATTATGGTTCTACAAATGCTCGTGTTCAAGCATCTGTATTATCATTATACGATTCTGATAAAATAAAAGCACCATTAACAAATGGTGGGAACAATTTCAAAGCAACATCTTGGAAAGAAATTGATGCACGTGTTTCTAAAGCATTAGCATCAGTAGGAGGGAAAAAGGTTGTCATTTTAACACCATCTTTACCTTCTCCAACAACGAAAAAGTTGATTGCTGAGTTTGCAACAAAATATCCAACAACTCAACACGTAGTATATGATGCAATTTCTTATTCGAATGCATTAGATGCGGCACAAGAGGTGTATGGGAAAAGAGAATTACCATTCTATGATCTTAAAAATTCTGAATTAGTTGTTTCGTTCAACGCAGATTTCTTAGGAGATTACAATGGTGGTGGAATGGAAGGTGACTATGGTATTGCTCGTAAACCAGGAGCAAATATGATGCGTCATATCCAGGTTGAATCTGTTTTATCTTTAACTGGTGCTAACGCTGATACACGTTATCCGTTAAAACCTACTGATACAGAAAAAGTTTTAGCTGAAGTTTACCAAGGATTAACAGGAGGAACTCCTGCGTCTAAAGAAGCAAAAGCAATTGTAGCTGAATTAAAAGCGAAAGGAACAAAAGCAGTTGTAATGGCTGATGGTTCTAAAGAAGCATACGCAATTGCATTTGCAATTAACCAATTATTAGGTTCTGCTGCGATTACTGGTAAAGCTGTATTATTAAAAGAATCTAACGATGCAACTTTTAAACAATTTGTTGCTGAGGCAAAAGCTGGACAAGTAGGTGTTTTATTAAACTTCCAAACGAATCCGGTTTACAATGCTAAAAATTCGAAAGATATTGAAGTAGCTTTCAAAAACATTGGACTTAAAGTTGGTTTAGTTGAAAAACTAGATGAAACAGCATCATTAATGGATGTTATTGCTCCGGTTACTCATGGTTTAGAGTCTTGGAATGATTTCAACCCATTAACAGGAGTATACTCATTACAACAACCAACAATCCCTCGTATTTTTGATTCTCGTCAATTTCAGGATTCGTTAATTGCTTGGATGACCGGAGTTACTAAAGTGACTGAGGTTGAAGATCCAAATGACCCTATTATGGTCATGGCGGTTTCTGCAACAAGACAAAAAGTTTCTCCATTCTATTTATATGTAAAACAAAACTGGGAAACAGCTATTTTACCAAAATTAGGTGTAGATTTCAATAAAGCATTATACAATGGTTATAATGAAGCTGCTGAAACATCCGCATTTACGGCTAATACTGGTGCTGCTTCTGCTGCTGTAGCTAAATTAGCTGCTGCTAAACCAACAGAATGGGAAATCCAATTCTATTCTAAATCTGGTTTAGGAGATGGTACACAAGCGAACAACCCTTGGTTACAAGAATTACCAGATCCTATAACGCGTAACTCTTGGGATAACTATTTAACAGTTAACCCGAATGATGCTGAGAAATTAGGAATCAAAATTCAAGATAACTACAATGTGACTAATGGTAGAATGCAATTTGACGGTGAGTATGTAAACTTAACTGTGAATGGAACTGTTTTAGAAAATGTTCCTGTATTCATTCAACCGGGTCAGGCCATTGGAACTGTAGGTTTAGCTTTCGGTTATGGTCGTACTAAAGCTGGTAAAGTTGCAAATAATGTAGGGGTGAATGCGTACGCATTGTATGCTGGAAATGTAGGTGCATCAAATGTTAAGATTGAAAAATCTTCTCGTTCTGATAAACATGAGTTTGCGAATATGCAACAACAACCAACATTAATGGGACGTTATGAAATAGCAAGAGAGGTATCTTTAGCAGATTTCATCAATACAGACCGTGAAGAATGGAATCCTGTTGCGAAAATGCCAACATGGAGAGGAGATTCTCCAATGGGTGAAGTAGATTTATGGGCTAGTTTTGATCGTTCAACAGGACCTCATTTCAATTTAACAATTGATATGAATGCTTGTACCGGATGTGGAGCATGTGTTATAGCCTGTCAAGCAGAAAATAATGTGCCAACTGTAGGGAAAGAGCAAATGCGTATGTCTAGAGATATGTATTGGTTAAGAATTGACCGTTACTACTCTGATGTTACTTACAATGATCCAGAAGGAAAATTAACTCAAAAAGTTGCGTTAGAATCTGATCCAGATAACGAACCACAACAATATACACGTTTAATTAAGCCAGAAGCTGAAAATCCAGATGTGATTTTCCAACCAATGATGTGTCAACATTGTAACCACGCGCCTTGTGAAACTGTATGTCCGGTTGGAGCTACATCTCACGGTCGCCAAGGTCAAAATATGATGGCATACAACCGTTGTGTTGGTACTCGTTACTGTGCAAATAACTGTCCTTATAAAGTACGTCGTTTCAACTGGTTCAACTGGGCGAATAATGACAAATACGATTTCCACATGAACAATGATTTAGGTCGTATGGTACTTAATCCAGATGTTGTTGTACGTACGCGAGGAGTAATTGAGAAATGTTCATTCTGTATTCAAGCAACTCAAGCAACAATCCTAAAAGCTAAGAAAGAAAACAGAGCTGTTAGAGATGAAGAATTTATGGATGCTTGTGCTTGTGCTGCAGCTTGTGGAACAGGAGCTATGAAATTTGGGGATATCAATGATGATAAATCTGAAGTAAGAAAAGTATCGAAAGATAAACGTTCTTATGTTTTATTAGAAGAGATTGGAACTAAACCAAATGTTATCTATCAAGTAAAAGTTAGAAACAGAAAAGAACAAGCTTAATTAAATTAATAAAGAATTAATAAGGTAAACAAATATGTCACATTACGAATCACAGGTAAGAGAACCCCTTATTTTAGGACATAAAACCTACCACGATATCACAGTAGACATTGCGCGTCCAATTGAGACGCCTGCAAGTAAATTGTGGTGGATATGTTTCAGTATTGCAATGGTTGCTTTCATTTACGGTGTTGGTGCGATTGCATATACAATTGGAACTGGTATTGGTGTATGGGGATTAAATAGAACGATTAACTGGGGATGGGATATCACCAACTTTGTATGGTGGGTAGGTATCGGTCACGCCGGTACGTTAATCTCAGCCGTTTTATTATTATTCCGTCAAAAATGGAGAATGTCGGTTAACCGCTCTGCGGAAGCCATGACAATCTTCGCCGTTGTACAGGCAGCGTTATTTCCTGTAATTCACATGGGTCGTCCATGGTTAATGTACTGGGTATTCCCAATTCCGAATCAATTTGGATCATTATGGCCTAACTTTAATTCACCATTATTATGGGACGTATTCGCGATTTCTACGTATTTCTCTGTATCAACTGTTTTCTGGTTGATGGGATTAATTCCTGATTTCGCAATGGTACGCGACCGTGCAACAAAACCATTCGCTAAAAAGATCTATGGTATCTTGTCATTCGGATGGGGTGGTGGAGCAAAACACTGGCAACGTTTCGAAGAGTTATCTTTGGTATTAGCCGGTTTATGTACACCGTTAGTATTCTCGGTACACACGATTGTATCTTTTGACTTCGCGACTTCTGTGATCAAAGGATGGCACTCAACAGTATATCCTCCATATTTCGTTGCCGGAGCAATTTTCTCTGGTTTCGCGATGGTACAAACATTATTAAGTGTAATGCGTAAAGTTTTACACTATGAAGATTATATCACACGTAAACACATCGAATACATGAATATTGTAATCGTTGTAACAGGTGGTATGGTTGCAGTAGCGTATTTAACGGAGTTATGGATCGCTTGGTATTCAGGATCTCGTTACGAAGATTTTACATATTTTTCTCCGGGAGCTGCTACAGGACCTTATTGGTGGGCATTCTGGGCGTTAATTATTTGTAACGTTTTAGTACCAGGACTATTGTGGATTCGTCCAATTAGAAGAAATTTCTTCTGGACTTTCGTTATCTCTATCGTCGTTAACATCGGGATGTGGTTCGAGCGTTTTGATATCATCGTTATCAACTTATCTCGTGACTATTTACCATCGAGCTGGACAATGTTTATGCCTTCATGGGTAGACGTAGGTATCTTCTTAGGTACTATGGGATTCTTTTCTGTGTTATACTTATTGTACGCACGTACATTCCCAGTTATTTCACAATCTGAATTAAAAACTATTTTGAAATCATCAGGCGAAAGCTATAAAAAACATCATACTGAAGATGAGCATCACGAACACTAAAATCGTTTATGGTCTTTACGGAGACGATGATGATTTATTAAAAGCAGTAAAATCTATTCGTAAACAAGGTATTACGATAGATGAAGTATATACACCTTTCCCTGTACACGGTTTAGATAAAGCTTTAGGATTAAAGAAAACTCGTATTTCTGACCTTGCTTTCTTCTACGGTGCATTTGGTACAACATTAGCATCTTTGATGACATGGTTTATCATGAACCATGATTGGGCTCAAGATATTGGAGGTAAACCATCATTTTCTTGGGGCGAGAATATGCCAGCTTTCGTTCCTATTATGTTCGAGTTGACAGTATTCTGTGCTGCGCACTTTATGTCATTAACATATTTAGTACGTAACAAAATGTATCCAGGTGCAAAAGCTAAAAACCCAGATCCACGTACAACAGATGATAAATTTTTGATTGAAATTAGAACTTCTGATGTTGAGAAAATCAAAAATGTATTTGTAGAAACTGGTGCTGAAGAAGTAACTGTTAAAGGTGATGTAGTCGTAGAACCAAGTGTTAACAATTTAGTACAAGAAGCATAATGAAAAAGATAGCATTACTTATAGGATTAGGAAGTATTATTATCACTTCTTGTTCTGATAAAAAACGTCACGCAAGTATCGTATACATGCCAGATATGTATTATCCGACAGCTTACGATCCTTATGAAAAGGCAACTTTTGGTTATCCTCATGACGAAGAAAATTCTGAAGTTCCTGTAATGAGTAAAAATCACAATATGTCTGCGCTAGAATCTGTAGAAGGTGCTGTAGCAAGAACAGATGGTGATATTTTACCATGGACTTTCAAAAACAATAACGCTGGTTATGCACAAGCAAAAGCAGTAACTGTATCTCCTTTAAATGCTGCAAATAAAACAGCAGATTTGGAAAGAGGTAAAGTCTTGTATGGACAAAACTGTGCTGTTTGTCATGGTGACGCTGGTGATGGACAAGGATCAATCGTAAAATCGAAGGCTTACTCCGGAGTTCCTACTTATGGTGAAAGAGATATTACAGTAGGTTCTGTTTATCATGTAATTATGTATGGAAAAAATGCGATGGGGTCTTACGCATCTCAATTAATTCCTGCAGACCGTTGGAGAGTTGCTGAATATGTAATGAGTTTAAAAGGTGGTTCTGCTCCTGCTGCTCCTGCCGGAGAAGTAGCTACTGAAGCAGCACCTGCAACAGAAACAGCAACTAATAAATAATAAAATAAGTTAATTATTATGCAATATACATTTTCCCCAAGATTAAAAAATGCATCACTTCTCCTAATTGTGATAGGTGTTGTACTTTACGGGATAGGATTTTTCTTACATCAACAAGATGTTGCTAATTCAACTGAATATATTAACGGTTTGATTGAAGCTCACCCAACTCAATTTTTCGGTGATTATATTTCAGATTCATATGCATCAATGAATACAGATCATGCTGCACATATGGAGCATTTGACAAATTTATTGAAAAACAGACCTTGGGCAGCCTTCTATGTACCAGCTTATTTAGCTTTTGGTATTGCTGCTTCAGCATTGTTTTTCTTATGTATTCAGTTTGTCGCTAATGCAGGTTGGTCTATGGTTGTTTCTCGTGTAATGGAAGCTATCGCAACATTTTTACCAATCGCTTCTCTGCTTGTAGGTGTTATCGTTTTAGGTTCTTATTTTCATTTGAATCACTTATTTCACTGGATGGAAGCTGATTTAATTGATCCGAATAGCCCTAAATATGATATCTTTATGGCAAATAAAGCACAGCTTTGGTTAAGTCCAAACTTTTGGCTAATCCGTTGTGTTATTTATTTAGGAATATTATCATTCATGGTGTTTGTTATCAAAAATGCAACACGTAAACTAGACGAAACAAATGGAGATTTGAAAGTATATGCTCAATTATACAAAAAATCTGTAATTTACCTTGTGATTTTTGCAATTTGTTCTGCAGCTTTTGCTTGGGATTTCGTGATGTCATTAGACCCTCACTGGTTCTCTTCATTGTTTATGTGGTACGGAATGGTTTCATATTTAGTTTCTGCGGTTTCTATTATGGCAATTATTTCTATCTACTTAAAGAGAAAGAACTCGTTACCATTATTCAATGATAACCACTTACATGATTTAACAAAATACATGTTCGGATTCTCATTATTATGGTCTTATTTATGGTTCTGTCAGTTCATGTTACAATGGTACGCAAACATTCCTGAGGAAGTTCAATACTTCCAACAACGTATGGCGCAATACCCATTATATTTCTGGATGTTGATCATTAACTTAGTCGCTCCATTCTTAATCTTGATTTCATCAAGCATGAAACGTCGTTACCAAATCGTTTTTGTGATGGGATTTGTGATTATCTTTGGACATTACTGGGATTTCTACAATCAAATTATGCCAGCAGCTGTTGGACCGTTCCACAATTTCGGATTAATGGAAATTGGAGCATTAGTTGGAATCGGAGGATTATTTACGTTTATCGTAATGAATGCAGTTTCTAAATTAAACTTAGAAGCAAAAGGTCACCCTTACTTCCACGAATCAAAAATTTATGAATATCCTTTCTAAGTAGAAAGATGTTATACAATTAAAAGCTCGATGCATTGCATCGAGCTTTTTTATTTTACTTTTTAAAGTCAATATCTCTTGATAAGGATTGTTCTATAGAATTTAATGATATTGTTGAACTGCAATTCGGTTTCCTTCACTATCTTCAATTTCAGCAACAGAGAATCCATATTTTTCATTTTTTGTTTTCGGATAAAGAACTTTGCCACCTTGTTCGAGTGCTTTTTCCAAAATTTTCTCAATATCATCTGTATTAAAATAAATTATGATACCATCTTTTGACGGATTGTAAACATCTCCTTTTGCTAACGCTCCGGAAATACCTTTGCTGGAGTTATTGAACGGAAATATGCTCATTTCATAATGATCAATTATTTCATTCTTAAAATGAAAGCCAAATACATTGGTATAAAAATATTTAGCTCTCTCTAAATCATTAACCGGAATTTCAAAATAAATGACAGGATTTGTCTTTTTCATTCTCTTAGATAGTTCTACGTTTTATTTCCAAATTAACCAAGAAATGATCTACATCATCATCCATTGATAGATTGCCAACCACGTAAACCCCTTTATCTCCGTTTTGATTGTTGATGATTCCATAAACAGAAGATTCATCATCAGGATTAGACATTCCTTCATAACGGTAAATACATACAATATCAAAATCTTTTGGATTTTGTTTTAATTGTTCCTTTTCGATATTATAGTCAATTGTATAACCGTTCTCATACAGTTCTGTTAAAGCTTCACTTGTCGTTTTATAACGGTATTGGATTTTTTCTTTCATGATTTTAATAGTTTATAGATTGGTGCTCAAATATTATTCCATTAAATAGCAATCTGATACGAATAAAAAAACTTTTTGGTAAGGTTATTGTCTTAAGCACTATAAGAATTATAATGAATGAGAGTATGGAACTATCAGTATTAAAGAAAATCAATTTAATTGCAATATTTGCGCTTGCTGCTTTGTTTTTAACGTCTTGTGACGGTTCGACGACTATTTATGGGATAGAACATCAACACAGAAAGCAAAAAAAGTATAAGAAGTATCCCAAATATGATCATCACAGAAGTTTACCTCCAGGGCAACATAAGAAAGTTCATGGCGATAAATCGGCTAAAAAATATGCACCGGGACAGCAAAAAAAACATAAAAACAATTCTTACAAAAAGAAAAATCATCACAAACATTATGATGATTAAAATAAAAAAAGGATTGAACATTGTTCAATCCTTTTTCTGTTTAATATCTAAAAATTGTTTTAATCTACAACTTCCATTTCTACGTTTAATGTTCCCGCATTAGTAGAACCTATAGATGAAAACGCTGCTTTACTCAAATCCAATAATCTTGATTTTGTATGCGGACCTCTGTCGTTTATTTTAACCACAACAGATTTTCCGTTATTTGTGTTTGTTACTTTTACTTTTGTCCCGAATGGTAAAGTTTTGTGTGCGGCTGTAAAGTTATTTTTATTGTATAATTCGCCGCTTGAAGTTTTTTTTCCGTGGAATTTATCTGCATACCACGAAACAATTCCGCTTATTTTGCTCCCTGCTTTTTCTACAATTTCTGCAACAGTTGTATGATCTACTTTATTAAATTCTGTAACTTTTTTCAAAAGATTAGATTTAATATTTTTTGTATAGGTTGATACCGGTAAAGGTAACGGACTTACTGTTGAAAAGTTTGATTCTCCTTTAGCTTGTGCAAAAGGAACAATCATCAGCATGACTAATAATGTTAAAAAATTCTTTGTCATTCTTTAGTTTTTTCTGAATCTTTATCTAAAATAAGTATAATAGGATTTGTTTACACATAATCAGTTTTTTCCTAATTATTTTGATGAAATAATAGATGTATAAACCTATATATTCAGCAGTGTTAAGAAGGGGTGTTAATAATAAGTTAAAAATATAAACACTTATTAAATTTTTTAAGAATATTTAATGATTTTTGTTTAAACAACTGATTAGTAGTGTTTTAAAAATTTATTGATACCGGTTTAAATTAAATAACCCGGTTAAGATGTTGATTTAAAATATTTTTTAAACCGGTAAAATGCATAATTTGTTGAAGGACTTGGTTCGTTTCTTCTACTGTTAATTCAGGATTTTTTGTCTGTAGCATCAATTCTTTGATCATATTATCAATGTAAATGATTTTGAAACGTAGTAAGACATCAAACAGATCTTTGTGTACAAATTCTTCTTTCTTTTTGATGTTGATTCCTTGTTTAACAGTCCAATTTTCACTCAAGCTGTGTTTTTCTAACATCATTTCAGACGCAAGATTGACAATTTCAGGATTTGTAAGGCGAGAAAAATATGTTCCTGTACGTAATTCATCTTTTTCTAAACCAATTTTTACATCTTCTAAAATTGATTGATAAAGAGAATTGCTTAAACTTAATTCGTTTTCTTCAAATTGAGAAACAATTTCTTGGTTAACAGTTGTTTTATATAGTTCGTTGTTTTCATTCTTCAAATCAACCTCTAAATCACCAAATTGCATAATTAGCTTTATAATTTCATTTTCTACAGTTTGCTGAACGTTAACAACTTCTTTTGTAGAAGGAACAACAGAAATGGTAGTTTTTTTTGTTCTGGCATTATCTGTAATATGAGAGGTTGTTGTATCTCCGGTTTTCTGAAGTTGCGCTAATTCCTTGAACAAAACTTCTTCACGAATCTCCATTATTTTTGAAGTTTCAGCAATGTAAACTTCTTGTTTAATAATATTCGGAATAAGTGAAATAGACTTGACAATTTCTCGAATTAACGCTGCTTTTTTAATGGGATCATTTTTCGCTTCTTCCAAAAGAACATTTACTTTGAAACGAATAAAATCGGTTGCGTTCTCTTTAATATAAGTTTCAATTTCTGAGGTCGAATGTTTCTTCGCAAACGAATCAGGGTCTTCACCTTCTGGTAACAACAGAACTTTTACATTCATTTCTTGCTCCAAAATCATATCAATTCCACGAAAAGAAGCTTTAATTCCGGCGTTGTCACCATCATACATAACGGTGATATTTTCTGTCAACCGTTTTACCAAACGAATCTGTTCATTTGTTAAAGCTGTACCCGAACTGGCAACAACATTTTGTATGCCGGCTTGATGAAGCGATAAAACATCAGTATACCCTTCGACCAAGAAACATTGATCAGCTTTTGTGATATGTTGTTTGGCTTGAAATAATCCATAAAGTGTTTTACTTTTATGGTAGATTTTATTCTCAGGGGAATTTAAATACTTTGCAGCTTTTACATCGTTTCTTAAAATACGTCCGCCAAATCCCAATGTTCGTCCCGAAAAGCTGTAAATAGGAAAGATAACACGTTCACGAAATTTATCATATTTCTTGTTGTCTTCTTTGAATGTGGCTAAACCGGCTTCTTCAATTAATTCTTTCGAATACCCGTTTTTTAGAGCATATTCAGCTAATGCCTCCCACTGTTTAGGCGAATAACCAAGTTCAAATTTTTCAATGGTTTCTTTTGTGAAACCTCGTTCACGGAAATAGCTTAAACCAATTAAATTTCCTTCTTCTGAATTATGCAATTGCTGAACAAAGAATTTTTTTGCAAAATCAGTTAGGATGTATAAACTTTCCCTGTCTTTTTCTTCTTGTTGTTGTTCAAATGAATATTCTCGATCTTCTTCGATTTCGATGTTATAACGTTTCGCTAGCCAGCGTAAAGCTTCCGGATAGGTGAATTGTTCAACTTCCATTAAAAAAGTAACCACATTTCCTCCTCTGCCTGAAGAAAAATCTTTCCAGATTTGTTTTGCAGGGGAAACCACGAAAGAAGGTGTTTTTTCGTTTCCAAAAGGTGAAAGCCCCTTTAAACTGGAACCTGCACGTTTTAAGGTAACAAAATCTCCAATAACTTCTTCTACACGAGCTGTTTCAAAAATTATATCTATAGTTCTTTGAGAAATCAAATTGAATTATTTTAAAGAATTTAAATCAAATAAATAATTACCAAAATTAAGATAAATTATTTACATCAATTCATCTTTTCAAATCCTTTGTAGAAAACATTTCTAACAAATTAGAAAATTGGTATGATATTGGCATATCAGCTTGAAACTTGAAATTAAATTTTATGAAATCAACAATTTTAAACCTATCTTTTGCTGCAATTTTAGCAACAGGTTTTTTATCATCTTGTTCTACTGTAAGTAACGTGATCGAAAATAAAAATAATACAAATAGCAACTCTATTTTAGGAAAATGGGAGTTAAGCCAAATCAATTTTATGAAGGCAGGATCTATTTCTGAAGCTTATCCAATGGGAACTCCATACCTTAATTTTATTTCGACAAGTATGTTGAATGCTTCAGATGGTTGTAACACATTAAATGGTGGAATAACAGTTTCAGGAAATGAAATTACTTTCGGAAATTTAATGTCTACCATGAAAGCTTGTCAAAATGTAGAAGATTCTAATTTCAGCTCGAAATTAAGTGGGAAATTGAAATATGATATGCATGATGACAAATTATTATTGATTCAAGGAGATATTGTTGTGATGACATTTGTTCGTCCTGGAACACTTAGTGGTTCATGGGAATTAGAAGAGTTTATTGGAAAAGATAAAAGCGCAAAATCATTAGATGACCGTTTTCCAAACCAAAAACCAACATTAACATTCCAAAACAATGAAGTTTTTGGTAATGATGGATGTAATAACTTAACAGGGGGATATGTAGCAATAGGAAATTCATTAACAGTGAAGAATGTGGCAACAACTCGTATGGCTTGTCAAGGGGTAGATTCTAGTGCTTTTGGAGAACGTTTGAATAACGTAAACAAATATGAAATTAAAGATGGAAAATTAATTTTGTTTGCAAATAATGTTAAAACGATGGTTTTCAAAAAAAAATAATTTGATTTAGATAAATCATAAAAGCTGTCATATTTTGACAGCTTTTTTATTTTTATATTTGTATACTTTTTAAAGTAGAGAAAGATGAAATTTCCACACACACATAAATTGAAAGATATTGCATCAATTATCGATGCAAAATTTATTGGAGACGAAAATTTTCCAGTAGAAGGGATAAATGAAATTCACCGTGTAGAAGCGGGAGATATTGTTTTTGTTGATCACCCGAAATATTATGACAAAGCATTACAATCGAATGCGACAATTGTTTTAATAAACAAAGAAGTAGAATGCCCGGAAGGAAAAGCATTGTTAATTTCTGACGATCCGTTTCGTGATTTTGTGAAAATCGGTCAACACTTTTTGCCATTTCAATCTTCGAATAAACAAATCTCTGCCTCTGCTGAAATAGGAGAGGGGACAATTATTCAGCCAGGAACATTTATTGGAAATCAGGTAAAAATTGGAAAAAATTGTGTAATTCATTCTAATGTTTCGATTAATGATCATAGCATCATTGGTGATAATGTAATTATCCGTTCAGGAACTGTTTTAGGAGCAGATGCATTTTATTATAAAAATAGAGAAACCGGTTTTGATCGCTTAAAATCTGTCGGAAATGTCATCATTGAAAATAATGTTGAAATTGGAGCAAATTGTACGATTGATAGAGGAGTGTCGGCATCAACAATTATTGGAGAAGGAACAATTATGGATAATTTAATTCAGATTGGTCACGATACAATTATTGGTAAAAAATGTTTGATTGCTTCGCAGGTCGGAATTGCGGGATGTGTCAATGTAGAGGATGAAGTTTCTATATGGGGACAGGTTGGAATTACAAGCGGCGTGACAATTGGAACAAAAACTGTATTATTAGCCCAAGCAGGTGTGAGTAAAACGTTGACAGGTGGAAAAACATATTTTGGAACACCAGCAGAAGAAGCTCGTACTTTGTATAAAAAAATGGCAACCACAGAAATAATGGTTCGGGATTACCGAAAAAAATAAATTAAATACTTGAAGGAGATGGAAGCCGACCAATTGGTCGGCTTTTTTTATGATAAATATCTTATGCTTTTTTGGCTTATTTTAATAAAGAATTAGTGTATTTTTTACATTGAATATTTTTTAAAATGCAAAACTCCTTTTATATTTGTGTAAATTAAAAATCACAATGTCTGTATTAGTAAACAAAGATTCAAAAATAATCGTTCAAGGATTCACAGGGAAAGAAGGAACTTTTCATGCGGAGCAAATGATTGAATACGGAACTCAAGTAGTAGGTGGTGTAACACCGGGAAAAGGTGGACAAACTCACTTAGGATTACCAATTTTCAACACAGTTAAAGATGCTGTAGATCAGGCAGGTGCTGATGTATCTATCATCTTCGTTCCACCAGCATTTGCTGCGGACGCTGTAATGGAAGCTGCTGATGCGGGGATTAAAGTAATTATCTGTATTACGGAAGGTATTCCGGTAGAAGATATGGTAAAAGTACAAGCGTATGTAGACCAAAGAGATGTAACATTGATCGGACCAAACTGTCCTGGTGTAATTACTTCTGAGGAGGCTAAGGTTGGTATTATGCCTGGATTTATCTTCAAAAAAGGAAAAGTTGGTATTGTTTCTAAATCAGGAACATTAACTTATGAAGCTGCTGATCAGGTTGTAAAAGCTGGTTACGGAATTTCTACAGCGATTGGTATTGGTGGAGATCCAATTATTGGGACAACAACTAAAGAAGCTGTTGAATTATTTATGAATGACCCGGAAACAGAGTGTATCGTAATGATTGGTGAAATTGGTGGTCAATTAGAAGCAGAAGCTGCTCGTTGGATTAAAGCGAATGGAACTAAACCGGTTGTAGGATTTATCGCAGGTCAAACTGCACCAAAAGGTCGTACAATGGGACATGCCGGAGCAATCGTAGGTGGAGCTGAAGATACAGCGCAAGCTAAAATGGCAATTATGGAAGAATGTGGTATCCACGTTGTTTCTTCTCCTGCTGATATCGGAGCAACAGTTGCGAAAGTTTTAGGATAAGAAAATTCTTAATCGAAATAGTAAAGGAACTCAAATTGAGTTCCTTTTTTTATGGTATAGAATTATTTAAACCAATGTTGATTCATTTCTGTTAAGAAGATTGGATCACCAATAGGAAAACTATTATCAATAATGGAATCAATTCCACCTTCTGGATAAACGGCAGTTTGATCTTTTCCATCTACTTCTTCAAAAAAATCTATAATTTCATCTGTAGAGAAGATTTGTTCACAACAAAAACAGGCAGAGAACTTACTGTTTTGTATTTTTGATTTATTAAATATAGATTGTTTATGGGCGTAATTTAGAAATTCAATAGAATATTTATTTTCTTGTTTCATTTCACAAAAACTCATCATCATCAAAATCATCTTCCGTTTCGTCATCATCGGGAGAATAATCTTCGATAAAAACTTTGAATAAGCGCGGACAAATAATTTGCAGACTAATTAAATTTTCATCATCCCAGTCGAATTCAGGTTTTGGAGATTTTTCAGTGAAAAAATGGAAACATTCTTTGTCTACAAAATCAATGATTTTATGATCAAACTTATCATAAAAAACAAGATCTGCAATGAAATGGAAATTTTCAAATTCATACAAATCATCTTCGTTGAAACCTTCGTTAAAATAATCAGCTAAATTATCCGGATTAAGAATTGCTTTTTCAAATAATTCTTGGCCTTGCGAAATAATCCAATTCTTAAAATAGAAAAAATGAATAGGATCTGTGTCATCATTCATAATGCAGGCTGCACACCAAATTTCTGATGAGTGCAGCGAATACGAATAAAATTCTAATCGTAATTGAAAACCAATAATATCTTCAGCTGTTAGATTTTCAAGTTCTTGGCTCAATGCTTTTTCCTGATCATGTAGATTATTCGCAGTTAGCAAAGAATTCTCTATAATTTGCCAAAACAAATCTTCCTCAAGCATGCGTGAAATACGCTCAGAGGGAAGAGTCGAAGAGTTAAACAAATCATCTAAAAAACTCATATTTCTACTTTTTAGTTTTTAATTAGTTGGTGTTTGATTTGATAAAATATTTATAACGTTTTATTTTTTAAACCTTTAATTCATAAAACATTTTAACGAAATCTTTTTATAATTTATAAATAAAATACGATGAAACCTACCTATTTTTAAATTATTTACAATTTTTTAAGCTAAATATTTGATTTTGTTTAAACTAAAAAGGTCTAATTCTTTTTTTAATTAGACTTTAAATACTTTGAATGAATTATTTGTTGTAATAATTCCAAACGGCTTTTGTAATATCAGCCATCACTTTTTCAGTTTCAGCTCTTTCTTCTGTTATATTTTTTAAATAGATAGATAAAATAATTCGTTTACCATCAACAAGTTTAATTATACCAATATCATTCATAGCTACTCTTAGATTTTGACTATTGGTATCACTAATTCCAGTTCTGTGAGCCAATTCTGTATTTGCAGGCAATCCTGCTTTCATCCAAGTTGAACCTCTCGAAGTTTCTACCATAAGTTGATATAAATAAGTTGTAGAATTTTTTTTGAGAACTTTATTGGTATAAAATTTCTCAAGTAATTTTGCTGTAGCATTTGCAGAAGTAGTATTGATATATAAATTATCCCAATTTTGCATTTCTTGCTCGTTTACTTTTATAACAAAATCTTTTACTTCTTGTTTATGAATAAAATTTTGAACAATTTTAGTTCCTCCAATAATCTTTAAAAGTATATCGCAGCCATTGTTATCACTGTGAGAAACGGTATACCTTAAAAGTTGGTCAAGTGTTAGATACATATTTCCTTCGGGAAAATCATCTAAAATAGGACTCCAAGTATTTGGTAATAAATCTCTTTTTTTGATGAAAAACTTTTGATCCAGTTGTAGTTTGTTTTGATCGACTTCATGTAAAACAGTTAATGCAATATGAAATTTAAATATACTCATCATTGGCATCATTTGATTTCCGTTGATACTTAAGGAGTCTTTATTTTCAATATTTTTTAAAGAAATTCCAGCTGTTAAATTTTTTGAAGAAATAATTTGATTGATTTCTGTTCTTAAACGTTCAATTGATTGAGCTTTTAAACAGAAGTTTGAAAGGATAAATAGTAAAGAAAAAAATAATTTGTTCATATTAGTGGTTAAATTTTGAACCAAATTAGTTAATTATTTGAATCTGTTCAAATTAAAAAAGTCTAATTCGAGGTGGAATTAGACTTTTAATATTTCTAGTTGTAATTTTCTAAAACTATTTTTGTTTTCGATAATATTTTTTACTCAATAATATGCGGAACAAAACGACTTTTATCGGTTGTAATAAATTGGTCACTTTCGCGAACTGTAATCCCACACGATTCTTGTCCAATAATCCAACTTCCGATAATTGTATAACCCGTTTCTTCGTGATGTAAATTTGCCAAAGCTTGGTAAATAAAACCTTCATCGCCGTATTCGCCTAAAGTTTGTTCCGATACATTTCCGCCTTTTATTACGTCAATATTTGCCCCTTCGCGCGATAATAACGGTTTCTTCACGTAGTTTTTCATTTCTTTCGGCGATTCAAAATGAGCTTCTAGCAGGAGCGGATGATCTGGATACAATTCCCATAAAACAGGTAAAATTGCTTTGTTCGAAAGAATCATCTTCCAAGCAGGTTCTATCCAATTTGCATTCAATTCATCATTTTTGACGTTGTATGCAAACAGTTCATTCACGAGCCATTCCCATGGATACAGCTTGAAAATATCTGTAATTGGTTCTTCTTCTAAATCGACAAAATTAACATTGTTCCAACCGATTTCATCGATGTAAATTAGTTTGGTATTGATGCCGGCTTGTATCGCACAATCTCTGATATATTCAATATTTGTCAAATCTTCCAACGATTCCCTTACGCAAGAAAAATGCAAAGTTTCTCCTTTCAAATAAGGTTTTAGCATTTTCCATGTTTCAATCATTTTATCATGAACCGAATTGAATTGGTCTTTTGTTTCTCCAAAATAGTTTTCCATCCAAAGCCATTGTACAACACCACATTCAAATAATGAAGTTGGTGTATCCGCATTGAATTCTAATAGCTTTAATTGACCACTGTTGTAGGCAAAATCGAAACGACCGTAAATGCTTGGTGCATCATTTTCCCATGTATCAATTAAATAGGGTTGGATAAATTTGGGGATTTTAAATTCGTCCAAACGGTTATTTTGAATCACATGTTCTACGGCATTCAGGCACATTTCCCATAATTCGTTGGTTGCTTCAAAAATTTGATCAGCTTCTTTTTCAGAAATTGAATAATAATAATCTTCGACCCAATAGGTTTGTTTATTTTCGTCCGTATGATAACCAAAGCCGATGTTTTCTAGTCTTTCTTGCCAGTTTTCGTCCGCTTTTATTTTTTTTAATTGCATAAAATTAATTTAAGATGAAACTGAACGAGATGAAGCAGATTTTCCAAACCCACCACGAATAGTTTGACTTTTATAGGCTTGTGCTTTTGCTGTATTTGTGCCAACATTTGACTGTTGATGTAACCCGGGACTTGCATAGCCCATTCCACCTCCGGTTAAACTACGAAATGCCATAAACCAAAGTAACGAACTTCCCATACCTCCATGATGTGAGCCTCCTGAGTTTGAAGCATAATTTGAAGAAACATCGGTATAAGGAGCAGTGGAATCTGCCCGCATATAGACTTTCTGTGCATTGTTTGTAACAGGAGCTTCCTCACGATTCATACACGAACTTAAAACCGAAGAAATCAATACTAAAGTCACTACTTTACTTGCTCTTTTTTCTTTTTTGTTCATTTTTTCAATTATTGTATCGTTACGTAAATAGGAATTTTTGTAGAATCAGTAGGAGTATATTGTTTGTGTGTAATTAACGTATCTACTTTTTCGGCAATCATCAAATCGTTTGACCAAATTTTTTGTTTGGTAATATGTAAAACAGAATCGCCAACAGTTTCAGTTGTTAAGACAACTTCGCGGGCCGATTTTTTATCAATCTGTTCTAAATTTTGATTTTCATTTTGATTAGATTGACAAGCAAAAAATGTTGTCAATGCAACAGCTAGGAATACTATTTTTTTCATGTTTTTTAGACTTCGAACAAAGTTACATTATTTCATAAAAAAAGCACAATCCGAAATTTTCGAATTATGCTTTAAAAAAGTATAGTTTTTATGATTTATTATTTCTAATTATTCAAAACGAAAAATTCCTCTTTTTTCATAGAACCTGTTTGTTTCAATCTTGTATGCCAAGAGAATGCTTCTTCCAAGATATGTGGTGTTTGGCCACCTCTTTCAGCACAAGCTCTTTCAAAATAAGACAATAATTCAGCTTTATAATCAGGGTGAACACAATTGTTGATGATCTCGATTGCTCTTTCACGAGGGGCTAAACCTCTCAAATCAGCTAAACCTTGCTCTGTTACAATAATATCGACATCATGTTCTGTATGGTCTGTGTGAGAAACCATAGGAACAATAGAAGAGATGTTTCCACCTTTTGCGATAGAAGCAGTCACAAAGATTGAGATAAACGCGTTACGTGCAAAATCTCCGGAACCTCCGATTCCATTCATCATATGTGTTCCTGAAACATGAGTTGAATTTACGTTTCCGTAAATATCACATTCTAAAGAGGTATTAATTCCGATAATTCCCAAACGACGAATAACTTCGGCAGAGTTAGAGATAGATTGTGGGCGCAAAAGGATTTTACCTTTATAATTGTCGATGTTTCCAATTACGCGATTATAACATTCTTGAGAAACTGTCATTGAAGATGCCGAAGCAAATTTCATTTTTCCAGAATCAATTAAATCAAAAGTAGAGTCTTGTAACACTTCTGAATACATGACCAAATTTTCAAAATCAGAATGTTCTAAACCACCTAAAACAGCGTTTGCTACTTTACCAATTCCACATTGCAACGGCATTAAAGATTTTGTTAAACGACCATCTTCAACTTCTTTTTCAAAGAATTTTACAATGTTATGTGCAATAGCAGCAGTCGCTTCGTCAGCCGGCTGAATGTCTCCGGGAGCATCTTGAATATTATGGAATACAATCGCAACAATTTTTGAAGGATCTACTTTTATTGTTTCTGCACCAATTTTAGTATCACAAGCTGTGATATTGATTGGTGTACGTTTTCCATATTCTTCTACACTATAAATATCGTGAATACCTTTGATAGTTGTAGGGATTGAAGTGTTAATTTCCAGAATTAATTTATCTGCGTTTGCAGCAATTTCAGCATTATTTCCGATTGAAGTTGTTGGAACCAAAGAACCATCTTCTAAAATTTCGGCAATTTCTAAAACACCTAAATTAATTTTAAATTGACCATCTAAAATATGTTCAGCTGTTTCGCCTAAGTGTTGATCTATAAATAATAGGTTTCCTGTATTAATGTTTTTACGCATTACAGTATCAACTTGAAAAGGTAAACGTTTCTTTAACGCTCCGCTTTCTACTAATGCAGCATCAGTACCATGTCCTAATGAAGCGCCTGTAACTAAGGTGATTTTTAAATTTTCAGATTTGGCACGCTCCGCAACAGCTTTTAATACAACTTTTGTATCGCCTCCTCTGGTAAAACCACTAGAACCTACAGTCATTCCATCTTCAAAAAATTTGGCAGATTCTTCTGCCGTCATTACTTTTGACTGTAAGTCGACTAATTTTATTCTTTCCAACATAATGCAACTTTTACTTTCTAATACTATTCAATAAATTATTCCTGTATGAGTAGAGGGAATTACAAATATTGGATTATTTAACAAAAAGTTAATATCAAAAAAAGTCAAATATTTATTCATTTAAGACAGTTTTATTTGTGTACATCGTACATTATACAAAATAAATTATTATATTAGTTGACAGATTAAAGAAGCTATGAATATACATTTGGATAATAAGTTCGAGACACGATATTACTTAACCGAGATAGATAAAATACCTACTTCAATTTTCTGTTATCACAAGGAAATTTCAGAGGCATACGTGATAGAACATAAACATAACAAAGCTCAATTTCTTTATTGTGAGGGCGGAATAGTGTATGTTAAAATAGGAAAAGACACTTTTTATTTACCTGCAAGACATTATATGTGGATACCTCCAAATTTGGAACATAGTATACACCCAAATACACCAGAGGTTGTAATGAGAAATTTATATTTCCCTATTAATGACAGTGATAATTCATTTTACAAAAAAGTAGGAATTTATCCGGCAGATGGTTTATTATTAGAGCTTTTATTGTTTTCAAATCAATGGAAAGGAGACATAACTCCGGAAAATAGAAGTGAATTTGTGATTGCTCAAGCATTCAAAGAAATTTTACCTAAGGTAAGTAAAAGTAGTTTACGATTAGCACTACCTCTTCCTCATGATGAACGATTGAAAAAAATTGTTCAATTTTTAGATGACAATATGGATTCATCAATCACAATGAAGAAAATTACAGCAGAGTTTGGCTTTTCTGAACGTTCATTGTCACGATTATTTCAAAAAGATTTGAACATGACATTTGTACAATATTTTACAGTTTTGAGAATGTTACGTGCACTACAATTATTAATAGACAATACATATTCTATCAGTGAAATCTCTAACATGGTTGGCTATAACAGCTTGCCAACATTTAGTAATACTTTCCAAAAAGTGATTGGCGTTCGTCCAACAGACTATTCGAAGAAAAAAAATATACTATAGGTATGAAAATTTATCAAGTAAGTGGATTAGGAGCAAATGCAAATGCTTTTAGAAATCTGCGCTTGGAACAAGGTTTTGAGCAGGTCTATATTCCTTGGTTAGATCCGGAGAGAAATGAAACCCTGGCTCATTATACCGAAAGATTAGTAGATAAAATAGATCCCACAGAAGATTTTCTTTTGATGGGATTATCTTTTGGTGGAATAATTGTACAGGAAATGAATCGTTTTGTCGATCCCAAGCATACATTTCTTATTTCTACTGTAAAAAATAGAGCTGAAATGCCAAAACTTTTTAGGTTTTCTGCCTCTGTTAATGCCCATAAAATGATTCCGATGAGTTTTTTAACTTCTGACCGTACTTTTTCGTACATGATGATGAGAAGATTGTATTATACAAATCGTGAGAAAGATAGTATTGATGATATTTTTGAATTTAAAAATGCGGAATATCTCCGCTGGTCCATTCACAAGATTGTAAATTGGGAACATTCTGCTGCTTATCATGAAGAAAATTTAACACATATTCATGGGACAAAAGATATTGTTTTTCCAATTGAATACATTAAAAACGCCATAAAAATAGAAGGAGGAACGCATATTATGGTAATGCAAAAGCCAAAACAAGTGAGCGAAGAAATAAATAAAGTATTGAGAAAACTATAAAGATAAAAGCTTGAACATTTGTTCAAGCTTTTATCTTTAATTATAATTCTTCTAATTTGTTTTCTTCTTCAAAATAATTTCTTTCAAAAGCTAAATTTTCAGCATCAATGACATCAAAGTTTCCAATTTTTGTACGGCGAAGTGCAGTTAAATAACCTCCGGAGTTTACGGCTTTTCCAAAATCATAAGCCAAAGAACGAATATAAGTTCCTTTACTGCAATTGACTTCGAAATCAACAAAAGGCAAATTTATTTTTGTGATTTTGAAATCGTGGATTGTAATTCTACGTGCCTTTCGTTCTATTTCTTGACCATCACGTGCTAATTCATACAAACGCTTTCCATCTACTTTTATGGCAGAATGCATAGGAGGAAATTGGTCTATTTCTCCAATAAATTGGTTTGTAGCTTCTTGTATAATTTCTTCTGTCAAATGTGCTGTTGGAAAAGTTTGATCTTCCTCAGATTCTAAATCATACGTTGGTGTTGTAACACCTAATTTAATTGTTCCTGTATACGTTTTTTCCTGCGCCTGAAATTCATCAATTCGCTTTGTCCATTTTCCGGTACAAACCAATAACAAACCGGTTGCTTTAGGATCTAAAGTCCCTGCATGTCCAACTTTTATTTTCTTTAAATCATATGCTTTTCTGATGTTCCAACGAATCTTATTCACCACATCAAAGGAGGTCCAGTCAAGAGGCTTATCAATCAAAAAAACATGACCTTCTTGTATTTTTTCTACATTCATTTTATTTGTGCTGAATCATGGTAGTTTCTACTGAAGAAGCATTGTCTTTTTCTGTTTGAGATGGATTGTTCCAAAAATAAAACAATAAGATAATTCCAATGATAATTCTGTACCAACCCCAAAATTTGAATCCGTATTTAGTCAATACAGCAATAAAAGTTTTAACAGCGATTAAGGCCACAATAAAAGCCACAACATTTCCAATGATAAATAAAGTAATATGATGTTGATCTTGTAAAATCATTTCGTAACCTTTCATTGGATTGCCGGTAGTTTCTCCCCAGGTTTTTACAAAAATTGAATATACTGTAACAGCCAACATGGTAGGAACCGCTAAAAAGAAAGAAAACTCTGCAGCGGCTTTACGTGTTAATCCTTGTGTCATACCTCCAATGATTGAGGCTGCGGAACGAGATGTACCAGGCATCATAGCCAAACATTGCCAAAAGCCAATAATAACAGCTTTTTTTAAGGTGATTTCTTTTTCGTCATCAATTTTTGGGTTTTTAAACCATTTGTCTACAAATAATAAAATGATTCCACCAAAAACCAACATTCCGGAAATGGCCACTTGATTTCCTAATACCGCTTCAATTTTATCATCAAATAATTTTCCTAAAATAAGAGCAGGTACAACAGCACAAGCTAATTTGATATAAAAATTGAAATTGAAATTTTTGAAGTCAAAGAATTTTTTCCAATATAAAACGACGATTGACAAAATGGCTCCAAATTGAATAGAAACCTGAAACATTTTTAAAAACTCGCTTTCCGGCATTCCCATCAACGCAGCTGTGAATCCCATGTGAGCAGTGGAAGATATTGGCAAATATTCTGTAAGACCTTCTATAATAGCAATGATAATTGCTTGTAAAGTGTTCATTATTTTTCTTTATTCGGATTGATTAAAATGGCATAAACTTCGATGATGAAACCAACGACAACTAAAAATGGAGCTAATCGAATTCTGCGAAATGAATAAATTTCTTCATTCCAATAATTTGCGTCCCAAGTCCCATCCGGTCTTGTGTTAGCATCGTGTCCTGTCATCAATAGAAATCCAAGACCGATTAAGGCAACACCAATTGCCATGAAAATGTAATTTCTTTTTCCGAATAAAAAAGTAAAACCAGCATCATTTGTAGATGCTGATTTTTTTGTTGTATCGATTGTGTTTGATTTCATTAGTAAAGTTGATCAGTTTTTAATCTTAAATAACGCCATGCAGCAAATAATGTACTGAATACTGCAATGATAACTCCAATTCCGATAAGAACAAGAATTAACGGAGTAAAGTTAGGATTCCAAAGTACTAAGCCTACTTTTGTTGCTAAAATATACCATAGAAAACCTAAGCCGATTACTGCAACAAAAGCCGCGAAGAAACCTAAAATAGCGGCTTCTATCAAGAAAGGTTTTACAATAAAACGTCTGCGTGCACCAACTAATTGCATTGTTTTGATGCTGAAACGTTTTGCATAAATTTTCAATCGGATCGAGTTGTTGATTAAGACCACAACAATAACCAGGAAGATAACGGCAAATATCATGATCCAGAATGTAATTTTATTAATGCTGTGGTAAATCGTTACCATTGCTTCTTTATCACTCTTTACTTCATCTATAATTTGATTTTTAGCCAATACCTTATTAATGGAATCAATCTGTTCAACTGATTGAATTAATGCAGGATTCAAGGTAATTTGAACTGAAGCAGGGAAGATGCTTTCTTCGAAGAAATCACTTCCATCTGTTCCTAAATCCTTTTTTGCAATTTTAGCGGCATCCTCTTTGCTGATATACTGTGTCGCTTCAACAAAAGGATATTTAACTTTCAACGAATCGATATAAGATTTTTGTAAATCAAGTTCCTTATCTTTTAATTTTGGATCTTCGACATCTTTAAAATATGCCTCGATTTTTAATTCTCTTTTTAGATGTTCTGCGTAACTTTGTGCATTAATGACAATTAAGCCGAAAATACCTAATAGAAATAAAACAAGCGAAATACTAATCACAACAGTGATATTTGAAGATCGCAGTCTTTTTTTCTCAAATTTATCGTTCGTTTTTGACATTTGGGTTAATTTTGGGGCTAAGATAAAAAAAACTTATTTCGCAAGAAAGATATTCCAATATATATTCTACGGTAAGTTGGTTAAAGAAAACTTAAAATTTAGAATTTTTGAAAGTAAAAGCTAAAAAACATTTAGGTCAGCATTTTTTAAATGATGAAAATATTGCACGAGACATTGCCGAAGGTTTAACTTGGCAAGGATATGAACGTGTATTAGAGATTGGGCCGGGAATGGGCGTGTTGACAAAATATATTTTACAAGCGAAGAAAAATATAGAAGTTGTAGAAATTGACACAGAATCGGTCGAATATTTGAAAGAGTATTATCAACCATTTTACCCGGGATTTAAAATACACTCCGAAGATTTTTTAAAAATGGATTTTGCCTCAAAGTTTGATGAGCAAATTGCTATTTTAGGGAATTTTCCGTATAATATATCGTCACAGATTATTTTTAAAGCGTTAGAGGAACGTTACAATGTTCCTGAAGTATGTGGAATGTTTCAAAAAGAAGTTGCCGAACGAATTGCTTCTAAAAAAGGAACAAAAGACTATGGTATACTTTCTGTATTAGCACAGGCATATTATCATTGTGAGTATTTGTTTACAGTTCCGGAACATGTTTTTACACCACCACCAAAAGTAAAATCAGGGGTGATTATTATGAAACGTTACCGAACAGAAATTGAAGGAGTTGAACAAAAAAGATTTTTTCAAGTGGTAAAAGCCGGTTTTGGACAAAGAAGAAAAACACTTCGTAATTCATTGAAAGCTTTGGGAATTCCTGAAGATTTGAATGGCCACGAGTTTTTGAATATGCGTGCAGAACAGTTATCTGTAGAAGATTTTATTGAACTAACGAAAAGAATGAAGTAGATTATGGAGGTAAAAATTACAAAAGATTTTATTGAACTTTTAACGGAAAGAATAAACGAACAAAATGCAAAAGAGGTAAAGGAAATGTTGCAAGATTTGCACCCTGCCGATATTGCCGAATTGTTTGATGAACTTTCGACCAGGGAGCAATCTTTTGTAATTGATTTACTTGATAATGAAATTTCAGCAGACATTCTTCTTGAATTGGAAGAGGATGACCGTCGTAAATTTCTGAAAACACTTACAGCGAAGGAAATTGCGGAGGATGTCATTAACGAGATGGACACGGATGATGCCGTAGATGTCATCAATGAGCTTTCAGACGAGAAAAAAGACCAGGTAATTGCGCAATTAGAAGATCAGGAACATGCCAGAGAAATTGTAGATCTTTTACGTTACGATGAAGATACGGCCGGTGGTTTGATGGGAAAAGAGCTGATTAAAGTGAACAAAGATTGGTCCGTGATTACAGCCGTTAAACAAATGCGTAAACAAGCGGAAGATTTTGAAGAAGTTTTTTCGATTTATGTTGTCGATGAAGAGGATAAATTGCTTGGAACGCTGAGTTTGAAACGATTATTGACAACTTCAGCCAATACTAAAGTAGCGGACGTTTACAACGATAAAATTCAATATGTCAAGACCTATACAAAAGATATGGAAGTGGCGAAAGTGATTGAAAAATATGATTTGTATGAGGTACCTGTAGTAGACGAATTAATGCGTTTGGTCGGAGTGATTACAGTGGATGATGTCATTGATGTGATTCGAGAAGAAGCTGAAGAAAATTACCAATTGGCTGCCGGGATTACGCAAAATGTGGATTCAGATGATAGTATTTTGAAATTGACAAGGGCTCGGTTACCTTGGCTTTTATTAGCTTTGGTAGGAAGTTTTGTTGCGGTAAATGTTTCACAAAGTTTTAGTGATGCAATGAATTTATATCCGCAATTATTCTTTTTTACACCGCTCGTAGCTGCGATGGCGGGTAATGTTGGGGTACAATCATCTGCTATTATTGTACAAGGTTTGGCAAATAGTAACATCACAGGATCTATTTGGAAAAGATTAGGAAAGGAAATGTTATTGGCTTTGCTTAACAGTACATTATTAGCGTTGGTTTTGTTATTGGCAACACATTTTTTAATGAGTACAAGTTATGAGATTTCTTCAACTATTGTCTTGGCTTTGGTTATTGTCATGATTTTAGCTAGTTTGATCGGAACATTTATCCCCATTATGTTACATAAATATGGTGTCGATCCGGCAATTGCTACAGGACCATTTATTACAACAAGTAATGATATCTTCGGATTGTTGATTTATTTCTCAATCGCAAAAATGATTCTAGGATTTTAAAAAGAACAATATAGATGAATACATTAAAAATTATAGGCATTACTACGCAGACATCTAACAATAATGGTCAAGCAATTAAAGATTTAGGAGAGTTGTGGCGTCGATTTTTTGGTGAGAATTTAATTGCTAAGATTCCGAATGCAATTAGTTCTAATATTTATGCTGTTTACACTGATTATGAAAGTGATTTTACAGGAAAATATACGACTATAATTGGTTTAGAAGTTGCTTCGTTGGATGAAATTCCACAAGGAATGGTAGGAAGAGAATTTCAACCGCAAACATTCAAAAAATACATTGCCAAAGGAGAATTACATGAAGCAGTAGGGAAGACGTGGACAGAAATTTGGAATGATGATATAAATCTAAATCGTACCTATAATTATGATTATGAATTGTACACCGATAAAGCACAAAATCCTATGGATGCCGAAATTGAGATTTATATTGGAGTGAAGGGGGGATAAAATATATTTTTACTAAAATGAAAAATATCTGTAAGTTGAATAATTTACATTCATTATTATCAAGATAAATTCATGTTCGAAAATGGGATTATTCCTCAAGAAAAAATAGTATTGAAAATTAATTTGTCAAAGAAAGATCAGATTAAAAATGTTTCTTATTCTGAATTTGATAATAAAGATCTTGTTTTAGTCTTTTCTAAAATATTAAACAATACGAAAGAGGATTTGAACAACTACAATATTTCACTTTCAATGAAATCAAATGATTTTTATCTTTCAATTTATTAGCATTAACTATTTCCTCAACAAAATCTTAAACTCAGTTCCTGTTTCTTTGGATGATTTGGCAACAAATATTTTTCCTTTGTGATATTCTTCAATAATACGTTTAGCCAATGATAAACCTAATCCCCAACCACGTTTTTTGGTTGTAAATCCGGGTTCGAAGATCTTTTTTTGTAATTTAGTTGGAATTCCGGATCCCGTATCTGTCATAGAGATTTCAACAAACTTATTCGTTGTTGTAATGACAATATCTAACACCCCTTTATTTTGCATAGCATCAGCAGCATTTTTCATGAGATTTTCGATGACCCAACTGTACAAGGAAGCGTTGAGGTTGATGTTGAATTCTTCGACATCGGCTTTAAAATTCACTTCAATTCCTTTTGAAATTCGTTGCGAAATATAATTTATAGTATGTCTCGATGTCACAATTAAATCTGTTTGATTTAATTCGGAAGTAGAGCCAATTTTAGAAAAACGTTCGGCAATATGTTTCAGTCGGTCAACATCTTTTTCAATTTCGACAACAGAAGTTTGATCAATATCTTCTAATTTTAATAATTCGATCCAACCCATTAAGGATGAGAGTGGAGTCCCAATTTGATGAGCAGTCTCCTTTGCCATACCTGCCCACAAATAACTTTTTTCTGTGTCGCGAATCGTTTTGAAATACCAATATGAAAAGCCGAAAAATAAAAGGATGAGTAAAATAATAATAAGCGGGTAATATTGCAGCTGATTTAATAATGTAGAGTTTTTGAAATAGACATAATTTTTAGTTCCAATCAGTTCAACTTCTATGCTCTGTTCTGTTGTTTTCATTTTGTTGACATACTTTTTCAATTGAGCAGAATCTTTTACAATCGATTCGTCAATATTTTTAGTATCTGCAATAGTTCCTTTTTCATCGACAAGAGCCACCGGAATAGATTTGTTGTCTTCAATTAATTTGAATAAAAAATCTTGCGTCTTAGAGTCCAAAAATTCTGATGAGCTAATCAACTCCAACGATTTTGCATAATTCTCTACGCGCTTGTGTTCTTCACGTTTTAGTTCTTGTACAATTTTGTTACTCGACCACAATGTAATGGCAAAAATTACGAAAATTATAAAGAAGCCAATCCAGCGTTTATTTATTTTTTTTGTTAGAAAATTTCTCATCTAAATGTAAAATCTTTCTTAAATTTATATCAAATGTAATCATTATTTGACTATAATATATTTTTATGGCGAGATAAGATAAATATGATGAAAGTAATTTTTTTTAAAGCCCTAAATAGTTTATTTTTGTAGCTAAATCTCATAGAGAGTAAAATTTATGGATCGTTTTTCGTTTTTAAATGCCGCTCATTTAGAGTTTATAGGCGACTTATATGATCAATACGTCCAATATCCGGATAGTATTGAACCAAGTTGGAAAGCTTTTTTCCAAGGTTATGATTTTGCGAATGCAACATATGATGGAGAACCATTATTTGCACCAGCACCAAAAGCAGCTTCAAGCAAAGGTAGTCAACCAACACAAGCAGTAGTTAATCCAGCTGTTGTTTCTCAAGTTCCAGACAATGTTCAAAAAGAGTTTAAAGTCATCAATTTGATTGATGCTTACCGTACTCGTGGACATTTGTTTACGAAGACTAACCCTGTTAGAGCTCGTAGAACTTTTGAACCTTCATTAGACATCAAAAACTTTGGTTTGACAGATGCTGATTTAGATTTAACATTCAACGCTGGAGAAATTTTAGGTATTGGTGGACCAATCACTTTACGTGAAATCATTGGACACTTAGAGAACATGTACTGCGAATCTATCGGAATCGAGTATATGTATGTAAGAGAACCTCAAAGAATTAATTGGATTCAGAATTGGTTAAACCAAAATTTGAATCAACCAAAATTATCAAAAGAGGAAAAAGAACGTGTATTAGAAAAGTTGAATGAAGCTACTGCTTTTGAAAGCTTTATGCATACAAAATATGTCGGTCAAAAACGTTTTTCAGTAGAAGGAAATGAATCTTTGATACCTGCTTTGGATACATTGATTAACCGTTCTGCTGATCACGGAGTACAAGAAGTTATTGTAGGGATGGCTCACCGTGGACGTTTGAATGTTCTGGCTAACATTTTTGGGAAATCATACTCTCAAATCTTTTCAGAATTTGAAGGAAAAGCTTTTGATACAGATTTAATGGCCGGTGATGTTAAATATCATATGGGATCGTCAAATCATATCAAAGCATTGAATGGAAAAGAGATCTTAATCAATTTAGCTCCAAACCCCTCTCATTTAGAAACTGTAGATGCAGTTGTGGAAGGAATTACACGAGCTAAAGCAGAGGAAGATTACAAAGATGATTATTCTAAAATCATTCCAATTTTAATTCATGGTGATGCTGCTGTAGCTGGACAAGGAATCGTATATGAAGTTGTTCAAATGGCAGGATTAGACGGATACAAAACAGGTGGTACAGTACATGTTGTGGTAAATAACCAAATCGGATTTACAACAAACTATTTAGATGCACGTACGTCTACTTATTGTACAGATGTTGCAAAAGTAACATTATCTCCTGTAATGCATGTGAATTCTGATGATGTAGAAGCGGTGGTTCATGCTTTCCGTTTTGCAGCAGATTATCGTGCACAATTCGGTTCTGATGTATTCATCGATTTATTAGGATACCGTAAATATGGACATAACGAAGGTGATGAACCAAAATTCACTCAACCAAAATTATATAACATCATCTCTAAACACCCAAATCCTCGTGAAATTTACAAGGATAAATTATTGAAAGAAGGTGTAATAGGAGAAGAGATTGTAAAACAAAAGGAAGCTGAATTTAAAGCTTTATTAGAAACAAACTTCGAAGCTTCTAAAGAAATAGAGCGTAATCACATTTTCCCTTTCATGCCGGAAGAGTGGGAAGGATTTGAAATTGCTGATGATGCTAAAGTTTTTGAACAAGCGAATACGGCTTACGACGAAGCGAAATTAAGAGAAATTGCAAAAGCTGTTTCTACAGTACCAGAAGGTAAAAAATTAATCAAAAAAGTTTCTCGTTTAATTGAAGGGCGTGGAAAAATGATTGATGAAGATAAAATCGACTGGGGATTAGGAGAAGCTTTAGCTTTCGGTTCTATTTTAACAGACGGACGTAATGTACGTGTTTCTGGAGAAGATGTAGAACGTGGAACATTCTCTCACCGTCATGCGGTTGTAAAAACTGAAGACACAGAAGAAGAAATTATCTTATTAAACCATATCAATAATGATCAAGGTCAATTAAGAATCTATAACTCATTATTATCTGAATATGCAGTTTTAGGTTTCGATTATGGCTATGCAATGGCAAATCCGAAAGCGTTAACTATTTGGGAAGCTCAGTTTGGAGATTTCGTGAATGGAGCGCAAATTGTAATCGACCAATATATTTCTGCAGCAGAAGATAAATGGAAATTACAAAACGGTTTAGTAATGTTATTGCCTCATGGATATGAAGGACAAGGAGCAGAGCACTCTTCAGCACGTTTAGAGCGTTTCTTACAAATGTGTGCCGGTAACAATATGTTTGTTGCTAACATCACAACTCCAGCCAACTTCTTCCATGCTTTAAGAAGACAGGTCGTAACAGATTACCGTAAACCATTGGTTGTAATGTCTCCAAAATCATTATTACGTCATCCATCAGCTGTATCATCATTAGCAGACTTTGCAAATGGAGGATTCCAAGAAATCATCGAAGATGTAACTGTAGATGCGAAAAAAGTGAAAAAAGTAGTATTCTGTTCAGGGAAAATCTACTACGATTTAGACAAAAAACGCCAGGAGTTAGGAGATACAGAAACTGCAATTATTCGTTTAGAGCAACTATACCCATTGAACGAAGAAAAAGTAGATGCAATCATCTCTAAATTTGGTAATGCTAAATTGGTTTGGGCGCAAGAAGAACCAGAAAATATGGGAGCTTGGATGTACATCTTACGTAAATTAAGAAAATATCCATTCGACGTCGTTTCTCCAGCAGAAAGTGCTGCCACAGCACCAGGTTCAAGCAAACGTTGGGCTGCAATTTACGAAGAGGTAATTAATAAAGTATTCAATTAAAAAATAAAGCTAATAGATATGTTAGAAATGAAAGTCCCATCACCAGGGGAATCAATCACAGAAGTAGAGATCGCTACGTGGTTAGTAAAAGACGGTGATTACGTAGAAAAAGACCAAGCAATTGCAGAGGTTGACTCAGATAAAGCGACATTAGAATTGCCAGCAGAAGAAAGTGGAATTATTACTTTAAAAGCTGAAGAAGGTGATGTTGTAGAAGTAGGACAAGTTGTTTGTCTTATTGATACGGATGCTCCAAGACCAGAAGGAGGTAGCGCACCAGCTGCGGAAGCTCCTAAGGCTGAAGTTAAAGAAGAAGTAAAAGCTGTTCCAGCTCCGGTTGCTACTCCAGCACCTGCTGCTCCAGCCGCAACTTATGCTACGGGAACTCCATCTCCAGCTGCTAAAAAAGTTTTAGATGAGAAAGGCATTGATGCTTCTCAAGTAAAAGGATCAGGACGTGACGGACGCATCACTCAAGATGACGCTGTACGTTTTACTCCGGCTATGGGAACTTCTACTCAAGGAACTCGTGCTCAATCAGAGAAAAAATTATCATCATTACGTCGTAAAATTGCACAACGTTTAGTTTCTGTTAAAAATGAAACTGCAATGTTAACGACATTCAACGAAGTTGATATGTCTGCAATCTTTGCTTTACGTAACCAATACAAAGACGAATTCAAAGCTAAACATGGTGTTGGTTTAGGATTTATGTCTTTCTTTACAAAAGCAGTTACTCGTGCATTAGAGTTATATCCGGATGTAAACTCTATGATTGATGGTGACTACCAAGTAAAATTTGATTTTGCTGATGTTTCTGTTGCAGTATCAGGACCAAAAGGTTTAATGGTACCAGTAGTACGTAATGCAGAAAATTTAACGTTCCGTGGTGTAGAGCAATCGATCAAAGATTTAGCGATCAAAGTACGTGACGGAAAAATTTCTGTTGATGAAATGACAGGAGGGACATTTACAATCACAAATGGTGGTGTATTTGGATCTATGATGTCTACGCCAATCATCAACCCACCTCAGTCAGGTATCTTAGGAATGCACAATATCGTTGAGCGTCCGGTTGTTAAAAACGGACAAATTGTTATTGCTCCAATGATGTATGTTGCTTTATCTTATGACCACCGTATTATTGACGGACGCGAATCTGTAGGATTCTTAGTTGCAGTTAAAGAAGGTGTTGAAGATCCATTAAACGTATTAATGGGAGGTGATGCTAAAAGAGCTTTAGAATTGTAATACAAGAAAAACTATTCTAACAAATCCATAAATTAAAAGCCATTCGAAAGAATGGCTTTTTTGGTTCAATTTTATTTAATTCTATTTTCATCATCATTTACGTTGTTTTCTTTGAGGATTGATTGATTCAACTTTCCGAAATTGTACTTTATCCCAATGGAAAGTTCTTGGTTATCCACAAAAAATACATTTTTGGAATTGATTTTTTTATAATTTAAAATTTCTCGGAATTCCATTTGCTTGAATAGATCGTTAAAACGAAGAGTAAAATCGAAGTTTTTGTACGATTTAGTTAAACCGAGATTGACAATAATTTGAGAATTTCGTTCATAAATTCCTTCTGTTCGCTTTGTCAACCAATACCCATCAATTAAAAAGTTGAACTTTTCTCCTAGTTGAAATGAATGATTTGAATACAAATAAACATATGGGATCGATTTTCTTAAATAAGCTGTTTTATCATGTGTTTCAGTATAGTTTAGTGAAAAACTAAATTGAGAAGACCAAAATTTAGATTGGAATGGGACATCTAAACTTATTGAATAGTTCATTTCTCTATCGAAATTAACAGCTGTAAAAGTGGAAATATTTCTTATGTCATCATAAACTAATGTATAACCTAACGGATTTTTACTTTGATAAAACGAGGTGCTCAATGCCCATTTTTTGATCGAATAATTCACTGTAAATATATTGGCATAAGTCGGTAAAATATTAAAGTTTCCGCTGTATTCGATATAAGGACTTCCGTACAGGTTTCCTGAAGAAATATTGCTATAGTTTGGCCGGTCAATAGAACGTTTATAAAAAAATGTTAGATTGTGATTGTTGTCGAATTTATAATTCATTTCGGCATTTGGAAACCAATCAATAAATTGTTTGTCAATATCAGTTACTCCTTTCATTTTATCGAAGCCTTTTGAATTTGTGGTTTCTGTTCTTAAACCAATTTTATAATCCCATTTTTCATAGCTTTTTACGTATTGGAAATAGCCTGCAAGATTCAATTCTTTGAAATGATAAATAAATTTTTCGGTTAAATTATCAGGAAAGAAAGTTTCATTATTCGTTACAGCTTTTGCATGAGTAAAACGTCCTCCAAATTCTATTTTTTGATCAGATTCAAATTTCTTCTCAATATCAAACTTCCCTGCAAATACATCAATTTTATACGTTTGATCTCGTGATTGATTATATTCTACACCATTTTCGTTAATATTGTTGTAAAAATGATAAGTGGTTCCCTTGTTATAAACTGTATATTGTAAACCTGTTAAGAGATTCGCATCAATTGCTTGTAAATTTTTATTATAATTAATCAAAGAATTAATAAAATCCCGATGATCTTCATTGTGATTCAACGTTAAGATCGATTCATTTTGATCATTTTCTATGTAATTTGTATTGGTATCAATCAATCCTTTATCTTTTCTGAAACTCGAATTAACGCTGAAAGTGATATAATCGCCGTTGTCATTTAATTCCTGAAAATAACGTGTATTAAAAATAAAATGTGGACGCTTGGTTTGGGATTGAATGAAATAATCGGATTGAATATCTTGATCGTTTATCTGATAATCAAATCCATTTCCTTCCCAAGGATTTAGTTGATTATAAGCAGCATTAAATTTAAATTCACTTCTTTTTTTTCGGAACTGTAATGTTGAATTAAAGTAACTATTAAATTTTCTTTTAAAAGATAGTGTTTCTTGAAGAGTGAATTTTAAACCCTCTTTTTTGCTGTCCCTTAAATTGATTTTGATCACGGACTTTCCGTTTGCTTCATATTTTGCCGATGGATTTTTGATGATTTCAACCGATTTTATGTCTTCTACAGCTAAATTGCTTATGGTTGTGAAATCAACTTGTTGGTTATCTAAGTAAAGCAAAGGAGCTCCTTTTCCTATAATAGTTAACGACTCGCGATCTGTCCCAAGTATTATTCCAGGTAATTTTGATAAAAGTTCAGTTGAATTGGTTGTTTTATTCAAATTGGAATTCGCTACATCTACGATTAAATTCCCATTTTCTATTTTGAAAGTTTGCTTTCTGTTATTAAGAACAACTTCGTTTATCGTAATGGATTCATTAATTTTTAAATTCAATATTTTATCTTTATCCAAATAAAACGGGGCTTCATCTTGAATGTTATTTTTGTAAATAACTGAAATTGAATATGTTTTAGGTTCTAGATCTTTAAAATAAAAGTAAGAATTCTCGGTATGAATTGTTTGTATTGTATTTTGAAATTCATCATATAAAATAATTTCAGCTTGAATTGTATCTTGTTCGTTTTGTGAAGAGATTTTTCCTTTTATGGAAAAAATGTCTTGAGCAAAAGTATAAGAAGAAAAAAGAATTAAAAAAAGTTGTATAAACTTCATAATAAAATGGTATTAAAAATTGTTTTACTTTTGGTTATGGTGATTAAAAGTTTTGTACACACAATTTTAATTGATATTTTCAAATGATTTTTAGAAAGTTGGGGAGAAATGATAATTGATTACGATGTTATATAAATTAAAGAAATACAATAGATTAGTTTTTAATATTTCGGAAAATAAAAAATGTAAGATTTTATTTGTTATTTTCTTAATAATCAGTTCAATAGATTTATTTGGAAAAACACAAACAGAAAAAGCTGAGTTTTTGCGTCACAAAAACAATGAATTAATAGAAGAAAATTTAAGAACAATTGATTCTACCATAACGGCTGCTTATCGGTTGAATGATAAATCAGTTTTGAGCGAAGCTTACATGGAGAAAGGAAATTACTTCTTGGAACAGCGTAATTACAACAATGCGTTAAAAAACTTTACAATTTCCAATCAGATTTCTACTGAAATAAAAGATGATTTCTTTTTTTATTCCTCTTTGTTTGGGATAGCGAAAACCAAAGAAAATTTGAATCAGTTGAAAGAATCGATGCAATTGTATGAAGATTGTTTCACTTATTTTAAAAAGCATAAGAATCAACCAAAATCTTTCAGCATCTACTTAGCTGTTTTAGGGAAGTTAACTTATCTGTATAGTAAATTTAATCGACTGGAAAAAAGTGAATATTACAATAAAATAGAATTGTCAGAAACAAGAGATACACTGAATTATCAATATGCATTAAAAAATAAGGGAATTATAGACTTTTATAAAAAGGATTATAAAGCTGCATTTGCGACATTGAAACATACACAGAAAACATTTTTGAAACAAAATGATGTGAAATGGTATATACTAACAGAACAATTCTTAGGCGAAATTTTATATCAGCAAAAAAAGGAAAATGAAGCAGTAGGGTATTTTAAAAATGTTGTTGCAATGTCTAAAGAATATAGGATTGTAGATGAAGAATTACGACTTTCCTATGAACGAACACTTGAGTACGATGAAATACATGGAAATAGAAAAGATAAATTAACCTCTATCAACAACTTATTATCTTTTGATAGCTTGTTTTATGCAAATGATAAAACGGTATTGAAGTCAAATTATGAAAGATATGAAAACAGTTTTTTAAAAGCAGAGAGAAATCAGCTTAAACAAAAGAACATAAATTTTAGAAATTTTACTTTTTTAGGATTCTCTTTACTTGTAATCTCGGGAGGATTTTTTTTGTATAGAGTGAATCAAAATTATCAAAGAAGGAAAGCTGATTTATTAAGTCGAATTGATGATTTAACGGCCAAAGAACTTCGTTCTAAAAAAATAGATAAATTAAAAGGAATTAAAACAGACCTGAGAACAGATAGTGAGTTTGAAAAAAGCTTGCTTTCCTTTGAACAAAGACAATTATTTTTGAATCCAAAAATTTCGTTGAATGACTTAGTGGCCGAACTAAATGCAAATCGTACAATTGTTTCAAATTATATCAATCGCTCAAGGGATAAAAACTTTAATCAATATATCAATGCATTGAGAATTAGTTATATCTTGAAACGTTTGAAGGATGAACCTGATCTGAAAAAGTATACCATTGATGCTTTGGCTGAGGAAACGGGTTTTAATTCGAGAAAAACATTTTCAGACGCATTTTTGGAACATACAGGTTTCCGCCCGTCTAGTTTTATTAGAAAGTTTCAGGTATAAAAAAACCGCTTAAAAGCGGTTTGAATTTATTTAAAAAAATAGGTTATTCCTAAAGTTAAGAAAGAGGTTCTGTTTGTACCATTATCCCAGCGATTAAAATCATAAGTATCAATTAATCCATATTGATAGCGTAAATTGATCTCGTATTTTCTGTCAATAGAATAACCTCCTCCAATATTAAAAGCTAAATCAAATGATTTAGGAATATTATTATCTTTTTCAGGTTCACCATCATCAAACTTTTCTGATACTTTAAAACCAAGTTGCGGACCAGCTTCTAAGAAGAAATCTTTCCCTTGATCATCAAAATAATATTTGTACATAATTGGGACATTAATGTAATTTAGGAAAGCTTTGTATTTTTTTCCACCTTCTTTAAATAATGAATATTCTCCTTGATTTGTGTATAATACCTCTGCTTGTAAGTAGTGGTTTTCATTTTTTGTTGTCAATTGATATTTTGCAACAGCTCCACCTAAAAACCCAAATCGCTCTTTTGAGACTCCATGAACTACTGTAGTATTACTAAGTCCAACACCTCCTTTTACACCAAATTCAATTTGAGCAAAAGAAAAAGTTGATAAACTTAATAGGAATAAACTTAATAGATTGGTTTTTAAATTTTTCATAAGTTATTGTTATATTTTTAACAAAATTAAAGTTTTTTTTAATATAATTTTCATTTCATAAAAAAAGCCCTTCTTAGAAGAGCTTGATAATTATAAATAATCAGAATCATTGTTTTGGTTGTGGAGGAAACTTTGATAAAATTTCCGCAATTGCTTTAGGAATTCTTTCTGCTTTTGCACTAATATTACTTAGGTTAAGATCAGAGCCGACACCTTGCCATACCAAGATATTACGTTTATCATCAATAATATCAATTACAATTGTACCGGCTTGATAAGACGAAACACTGTTACCTCCATAAAAGCCTCCGTAATATCCGTAAGGCCCATAGCCCCATGCATTATTATTGACAGAAATTTGTTCTTTAGAGCTTGTTAATAAATTAATCACCAAATCTGCATCAGAATTTACTTTTGTAAACCCTTTAGTAGCCATTTGTGTGTCAATTGCTTTAATTAATCTATTTTTATCTAGATCATTCACTTTCAGCTTATCCAATCCTTTCTGATGAAAAGAATAAGTTTTATACGTTGCGAAATTTGTTGACCTATCATAATCTGTACTCACCTGAACTGTTCCACAGCTTGTTACAAATAAAGACAACAAAATTATAAAAGTAAAATGTATAATTTTCATGACTTTAATTTTTAATTTTAAAACTACAATTATTATTCCTAAATGTAAAGGTAAATCAAAAAAAAGAAGCTCAAAATACTTGAGCTTCTTTTTAACTAATATTTACAAATTTTATTTTGCTAATTCCAGTTCGTGAATTTTTACTTCAACAATTCCGTTGTGATTGATTCTTGTCAACTCCACCAATTGTGTTTCGTTAACTAATTCCGGATTAAAATCTGTCTGAACTTTTACATAATTTTCAGTAAAACCAAACATTTTTCCATCTTTATTATCATGTTCCCAAAGAACTTTTTGAGTAGATTTTAATTGGGATTGATAAAATGCCTGGCGTTTTTTCTCCGATAAGATTCTCAACATTTTATTGCGGCGTTTACGCTCTCCTTGATCGACAACTCCTTCAAACTCGATTGCTTCTGTATTATCTCGTTCAGAATAAGTGAAGACATGCAAATAACTAATCGGTAATTCATTCAAGAAATGATATGTTTCCATAAACAACTCCTCTGTTTCACCCGGAAAACCGACAATCACATCTACACCAATACAAGCATTTGGCATGACTTCGCGAATCTTCGTTACACGATCTAAATAAAGATTTGATAAATAACGACGCTTCATTTTTTTCAAAATCTCATCGCTACCCGATTGCAACGGAATATGAAAATGTGGAACAAATCGGTTGCTGTTTGAAACAAATTCAATTGTTTCGTTCTTCAATAAATTTGGTTCAATAGAAGAAATTCTGATTCGTTCTATGGATTGAACTTGATCCAATTCTTGCACCAATTCTAAGAACGTATGTTCGTGTTTTTTATTTCCAAACTCACCTTTCCCATAGTCACCAATATTTACCCCGGTTAATACTATTTCTTTGATTCCTTTCTGAGCAATTTCATTTGCATTTTTAATGACATTTTCAACTGTGTCAGAACGTGAAATACCACGAGCTAAAGGAATTGTACAATAGGTACATTTGTAGTCGCAACCGTCTTGTACTTTTAAAAATGCACGCGTACGATCCCCAATTGAATAAGAACCGACATAAAAGTCC
This sequence comes from Empedobacter brevis NBRC 14943 = ATCC 43319, assembly GCF_000382425.1. Classification (GTDB taxonomy): domain Bacteria; phylum Bacteroidota; class Bacteroidia; order Flavobacteriales; family Weeksellaceae; genus Empedobacter; species Empedobacter brevis. The sequence continues at coordinate 74,033 of NZ_KB908295.1, forward strand.
GCTTCTTCAATTTCACAAGAATGAACAATTGTTTCTTCTTTTTTATTGATATCGTCTAAATATTCAGCAATATTAAATTTTTCTGCAGCTCCTAAAACCAAATCAACACCTTCCATTTCCGCAATTTCTTGCGGTTTCAATTGCGCATAACAACCTACAACAACAACAAATCCATCGGGATTTGCTTTCATTGCATTTTTTACAATCGTTCTGCACTCTTTGTCTGCATTTGCGGTTACCGAACATGTATTAATGATATACACATTCGCAGAATCTGTAAACTCAACCTTCTGATAACCATTGTCTTTCAAGTTTCTTGCGATCGTCGAAGTTTCAGAAAAATTAAGTTTACATCCCAATGTATGAAATGCAACTGTTTTAGTTTGATTATTCATAGCTGCAAATTTAAGAAATTATCCATAGTTTTGAAACATAAATAAATCAGCTATTCAAAATGACTAAATACTTTATCTACATCATGTTATTCGTTTCAATATTTTCATGTACTAAGAAAATTGAAATCGATGAAAACAAAGTATTTAAATTAAATCGTTACGATAATATTTCTTCTTTAGATCCTATTAATGCACGTACTCAAGCCAACAATTGGGCGTGTAACTTAATTTATAATAGTTTGGTAAAGATTGATAATAAACTTGAGATTCAACCAGATCTTGCAAAATCATGGACAATTTCTCAAGATGGAAAAACCTATTTATTTCAGTTAAGAAAAGATGTTTATTTCCATAAACATGCAGCTTTTGGAAAAGATTCTACCCGTATTGTAACAGCTGCTGATTTTGAATACAGTTTTAATCGATTAAAAGATCCGAAAGTTGGTGGTTCCGGAGGTTGGATTATGAATAATATCGATTCATATAAAGCGATTAACGATACAGTTTTTGAAATAAAATTAAAAGAAGCATATCCTGCATTTCTTGGACTGATTTCAATGAAATATGCTTCGGTTGTCCCAAAAGAATTGTTTCAAAACGGAAATGAAGAATTTTTGAAGCATCCGATAGGTACGGGACCGTTTCAATTCAAGATTTGGGAAGATAATGTAAAAATGGTTTTTAGAAAAAACCCGTTGTATTTCGAATTTGATGAAAAAGGCAAACGTTTGCCTTATTTGGAAGCCGTAAATTTATCTTTTCTTCCTGAAAAAAATTCCGAATTCTTAGAATTAATCAAAGGGAATTTGGATATGATGGCTGATTTGGATCCATCTTATAAAGATGAAATTTTAAATCCAATAGGAGATTTGAATCCTAAATATTCAACGACTTTAATGATTCAGAAAGTTCCTTATTTAAGTACAGTTTATTTGTGTTTTTATCTTGATGCGCCAAATGCAATAGATTTAAAACTTCGTCAGGCACTGAATTATGGTGTGGATAAAGAGAAGATTATAAAATATATGATGAAAGGACAGGCGTTTGCTGCGGATGGAGGATTCATTCCGAAAGGCTTACCGGGTTATTCAGCAGAGAGTGGTTATGCCTATAATCCTAAAAAAGCACGCGAATTAGTCAATAGCTATAAAAATGAGAACAAAAAAATGGTTCCAATAGAATTGACTACTGTACAAGAATATGTGGATGTATGCGAATATATTGCGGCGGAAATGGCAAAATTAGGTTTACCAATTAAAGTAAACGTTGTTCCCGGACCAACAATGCGAGATGGAAAAGCAACAGGTAAATTTACATTATTCCGTGCAAATTGGGGAGCTGATTATCCGGATGCCGAAAACTTCTTGTCATTGTATTATTCAAAAAACTTTGCGCCGGAAGGACCAAATTATTCTCATTACAAGAATGCAGAATTTGATCAATTGTATGAGCAGGCTTTTTTAATTAACAATCCGGACGAACGTGCTAAAATCTATCAAAAAATGGATGCTTTGATGATGAAAAATGCACCGATTCTGCCATTGTTTTATGATCAAACCACGTTGTTTTTAAATAAAAAAGTGAAGAATTTTTCGATGGGACCAATTAAATTATTGGATTTAACAAGGGTTTACAAAGAATGATTCTATTATCTTTTTGTTAAAAGTTTGAATATCTTTTAAAAAAATCTGAATAATATTTCATTTTATTTCACGACATTAGATAATTGTTAATTTATTTCAAATAATCGTTTTTCTCTAACGTTTGAAATCAATATTTTAAAAGAAATTATTTTCAGAATTTAAGGCGTTAAACCGAGTTTTTTTAGATATATTTGACACCAAATTTTTAATCAAAATCATTTAAATTTTTACTTATGAAAGTAAGACAACTTTTCGTAGTAGGATCTATCATTACTCTTGTTGCTATTGGAGTAATTTCTTATTTCTGGCCAGGAATATTATGGTCTTTAATAATTATTCTTCCATTAATTGCCTTAGGTATTGCTGACATCACACAAACAAAACATGCTATTAGAAGAAACTTCCCTATTGTAGGACATGGTCGTTATTTATTAGAAAGTATTCGTCCGGAAATCATGCAATATTTTGTTGAAACAGATACGGAAGGAAAACCTATTGATCGTTTGATGCGTAGTATGGTATACCGTCGTGCAAAGAATGTGATTGATACAGTTCCTTTCGGAACGCAATTAGATGTTTACGAACCTGGATACGAGTGGTTGAATCATTCTATGTATGCCGGAAAAATAAAACATGCTGATGATCCTCGTGTAAAAGTTGGAGGAAGCGAATGTAAGCAACCATATTTGGCTAGTTTATTGAATATCTCTGCGATGTCTTTCGGTTCATTAAGTGAAAATGCTGTTTTAGCCATGAACAAAGGAGCTAAATTAGGAAATTTTGCTCATAATACTGGAGAAGGAGGTATTTCGCCATACCATTTAGAACCGGGAGGAGATTTGATTTGGCAAATTGGTACAGGTTATTTTGGATGTCGTGCCAAAGACGGAGGTTTTGACCCTGATAAATATGTAGAGCGCGCAACTTTACCAAATGTAAAAATGATTGAGTTGAAAATTTCTCAAGGTGCAAAACCAGGTCACGGAGGAATTTTGCCTGCAAATAAAAATACACCGGAAATTGCAGCTATTCGTGCTGTAGAACCTTATACAACAGTAGATTCACCACCTTCTCACGCTGCGTTTTCTGATGCAGAAGGAATGCTACATTTTATCAAACAGCTAAGAGAATTATCTGGAGGAAAACCAGTTGGTTTTAAATTATGTATCGGAATTAAGCGAGAGTTTATTGAGATTTGTGAAGCAATGATCAAAACCGGAATTAAACCGGATTATATTGCAATTGATGGTGGAGAAGGAGGGACAGGAGCAGCTCCTGTAGAGTTTTCAAACTCTTTAGGTATGCCTTTATTAGACGGTTTAGCTTTTGCAGTTGATACATTACGTGGATATGGTCTTAAAAAAGATATTCGTGTTGTCGCTTCAGGTAAAATTATTTCTTCTTTCCATATTGCTCGGGCAATGGCAATTGGGGCGGATTTAGTTTATTCTGCTCGTGCTATGATGATGGCTGTTGGTTGTATTCAAGCATTACAATGTAATACAAATACATGTCCGGTTGGTGTTGCGACACAAGATCGTGAATTAATGAAAGGACTGGATGTACAAGATAAAGCGACACGTATGTATAATTTCCACAAGAAAACAATGCACATCTTATCAGAATTAATTTCTGCAACGGGTGTAAAATCTCACCGAGATTTTAATCGTTCTCATGTAAATTTACGTATCGATAATACACGTATTATGTCGTATGATCAATTGTACCCTATTGTCGAAGAAGGGGCTTATATAGGGAAGACGGTAGAAGAAATTTTGAAAGAAATTCGCATACGTACTTTAAGTAAAGTAAATTAATCAAGTTTAAAAATATAATCATCAAAAAAAGCAACCTGAGTAAGGTTGCTTTTTTTGATTGAAAGAGAAAAAATAAGAAAGATTATTCATTCTAAAAATCTAATTACAGACTGTATTTTTTATTTTCAGAATTCAATAAATCGTATAACTTTGTTCTTATAATGTAAGATCACAAAATGTTTAAATTTATTCGTAAAATTATACTATATCTTTTTGTAGCTCATCTATTATATATAGTTGCGTTGAAATGGATAAATCCTCCTTTTACTATTACACAAATTCAGCAGGGAATAGAACAAGGAAAATTGAAGCGTGATTATATTTCGTATGATGAAATGGGACGAAATATAAAATTAGCGGTTATAGGATCTGAAGATCAAAAGTTTCCTGTTCACAATGGATTCGATATAGATGGAATTCAGGAAGCAATAGAGAAAAATAAAGAAGGAAAGAAACTTCGAGGAGGCTCAACTATTTCTCAACAAGTTGCAAAAAATGTTTTTCTGTGGCAGGGTAGGTCTTGGTTGAGAAAAGGATTAGAAGTGTATTTTACATTTATGATTGAAAAAATTTGGGGAAAACAGCGAATTTTAGAAATGTATTTGAATACTTCTGAAATGGGAATCGGTGTTTTCGGAGTCGAAGCGGCATCTGAATATTATTTTAGTAAGCCGGCAAAAGAGTTGACAAAAAATGAAGCAGCTCGTATTGCAGCAGCATTACCACTGCCAAGAAAATACAATGTTAATCCACCTTCATCTTTCATTAGCAGACGGGCAAGCCATATTGAAAGACAAATGCGAAATATACAAGGAAGTTCAGAATTAGAGAAGGTTTTAGGAAAATAGAAAAAAAGAGAAGTTTAAGCTTCTCTTTTTTATTCTCTCCAATTTATTTTAACTGCTGAAATTTTATTTAATTCCAAGCGAGTTTCAGAAATTTGTACAAAATCATTTTTTAAATAAAAAGCCAAAGGAGAGTGATAAGGCTCTCCATTAGCTTTTATATCATTTTGATGGTCAATTACCCAACCATTTAATTCTGTAGAAAAAGTTTTCAATCTGTTGAGAAATTTACGTCCTAAACCAAGATGATGTAGTGTACTCTCAATGATTATAGCAAACCACTTTTCGTAATCTCTTTCAAAAATAACCGCCCAACCTTGCAACTGATTGTGTTCATTTACAACAAAAAAATGTTTGGCATGGATTAAATTATTCAAGTAATTATCAACTTCTTGTAAATCTTTAAAAGCTAAATTTACAGGATACTCATTGTTCCAAATTTTATAAATATAGTCTTTATGAATTTGGTTTAAAGTGGTAAACGAATAAATTTCGAATGAGTTGAGTGTAGACATTAAATAGTTTCTTATTCCGCTAAATATACTAATTATTTAGTCAAAAGCGCTTGTAAAACTAAAGGTTTGTCCGTGGTGATATAATCAACTTTCATTTCAATCATTTCTTGCATAACTTTAGGTTCGTTAACTGTCCAAACGTTAACCAATAATCCTAAATTTTTCGCTTCTTTTACCCAAGTCGGATTTTTTTGAAAAACACTGTAATGGTAATCAATTCCATTCCAATCTTTTGCTTTTACTTCTTGTGGAGATAAATCACCGTTTAAGTAGGAAACATGGTATTTTGGAGCTAATTTTTTAAATTGATCACAAATGTTTTTGCTGAACGAAATAATTTCTATTTGTTCCTCTATTTTATGCTTTTTGATGAGTTCAATTGCTTTTTTTACAGCACGATCTTCATTTTCTTTTGAAGAATGAGGTTTTAATTCAAAAATTAACTTTACATTTCTATTCTTTTTTCCTTGAATGAAATAATCTTCTAAAGTTGGCATATTTTCGTTATTGGCCAGTTTTAAATTTTTTAATATAGAAGAGTTAGTCGTTTCTATCGTATGACCTTGGTAATGATCATCGTGATTAACCATTAACACATCATCAGCACTAATTAATACATCAAATTCAGAACCGTAAGTTTTGATGTCTTGAGCAGATTTTAGAGATTGAATAGAGTTTTTCGCATTGTTTTCTGTATCCCAGTATCCACGGTGAGCAATAATTTTCTGAGCATTCGCTATAGTTGCAATCATAAAGGTTGTTAAGGCAGTAAATATAATTTTTTTCATGATGAATTGTTTTTCGAAGTAAAATTATTTCGTTTAATCTGTTTTAAAGTTATGAAAATATTAAGTTCAGCTAACTGATGAAAAAAAAGAAAATTTTGGAGGGAATAAAATTGGAATAAAAGCGAATTCACCTTAATTTTGCACAAAGACAAACACAATGACGCAAGGAATTATTATTTTAGATTTCGGTTCGCAATACAATCAGTTAATTGCGCGTCGAATTCGAGAATTTGGAGTTTATACAGAAATTATTCCCTACAATACTTCAGTCGAAGAAATCAAAAAACACAATCCAAAAGGAATCATTTTATCAGGAGGACCTTCTTCCGTATTCGGAGAAGAAGCAGCTTTGGTAGAAAAAGAATTATTCGAATTAGGAGTTCCTGTTTTAGGAATTTGTTACGGAATGCAATTGATTTCTCATTTATTGGGAGGTGAAGTGAAAAAAGGCGAAAAAGGAGAGTATGGAAAATCTGAATTAACCGTTTTAGCTCAAAACAGTTTATTTGAAGGTGTTCCAGAACAATCTACAGTTTGGATGAGTCATTTTGATGAAGTAATGACAGCCCCAACAGGTTTTACAGTTTCAGGAAAATCCACTATCGATATTGCGGCTATTGCAAATGAAGAACAAAAGATTTTTGCTGTTCAGTTTCATCCTGAAGTTACACATTCTGAGTATGGATCTAAAATGTTAGAAAATTTTGTTTTTACTATTTGTGAAGCAAAAAAGAATTGGGTTTTAAAAGATTTTATCGAAACCGAAATTGCTCGTATTAAAGAAGTTGTAGGAGATAAAAAAGTGATTTTAGGGCTTTCTGGCGGTGTTGACTCTTCTGTAGCAGCTGTTTTAATTCATCGTGCAATTGGAGATCAATTGACATGTATTTTTGTTGATACGGGTCTATTAAGAAAAGATGAAGGGAAAAAAGTAATGGAAAATTACGGAAAACACTTCAACATGAACATCAAGATGGTAGATGCTTCAGAACGTTTCTTAGCAAACTTGAAAGGTATCGATGAACCGGAAGCAAAACGTAAATCAATAGGGAAAGACTTCGTTGCTGTTTTTGATGAAGAATCAAATAAATTTGAGGACGCAGCTTTCTTGGCACAAGGAACTATTTATCCTGATGTGATCGAATCTCAATCTGTAAAAGGGCCTTCTGCAACAATCAAATCACACCATAATGTGGGAGGATTACCGGAAGAAATGAAACTTCAGTTATTAGAGCCTTTACGTGAATTATTCAAAGATGAGGTTCGTAAAGTAGGAGTTGAATTAGGTATTCCTCGTGAATTGGTTTACCGTCATCCATTTCCTGGACCGGGATTAGGAATCCGTGTGTTGGGTGAAGTAGATGAAGAGAAAGTACGTATTTTACAAGAAGCAGATCAAATCTTTATTGACGAGCTTTATGCACATAATTTATACGATGAAGTTTCTCAGGCTTTCGTAGTTTTATTACCCGTAAAATCAGTAGGAGTAATGGGGGATGAACGTACATATGAATATACAGCGGTTGTTCGTTCTGCAAATACAATTGATTTCATGACGGCGACTTGGTCTAAATTACCTTACGAGTTTTTAGAATTAGTTTCGAACAGAATTATCAATGAGGTAAAAGGAATTAACCGTGTAGCTTACGATATCAGTTCAAAACCACCGGCAACTATCGAGTGGGAATAAGCTGAAAAAAATAGTATAAAAAGCTGTTTCAAAAAATGAATGTTAGTTCAAGCTTGCAAAGAAATCTTTTCAAAGATTATGTTTTACGAATGCTTGATTGATCATAACACTTTTTTGAAGCAGCTTTTTTCTTTGTAAACTTTAAAAACGAATTAATGGAACTTTTAAAAGAAAGAATTCTAAAAGATGGAAAAAGTTTCGATGGTGGAATTTTAAAAGTTGATAGTTTTATCAATCACCAAATGGATCCAATCTTAATGAAAGCAATTGCATCTGAATTTGTACAACGATTTTCAGATTTAAAGCTAAATAAAATTATTACAATTGAAGCCAGCGGAATTGCACCGGCAATTATGGTAGGATTAGAATTAAACTTACCAGTTGTTTTTGTGAAGAAAGCAAAACCAAAAACAATGGCAGATTTTTATACTTCACAAGTTTATTCCTATACAAAGGACAGAACTTATGATGTCTGCGTAAGTAGCCAATTTTTAAATGAAAATGACAATGTTATTTTTATTGATGATTTTTTAGCGAACGGAAATGCAGCATTAGGTGTCGAAGATTTAATAAAGCAGGCAGGAGCAAATCTTCTGGGAATGGGATTCATTATCGAAAAATCTTTTCAGGAAGGACGCGAGCGCTTACTGAATGAAAATATTAGAGTTGAATCTTTGGTTAGATTGAAGTCTTTAGGAGATAATTCGATTATTTTCGCTGAATAATATATAAAGTAAAGAAGCCAATTTGTTTGGCTTTCTTTTTGCTAAAAAAAACAAAAACTCACCTATAATGAAAATAAAATTACTTGTTTTTACTCTCTCTTTACTTTTCTTTACAAATTGCAATTCTTATAAATCAGCGAATACCGCTTTAGTTTCAGGTAACTTTCAACAAGCATTTGAACAGGCTACACAAGCATATTTTAAAAATCCGTCTGAAAAAAACGGAATGAAGTATGTTCCGTTAATTTTTGAAGCTTATCACAAAGGACAGCAAACAGACGAAAATAGATTAAAAGAAATAGAATCTTTAGCGAGTCCTTCTAAATATCAAGAAGCCTATCAAATCATCTCGCGTTTACAAGAAAGACAGAAAACAATTTCCGGTATCAATGGAAGAACAATTAACGGGAAAAATTACACTTTCAGGATCAAAGATTATTCTTCAGCTTATAGAACGATTCAAGAAAAATATGCACAGTTTTTATATGATGACGGAAAATCATTTCTCCTTCAAGGAGGAAAGATGAATGCTCAAACAGCTTATCAAAAATTTGAATTGTTGGAAACGGTCTATGCGAATTTCAAGGATACACGTAGTTTAATGAATAACGCAAGAGCCAACGGAATGTATAAAGTTTTGGTTCAATTGGTCAATAATACTGAAGTAGTTATTCCGAAAATGTTGGAAAGAGATTTGTTAGATTTTAATTCATATGGATTGGATACACGATGGACTGAATTTTATACAGGAAAGCTAAACAGCTCATATGATTATGTAATTCAGCTAAGTTTTGAAACGATAAATGTATCACCCGAAAGAGAAAAAATAGAAGTTCATAATTTTGAAAAAAGGATTGTAGATGGAAAAGAAGAGTTGGTTCAAAACGGAGAAGTGGTGAAAGATAAAGATGGAAAACCGGTAATGGTTGATCGCTACATTATTGTAAAAAGTCGTTTTGAGGAAATTCAACGCATTAAAGAAGCCGCAATTACAGCCCGATATTACTTCATCGATAATCAAAAAGAGAAACCCATCGAATCTAAAAATTTAGTGAGCCAATATCTTTTTAGAGATTCTTATGGAAATTACAAAGGAGACCGCCGTTCATTGGATCGAGATTATTTGAATATGGTAGGCAGAAGACCTGTTCCTTTTCCTTCAAATGAGCAAATGGTTTTTGATTGCGGACAAGATTTGAAACGTAAATTTAAGAATGAAATCATTCGTATGAAGCTTTAATTGAAAAAAAGTAAAAAAATTAATTATTTTTTAAAATTCATTTTCAATAGCTTATCGTAGTAAACGTCTGTTTTAGCTAAAAACTTGTAAAATTAGTTTTGGAGAATAAAAAAACCTTTCTATATTTGCACAGCAATTAAGACATAGACCCATGGTGTAACGGTAGCACATCGGTTTTTGGTGCCGCTAGTTGGGGTTCGAATCCCTGTGGGTCTACAAAGTCTTATGCCTCGATAAGCAATTGTTGAGGCATTTTTATCTAACTTAGTTAAGTAAAATAATTGCAAAATTGAAATAAAATTAAACAGACCCATGGTGTAACGGTAGCACATCGGTTTTTGGTGCCGCTAGTTGGGGTTCGAATCCCTGTGGGTCTACAGATTTTAAGCTTCAATATTATATTGAAGCTTTTTTTATATGATATATTTTGTTATATTTAGCATAATTGATTTTATAAATGACATTAGAAAACATAATTTTAGAAGCTAAAAAAGGGAAACGAAATGCTCAAAATGCTGTGATAGAGGTTTTGTGGAACAAAGTTTATCATTATGTTTATAATAAAATAAGGAACGAAGAAGAAGCAGAAGATATTGCGATTGAAACGTTTACAAAGGTCTTTACAAAATTAAAATTATACAACGAAGATTTTGACTTTACTACATGGGTAATTTCTATTGCTCATAATACAATGATTGATCATATCAGAAAGTCGTCAAAACTAAATATTTCGATAGATGATGGAAGAAATCTTCTTGAAATTTTAGAGGATCACCCTTCACCTGAAGAGCATTTGATTCTTAAGCAAGATAATGATACACTAATAAAAGCTATTGCTAAATTAAGAGAACCTTACCAAAGAATTATCGAACTCCGTTATATCGAAGATAAAACATATAAAGAAATAGCAGAAGAGCTAAATTTAAGCTTACCAAATGTTAAAGTTCGTCTTTTAAGAGCCAAACAATTATTAACAGAAGTAATGCAGAATAATATTTAGTAATTTTATTCGTTGAAAATTTGTTGAAGAAAATAGAACCGAAAATGAAGAAGCAGATATACCTTACAACAATTTTAATCGCAAGTTTACTTTTAACATCTTGTGGGAGCAGTAAAGTGACTTCTTATAAAAAAACAGGTTCTAAAAAGGTATACACTTCTACTAAAAAGGCTGATTCTTCTGAAGTTTATCGTTCTAAAAATACAGATGACAATGCATCTCGACATGTGAATAAAATTCTAAAAACAGCGAAATCTTATTTAGGGACACCTTATAAATATGGGGGAATTACAACTACCGGGTTTGATTGTTCAGGATTGGTTTATGTCAGTTTTAAAGAAATGAACCTGGAATTGCCGAGACGTTCTAGTGATCAAGCAGAATATGGAAAGGAAATTACAATCGAGAACGTTAAAATTGGGGACTTAATATTTTTTAATACGTCAGGAAATTCAATCTCACATGTAGGGATTGTAGAGAGTATAAATCACAATGGTTCAATTAATTTCGTGCATTCATCTACTTCAAAAGGAGTGATTATCTCTTCTCTTGATGAAAATTATTGGAAAACGAGATTTGTAAAAGCCGTGAGACTTTTATAACTTGAGGTGTGGTTAAAAAGAAGAATATATTATTGACATTTTTAGGATTACTATTTTTTAGTTTATCCATAGTTGTTAATGCTCAGGATGATAGTGTTAAAATCGATACGGTTAAGATTGTCAATAAAAATCATTCTAAATTCAGAAAAATTTATGAAAAATTACTCTTCAAGAAAAAACCAACAAGTTTTCCTGTACAAGCTAATAGCAATGCAGAAGATAGCAAGTATCAAGGCAAAATAATTCGGAATATATATTATAAAACACAGGATCCTTTCGGATATTCTTTAGCAGATACCACAAAAAAGCCTACAAAATGGCTAGAGCGAGCTGGTAATACGTTACACGGTAAATCTAAACAATTTGTACTGCGCCAAAATATGTTGTTAAAAGCTGGAGATAAGTACGATTCTGTAAAAGCAGCAGAATCTGAACGTTTGATACGTACCAATCGTTCTATTCGACGTGTAGAAATAAAAGGGGAGGATGTCGGAAGCGATTCTGTTGACCTTTATGTTAATTCTATCGATTCATGGAGTATGTTTGTCACGGGGTCTGTTTCCAGTTCTAAAGCGGGAATTAGAGTTCGTGAACGAAACTTTTTAGGTTTAGGACATGTGTTTGATAATCGTTATCGTCACAATTACAAAACAGGAAATTCGTTGTATCAATTCAACTATACAGTCCCCAATATTGCTCAAACCCGAATAATGGGGAATGTACGTTATTTTAAAAATGAAGACAATCATTATACAAAATCAATCAGTTTTGTCCGTCCGTTTTATTCTCCTTTAGCTCATTATGCAGGAGGAGTTTCAGTAGGTCAAGTTTACTTTAAAGATTCGTTAGATTTTGAAAAACCAATTTTAGTTGACAATTATTTCAAATATAATTACCAGGATTATTGGCTAGCGAGAGCATTTCGTATTGATGGTCGTCGTTCAGAAAATATCACGAACTTCATTCTTTCAGGGCGATTTTATGATCGGACATACCGGGAAAGACCAACAGAAGAAAATGATCCTGCTAACTTCTTTTCTGATCAAACAAATTATTTAGTAGGAGTAGGGATTTCTTCCAAAAGGTATATCAAAACAAAATATATTTTCAATTATGATATCGAAGAAGATATTGCGATTGGAAAGTCGGTTGGAATTATAGGAGGAATACAAAATATCAGGAAAACAGATCGTTATTATTTGGGTGGAAAAGCATCTGCCGGAGGTTTTTTAAACACTGGATTTTGGGGATTTGGAGTGGAATTCGGAGGTTTTTTTAATCGTGGTAAATTTGAACAAAAAACCTTATCCGTTGAATTACAGTATATGGCAAAATTAATATCCTGGGGGAGATGGAAATTCAGAAACTTTATGAAAACCAATTATCTCTTGGGACATAACCGTTTGGATTCTCCTGCAGATCAACTTTCGCTTCATGAACATGATTATTTGGGAATGGCTGGTTTTAAATCGGACAGAGGATTAACAGGTCAACAGAAATTAATGTTCGAATATCAATTACAATCTTATACGCCTTACGAATTTTTGGGATTTCGTATTTCTCCATTTTTCAATGCAATGGTAGCAGCAATTGGAGACAACAAAAAATTTATACTAAATAATAATCCTATTTATTCGCGTTTTAGTTTAGGTGTGATGCTAACGAATGATTATTTTGTCTTTAACAACATTAGATTTTCATTATCATATTATCCAACAATTCCTGGGCAGGGAGATAATCTAATCAAAACGAATTTAATTGATAACAGAGATTACCAAATGATGGATTTTGATTTCTCCAAACCAACTTATATTCGTTGGAACAGATGGGATTAAAATAAAAAAAGCTTGAAAGGATCTTCAAGCTTTTGATGTATGTATTAAATTAAATTTTTATTTCACTTGTCTCGAAACAATCCATGAAACTAAGCTCCCTAATCCTAAAACGGTAACAATTACTGCTACGAAATTTTCAACAGAAAAGATAAATGGGAACGGAACTGTTGGCGAAGCCATTACCAAGCCGAAGTCTATTTGCAATAATCCGATGACTGTAGCAATTAATAAACCTGTAAACATAGCTATAGCAGTGATGATAAAACCTGTTTGAAAAAAGATGTTTCGAATATTTTTTCTTGATAAACCAAAGCTGTACATCGTCTGAATTTCTTTCTTTTTATCTAAAATCAAAATAATGATTGTTCCGGCTAAATTAAAACATGCAATGATAATAACTAAGGTGAAAATCAAATAACTAATCAAGTTTTCCATGTTCATGACCTTTAAAAAAGCAGAATCTAAATCTTGTCTGGTTTCAATTTTATAATTTGATCCCAGTGCTTTTTGAAGTTGATTTTTAACCTCATTAAACGATTTTTTATCGGTTGTTTTTACTTCTATCGAATAGCATTGGTCATTGTTCAATAATAAAAGCTTTTGTGCTAAACTTAAAGTGGTGAAAATATGTTTATCGTATTGTTCATTCAGCATAAAAACTCCAACACTATAGGCATCTTTACGTGTGAAGGCATCACTTTCCTGTTTGATTAAACCTGAACCTGCTTTTGGCATCATCAGGTCGGCAGGAGTTATTGGATCGATGTAAAGTTGCAGACGTTCGGCAATTCCGTTCGAAACAATAAAATTATCATCTCGATTAAAATCCAAATACTGGCCACCGTAAATGACAGTATCTAAACGTGTAACTTTGGTAAAGTTTTCATCAACTCCCTTTAAATAGGCAATATCTTGTTTCCCTTTGTAATCGATGTATACTTTTTCTTCTATAATTTTAGAAAAAGCTTTAACGTCTTTTTGTTGTTTCAATTGATCAACAACAAAAGTCAAACTATCTAAAACTTTTCCTTTTGATGGAGAAATCTTGATTTCAGGATTTACATTGCTGTAATACTTTAAATTCATTTTTTCTAATCCCGAGAATACAGACAAAATAATAAATAATGCAGCTGTTGCAACCAAAATAGCACCAACGGCAATAGATGTAATAATGTTTACAGCGTTTGTATTTGTTTTTGAAAAAATGTAGCGCTTCGCAATGTAAAGTGAAATATTTCTCATTATAAGATAGGGTTATTTCCTTCTCCTTTTAAAGCTTTGTCTATTTTATCAATTTCATCTAATGAATTGTCTAAAATGAAAATTAATTCAGGTGTAATACGCATTTGTTTAGAAGCACTTTTTGATAAAATTCCTCTAAATAAAGGTGTATTTGTTTTAATTTCCTTGAAAATTTCATCTTTCTGAGTGTTAGGAAAAATGCTCACATACACTTTAGAAACGCTTAAATCCGGTGTTACTTTAACCTCTGTAACACTAATCAAATTTCCTGGGAATTCTTTTACAGCCCATTTTCTAAAAGCTTCTGCTAATTCTTCTTGAAATAATTTACTTACTTTTTGTTGTCTATTGCTATCCAATTTTAATTGTTTTTATAAGTCTGTAAAATTACTGCATTTTTTTGTGATTAAAAACATTGATGAATTGAATTAAGTTCTTCGTAAATTTGTTTCAATGAAAAAAGATATCGAAACTTCAGAAGATGTTGCTTTACTGGTAAATACGTTTTACGATAAAGTACAAAAAGATGATGTCATTGGTTACTTTTTTTCGGAAGTTGCAAAGGTAAATTGGGACGAACATTTACCTCATATGATTCAGTTTTGGGAAACGGTTTTGTTAGGAAAAGCTACTTTCGAAGGTTGGCCAATGCGAACACATTTGGTTTTGAGTCAGAAAGAAAAATTGAAACCACACCATTTTGAGCGTTGGATTGAATTATGGTATGGAATAATTGATGAAAAATTTGAAGGAGAGATCGCAAATGAAGCAAAGAATAGAGCAAAAATTATGCGTGATTTAATTCTTTTCAAAATTGACCAAATGGAACAAAAACAGGGATTTATTCAATAAAAAATGCAACTTCATGAAGTTGCATTTTTTATTGAATTATAAACAGAAGCAAAATTATTTTGCAATCATAATTAACTTTTTATTGATAAATTCTAAAATTCCTGCTTTCGAAAGTTCTCGTCCGTACCCGGAATGTTTTACACCTCCAAAAGGCAACTCCGGGCTAGAAGAAACTTGTTTGTTGACATAAACCATTCCTGAGTCTATTCTACGTGCAATTTTCTCTGCATTTGGAACATTTTCTGTATAAATAGATGCGCCTAAACCATAAGGTGTATCATTTGCAATTTTAATCGCTTCATCAACATCTTTCACTTTCCAGATACAAACCACAGGCCCGAAAACTTCTTCGTCATAAGCTTTCATTCCGGGTTTTAAATCAGTTAAAATTGTTGGTTGTAAAAAGAATCCTTCTCGTTCGATACGTTTTCCTCCTGAAACAATAGTGGCACCTTTATCAGCTGAATCATTGATTTGTTCTAACAATTTCTCTAAAGCATTTTCTGAGCTAACCGGTCCCATATTGGTATCAGCTTGTGTTGGATCACCCACTTTCATTCCATTTACATGAGCTGTAATTCGTTTTAAATATTCATCGTAAATTCCTTCTTGTACGATAATACGTTTTGAAGAAGTACAAGCTTGTCCGGCATTACGCAAACGTCCGTTTATTGTACCGTTCATTACTTTTTCGATATCAGCATCATCTAATACAATCATCGGATCAGATCCACCAAGCTCTAAAACGGATGGTTTTACATTTTTACCTGCAATACTTGCTACTTCAGCACCAGCGGCTTCAGAACCCGTTAAAGAGACACCTACAATTTTCGGGTGATTGATAATCGTATCTGTATCCTTTCCTGGCATTAACAAATTTTTGTATAATCCTTTCGGTGCACCGGAAGCTGTAAACATTTCTTCAAAAGCAATTCCACACTGCGGAATATTAGAAGCAGTTTTCAAAACTACGGTATTACCAGCCATAATGTGAGGCCCGGCAAAACGAGCGATTTGAGAAAAAGGAAAATTCCAAGGCATAACTCCTAATAAAACACCGATTGGTTCAGAAACTACATAAGCAGTTCCTTTTTCTGTTTCTAATGGAGCATTTGCCAAAAAACCTTCGGCATTATCCGCATAATAATCAATGATATTGGCGCTGTAGTCAATTTCGATTTCACTTTCATGCAATGGTTTTCCCATTTCAGTTGTGATTAGTTTCGCTAAACGAGTTTTTTGTTTACGCATTTCATTTGCGACACGTTTCATGACAGCTTTTCGTTCTTCAAAAGATTCGAATCGCCATGTTTGATATAACTCGTTTGCGTCGTCTATATAGTGGTTGATTTCTTCGCTTGTGTAGGCTTGAAATTCTTTTTCGATTTTACCTGTAGCAGGATTTAATGTTCTGATTGAACTTGCCATTTCACTCTTTATTTAAGAATACAAAGTTGGAGTAATTCTCGATTCTAACAAAGCTTTTAAGATAAATAAAACTGATAGTAAAGAGAATAATTATGAATGGAGTTGATGATAGGAGTTAGAAAATAATTTCAATGAATATCTATTTTTTTTCGTTGGATAGAGGAGATACAATAGATGAGAAGCAGAAATAGATTCAGCTTGACAATATGTTACTTTTAAAGTAAACAAGAAATTTTAAAACTTTTAATAAAACTATTTTTAAAATGGCAAATTATCGTCGTCGTTGTTCATTGAACTTGTAAATTCACTTCCGAAATCACCAAAAGCATCAGAAGGATCAATTGTTCCTAAATTCATAGAACTTCCCATTTCTTGTGTTCCATCGTTCATTGAACTTTGAATTTCGAAATCACTCCCGTAACTTGTCTCTAAATCGGTAAACTTGGCTTGCTCATTAATGAAGCGTAAACGAACATTTTCTAATGCACCGTTACGGTGTTTAGCGATAATAAATTCGGCTTGGCCGGCACATGGTTCACTTTCGTCATCCCAATATTCTAATTTATAATATTCGGGACGATAGATAAACGAAACGATGTCGGCATCTTGTTCAATTGCACCGGATTCACGTAAATCTGAAAGTAACGGACGTTTACTACCACCACGTGTTTCAACTGAACGAGATAGCTGAGAAAGTGCAATAACAGGGATGCTTAATTCTTTTGCAATCGCTTTTAATGAACGGGAAATCATCGAAATTTCTTGCTCACGATTTCCATTTGCTTTTCCTCCTGCAGTCATCAGCTGCAAATAATCAATCAGAATCATTTTTACCCCATGCTGAGAAACTAAGCGACGAGCTTTTGCTCTCAAATCGAAGATGGACAAAGCTGGGGTGTCATCAATGTAAAGAGGCGCATTTTCAAGACCTTTTACTTTTGTAAACAATTGCTTCCATTCGTGATCAGCTAGTTTTGCTTTACGTAATTTTTCACCAGAAATTCCTGTTTCACCGGAAATCATACGTGTAATCAGCTGAACAGATGACATCTCTAAAGAAAATACCGCAACAGGAATATTACGGTCCACTGTCATATTTTTAGCCATTGAAAGGATAAAAGCTGTTTTTCCCATACCGGGACGTGCAGCTAAAATAATCAAATCAGATTCTTGCCAACCAGAAGTAATTTTATCAATTTCAGTAAAACCGGAAGATAAACCGGACATTCCTTCTTTAGTAGATTGTGCCTTAATTTTATCAATTGCTTCGGTCACTAAATCTTTTGCTTCAGAATAACTACGTTTGATTCCTCCTTCCGTAATTTCGAATAATTTACTTTCAGAATAATCTAATAAATCGAAGACATCAGCTGTATCGTCGTATGACTTTTCGATAACTTGACTCGAAATTTCAATTAATCGACGTAGAATGTATTTTTCCTGAATCACGCGAGCATAATATTCGACGTGAGCAGATGAAGACACTTTTTGTGTCAATTGAATCAAATAATAATCACCACCAACACGATCTAATTTGCCTTCTTTTTTTAATTCATTGGAAACTGTCAATAGATCAATAGGTTCCGAATCATTAAATAATTTTTGAATGACAGCATAAATCGCCTGATGCTCTGGACGATAAAAAACTTGTGGTGTCAGAATGTCAATGACTTCATCCAACCCTTTTTTATCAATCATCATCGCACCAAGTACAGCTTGCTCTAAATCAACGGCTTGCGGAGGAAGTTTACCTTTCTCTAAACCGATGACATTGTGCTTATTAGCTGGTATTTCGGGATTATAATTTGCTTGTTCCATAAGAGGTTCAAAATTAAAGAAAAAAACGAGATATAACTAATTTTATATCTCGTTTTAAATTTGTATATTCTACAATAAGCAATGTTGTAAAATTGTATTATCCTGAAAATTCTCCGAATTTGATAAAACGTTCTTGACGTTGTGTTTGTAATTCTTTTGGAGATAATTTTTTCAATTCATTGTAAGTTTCCCAAACTTTATTTTTCAAGTTTACGTACGCTGTTTCTGGCTTGTAATGAGCTCCGCCAAGAGGCTCTTGAATGATATCTTCAATTAATCCCAATTCTAACATATCAGGACCAGTTAATTTCATTTGCGAAGCTGCTTGTTCTTTGTAATCCCAACTTCTCCATAAAATTGTTGAACAGTTTTCTGGTGAAATGACAGAATACCACGTATTTTCTAACATAAAAACTTTGTTTCCTACACCAATTCCTAAAGCTCCACCAGAAGCCCCTTCACCAATCACTATAGTGATAATAGGAACGGTTAATTTCAACATTTCGTAAATGTTTTTCGCAATCGCTTCACCTTGTCCGCGCTCTTCAGCTTCTAACCCCGGGTATGCACCAGGAGTGTCTACCAAAGTAATAACAGGAATATTAAATTTTTCTGCTAATTTCATTAAACGCAATGCTTTGCGGTAACCATCAGGATTTGACATTCCGAAACGACGATATTGTCTTTCTTTTGTGTTTTTACCTTTTTGTTGACCAATAATCATGAAAGTTTGACCATTGATTTTTCCCATACCACCAACCATTGCTTTATCGTCAGCAAAAGTTCTGTCTCCGTGAATTTCGATAAACGTATTATCTGTAATTGCGTAGGCATAGTCTAAAGTATAAGGACGAGAAGGGTGGCGAGATAACTGTACACGTTGCCATGGTGTTAAATTACCATAGATTTCCTTCTTTTTATTTTCAATTGCAATTTCAATTTCAACACAAGCTTGTTTGATGTTAACACCGCTTCCTTCTCCGACGATTTGGCAGCTTTTTAACTGTTCCTCTAAATCTTTGATAGGTTGTTCAAATTCTAAATATTCCATACAAAAGTGTTTGTTCAATCCAACAAATATAGAAAAGGTTTTTTAGCCAATTATAAATAAATGTCGAATGTTTTTGATATTTTTTTTCAATTCATTCAATTTCAAAAGATAAAAGCGTCTACTATTCCCGTAGACGCTTTTACTCTAATCTATTGAATTTTACATTTTCTCAATAATCATTGCTGAAGCACCACCACCACCATTGCAGATAGCAGCTCCACCGATTTTTCCACCATTTTGTTCTAAAACATTTAGTAATGTGACTAAAATTCTAGAACCGGAATTCCCTAGTGGATGGCCTATAGAAACAGCTCCTCCATTTACATTGACTTTAGAGGCATCTAAATTTAAAATTTTTGTATTTGCAATTCCTACAACTGAAAAGGCTTCGTTAAACTCCCAAAAATCAACATCTGATGTTGTCATATTGGCTTTTTTTAGTAGTTTCTCAACAGCTTTAGCCGGAGCTGTAGTAAATTTAGAAGGTTCTTGAGAAGCATCAGCATAAGCGATAACTTTAGCCAATGGTTTTAAACCTAATTCGTTTGCTTTATCTAAAGACATTAAAACTAAGGCAGAGGCTCCATCGTTGATTGTCGATGCATTTGCCGCAGTTACAGTTCCATCTTTTGAGAAAACAGCACGTAAACCCGGAACTTTGTCGAAGTTTACATTTTTGTATTCTTCATCTTCTTTAAAAATAACTGGTTCACCTTTGCGTTGAGGAATTTCTACTGGCACAACTTCGTTGTCAAATTTACCGGCAGCCCATGCAGCAGCGGACTTTTTGTAAGAATTAATCGCAAATTCATCTTGTTCTTCACGAGAAATATTGTATTCAGTTGCACACGTGTCTCCAAAAGCTCCCATCATTTCTTTGCTATAATAATCTTGTAAACCATCGTTTACAATCCCATCTAACAATACTGTGTTTCCGTATTTATTTCCGGTTCTTGTATTTGGAGAATAAAAAGGAACCATTGACATGTTTTCCATACCTCCGGCTACTACAATATCAGCATCTCCCAGACGAATAGCTTGTGTTGCAAACATTACAGCTTTCATTCCTGAAGCACATACTTTGTTCACTGTTGTTGCAGGGATTGTATTTGGTAAACCTGCTTTTATCATGGCTTGCTTTGCAGGTGCTTGTCCCTCTCCAGCTTGCAAAACATTACCCATGTATACTTCATCAACCATAGAACCATCTAAGTTGATTTTATCTAAAGCTCCTTTAATAGCTGTAGCTCCTAAATCTGTTGCAGGAACATTTGATAAACTTCCTAAAAAAGATCCCATTGCTGTACGAACAGCTGAAACTATTACGACTTCTTTCATTTAATTGTGATTTGTTGTTTTTTACTTATGATACTTAATAATGCAAGATATAAAATTTATAGTAGTCTTAATACGAATTACTTCTTAAAGAATTTTTAAATTTGTTAAAGAATTAATATGGATAATTAGTTTTTTTTATTAAAATGATAATTATCTCAGAATAACTATTTTTTGGAAGAAAAAATGAGAAAAATGTTGACGTTAAAAATACGATTTTTCGGATTAATTTTCTGGCTTGGAATATTGGTTGGAAATGCACAATCGTTTGATAAAAAATATTTTAAAACTATTTTAGATTCGCTGACATCAGATTCATTTGCAGGAAGAGGCTATGTAGAAGATGGAATGATGAATGCGGGAATGTATTTGCAGAACGAGTTTCAAAAAAATGGAGTGAAAGCTTTTTCTGAGAATTATGAACAAACGTTCACTTTTCCAATCAATGTCATCAAAGAATCGAAGTTAAAAATAAACGGAAGCGAGTTAAAATACGGCATTGATTTTATTGTGAAGCCAAGTTCACAATCAGTTTCTGAATCTAAATTACCTTTTTATATAGTCGATACACAGCATTATATAGAATCATTTCAATCCAAAGAAAAGACGAGAGCTTTTATTGTAAAAGACGCTGAATTGCAAAAAAGAAAAAATATCATATTGCCTCCTTTGCCAACTGTTGTAGATTCAATTCAAAAATATTACAAACAATGGGCAAATATTTATGAGAAAGATGATAATACGAGTAGAGCGATTTTCAGATTTACATCAGATAAGTTGATCGCAAGTTTAAGTCAGCGTCAATCGCCTGTTTCAGAATTTATCATTTCGGATAAATATTACACCAAAAAATTGAGAATAAATTCTTTTTCGGTTGAGTCGGAGTTTCATTCAGATTTTGAAGCTAAAAATATTATAGGGTATATTGAGGGGAAAAACAATGATAGTATCGTTGTGATTTCTGCGCATTATGACCATTTAGGAAAAGTTGGTCAGACTATTTTTCCTGGCGCAAGTGACAATGCTAGCGGAACTGCGATGATGATGACATTGATGAACTATTTTTCTCAATATCAACCAAAATATAAAACTGTTTTTATGGCTTTCGCAGCAGAAGAAGCAGGAATTTTAGGAGCAGATTATTATGTCAATCATCCGCTGTTTCCTTTATCAAAAATAAAATTTTTGGTGAATTTAGATATTATGGGAGCTGGAGATAAGGGGATTCAAGTGGTCAATGGAAAGATTTTTACAAAAGAATTTGAAAAATTAATTGAAATCAATTCAAAAAATGATTACCTTAGAGAGGTTAAAATTAGAGGAGAGTCTTGTAATTCGGATCATTGTCCATTTTTTTTGAATGGAGTTCCTTCTTTTTTTATTTACACATTAGGAGGAAAGGGGTTCTATCATGATCCCAATGATACAGTTGAGAATTTAGATTTAAGTTATTCAGAGAAAGTGTATAATTTATTGAGAGATTTTATAGAGAAATTATAAAAAAAAATAATCCGTTCTGAGAGAACGGATTACTAACCAACCTAAACTACTATAAAAAACTCTAAAAAGTAAAAAGAGTGCGAGTAATTTCAAACTTCATTAATTCCATTTCGTTATACTCGTTGATACTCTTTGTCTTACTATCTATGAATAAATTATTTGACACTGCAAATGTCCAACTTTTATGTCTTATTCTGAGGAATAGTAAAAGATTTTATCTATAAGTAGTATAGATAAAAATTATCGAAAACAATATAAAATGGATATGTAATTCACATTCATGTTGTTAAAGAGATGCAATAATTCTAAAAAGTAAATAAAATAAGTGTGTAGTTTAACGTTGTTTTAACAATTTGTTGATTTAATCGTAAAGAAACAATTGAACTTCAAAATCTTTAAACTAAATTTGATTCTTATATTTAAACACTTTTAAAAGTAATCAAATTTTAAACCAAAAGTACTATAATGAGACTATTTTTCTTGGTTTTGTCCTTTAATTTAATGTTATCTCTTGATGCGCAAAATGTTAACCCTAATTTAATCCGTACTAAAATTTATGATACAATTTTTCAGGATATCAACAAACAAAGCTTCGCTTTTCCGAATAAGAACATTGTTATAGATCCGTCTATAAATAAGTTTGATGATTTTAAAATGAACGAATTTGGAATAAAATTAGATTCCGTAAAATATGTACAGGATCTATCTTTTTGTTCTAAAATATCCGGCTATAAATGTGTGTCAAAATTTGAGATAGATACCTATACCATTACTAATGTTTATAAAAATGAGGAAGAAGCATTGTATCCGGATTTTTATGGAATTTATGCACCGATAGATTCATGGTATAATTTGATTTATTATGCAGCTGTTAACCATTTTGAGAAAGATAAAACGTTTCAGTTTAATGTTCTGATTCCGGTTCGAAATGTTCAAATGAAAAATAGAATGATGAAAGAACAAATGTTCTTTTATAACTTTTTGCTAGATGAACGATTTAAGATTTTAAAGTTTGAAAAATTATTCTTAAAACCTTAAATTTCAAATAGAAAAATCGTAAATTAGTTGGGTTAAAATTATTTAATTCGATGTTAAACGTTACTGCTTATATAGACGAGCTTCTACAGCTATCCAAAGGCAATTTGAGAATTTGTCGTATGAATTGGTGGCTTTTAAAATATGAAGATGAGTTTGAGAAAGCGATTAATGAAACGAATTGTAAAAAATGGCAAAAATGGTTTTATAATGATGAACATCCTTATCCATGTGTTTGCCCTAAAAGAGAAAAATTATGTGCTTTTATTGATTTGTATCGCGAATTAGATCGGTTAACACAGGTGCAGCGGTTAGAGAATTTATTTCAAGATTATTTTCAAAAATTTGAATTGATTAAAGATTCTGCAGAATCCTTAAAAAAATGGATGAATGAAATTCGCCCGACCATATCGTCGATTTATCTTTTGTTAGACCGAAATGATAATTTGAAAATAAGATTCTATAATTCGGATCCTGTTCTGGAAGTGAATATCAATAAAAGTGATTATAAATACACTTTATTGTGTTTGGATATATTTAATTACAATATGTACGTAAAAGGTATGTAAAAGAAAAGAGAGTTGATTTTGTCAACTCTCTTTTTATAAAATAATAGATTAAATAGGGCTTTATTTTATTAACCCAATTTCTCTTAAACGCTGAGTTAAAAAATCTCCAGCTGTAATGTCTTCAAATTGTTTTGGATTATCTTCTGTTACACAGTTGTCTAAAACAGATAAGTCCATTTCAGAAACAGGGTGCATAAAGAAAGGGATAGAAAAACGAGAAGTTCCCCATAATTCTTTTTCAGGATTCACAACTTGATGAATTGTCGATTTTAATCTGTTGTTGGTATGACGAGATAACATGTCTCCAACATTAATGACCAATTCGTCGTCAGCTGCAATGGCATCTACCCAAGTTCCATCGTGGCGTTGTACTTGTAATCCGCGACCTTGTGCTCCCATTAATAAAGTAATCAAGTTAATATCACCATGAGCACCAGCACGAACAGCATCTTTAGGTTCTTCTGTAATAGGAGGATAGTGAATAGCTCTCAAAATAGAGTTACCATTTTTTACTTTATCATCAAAATAAAACTCATCTAAACCTAAGAATAAAGCTAAAGCGCGTAAAACATAAACACCGGTTTTTTCCAATTGTTTGTATGTCTCTTCTCCGTATGCATTGAACTCAGGAACTTCGTTCACATTTACATTTTCCGGATAGTTGTATTTTGATTTTTCATCTTCAGACAAATACTGCCCAAAATGCCAAAATTCTTTCAAATCACCAACAGTTCTACCTTTTGCATGTTCGTTTCCAAATGCTGTATAACCACGTTGACCTCCAATACCTTCAACAATATAATTTTGTTTTGTTTCAGTAGGCAAAGCGTAAAACGCTCGAACGTTTTTATATAAATTTTCAACTAATTCGTCAGATAAAAAATGTCCTTTCAAAGCGACGAATCCAATTTCTTCGTATGCTTTTCCAATTTCATTGACAAATTTTTGTTTTCTTGCTGGATCATCAGATAAAAAGTCTGCTAAATTAACTGATGGAATTCCGTTTTGTGACATTTATATTTTGTTTTATAAAATTTCTAATGCAAATGTAAGGAAAGATTTTTCTTGTGAATAATATTGTTGATAACTTTTTTAGTGAAGTATTGGTTTGATATAAATTAAATTAATTTAAACAAATTGAATTATTTAATATGCTGAATATTATTTGTTTAAATTTTGTATTTGGAATTTTAATAAAATATTATTTAATAAGTAAAATATATTAAAAATTCATTATTGATAGTTATTAATGATATTTATTTTGAATAATATGAATTAATTTTAACAATATGAAGAAATATTTACTAGTGTTTTTAATTTTTAATAGTGTATTGTTGTTTTCGCAAGAATCTATAAAAATTCCTTTAATATATCTAAGTTGTAAAAAAGTAGAACAGAAAGGAAATGAGGAATTAAATAAATGTTTTAAGCAAAATTTTAGAAAAGATTTTTATAAAATGGTAAGTATGGAATTAAGATCAAGAAACTTAATTACTAATTACTTTCTTAAAGCTAAATTTAATTTTGTTTTTGATGAGAATGGTATAATTTCAATTTCCGATTTTGAAGGGAGTAAAGATACAAAAGATATTCTTGAGAAGTCTTTATTTAGATTAAATGAAAGAATTAGAGGAAGTAAATATAAAATTATTCCAGCAAAGAATGATGAAGGAAAATTTTTAGAAACCACTATAAAAGTTCCATTTCAATATGCATTTGTTAGAAGTTAATTTTTGGAAGCTTATATTCTTATATTGCAGAAAAACATGTTTAATGGCACTATAATTATCAAAGAGAAGAAGGTTTGGAAGAATAAATTAGTAATGTTTTAAACATTCAAAAGATTGGATTTGAACGATAAATGTAAAATGCCTAAACAATTTGTTCAGGCATTTTTTTAATCTTCTCTTGATCCATCATCAGCCATTCGAACCATTTTGGGTGTAAAAGTTGCTACAACATCAACTAAATCTTGTTGTGCAGCCATTACTTCGTGAATATCCTTATACGCCATTGGAGCTTCATCTTTTCCTCCTCCAATTAACGTAATACCAAAATCATTCAAATAATCATTAATCTTATTTTGTGACAATGATTTAATTGCTTGGGTTCTGCTCATTTGTCGACCGGCACCATGAGAAGCAGAATTAATAGAATTTTCATCTCCTTTTCCTCGAACCAGAAATCCAGGAGCGGTCATAGAACCCGGAATAATTCCCATTACATCCTTAGAAGCCGGTGTTGCGCCTTTTCGATGAACAATCACCTCTTCGCCATTGTAAATTTCTTTCCAAGCAAAATTATGATGATTTTCAACTTTTGCTAAAACTTCAGCACCAATTGAATGTGCTATTTTTTGATGAATAATTTCGTGACAAGCCGAAGCATATTCACCGGCTAAATTCATCGCAATCCAATATTCCTGACCTTCCGCAGAATTTAAATCTAAATAAGCTAAATTTTGCGCTTTATAAGGAAGTTTACAGATTTCTTTTGCAATTTTTGTATAATGTCCGGCAACTATAGCACCAAATCCACGTGAACCTGAATGTGTCAATAAAGCTAAATACGAACCTTTTTTGATGTTTAGTTTCTCATCATCTTCTTTAAAATCAATTAAACCAAATTCAACAAAATGATTTCCTCCTCCGGAAGAACCCAATTGCGACCATGCTTTATCTTTTAACTGCTGAATAAATGAATTTGTTTCGAATTTTGCATCATCCAAAACTTGATGTTCAGCCCTGTATTGACCATGAAAACCATGTCCTGCTCCAAACTTCGTATTCTTCATCAAGGTTGCTTTTAATGAATCATGATGTTCAACATAATATGAAGCGGGTAGATCATAAATCGATAAAGCCATTCTACATCCAATATCCACACCAACACCATAAGGAATAATGGTGTTTTTAGTTGCTAAAACTCCGCCAATCGGTAAACCATAACCTTGATGCGCATCTGGCATAATTGCTCCGGTAACTGTAACCGGAAGTTTCATGGCCACTTTCATTTGCTCTAAAGCACCATCTTCGATTTTTTCAACTCCATAGATTTTGAATTCATTCGGTTCTTCATTCAATTCAATCAAATTTTCATTTTGTTGAGGAAGATGAATACCATCAACAAAACCTTTTGCCAAAGTTTTAAAAATTTTATCTTCTAAAAAATCTTGTGGAGAAGACAAGACTTGCGCATATTTATCCAGCATTTCTACTTTTGTATAACCATTTCTTTTTCGGTTAATTTTAAGAGCGATTCCTAAAATTTCGTTTTCAGGATAACCTAAGGCAATCAAATCATTTCCATTGATCGGTTTATTTTGTTGTTCAGTTGTTTTCATATAATTTAGTTCTAAGGTTGATTAAAAATTCTTCGATTTTAGATTGGTTTATTTTTGATGGAAGAATTTTTAGTTTCGAATATTCTTCAATTTCTTGTTGTAAAATTTTAGTTTTTAATACGACTTCTTCATAAGAAAATTTTCCACTTTTGATGGCTAATAATTCGTCACGATCTTCAGTTCTTTTTACATTTAGATTTCCTGTTTCTACTAATTCTTTCGCAACTTTTAGTAAACGAACTGTGTGCATCATATTCTTACTGTCATAATTTTTACCATGTTCGGTATTTGTTGTGTAACGCTCTTCATTTCGTAATTCCATCCAGTCCCAATATTCTTTGTATTGTTTGCAATAAGTGGAATATTCATCTTTTTGGAAAATAAAGTAAGCAATTAGTTTTTCATTCTTCGGAATTTCACTTAAACGAATATCATCATTCTTTTCATCTTTTATAATTCCTTTGTAACTCAAATTTTTATTGTAATAAAGCGCAAACAAATCTTTTGAATGGTTGATTTTACTCAATCCGCAAAACTCTTGTTTGTAAGAATTTGAAATGATCCAATCAGTGAACGAAATGGTCTTGTTTTCTATAATAATAGAACAAAAATCAAGAACTTTTTTTCGGGTTTTGTCAATCGGATTTAGAAACTTTTTATTTAAACCTTTTGCTTTTTTGATTTGACTCAAGGCATATCCAACAAATGTTTTCTCAACATCGGAAGTGATAAAATCTTTGTAATTCAACTCATCTAACAAAGGCGATTTATACAAAATAAATTCTTCCGGAGTTGCTAAGAGTTCTAAACAACTTGGATTATTTTTTAATAATAATTCAATAAATCGACAAATTTCGTAATACACAATATCATGGGTTTCGTTGCTGATTTGTGCTTGATATTCGAAACCATAAAATTCATTTTTTGGTAAATAAAAAACGCCACGAATATCGGTATCCGAATTTTTAGTTGCCAAATTATAGGCTTTGCTTCCACTGATACATTCAAATAGAATCAATTTTTGACTTTTTAGATTTTCTATCGTTAGTTTCATTTTGTTATGGTTTTTAAGAAAAATGCATTGATTTCGTTTTTATCAAATTCAATTTTTGGCAATTTTTCTGCTTCAGTTTTTAATTCAGTTTTCAAATTAAATAGCCAATTGAAAAGTTGATCATTCTTCGGGATTTTAAAACTTTCATCAACATTTGCTTTCATTTCAAGATATTCATCCACTCGATTTTCAATTGCTTTATCTTCGATTAAATATTTTAATTTTTCAAATTCCATTGGAGGAATTGTTTTATTTTCTACTATCCATTTCGCTGAAAGAACAGAGCGTAACGCATAAAATAAACTTTTGAGTTTAATTTCATCTTGATGTTCTATTTCAATCATTCGCTTTGTTGTTATTCCTAAATAATGCCTGGCCACTTTTTGTGGATTGAATTGAGAAGCGGTTAAATCAAACAATTCTTTTTCGAAAATTTCATCAGAAATATAATGAATCGGAGATTGTAAATATTCGTTGATACTCGAATTTGATTTTAGCATTAGGCGCAAAACCTTTTGAATATCCCATCCTTTAAAATCTAATTCATCCACAATTTCCAACTCAATAAAATCGTCAATTGAATCAATTTTTAGATAATCTTCAATTTTTCGTTTGTAAATAAATCGAACATCGTAATCGCTGTCAGTAGAAGGGAAGCCCCAAGCGCGGCTCCCAGATTCTACAGCAAAAAGAATTTTGATGTTATATTTATCTTCTATTTCTTTTAATTTATTTATAATGATTGGTTTCATTTCGTAAACATTGTTTTTAGTTCATTTAACACATTCGATCCACCGGAAATTGAGATTTCTCCCACTTTATCGGCAATTTTTTCGATGTATTCCATTTCTTTCAACTTCCATAACGTTTCGTTTTCTTCCATCAATTTTGCAGTGTTCAACAAACTTCTTGTCGAAGCTGTTTCTTCACGACGCGTAATCGAATTGGCTTGAGCCGTTTTTTCGGCAATTAAAACGCGGTTCATAATTTCTCTTATTTCTCCTGGAAGAATAATGTCTTTCATGCCTGCATCGATCAATTTTAGACCAATTTCTTGGAATTGAGTTTGATATTTTTGAATGATATAATTCGTTACCGAATTTTTATCTGACATCAAATCATCAAAATTCATGTTTCCAATAAATTCTCTCAAACCTAATTGAATGGCTTGATAAATTATTTTTTCAAAATCTTTGTTTGATTGATAAGCATTTAATAAATCAGTAATTTGATATTGCACCATGAAATTGATACGCAATTGCGCTTTGTCCTTTGTCAAAATTTCTTGACCCAAAATTTCAATTGTCAATGGGCGCATATCAAAAGACACCATTGAAATCTTCGTTTCATTGTTATAAAATAGGTATTCACCAGCTTTTAAAACCGAATCAAATTCATTGTCTTTAAACAAAATTCCTTCAAAATATGGTTGAATAGAAATTGTTCTGATAGCCGAAACTTTCTTTAGAATTTCGATTTCTCGTTTTGTATGATTTTTTATTTCGTCAGAATTATTCAAATCATATTTAACAGTTGTTAGTTGTGTTGAATTTTTCCAAATCATTACATTTCGATTAACATATGATTGATAAAATTGGTTGTTTTTGTAAATAATCAATACTTCATTATGCAAGACTTCGATATAATCAACCAATTGATTTACTTCGTTATTTTCTAAAATTATTGAATGAAATTTTTCATCGACTAACTCGTTGGTATTAAATTTTTCAATGTTTTTACTGAATAAAATCCAATAGTTTCCTTTTGAGTAAACTTTTTCGATTTCATTATTCTTGATATAGATTCCAATTTCTTGGCTGTTAATTGCTAATTTTTTCATGTTATTATTTTTTTATAGGTTATTACCTTTTTACCTGATTTTTTTTCAGTTTTATTAAATTTTAGATTTCTTCTGAGTCGAAATGACATGATTTAATTGTCATTCTAAGCTTGTCGAAGAATCTTGTCTTTTTTCTAATTAAAAAGCTAAAACCTTTTCCTTTTTTAAAACGGAATTTGAAGTTTAAGAAGCTTATTTTGATTTCTTGTTTTGATAACTTTTTTTTCAAATCAATTTGATTTTTAGTCTTAAAATTTTGAAATCAATCATCAACTAAAGTTTCAAATTCAGGTTTTAAGCCAGTTTTTGATCTTATTTCAAATTCATTTCTATGAAATAAATTTTCCATTCGAAAAGAAACGTTCTAGCTTTTTGTTTTTAATAGTACCCGAAGGCGAAAAAACAGATTAAAAGTCTGTTACTAGAGCCGAATTCTAGTGCGTTAAACCAATACTCATTTATTAAATAAGTGAAGGAGTCGAACCTTCTGCGCGTTTGTTTTAATTGTTCAGAATAGAAGTGATGAACCATTTTCTACTACAATGCTATACTGAAACATTTGTCAAGGAACAATTAAAATCGTTTGGTTGTTAAACCTTTGACAAAGTTGGAATAGAAGTGTGCGAATGAATTGCGCAATAAAATATTTTTTCAAAATAATTTGTAAAACATGATGAATAGAGGGTTTTTGATGAAAAATATTTTGAATAAAATTTAAAATAAAAATTTCTACGCAAATAGATTGCGTACTTTAAGTTGAAATTTGTAGTATTGAATAAATAAATCAACCATGGCAACCAATAAAATTGCATTAATTCGTTATCAAACCATCGATAAATGTCTTCAAAATCATTTCAGAAAATGGACGTTGGAAGATTTGATTGAAAAAGTTTCGGAAACCTTATACGAATATGAAGGAATAACTTCAGGAGTTTCGAAACGGACAATTCAAGGCGATATTCAGGTGATGCGAAGTGATAAATTGGGGTATAATGCGCCAATTGTTGTACGAGAAAAAAAGTTTTATGAATATGAGGATCATAACTATTCGATTCATAATTCACCGGTTTCTTCTGCTGATTTAGATAAAATGAAAGAAGTGATTTCGGTAATGAAGCAATTGAACGGATTCAACTATTTTGACGACATGAATGAGATTATCACACGTCTAGAAAATAATTTATCCAAACAAATACATCAACAGCCAAATTATATTCAGTTTGAAGAAAATCCATTGTTAAAAGGTTTGGAGCATTTGAATCGGTTGTATCAAGCAATTGTGAAGAAGCAACCTTTGTTGATTTCGTATCAATCATTCAAATCAAAAAATCAAGAGCCAAAACAACAAGTTTATTATCCTTATTTACTGAAAGAGTACCGTAATCGTTGGTTTTTATTGGCGAAGTCGAGAAAAGATAAAAATTTGTATACACTCGCTTTGGATAGAATGGTTGAATTCTATGAGTTAGCAAATGAACCATTTGTCGATGAGCAAGATATAGATTTTAATACGTATTACAATAATGTGATTGGAGTGACAAAAAGTGTAAAGGAACGGGAGCAGCGTGTTGTTTTTCGGGTGAAAAAAAAATTGGCTCCTTATGTTGTGACAAAACCGATTCATGCGACACAAAAAGTATTGGAAGTCACTGATGAAGGAACTTTATTTTCGATAGAAGTTATACATAATTTTGAATTGGAACGAGAACTTTTAGGTTTTGGAGAAGAAATGGAAATTCTTGCCCCAAGGCTATTGAAAAAAAGAATTAAAACAAGGTTAGATAAGGCATTGAATCAATATAAAAGATGATTCTTTTTTGAATGAGACTGTAGCGTCTAAAAAAAGAGATGATTAAAAAATAAAAAAAGCTGTCATTTAAGACAGCTTTTTTTATATGTGATAGTTTGTAAAATTAGTCTCCCATCATTCCTCCAACTAAAGAATTGACGATTGCTAAAACAACACCGAATAATAATGCGTACCAGAATCCGTCAACATGAAAGCTATCTCCCATTATCGCACTTGCTAATAAAATGATAATTGCTGTGATAACAAATGAAAATAGTCCCAATGTTAAAATTGTTACAGGTAAACTAATAAAATTCAATACTGGTTTTACAACCGCATTTAAAAGACCTATAACAAGTGCTACGATAATTGCAGAACCGTATCCTTTAACAGAAACTCCAGGTAAAACATTTGCTAGTCCAAAAACGACTAATGCTGAAACCAAAAGGTTAATAATAAAGCCCATAATTTGTGTTTTTTTAGATTAATATTTCTGATAAAATACAAAAGCTTTGCCAAATTGTTAAATTTTTTAATAAAAAAATAAAAAAGCTCAGAACTATCTGAGCTTTAGGGTTGTTGTATGTTTTTTTTCTTATAATTGTTCAAAAAGATATTTCATATTCACTTCTTTATCGATAATTGCATGTAATTCATCGATATGAACGCGTTTTTGTTCCATTGTATCACGGTAGCGCAATGTAACAGAATTATCATTTAGCGAATCGTGGTCGACTGTAATACAGAAAGGCGTTCCGATTGCATCCATACGGCGGTAACGTTTTCCGATTGAATCTTTTTCTTCGTACATGACATTGTAATCTAAACGTAGTTTTTTTACAATTTGTTCTGCAAATTCCGGTAAACCATCTTTCTTAACTAAAGGTAAAATAGCGGCTTTAATTGGAGCTAATGCAGCAGGTAAAGCTAAAACAACACGCTCAGAACCATCTTCTAAAACTTCTTCTTTTAACGAATTAGAGAAAACAGCTAAGAACATACGGTCCAAACCTACAGAAGTTTCTACAACATAAGGTGTGTACGATTCGTTTGTTTCGTTGTCGAAATATTGTATTTTTTTACCTGAATGTTGTTCATGTGCTTTCAAATCGAAATCTGTACGCGAGTGAATACCTTCTAATTCTTTGAATCCGAATGGGAATTTAAACTCGATATCAGCAGCAGCATTTGCATAATGTGCTAATTTTTCGTGGTCATGGAAACGGTAATTATCATTTCCTAAACCTAAAGTTTGGTGCCAACGTAAGCGTGTTTCTTTCCATTTTTCGTACCATTCCAATTCAGTTCCAGGTTTTACGAAAAACTGCATTTCCATTTGTTCAAATTCACGTTGACGGAAAATAAACTGACGAGCAACAATTTCATTACGAAAAGCTTTCCCAATTTGAGCAATTCCGAAAGGCAGCTTCATACGTCCGGATTTTTGGACATTCAAGTAATTCAAGAAAATACCTTGAGCCGTTTCAGGACGTAAATATAAATCCATTGCTTGATCTGCAGTTGCACCTAATTTTGTTCCAAACATCAAGTTGAATTGACGAACTTCTGTCCAGTTTTTAGAACCTGTTACAGGGTCAGCAATTTCTAATTCTTCGATTAAAGCTTTTACATCGTCTAAATCTTCATTTTCTAAAGATTTTCCCATACGTTGTAAAATGGTATCAATTTGTTTTTGATACTCTAAAACACGAGGATTTGTAGTAACAAATTGCTCTTTATCAAAAGTTTCTCCGAAACGTTTTGCAGCTTTAGTTACTTCTTTTTCGATTTTGCCTTCGATTTTAGCACAATGATCTTCAATCAAGACATCAGCACGGTAACGTTTTTTAGAATCTTTGTTATCGATTAAAGGATCGTTAAAAGCATCAACGTGGCCTGAAGCTTTCCAAGTAGTAGGGTGCATAAAAATAGCAGAATCAATGCCGACAATATTTTCGTGCATTTGTACCATTGCTTTCCACCAATATTGTTTGATGTTATTTTTTAATTCAGCTCCGTTTTGACCATAATCGTAAACGGCTGATAATCCATCATAAATCTCACTCGATTGAAAAATGAAACCATATTCTTTCGCATGAGAAACTACTTTCTTGAAAATATCTTCTGACATAATTAATTGTGTGTTCTTATTTAAAGTGCAATTTTAGTGAATTTTGATGATTAAAGTGGTATAATTTAATAAAATCATGAGGCTGTATGTTGTTAAGATAGTTTTTGAAAAATATATTAGCAGAAATATTTCGTTTCTCTTGTTCTTTGTCGAGCTCTGATTTTTCTTGATTGTTTTAAAGCTTCGTTTTCTTTGAAAAATATTAATTTTAAACAGTTAAAAAATAAAACCTCATGAAAAAGTTAATTCTTTCCGTTTTGATTTTAAGTTTTTATACAAGTTGTGATTCTAAGACTTCTTCTATACAACCCATAGAAAAGACAATAAAAGCAGAAGTAGATTATAAGGTAGCGGTTGATTTTATGAATGCTTATGTGAAAAAAACTTCGGATAATGAATTTGTAATGATGAATGATTTGTTAACGGAAAATTTTAAGAAAAGGTATGAAACAGTAATGGATTCTGCCTACAAAGTAGAACCTGAATTAGGATTGGGTTTTGATCCAATTGTTGACGGGCAAGATTTTCCAAATCAGTTTACGATTAAAAAAATCGATCAATCATCGGGATTTGTAACATTGCAAGGAGTAGATTGGCAAGAGTTTGAAGTTGTTTTGAAAGTGGTGACTGAAAATAATCAATCTTTGGTAGACGGTTCCGGAATCATAAATATACCAAAGATTAAACAGGCGAAACGGTAAAAACGGTAAGATAGATAATTCTATAAACTTTCAGGAAAATGATATAAATCTTCCATGATCTTTGTTTCGATTTTTTGTTTATTTTTGTCTTTATATGAAAATGCAACAGTACATAAAATATGTTTTGTCTCTGGTTTTGATTTTTTCAAATCTCAGTTATGCATTTTCTATGCATTTTTGTCAAGATGAAGTGGAGCATGTAAAATTGAATCACTTGGATAATGTTTTGAATAAAAAAGAGATGCAAATGTCTTGTTGTTCTCCAAAACAGAAGAGAACAAATCATTGTGAAATTCCGGAAGATACAAAGAAGCAAAAAGACGATTGTTGCAAAGATGTCTCGTATTCAGATAAGTTTGTAGAAAAACAAACAGTAAAAATACAAAAGCTTGTACCAATTTATTTTATTGCAACTGAGGTACTTCAAATTCAAAATATTTTAATAAACGATGAGGTAAACAATCAGTCGAGTTATCTCGTTTTTTATGTTGCCTCTAATGCACCTCCAAATTATATACTGAATTCTCAATTAACATTTTACGAAGGATAATAACTATTTTTTTTGATTCAATCAATCAGAAATCAATACGCTATTATTTGAATATTAAAGTATTTGATGAAATTATACTCAACAAGTACACAATAATAATAGGCATTATGCCTTAAATCGTAAAAATGAAAAAAATATTCACTTCAGTATTTATACTAAGTGCTGCGTTAACTTACGCACAATCTACTTTAAAAGGTCAAATTAAAGATCAAAATCAACAACCAATTGCCGGAGCCGAAGTATTCTGGCAAAATACAGATATCTCTGCTATTACAGATGAAAAAGGAAGTTTTGAGATTGAGAATTATCAACCAACAGCAGTTCTAGGTGTTTTTTATGACAATCAAACGACGACTTTTAAAGAATTGAAAGAGGAGTTTCAACATTTAACCATCAATGTAAAAGATCATTTTGGAGATACAACCTTAGGTGAAGTTGTATTGAAAGATACGAGTAGTTCTCTTAAAAAATCGAAGTTTGCAACCAACATGACCACAATGACAGGAAAAGAATTGTTGAAAGCAGCTTGTTGTAATTTAGCCGAATCATTTGAGACTAATCCTTCTATTGATGTTAATTTTTCTGATGCTGTTACAGGGAATAAGCAAATCAAAATGTTGGGATTAACGTCTCCTTATATTTTAATTGCAGAAGAAAATATTCCAAACGTCCGTGGTGCTTCGCAGGCTTTTGGGCTTAGTTTTACACCTGGAACTTGGGTAGAGAGTATTCAGGTGACAAAAGGAGCAGGTACGGTAATTAATGGTTACGAAAGCATTTCGGGACAAATTAATACGGAATTAATTAAACCTGCAGATGATATTCCGTTGTTTGTCAATTTATATGGCTCTACAGATGCTCGTTTCGAAGGAAATGTACACCTGAACAAAAAGTTGAATGATAAATGGAGCACTTCACTTTTCTTACACGGAAATGCACGCGTTGCAGAAAATGATATGAACGATGATGGCTTTTTAGATAATCCACTTGGTCATCAGGTAAATGTAATGAATCGTTGGCAATACCAAAATTTAGAAAAAGGTTGGGTAGGATTTTTCTCTGCAAGGTATTTGAACGATAGAAAACAAGGTGGTCAGGTTGAATTTGATAAAAATCGGGATAAGTTGACAACAAATTCTTGGGGATCGGAAATGAATACAAATCGTGTTGATTTATCTTCTAAAATAGGGTATGTTTTTCCGGAAATGCCTTATCAAAGTATGGGATTACAAACTGCATTTAGTTATCATAAGCAAGATTCTTATTTCGGATTGAATCAATATGATATCGAACAACAGAGCTTTTATGCTAATTATATTTTTAGTTCAATTATCAGCAATACAAAAAATAAATTCTCTACAGGAGCAAGTTTTACGTACGATAAATTTAAAGAATTTGTAGCGTTACCAACAGATGCAAATTATGATCGAATCGATAATTCGGTAGGGGCGTTCTTCGAATATACATTTGATAATATGAAGAACTTTAATATGATTGCAGGGCTTCGCGGAGATTATCATAACAGAATGGGGTTTTTCTTGACACCACGTTTACATACGCGTTATACTCCTGTAAAAGGAACGACGATAAAAGCTTCAGTCGGAAGAGGAAAACGTATCAATAATATATTTGCTGAGAATCAGAATTTATTTGCTTCTTCAAGGCAATTTAATGTGATTGGAAATGGAGGAGACATCTATGGTTTAGATCCGGAAATTGCATGGAATTATGGATTTAGTGTAACGCAGGAATTCAAATTATTTGGAAAAAATGCAGATATTACAGCAGATTTTTACCGAACAGATTTCGAAAATCAAATTGTAACCGATATTGATTATTCGGCTCGTCAAGTTCGATTTTATAATTTAGAAGGCGATTCGTATGCGAATTCATTTCAGTTTGATTTTAATTACAATCCATTTACGAATTTCAAAATTAGAGCCTCTTACAAATATTATGATATAGCAACTGATTATGAGAAAGGAAAATTGGAACGCCCATTGCAGGCGAAACATCGTTTCTTTACAAATTTAGAGTATGAAACACGTGAAAGAAATGGAAAAAACTGGCGCTTTGATGTCACTTATAATTGGATAGGTAAACAACGCTTACCAAATACGGCTGATAATTTACCGGAAAATCAACTGAATGAATATTCGAACCCTTTCGGAACAGTTAATTTTCAAATTACCCGTGTTTTCTCGAAACGTTTTGAAGTGTATGTAGGAGGTGAAAATATAACGAATTATCAACAGCATCGTGTAATTTTAGGAGCAGATAATCCATTTGGTTCTAATTTCGATAGTTCGATTGTGTATGCGCCAATTTTTGGACAGATGTATTATGCAGGATTAAGATTTAGCTTAAAATAGAAAATCATAAAAAATTATATAAGATGAAAAAATTATTAACCTTTGCTTTGGTAGCGACGTTAGGAATTAACGCACAAGCACAAAATAAAAACGCAAAACATGATTTACATGTGAAAGGAAATTGTGAACAATGTAAAGAACGTATTGAGAAAGCAGCTTATGGTGTAAAAGGAGTAAAAGTAGCAACTTGGGATGTTGATACGCATAATTTGCATATTGTTTTGAACGAAACAAAAAATAATTTAGATGCAGTGGAAAATGCGATTGTAGCAGTAGGGCATGACACAAATGCAAAACGGGCAGATGATAAAGTATATGAAAATTTACATTCGTGCTGTTTATATGAACGAGATGAAGCCGAAGGAGAGCATGTCACAGAAACATCTCAGAAAAAAGAAGAAGAGCATTCGAATCATCAACATTAGTATTCAATAAAGTAAAAAAGACATCTCAATGAGATGTCTTTTTTACTTTATTTCAAATATTTATTTAATTAATAAATGTTTATTACTTAACGTTTAATTAATATTAACATTCTATCTTTGCCATCCTTACTTTTTTTGAAACCTGAAATAAAATCACCCATAAAAATAGAAAAGTGAAGATTGGACAAATTGTAGAAATACCAAGAGAATCTCCTATTTATTTAAAGGAATTACCGTCTTTTCAATCCAAAGAAGAAGAACTTTTTTGGAAAATTGAACAACGGAATTATTCTTTGTTTGATGGGTTTATTGTGGGAGAGCACCAAGGAATTGAAAATTTTGAAATTGGACAACGTAAGGGGATAAATGTAAGCGGGAAAGAATTTCCTGTGTATGTTATAGGGATGGATGAGTTGGAAAATAGACTTTTTGTTGGACAAGGAAAAAATCACCCGGGACTTTTTACAAATGTTTTATACTTCACCGAAAGAAATATAAACTGGGTAGACGAGCCTATTTTGAAGAATATGATTGAAGTAGAAGTGACTTCGTCTCAATTAGAGTATAAAATGAATGCTATATTTTTTCGATTTGGGAAAAACTATTTTTTGGAATTTAAAGAACAAATTCCGTTGATTATTAAAAATTACACGATGGGACTTTCTTATGAAAATAAGAATGTTTTAATATTAAATAAATAATTGTTATTAAAATGAAATTGAAATTTACATTTTTATCATTTGCTTTAGGATTATTCGCACAAGCTCAAAAGGCTCCGGCGTATTACTCAAGCATTAATTTTACTAAAACAAAAAATGAGTTAAAAAGTGATGTCGCTAAATTGATTACTGATACTCATAAAAAAACTATTTCTTATAGTGAATTAAAAACATTATTAGAGCGCAGTGATATTGATCCTGATAACTCATCAAATTTACTTTTAATTTATGGTTCTCAAGCTTCCGGAACACATCAAAGAAGTCGATCTAAAAATGGTTCATGGAATAGAGAACATGTCTACGCAAAATCGAAAGGAACACCAAATTTAGGAACTTCCGGTCCGGGAGCTGACGGACATCACCTGCGTCCTGCAGATATCACGTTAAACAGTACAAGAGGAAGTCTACTTTTTGATGACGGTGTAGGGGTAATGGCAACAAAAACCAGCCGTGGAGGATGGTACCCGGGAGAAGAATGGAAAGGAGATGTTGCAAGAATTTTAATGTATATGTATGTAAGATACAATTCGAGAGCTTTACCTCTTAATATTACGTATGGACCAAGTACATATTCTTCAGATTTTCCTGATATTCTTTTAAAATGGAACGTGGAAGATCCTGTCTCTGTATTCGAAAAACAAAGAAATGATATAGTATCGAATACCCAAGGGAATCGAAATCCATTTATTGATAATCCTTATCTGGCAACAGTGATTTGGGGAGGGCCTAAAGCTCAAAATACATGGCCTGAGTCGTTTGATGGAAACGGAGGAAGTGAGACGGATACAGAAAAACCTTCTACACCAACAAATTTAACTTCAACAAATGTTACAACTTCTAGTGTAGCTTTAACATGGACAGCGTCAACAGATAATGTAGGAGTAAATGGATATGATATTTATGTAAATAATGTTTATAATTCTTCAGTTTCTTCTAATAATGGAACTGTATCAGGATTAACGTCTTCTACTTCATATTCTTTTTATGTTGTTGCAAAAGATAATGCCGGAAATAAATCGGATAATAGCGAAGTTATTCAAGTAACAACTAAAGATTCTAATACCGGAGGAGGTACAGGAGAAGGAACAAGCTGTGGTACAGAAGATTTTGAAAATATTCCTTCTACAGGTAGTACACCTCCAGCCTCATCTTATACAGATAGAACTTGGACGAATAGAGGAATAGTTTGGACTGCAACAAATGCAAGAACAGATAGACAGATTTATATTGATGGGGATAATAATAAAGCAATTTGTATAAGAAAAGGTACATTAACTTCTTCGACTATATCAGGCGGAATAGGTTCTTTATCTGTGAAAACATATTTACCATTTGCTGATTCTGAAGGAGTGTATACCTTAAAAATAAATGGAGTTGTAAAAGGACAGATTCCTTATTCGAAAACTGCAAAGACAACAACAATTGAAAATATTAATGTTGAAGGAGATGTGGTGATTGAATTGATTGACGAGACTTCGAATAACAGAGTTTCTTTTGATAATTTATCTTGGACATGCTATGAAAAATTAGGGACGGATGATTTGACAAAACAAAATAATAAATTGGTTATTTATCCAAATCCAGTAAAGAATCACGAATTTTTTATCAATGGAATCGAAGCGAATGAAACAATTCAAATATTCAATATTAATGGAGAATTAGTACAAACTATTCAACATGTGAATAATAATTCGAAAGTTAGATTGAATAAATTACCAAAAGGAGTGTATATTGTGAAAACAAAAACACAATCAAATAAAATCATTGTAAATTAATATTTTATCAATGAATAATATAAAAATAGTGATCAGAATAATTTCTGATCACTATTTTTTTGTTTGAATAAAAAAGTCGGAAGGTTTATTTTCCGACTATGAATTCTCGTAGAAGTGGTATTTTTAGTTTGTTTAATTCTCTATTTTAAGAAAATAGACTTTCTATTGTAAGGTATGTTAATTAGTTTTTACTTATTTAATCTTATAAGCAATTCCCCAAAAAACAGGCATATTGAATGGACCACTGTATTTACCGTAACCTGGAACGATTAAAGGTTCAATTCCCTGGTCTTTTTTACCACCAATGTACGCCGCTGGGTGTAGAGCTAATTCTCCATAAAAATTCTTGAAAATCTCTACGCGACCACCAATAACAGCCTCTATCCAATAACTGCTTACATTTGCTTTTGGTAGACTTCCTTTGTTGATAATTTCGTTTGATTGCAAATCACGGATAGGATAACTATTGACTGTTTGCGAATACTTTGAATAAGCAACACGCCCTCCAATATAAATTCCGTTGGATTGATTTTCTACATCTTGTGTGATAAACCAATTTGCTCCGGCTTTTGCAAAAATTCCATCTACATCTACATTCCAATGTATTTCATCGAATTTATTTTTTTCGAATCCGGCTTCTACAACGGCATGCCATTTCGTGTTGATTTGATAAGAAGCATATACACTTGCACCTTTTTTATCTTTAAAAGCTGCTACAATAGGGTTAAATAAATCTACACCGATAAAAATATCATGTTTTTTTTTCTTTGGAATAGAATCTGTAAGTGATACTTTAGTTGAGTCAGTTTTATTTACTTGCGCAAAAGCAAAACTAGTTGCGCTCGTCAGCAAAAAGCTTAATAATAGTTGTCGAACCATCTTTAATTTCAGTATTTACAGTTTCTATATTTTTTATCCAATTTCCAGAACTATTAGCAGTTTTTGTAACCAGTTTTACATTAGCACCTTTAAAAGTTAATCCAAAACCACAAGCTTTAGAAGTATAAGCATTTCCGATTGTATCGTATGTTAAAATCAAACGATCGCGTTTTGCACGGATCACAGTATCTTGCCCGGTCGCAGGATCTTTAATTTCTCTATCTTTACCTTGAGCAATGGTATAATAAATTTCTTTTTTCTTATTTTGACGAACCGGAGCGGCAAAAGTTGATTTCATATTTACAGAACCTTGATCAATTAATATAGTGTCTTCACTTGTACCAGTTAGGTTAGAATCTTTTAATACATAAGCCCAATAGAAAATAGTGTCCTCTAGTTTAGTTGTTTTGTCGATAGTGTAGTACATATCTGCAACCATGCGCGGAACTTCGCCTTCATCCGTGCAAATATCATCATCTTCGCAACTGTAAAATGAAAATGCGATGATAGAAACAAAGATTGAATAAGTGAGAAAATTTTGGATTTTTTTCATTTTTTCGGATTGAATTTTAAATTCGTTCTAAAAGTACAATATTTTCTACATGATGTGTTTGCGGAAACATATCAACCGGTTGAACTTTAACAATTTTATAGTGTTCTTTCATCAGTTCTAAATCGCGCGCTTGTGTTGCAGAATTACAAGACACATAAACGATACGTTTTGGATTCATGAATAAAATATTTTCAACTACTTTTTTATGCATTCCATCACGAGGAGGATCTGTGATGATGACATCTGGAATTCCATGTTGGTTGATAAAGTCTTGGTTTAAAACATCTTTCATATCACCACAATAGAAATCGCAATTATCAATTCCATTGAATTTTGCGGCTGCTTTTGCCGCATCAATTGCTTCTTGAACAGATTCTACTCCAACTACTTTTTTTGCTTTTTTCGAAACGAATTGCGCAATAGTTCCGGTTCCTGTATACAAATCATATACTAACTCGTTTCCGGTTAAACCTGCAAAATCACGTGTTAATTTATATAATTCATACGCCTGTTCCGGATTGGTTTGATAAAAAGATTTTGGTCCGATTTTAAAGTTCAAATCTTCCATCTTTTCCATAATATGATCTTCTCCGGCAAAAACCTGAATGTCTAAATCATAAACGGAATCATTTTGTTTCGGATTGATGGCATATAATAATGACGTGATTTCTGGAAATTTATTCTTTAAGTTTTGTAAGAATCCTTCACGGTTTTCTGTCTCTTCTCTGTAAAATTGTACCAAAACCATTACTTGCCCATTTTGAGAAGTTCTGATCATTAATGTTCTCAGTAATCCTTCTTGATTTTTTAAATCGAAGAAATCAAGATTGTGTTCTAATGCATAACGTTTTGCTTCAACACGAATCGCATTTGAAGGGTCGCGCTGTAGGTGACATTTAGTAACATCCAAAACTTTAGACCAAGCCCCGGGGATGTGGAATCCAACAACATCGCGGTCATCAAATTCTTTTCCGGATTGAATTTCTTCTAATGTTAACCAACGTGCATTAGAAAAAGTGAATTCTAATTTATTGCGGTAAAAATACTGCTCTTTCGAACCTAAAATAGGAATTATTTCTGCTGCTAAGTCTTTGAAGCCTCCAATTCGAACTAAATTATTAACCACTTCATCGTGCTTAAATTTTAGTTGT
The DNA here is from genome assembly GCF_000382425.1 of Empedobacter brevis NBRC 14943 = ATCC 43319. Taxonomy (GTDB): domain Bacteria; phylum Bacteroidota; class Bacteroidia; order Flavobacteriales; family Weeksellaceae; genus Empedobacter; species Empedobacter brevis. Next base: position 117,240 of record NZ_KB908295.1, read on the forward strand.
GCATCATAACTCATGTCTTGCCATTTACAACCACCACAAACTCCAAAATGTTCACATTCCGGTTGAACACGGTAAGGAGATTTCGTATGAATTTCAATTGCCTGCCCTTCTAAATAACTGCTTTTCTTTTTCAAAACATGTACATCTACCACGTCTCCTGGGATAGCACCTTTTATTAGAACTGTTTTACCTTCTTCTGTTTTACCTACCGATACACCTTTTGCACCAGCACGTAAAACTTCTATATTATTTAATATGATTTTTTGCTTTGCTTTTCTTGACATTTTGCAAAGGTAAGGAAGTCGCCGAAATATTCAATTTTTTATATTTCATGTAGTCAAAAACTTTGTTTCTTCATTTTTATTTTTACTTTTACAGAATAAAATCTATCGGATTTATAGATTATTATAGTTAAGTCTGTCTAAATAGAATATTATTTTGAGACGCAGAAATAGAGTAAAAATGAAAAAAATCGTATTTAATAGATCTATGTACTGTTCTTTGAAAGAAGGGGAATGTATCGTGGCATATTAAAATAGGAATAATATATCAAAAGCTCCTCTCAGTAGTTGAGGAGTTTTTTATTGTCAAAAACTAAGTTAGAAAGAATGTCTAGTCAAGAAAAAAATTATTTAAATCAATTAGAAGATGAAGCAATCTATATCTTGAGAGAAACAGCAGCTCAATTTGAACGGCCTGCATTGTTATTCTCCGGAGGAAAAGACTCGATTGTTTTAATTCACTTAGCTTTAAAAGCATTCCGTCCAGGAAAATTTCCTTTTCCCTTGGTGCATGTGGATACAGGGCACAATTTTCCGGAAGCTATCAAATTTAGAGATTATTTGGTAGATAAAATTGGTGAGAAATTGATTGTAGCTTCTGTAGAAGATGCAATTAAAAAATATAATCTGAAAGAAACTCCAGGTCGTTTTCCTTCTCGTAATGCATTACAAACATATGCTTTGCTAGATGTCATTGAAGAAAATGAGTTTGATGCATGTATAGGAGGTGCTCGTCGCGATGAGGAAAAGGCACGCGCAAAAGAACGTATTTTTTCTGTTCGTGATGATTTTGGCCAATGGGATCCGAAGCTTCAACGTCCTGAATTATGGAATATCTTAAACGGGAGAATTGAAAAAGGTCATAATGTACGTGTTTTCCCGATAAGCAATTGGACGGAATTGGATGTATGGAATTATATCAAACAAAATAATATCGAGTTACCTCATCTGTATTTTGCTCATGAACGTGAATGTATTGTCTACCATGATAAATTAATTGCAACTTCAGCTTTTATTCAGCCGAATGCGAATGATAAGGTTGTGGTAGAAAAAGTACGTTATAGAACAGTAGGCGATATGACTTGTACAGCAGCGGTACCTTCAGATTCGTCAACAATTGATGATATCATCAAAGATATTATCAATACACGAATCAGTGAGAGAGGGCAAACTCGTTTGGACGATCAATTGTCAGAATCGGCAATGGAAGACCGCAAGAAACAAGGATATTTTTAAGATAAAAAATTTGAAATTAAATTCTATAAAATCTATAGATATTAAGTAAGTAATAAAAATGAATACATTAAAATTTATAACCGCAGGTAATGTTGACGATGGGAAAAGTACACTAATCGGACGATTACTTTATGATTCGAATAGTATTCACACCGATCAATTAGGTGTATTGGAAAAACGAAAATCAAATAAGAATGAAGAAATTGATCTATCCTTAATCACGGATGGTTTACGTGCGGAACGCGAACAAGGAATCACGATAGATGTTGCGTATAAATATTTTTCGACAGCAAAACGCAAATTTATTATTGCTGATGCCCCCGGACATGAACAATATACAAGAAACATGATTACCGGAGCATCAAATTCAGAATTGATTATTATTTTGGTTGATGCGCGTAAAGGAGTTACTTCTCAGACGAAACGTCATGCTAGCATAGGGTCATTGATGGGAATTAAGAAAGCAATAATTGCAATCAATAAAATTGATTTGGTTGATTATTCTCAAGATGTTTTTGAAACGATAAAAAGTAGTTTTCAAGATATCCAAGATCAATTGAATTATGATGAAGTAACATTTATCCCAGTTTCGGCTTTGGTAGGCGATAACATTGTAGAGAAATCTAGTAAAATCCCTTGGTATAATGGAGAAACGTTATTGTATCAATTAGAAAATATTTCAATCGAATCGGATAAAAAATTACCAGCTCGTTTTCAGGTTCAATGGGTCATTCGTCCAAAAGATGAAGCACATCATGATTATAGAGGTTATGCAGGGCAAATTTTAAGCGGAACTTATCACGTTGGAGAGTCAGTTGTAGTTTATCCTGCGAATATAGAATCTAAAATCGTGAAAATTGAACGCCATTTAGAGGAAGTTCAACAAGCAGAAGCTGGTGAAAATGTAGTTGTGCATCTTGAGCATGATATTGATATAAGCCGAGGAGATACCATAGTAAAAATTTCTGAAGAACCTCAAAGATCTAACGAACTAAAAGCTTGGATTTGTTGGCTAGATAATAATGCTATCCAACAAGGAAAAACATACGTCTTGCAACATCGTTTTCATTCAGTTCGAGCAAAAATTAAAAGAATTGTACAACAATGGGATATTAATAATTTTGAATTTATTCCTTCAGATGAAATCAAATTGAACGATATCGGACAGGTTGAGTTGAAAACCAATCAGCCTTTATTCTTCGATTCTTTCAAAGAGAATATCAAGACAGGAAATGCTATTTTAATTGATGAAACTACAAAAAATACGGTAGCAGCCTTGATGTTTTATTGATGGTTTTTAAAAATTATGTGTGCAAATCATGTAAGAATTTTCACTTTGTATGACTGCTATTTTAGACTACTCATAAATGAAAAATAATTATAAAGAGGGTTTTAACCGTAAATTAAATGACTCAAATCAATTTGCTCCATCAGTTGAAGGAAAAAAAACAACAAAAAAATATGGACGATTAGTAACTGAAATTACACTGATTTTCTTTGCTTTATTTGTTGGTTATGCTTTATCGTCAATTGTAAGTTTTTCCGATGCAAAATCTTTTGTAATGGATATTCCAACTGTTTTTTATATTATGTTAGCGGTTGGCTTCTTTGCTCAGCTGGTAGATGGGGCAGTAGGACTGGGGTATGGAGTAACTTGTTCTACCAGTATGATGCTGTTTGGCGTTAATTTACCCTCTATCAGCGGAAGTATTCATACAGCAGAAATGTTTTCGAGTGGAATAAGTGGTTTTTCGCATTATAAATTCGGAAATGTAAATAAAAAGTTGTTGATTGCTCTATCTGTTCCCGGCGTAATTGGAGCTGTTTCAGGATCATTGTTATTGGTTTATTTAGGAAATAAATATGAAACAATTACGTATGGAATTTTGGCTTCCTATACTTTAATTATAGGGATTCGATTAATCATTTTAGCATTCAGAAAAAAGATAGAACGTAAAAAGGTAGAACGAGTTGGTTTTTTAGGATTTGCGGGTGGCTTTTTAGATGCCTTTGGAGGTGGAGGCTGGGGACCGGTTGTTACTTCGACATTATTGGCAAAAGGTAAAAAATCAAACTTAGTTGTAGGAACAGTTAGTTTAGCAGAGTTCTTTGTAACACTTTCAGCTTCTTTAACTTTTTTTGTAGCATTGGGTGTAAGCCATGGCTTTATTATTACAGGTTTGATAATTGGCGGAACAATTGCAGCTCCATTTGCAGCGAAATTGGCAGGGAAAATACCTCAGAAAGTAGCAGTTTTAGCTGTAGCATTTTTAGTAATCACCTTTAGTGTTCGTATTCTTTTTAAAATTTTCTAAATTTCTATAGTAGCTTTACTAATCAAAGCACTCTTCATTGTAGTATGTCGAGTGTTTTTTTATTGTTCTTTTGTTAAGACATATTTATTCAAAATATATTTAGTAATAGGTTTTAAAGTTTTTCCACTTTCCGGATGCAAACCATAATTGGTGTAAAACTCTATTTCCCCATTATTCTTAATGTACCATACTTTATTAATTGCATTCTCAAAATTTAAAGTATCCACTTGTGTAATTTTTTTCAACTGAAAAATCGTTTCATTATAAGGAACAGCGTTCATTTGAGGAGAAGTATTATCGCAGTCAATTTCTTCATAATGATTTTCTTTCCAAACCATGCAAGAGGAGTTAAAGTCTATTGAATTGAAGAATAATCCACCGGCAATAAGGGTTGTTGCAATTCCACTGCCTGTTAAAATCTTATTGTTAGATAATTTTATTTTTTCACGAACAATGTTCTTTTGTGAAGAGTGTTCTATTTCTAAAAAATTTTCATTGAACTTTTTTTCAGGAGGATCATGGATTTCTACTGACCTATTTTCAAATTCTTTGTTTTCTTTTTCTTTAATAATATGTTGTGTAAATTGAAGATTAAAAACGCCAAAATTTTCGTAACCAATATATTTTGCTAACCGGTTTAGCTTTTCTACAGAGATATTCTTTTTTTCGATTTCATCTTTCAGAAAATAGTCATAATACCTCGAGAATGTTTTACTTGTAATGCGGTATCCATAATCTTCAGAAAAGATATCCTCCAGGCATTTTGAAATAGCATTTTTAGAACAATTTCCACAATCAGCTTTTGCTTTCTCAAAGACTTTTTCGAATAGATGTTTTTTTGCAGACATTTCCTTACCAAATTCTTTTACAAAGTAGACAAATTTTGGACAAAATAAATTACGGTTTCCCGTAAAACAGGGTAGCTGAAAATTGTCTAAAACTTGTCTATTGTTTGTCTAACACGCTATTGAGGTTTCACATTTACTTTGCGATAGAAATCAATACAAAAACAAAACAATCTGATTTCTAAAACCGTAATGTTGAAAATAGTTGAGGTTAACTGAAGGGAAGCATTTTTCCTTTAACTGTTTTCACTTTACAAAAACTTCCCACTAAAGAAGCGCTTCTTTTTTCTGTGTACACTGTTCGCAATCTGTTTTGCGAAGAAGAACACCTATGTCAAAAAGTAAAAAATTAAAACAATGTTAGAATTATTATTCGCTTTATTGGGATTCTTATTTCCAAATCAAAATGCAAACCCAATTACACAAAGTCAACATCAAATAGAACAAGTCGCAACTGATAATGTAGATGGCGACACAAATGGTGAAACAGGCCAGATACCTCCTAAAAAATAAACTTGAAGCGGATAGAGTAATCTATCCGTTTTTTCTTTAGCTTTATTGAGTAAATTCAATGATTTGAAAAAAGCTTTATTTTTTGGTTTAATTTTATTTGTTTTTTCGTGTCAATCGACTCAAGATAGAGGAACTGATCAGGATTTTCACTATGAAAATGAAGCCTATGATATTGCTTGGAAATTTTATGAAAAACAAGAATATGATAGTGCATATGTTTATTTTAATCAGGCAAAAGAGATTTTCTTAAAACAAATGAATAAATCTCAGGCAGCAAAATGCTTGATTAATATGGCATATATTGGTCATAATAAAGGAGATTGGTTTGGAAGCCAAGAACTAAATATAGAAGCGATAAAATTCTTAAATCCTAAATTAAAAAACGATAAAGAAATACTTTCCAGTGCATACAATAGTTTAGGACAAAGTACACACGAATTAGGAATTTATAGAGAAGCAATTTATTACTACCAGAAATCCATTGATTTTTCTACTGATCAGAATACCATTATTATCAATCAAAATAACATTGCAAATACCTATCGTTACAATCATCAATTTGAAGAAGCCATAAAAATCTATCAAAATTTATTGAATAATAAACAGGTGAGCGAAAACCCAAAAGAATATGCTCGCATTTTAGATAATTTAGCTTATACAAGTTGGTTGCAAAAGAAACAACGAATTGTTGAAGAAGATTTAAACAAGGCATTAAATATAAGATTAAAGGAAAATGATTTGTGGGGACAGAATGCTAGTTATGCACATTTGACGGATTATTTTTCAGAAAAGGATAAAGTAAAAGCATTGAAATATGCTTACAAAAGAAAAGTGATTGCTTTTGAAAATAATAGTGCAAATGATCAATTGGAAGTTTATCAGCAATTAATCTTGTTGGAAAATCCAACAAATTCTAAAGAATATTTTAAAGCCTATCAGAAATTGAATGATAGCATTCAGCTTGAACGAAATAAAGCCAAAAACCAGTTTGCCCTAGTTCGTTATGATTCCGAAAAAAATAAAGCTGATTTTTTGAAAGCAGAAGCAGAGAATGAAAAGAAAAAAAATGCAATTTTAAAACTTTATATTTTTATTGGGTTATTGATTGTGTTGTTATGTTTTGCTTATTTCTTATTCAAGAAACGTAAACAAAAATTAGAACAAGAAAAAATATTAGAAGTCAAAAAAACAGAACTGAAATATTCAAAAAAGGTACATGACAAAGTAGCAAATGGAATTTATCATGTGATGTCAGGTATTGAAAATAATTTGCACCTAAATAAAGAAGAGATATTAAACAAATTAGAACTTGTTTATGAGATTTCACGTGATATTTCTTACGACAAGATGGATGAAAATCAACATAACAATTTTGCAGATAAACTATTTCAAATGTTAAGTTCTTATGATTCTGATGAAGTGAAAATATTTCTTATCGGAAATGAAAATGAGCTTTGGAAGAATGTTTCAGAAACTTCAAAAACAGAAGTTTTCTTAGTGATGCAAGAACTTCTGACCAATATGAAGAAACACAGTGAAGCTTCACGAGTCATCTTGAATTTTAAACAAGAGGATCAACAAATAAAAATCAACTATTCGGATAATGGAATCGGAATTTCGGAATTGAAACCAAAAAACGGATTGCAAAATACGGTTTCACGTATTTCTAATTTGAATGGAGATGTTATTTTTGATATGGAAAATGTGAATGGATTAAAAATTACCATTACATTCCCAGTTCTATAACCAATATAAAAGTATGTTTAAAAAAGTATTAATTGCAGAAGATTTTGAGAGTTTTAATGTTTCAGTTCAAAAAGTTTTAAAGGATTTGAATGTAGAAAATCCTGATTATGCTTTTTATTGTGATGATGCTTTATTGAAAGTGAAAAAAGGATTATTAGATAACCAGCCTTATGATTTATTGATTTCTGATTTGTCATTTGAAGAAGATCATCGTGAACAAAAGATAAAAGGGGGAAGAGAGCTGATTGAAGCTGTCAGATTAATTCAGCCGGAGTTGAAAGTAATCGTTTTTTCAGTTGAAAGAAAAGCAGATATGGTCGATAATCTTTTCAAGAAATACGAAATCAATGGTTTTGTGGCCAAAGGAAGAGAAGATTCGAAAGAATTGAAAAAGGCGATACAAACAGTTTTTTCAGGAGGAACGCATTTGGAATTGGATATGAAACGGACCATCAAGCATAAGAATACGTTTGAGTTTACTTCTTATGACGTCACATTGGTTTCTTTACTTTCTAATGGTATTTTATTAAAAGATATCCCAATTCATTTAGTGAAGAAAGATATTAAACCGTCGAGTAAAAGTAGTGTAGAAAAAAGATTAAATACACTTAAAGAATCATTGCAAGTAACAAGCAATCATCAACTAGTTGCTTTTTTTAAGGATTTGGGAAGTATATAAAAAAATAAATATTTTATATGTCCAATACTTATTCTAAAGATTACAGCGAATTTTTGGAAGTTTTTGTTGAAGTTAAGTCAGATGGAGAAATTGTCGAAATAAAATTAAAATAATAAATCCCGCAACAGCGGGATTTATTATTTTATTCAGCTAAAAGCTTTTTAATATCTTCTTTCAAAAATTCTATTTCGGGATGATATGCTCCACTAAGTGAAGGTTCTTTTCCTTGAGGATCTTTGTAGTTCAATCCGGAATAAAACAAAAGAGGAACACCAGAGGTTGTATACCTACTTCTGATATTTCCCTGTTTATCCACTAAAGCCAGTTTTCCACTGTGGTTCAATCCCTCTGCAGTTGTTTCATCTTTGCCAACATAAATATTGAATTTATCGGAAAGCTGTTCGATAGTTTCCCGATTAGCAGTCAGGTAATGCCAATTTGGTGTTTTTACACCAATTTGTTTCGAATATTCTAACAGTCGATCAGGTGTATCTCGTTTCGGATCAATAGTAACAGAGATGAAACCAAGGTTAGGATCGTTTATTTCATCTTCTACAGAACGTAAATTATGACTCATAACAGGACAAATAGTAGGGCAGCTTGTAAAGAAAAACTCTACGACATATACTTTTCCCAGCATATCACGGTCTGTAATTGTTTGGTTATGCTGATTTGTCATCGAAAATTCAGGAACTTTCATGACTTTATACAATTCATCTTTTGGTCTGTTTTTTAACCAAAAAACAGACCCGATTACACCTAAAATAATGACAATTACAGCGATTAATTGTTTATTCATGAAGATGTTTTTCCGGACTTTTCAAAAATTCTTCTTTACACATCGCAGAACAGAAACCATAGGTTTTTCCTTGATAAGTTACAGTATCACTTAAATGATCAGCAGTTTTCATTCCGCAAATAGGATCAACTTCATTTACAACTGCAACCTCTAATTTTTTTACAGCTTTCATTTCTTCATGCGATACATGTTTTACTTCAAAAACATCTTGTTTTGGTTGTTCTTTATGACAAGAACTAAACGTGAAGCCTAGAATTGTTAGGACGAAAATATGTTTTAAATTTTTCATTTCTAATGATTTTTTATGTTTAATAAATTGTTTTTTCTGATTTAGAACTCAGATTGATGGAAAAATACTAAACAATAGGTGGATGAAAAACTAAGCGGATAATATATTCAGAATTAATGTCTAAATAATAATCGATTGTAGACTGATTTTGTTCGACAGCATATTTTTTAGGAGGAAGAGCTTCTTTATGAGGAATAATTGCTTCGAGAAGCTTAACCGAATTTTTTACGAAATGATTTTCTGTTTGATTCTTTTCTGTTTTCTTGACTTCTTTTTTTAAATAACAAAAACCATTACAAAGAACCTCGGGTTTCTCCCGATTTTCACATTGTTCATATGCTATTTTATCATAGTTCAAAACATAGTCTATCATTGGCATTAGAGGACGAAATGCGATAGAAAAGACCAACAATATGAAAAATAGAATGCGCAAAAAACTAATTTAAGTACAAATTTAACCAAATTGATTGAGGTTGAACATGATAAATTTTATGATTTTAAGTAAAAGATTTATAGATTTCTTCACGTTTTGCTATGATAAAATTTTTATCTTAAAAAAGATTTTTACAATCTAAATTATTTATGAAAAAAAGTAAGATTTCTGATTTTACAACAACTGATGAATTAATGCATTTTTTGGTTGAGAATCAAGAAGAAAATCCTCTCTATAGAAATGTGATCAAGAAGTTTGAATATGAAAAAGAATTATTAAAATTACAATCAGAATTGGTTAATCTTCAAAATTGGGTTTCGACAGAAAATAAAAAAGTAGCCATTATTTTTGAAGGACGGGATGCATCAGGAAAAGGTGGTACGATTCGTCGATTTAGAGAGCATCTTAATCCTCGTTCTATGCGTGTTGTAGCATTGAATAAACCTACTGAAGTAGAACAAAATCAATGGTATTTTACACGCTATATTAAAGAGCTGCCAAATGCAGGTGAAATTGTTTTTTTTGATAGAAGTTGGTACAATAGAGCAGTTGTAGAACCGGTTATGGGATTTTGCACAGAAAAACAATATGAACAATTTATGGTGCAGGTTTCTGAGTTTGAGCATATGTTATACGAATCTGGTACCCATATTATTAAATTGTGGTTTTCTATTACAAAAGAAGAACAGCAAGCTCGTTTTGACTCTCGCCTGAACAATCCGCTTAAAAAATGGAAGTATAGCCCTGTTGATGCAAAAGGTCAAGAGTTATGGAACGAATTTTCGACTTACATTAATCAAATGTTTACCAGAACACATAATTCTTTCTCTCCCTGGATAATTGTAAATGCAAATGACAAAAACTTAGCTCGTTTAGAATCTATTCGCTATGTATTATCCTTATTTAATTATAAAGGCAAGGAGGAAGCTGAAGCAGATTTGATGGTTGATCCGAATGTAATCGAACGTTATTATCGCATGGTAAAAGAATTGAATCATTAATTTTAATAAACTGAAAATGGAATTAAAACGGAAAGATTTAAAATTAATTGAAACAAAAAAAGGTCTTGTAGGACTTTTGCAATCAGACCATGGAAAATTAAATTTTACAAAAGCACTTCGAACTGTAAAATATGAGAACAGGATAGAAGAATTACAAGAAGAATTGATTAAGCTTCAAACATGGGTGGCTGAAAATAAACAAAAAGTGGTCATTGTATTCGAAGGTCGGGATGCAGCAGGAAAAGGAGGAGCAATTCGCAGAATTGTAGAGCATTTAAATCCGCGTGAACATCGAATTGTAGCCTTACCGCGACCAAATGAAGTAGAGCGGGGGCAATGGTATTTTCAACGTTATGTGCGTCAATTACCTCGGGAAGGTGAAATTGTTTTCTTTGATAGAAGTTGGTACAACAGAGCAGTTGTAGAACCTGTGAATGGATTTTGTACACGTGATGAATACGAAACATTTATGGATGAGGTAAATGATGTCGAAAAAATGTGGGTCAATTCAGGAATATATTTAATTAAAATCTATTTCTCCATTACAAAAGAACAACAAATGAAACGATTTAATGACATCATAAAATCACCTATTAAAAGGTGGAAATATAGTTCTGTCGATCAGAAAGCCCAAGATTTATTTGAAGTTTATTCTGAATATAAAGATAAAATGTTTGAGAAGACTGATACGAAAATAGCACCCTGGAAAATTATTGATGCGAATAAAAAGTACAAAGCCAGAGTAGAAGCGATGGAATATATTTTAGTCAAGATTCCATATAATGATAAAAATAAACGTATTTTAAAGCATCAGAATTTAGAAGAAGAAAATTAAAACTAAAAACTATGGCTGAATTTGATTTGAATGATTTAGAAAAGATTAATGATAAACAAGAAATCATTGATTTTTTAGTCGAACATAATATCATTAAAGAAAAGAAATTCAAGGAACAGCTTGCATATGAGAAAGAACTAAAACAATTGCAAGAAAAATTGCTGGAAATACAATCGAAAGTTATTCAGGGAAACAAACGCGTGCTGATTATTTTTGAAGGTCGGGATGCTGCAGGAAAAGGCGGAACAATATCCCGTATAGCAGAGTTTCTTAATCCTAAGAAATACCGTGTAGAAGCTTTACCAAAACCAACAGAAATGGAACAAGGCCAATGGTATTTTCAGCGTTATTTTCAGAAATTGCCTAACGCGGGTGAAATTGTTTTTTTTGATCGTTCATGGTATAATAGGGCTGTTGTAGAACCTGTTTTTGGTTTTTGTTCTGATGAAAAATACACGAAGTTTATAAAACAGGTTGTAGAAGTGGAACAGCTTTTACAAGATGACGGAATTATTCTGATAAAATTATTTCTTTCTATTTCTAAGGAGGAGCAAGCCAAGCGTTTACAAGAACGCAAAGAAAATGAATTAAAGCAATGGAAATTAGGTGCTTTGGATCAAAAAGCTCAAGAATTATGGGAGGTTTACACAACATATATTGATAAGATGTTTCAACAAACAGGAACGGAAGTTTCTTCTTGGATAGAAATAGAGACAGATGATAAAAAAGAGGCGCGAATTTTAGCCATGAAATCTATTACAGCAAAGCTAACGAATCAATCTTTTAAAAATGATTTAGTGAAAAATCATTCATAAAAGTAAGAGAATCATTTGTGTAATCAAGATTTTTGATTAATTTTGCACCCACATTGTTCAACCTCTGACGAAAGACGTTTAAGTTGCTCAATATAAATAAATTGAAATTATTAAAATGGAAAATTTAGTAAAATACGTACAAGAGAAATACGTAGCTAAAAAAGAATTCCCAGCTTTCGCAGCAGGTGATACTATTACTGTTTATCAAGAAATTACAGAGGGTGGAAAAACTCGTGTTCAGTTCTTTAAAGGGGTTGTTATCCAAAGAAGAGGACAAGGAACTACAGAAACTTTCACAATCCGTAAAATGTCTGGTGATGTAGGTGTTGAGCGTATCTTCCCAGTAAACATGCCGGCTTTACAAAAAATTGAAGTGAACAAAAAAGGTAAAGTTCGTAGAGCTCGTATCTTCTACTTCAGAGCATTACGTGGTAAAAAAGCTCGTATTAAAGACGCTGCTTACTAAAAAGTACTTTTTAGAAGAAATAAAAATCCGTTCGAATATTCGAACGGATTTTTTTCTATTTGAGAAATGATTTTCTCAAAAGAGTTTTCAAATATTATAATATTGATGACTTTTTTTGATGGCTAATTTTTCTTTAAAATGAATCCATTTGAGTTGGAAAATTTTACGCATCAATTTATCTGTGTAGCGCATAATAAATACATGATAGACAGTATTTAAAACTTGAAAGAATTCATTTGGGAAAGCGCGTAAAGACATTGAAAAACCAGGCTCTAAATAACGGTTGTAATGCCAATAACCGCGAGGTATAAACAAGGCATCACCATGATTCATTACAAAATCATACCCTTGTGCATGTTTTAGTGCCGGAAATTTTTCGTAATCAGGGTTATCATAGTCAATCTCATAAATTGTATGGACTGAAAGAGGAACTTTGTAAAGCGCTTTTGATTGTTTTGGATCAAATAACAAAATTCGTTTATTTCCATGAAACTGAAAGTGAAAAAAATCTGTCATATCCACATCATAATGCATCAAAACCTTTGCCTCACTCCCTCCAAAAAATAAAGTAGGCAAACGCTCAAAATATTTTAACCCGAGGTCGGGGAAGGTGAAATTTTTGAGTAACTCGGGGATTTTATCTTTGATAATAAAAAAGAAAATTCTCAAGTCAGAAGGTTCTTTTTTGATTAAATCAACATACTCGTTAAATTTCATATAAGTTGCAGGTGTATCCGAACTTTTTTTAGGATCTGCAGGTTTGCTGTCATATAATGGAACAACTTGCTCTCCGGCCTTATCTTTAATATAATCGAGATTCCATTTGTCAAAATCTTTCCAATTCTTGGCATAACCTTTCAACAACAAAGGTTTTCTTTTCTTGAGATAATTTTGAATAAAATCTTCTTTCGAAATCGATTCAACTGTATCTATGGACTGAAATTTCATATGTCATGCGGATTGTGTTGTTCAAAAATACTTAAACTAACTGAAAAATATAAGAGACGAAAGATTTATTTTTAAATGAAAAAAGCCAACATAAGTTGACTTTTTAATTATTTTTCTTTCACCATTTTGATCAAATGAGCCATATTGCGAATAACACTATTGTGTTTTCTAACAAAAGGATTTTCTTTGTTCCAAACATAACCTGCTAAAACGGCACAAATTTTTTCTTTTACATCAGGATTTTCAGGTTGATGAAAAAACAATTCTTGTAAATTTCCGGTATACCATTCCTGTACATAGGTCGTGAAAACCTCGATACCTTCTTTCATGTAGTCTTCATAATCAGTTTGCCAATCAACATTTTCATTGTTAATTTCTTTTATGGCCAGTTTAGCAGCTTTTAATCCGCTTTCTGTTGCGAAGCAAACACCAGAAGAGAAAACAGGATCCAAAAACTCTGTACTGTTTCCGGTTAAAACATAACCATCACCAAACATTTTAGTGACAGCAGCCGAATAATTTTTTAACCATATTGGATTAAATTCAAACGGGAGGTTTCCAAAACGATTGACATAAAAATCGGACTTCTGAATAGCATTATGTAAAGCTTCCGTAGTATCTCGACTAGAAGATAAACGATTGATATAATCCGTAGGACCAACGATGCCGACACTTGTTTTTCCATTCGAGAAAGGAATAACCCACAACCAAACTTTAGTTTCAATAATATCAAAAGAAATCTGAGTTCCTTCTCGTCCTTCTGGCCGTCGGATATCGTGAACATGTGTAAAAATTGCTGAATGAGGATTTAATTTTGAAGGATGGTCAATATTCAATAATCTCGGTAGTACACGTCCGTAACCACTAGCATCAATTAAGAATTTTGCATGGATTTGGTAGGTTTCTCCATTTTGTTTTTTTACGGTAGTAATTGATTTTTTTCCTTCAAATTGAACTTCAATTACTTCCTCATTAAAACGTAAATCAGCTCCTTTATCTACGATTGCATTTGCTAAAGTCATGTCGAAATCCGCGCGAGGAACCTGCCAAGTCCAATCTTGTCCTTCGCCAAATTTTTTACTAAAATCAAAAATACAGATTTGTTCTCCTCTTATAAATCTAGCACCTGGTTTTATTTCAAAATTCTGTTTATTTAAATAAGGTAACAAACCAGCTTCTTCAAAATGATCCATAGAGCGAGGAATTAAACTTTCCCCTACAACAATTCGGGGAAATTGAGTTTTTTCTAAGACAATGACATGAATGTTCTTTTCTCTTAAATAAGCTGCTGCAACCGATCCTGAAGGTCCTGCACCAATGATTAAAACATCTGTATTTTCAATCATGATTTTTTGTATAGTTTTTTAATTATTTTTGCAACTGATTGAGGAAATAAATCACCAAGAAATCGATAATTTTTTTTACCTAATCAATAGCATGACAAAATTAACAATTGACACTGTAGAAAACATACTTTTTGCAAATAAAAAATTAACACTTGATAAATCTATTCTTGATCGAGTTGAGAAAAGTTTTCAGTTTTTAAAAGAATTTTCAAAAAATAAAATAATTTATGGCGTAAATACAGGCTTTGGACCGATGGCTCAATATCGTATTGAAGAAGAAAATACAATTCAACTTCAATATAATTTAATCAGAAGCCACTGTACAGGAATAGGAGAGCCTTTAACTTTAGAACAGATAAAAGCTGCTATTATAGCTCGTCTTAATACATTGTCCTTGGGATATTCAGGAATTCATCCGTCGGTTTTGTTGCTGATGCAAGAACTAGTAAACCGCGATATTTTACCTGTTATCTATCAACATGGGAGTGTTGGTGCGAGTGGAGATTTAGTTCAACTAGCACATTTAGCTTTAACATTGATAGGAGAAGGAGAAGTCTTTTATAAAGGAGAGTTAAAATCGACAAAAGAAGTTTTTGAACTTGAGAAATTAAAACCGATTGAGGTTCATATCCGCGAAGGGTTGTCTATTATGAATGGAACTTCGGTGATGACAGGAATTGGAATGGTAAATTTGATTAAAGTAAATCAATTAATCAACCTCTCCATTACACTAAGCTCGATGATGAATGAAATTGTACAATCTTTTGACGATCATTATTCACAACCATTGAATGAAGCGAAAGAGCATTTCGGACAACGATACGTTGCAGAGAAGATGTCTGAATTTTTGAATGACAGTAAATTGGTGAAAAAACGTGCTGATGAAATGTATCAAGAACGCACAGAGAGAATTTTTGAAGAAAAAGTCCAGGAATATTATTCGTTGCGTTGTGTTCCTCAGATTTTAGGGCCAATTTATGATACTTGGAATGCAGCGAAGGAAGTTTTAGAAAATGAAATAAATTCGGCCAGTGATAATCCAATTATCGATGTTGAGAATCAAACGGTTCACCACGGAGGTAATTTTCATGGAGATTATGTTTCGTTGGAATTGGATAAATTAAAATTGGCTGTTACACGTTTGTCGATGCTGAGTGAACGTCAGTTAAACTATTTAGTCAATCCAAAGATTAATAATATTTTACCGCCTTTTGTTAATTTAGGAATGCTTGGTTTTAACTTCGGTTTGCAAGCTGCGCAGTTTACAGCAACCTCTACAACGGCAGAAAATCAAACACTTTCTACGTCAATGTATGTGCATAGTATTCCCAATAATAATGATAATCAGGATATTGTAAGTATGGGGACTAATGCGGCAACAATTTGCGCAAAAGTCATTGACAATACATTTGAAGTGTTGACTGTCCAAAGTTTAGCTGTTACACAAGCGATAGAATATTTAGAAATACAAGATAAATTATCATCAAAAGGAAAGAGATTTTATGAATCGATTCGTGAAATAGTTCCTGTATTTAAAGAAGATGAAGTGATTTATCCTTATCTTAAAAAAGTAAAAAACGAATTACTGAATTTTTAGAATAATGACTTATGAGAAAATATCTTTTATTATCATTTTTAAGTATTTCTTTCGGAATATTATCTGCTCAGAAATTAGCATTGGTAAAAACAAAAAATAAAATCGGATTTATTGGCGAAAATGGACAATATTTGATAGAACCTCAATATTCTGATGCAAAAGATTTCTCCGAAGGACTTGCAGCAATTAAAAAAGGAAATCGTTGGGGATTTATTAATAAGGAGAATCAGTGGGTAATTGAACCTATTTATTCCAATGCAAAGAAGTTTAATTCTGGAATTGCGATGGTTGAAATTGATAAAAAGTGGACATATATTAATACAAAAGGAGAACAACTAAATTATCCTTTAACTGATAGAGTCTATGATTTTAATGAAGGTGTTGCTTTTATCAGAAAAGGAGATTTGGTTGGTTTAATAGACCATAATGGAAATGTACTTGTAGAACCGACATATCATGTTATTAGGACTTTTATCAATGGATATGCGAAAGTAGCATTGAATAAAAAATGGGGTGTAATTGATACAGAAGGGAATTTGGTTGTCAACTTAGAATATGATGATGTTGGAGAGTTTAGTCAAGATGTTGTTTGGGCAAAAAAAGGAACTGATTTTGGAATTGTTTCTAATAATCAATTCATAGCTATAGAAGGAGCAGATTTTATTGGGAACTTCAACGCTAGTTCATACACTTTTGCCAGAAAAAATCATAAGTTTGGTTTTATCAATAAAAAAGGGGAATGGATCATAGCACCTGTTTTTTCTAATGCAAAATCATTTTCGAATGGGCTAGCTCCTATTGAGGAGAAAGGTAAATGGGGGTTTATCAATGAAGGAGGAGAAGTCGTTATTCAACCAAAATACAATAATGCAGAAGTTTTTAGCGAATTAGGATTAGCTCCTGTAAAAGAAGGCGGTAAATGGGGATTTGTAAATAAAGCAGGTCAATTAGTAATTCCCGCTTTATATGACATCTCTGTAAGTTTCGGATTTTCACAAAAAGATAAAGGGTTCAATGGTCAATTAGCTCGAGTAAAAAAGCAAGGAAAATGGTCTTTTCTTGATGAAAATGGAAATGTATTAGCAGACAAATGGTTTGATAATGCGGAACTTTTTAATGAATAAAAATAGATTTATATAGCATGAAATGTGCAATTGTAACTGGTGGTTCACGTGGAATAGGAAAGGCAATTTGTTTGAAGATTGCAGCAGAACATGAATACCATCTTTTAATAAATTATAATTCGAACGAAGCAGCAGCGTTGGAAACTTTGAAAGAAGTAGAAGCTTTGGGAGGAACGGGAGAAATCTTAAAATTTGATGTTGCAAATGCAACACAAACACAGCAGGTTTTAACCGATTGGACTGAAAAAAATACTGAGGCAATTGTTGAGGTAATTGTAAATAATGCGGGGATTACAAAAGATAATTTGTTTATGTGGATATCACAAGACGACTGGTCGAATGTAATCAATACAAGTTTGAATGGTTTTTATAATGTAACCCATTTTTTTATCAATCCTTTATTGAGAAATAGATTTGGAAGAATTGTAAACATTGTATCTGTTTCCGGATTGAAGGGAACACCGGGACAAACAAATTATTCTGCTGCTAAAGCAGCGGTTATAGGGGCTACAAAAGCTTTAGCTCAAGAGATTGCGAAACGAAATGTAACTGTAAATGCAGTGGCTCCTGGTTTCATTGAAACGGATATGACGGATAGTTTAGATCAAAAAGAATTAATGAAATTGATCCCTGCTAACCGTTTTGGAAAAACTGAGGAAGTGGCGGATTTGGTAAGCTTTTTGGTTTCTAAAAAGTCAAGTTATATCACCGGAGAAGTAATTAATATAAACGGAGGAATTTATTCTTAGGTAAAATGAGTCAAAGAGTAGTTATAACAGGAATGGGAATCTATTCTTGTCTAGGAACATCATTAGAAGAAGTAACCGAGTCTCTGCGTCAAGGTAAATCAGGAATTATTTTTGATGAAGAACGCAAAGAATTTGGTTTCAAATCAGCGTTGACAGGAACTGTTCCAGCTCCGGATTTGAAACCATTTCTAAATCGCCGCCAGCGAATTACGATTGGTCAAGAAACTGAATTTGCATATATGGCAACTTTAGAAGCATTGAAAAATGCAGATTTGACAGAAGAATATATCAAAACAAATGAGGTTGGGATTATCTATGGGAATGACAGTGTATCAAAAGCAATTATTGATGCAATAGATATTGTACGCGAGAAAAAAGACACAGAATTAATTGGTTCCGGAGCGATTTTCAAATCTATGAACTCTACGGTTACGATGAATCTAGCCACAATCTTCGAATTAAAAGGAATCAACATGACAATTAGTGCAGCCTGTGCAAGTGGCTCCCATTCTGTTGGACTAGGTTTTATGATGATTAAGGAAGGGTTACAAGATATGATTATCTGCGGAGGAGCTCAGGAGATTAATAAATATGCGATGGCGAGTTTTGATGGATTGGGTGTTTTTTCGGCAAAAGAAAATCAGCCCGAACAAGCTTGTCGCCCTTTCGATAAAAATCGAGATGGTTTAGTGCCAAGTGGTGGCGGTGCAACTTTGATTTTGGAAAGCTATGAATCTGCAATGAAACGCGGAGCTCCAATTATAGCGGAGGTTTTAGGATATGGATTTTCATCAAATGGTGGTCATATTTCAACACCAAATGTGGATGGGCCGGCTACAGCAATGAACAGAGCCTTGAAACAGGCAAATATTTCGGCAGAAGAAGTTCAATACATCAATGCACATGCAACTTCTACACCTGTTGGCGATGCAAATGAGGCAAAAGCAATTGATCTTGTTTTTGGAAAAACAAAACCTTTTGTGAGTTCTACCAAATCAATGACAGGGCACGAATGCTGGATGGCAGGGGCAAGTGAGATTATTTATTCTAATCTAATGATGATGAATGACTTCATTGCTCCGAATATTAATTTTGAAGAAGCAGACGAGGACTCAGCTAAATTAAATATTGTTAAAGAAACCTTAAATAAAGAATTTGACGTATATTTGTCGAATTCTTTTGGATTTGGTGGAACAAATTCTGCCTTAGTAATTAAAAAAATTAATCCCTAATATGGTGAAAAGTCAAATCGCTGAAAAATTAAATGCTATCTTAATTGATGAGTTTGAAGTTGATCCTTCTGTTATCTCAGAAGAAAAAAATATCAAAGAATCCTTGGATTTAGATAGTTTGGACTATGTTGATTTAGTGGTAATAATTGAATCTAATTTCGGTGTGAAATTAGTAAAAGAAGATTTTCAAAATATGATCACTTTTGAAGACTTCTATGCTATTGTAGAACAAAAGTTAGAGAAATAAAAACAGATATGAAACAATGGGATGGTCGTTCTAAAGGAACGGTCCTGGGGTATAAAATATTTGTCTATGTTATGAAAAAGCTCGGAATTAAGGCTGCCTACTCAGTCTTAATTTTTGTAGCTTTTTATTATTTTACAACAGCTTTCCGCAGCAATAAATTTATTTACGAATACTTTCGTAATCGGTTAAATTTTTCAGTTTTCAAATCAGTTTTAGGCGTGTATAAAAGTTATTATACTTTTGGACAGACGCTTATCGATAAAACGGCTATTAATGCTGGATTAAGAAATAAATATACCTACGAATTTGATGGGATCAATTTACTGAAAAATTTATTAAATCAGAAACAAGGCGGTATTCTGATTAGCGCTCATGTAGGAAATTTTGAAGTTGCGGAACATTTTTTGGCTGATATCGATTTTGATTGTCAGATTAATTTAGTCACAACTGACTTAGAACGAAATGTAATCAAAGAATATTTGGAAAGTATTTCGATGAAACCTTCGGTTAAGTTTATCTTAATCCAAGAAGATTTATCACACATATTCGAAATAAATCATGCACTTAGCCGAAACGAATTAATCTGTTTTACAGGAGATCGCTATTTCGAAGGGAATAAAATGATGTCAGAAAACCTTCTTGGTAAAGAAGCAAATTTTCCGGCTGGACCTTTCTCTATTGCTTCTCGACTGAAAGTGCCAGTTGCTTTTGTATACGTAATGAAAGAAAAAAATCTGCATTATCATTTATATGCACGTCAAGCGAGCTTTAAACATCGTGATGCAAATGCTCTACTGAAAGAGTTTTGCGTCAATCTTGAAACTATTGTAAAAAAATATCCGTATCAATGGTTTAATTATTTCGATTTTTGGAAGTAAATTACGCAACAATATGAATTTTAAACTACTATAACACCTAATTTACATGAAATCCAATGTATTAGTTGTTTATTACTCGCAGTCAGGACAATTAAAGGAGATTGTAGATCAAACAACATATGATTTAATTCATCATCAAGAGATTAAAGTGTCAACATATAAAATAGAAATGGAGGAAGAGTTTCCTTTTCCTTGGGATTTTTATTCCTTTTTTAATGCTTTTCCGGATAGTTTTTTACAAAAACAGAAGCGTATTAAACCAATTCCAACAGAAATTTTGAATCAAAAATATGATTTGATTTTATTGTATTATCAAGTTTGGTTTTTATCGCCTTCCATTCCAATTAATTCGTTTCTGAAAGATCATCAAACACAACAGATTTTAGAAAATACGAAAGTTATTACAATTAGTGGATCACGAAATATGTGGTTTCTGGCACAAGAGAAAATCAAAGTCCTATTGAAAAAAAACAATGCGATATTAACTGGAAATATAGCATTAGTGGATCATTCACCCAATTTAATAAGCGCAATGACGATTGTCAACTGGATGTTTTCCGGAGTTAAGAAACGAATGTTCAATTTATTGCCTTTACCGGGAATTAGTCAAAAAACAATTGAAGAAAGTAGAAGATTTGGCAAAATTATTTTAACTTCAATTCAAAATAATAATTATTCGAATTTACAAGAGAAATTGGTGCAGTTTGGAGCTGTTACTGTCAAGCCTTTTTTGATTTCTGTTGATAAAAAAGGAAATCGCATGTTTAAGATTTGGTCTAAAATAATAGAAACCAAAGAAGGTAAACAACGAGAAAAATACTTGAAATTCTTTTATTATTATTTAATTTTAGCCATTTGGATATTATCTCCAATAGTAAATTTGTTATATATAATATTTTATCCGTTCAATTATTTTAAGTATAAAAAACAGGTGAAATATTTTCAAGGAATAGAATAATATGCAGAATGTATATATAACGAAAACTTCGAAGTTTTTGCCAAATGATCCTGTTTCAAATGAAGAAATGGAAGATTTTTTAGGAAAAATTAATCAATTTCCTTCAAAAGCAAGAAGAATCGTTTTAAGAAATAATGGAATCAAAACGCGTTATTACGCATTAGATAAAGCAGGAAATAGTACGCATTCAAATGCAGAATTGACAGAAAAAGCGATTCTAAATTTATTTGACGATAGTTTCACACAAAATGACATAGAAGTGTTGTCGTGCGGAACTTCTACACCCGATTTACTGTTGCCATCCCATGCTGCGATGGTACATGGATTATTAAAAAATACTGTTTCTGTTGAACTAAATTCATCTTCAGGGGTTTGTAATTCAGGAATGAATGCATTAAAATTTGGATATCTTTCTGTTAAATCAGGGAATTCTAAAAATGCAGTTTGTTCAGGCTCAGAAAGAGTTTCAACATGGATGAAAGCAGAGAAGTTCGAAAATGAAATTGAGAATTTGAAAGAATTGGAAGAACAGCCAATTATTGCTTTTAAGAAAGATTTTTTGCGTTGGATGTTGTCTGATGGTGCCGGAGCTTTTTTATTACAAGATTTGCCAAACGAAAATAAATTTTCTCTAAAAATAGAGTGGATGGAATCATATTCTTATGCACACGAATTGGAAACATGTATGTATGCAGGAGGAGATAAGTTAGAAAACGGAGAAATGAAACCTTGGAGTGATTATTCTTCTTCGCAATGGCTGAAAGAATCTGTGTTTTCGTTAAAACAGGATGTCAAAATTTTGAATGAAAATATTTTGATAAAAGGTGTAGAGAGTATGAAAGCAGCGATGGATAAGCATCAGCTTTCTTCAGGAGATATTGACTATTTGTTGCCACATGTTTCGTCCAATTATTTTGTAAAAGGACTTTACCATGAATTTTGTAAAAAGGGAATTGATATTCCGTTAGAAAAATGGTTCATGAACCTGAGTAAAGTAGGAAATGTAGGTTCAGCTTCGGTCTTTTTGATGCTTGATGAACTTTTTCATAGTGGAAAACTAAAAAAAGGAGAAAGAATAATGCTTTGCGTTCCGGAAAGTGGTCGTTTTTCATATTCGTATGCTTATTTAACAGTCGTTTAAAAAATGAATAAAATAAAATTACCTAATCATACGATAGAGTTTATCAAACAATTGATCCCTCAACGAGAACCTATTATTATGGTGGATACTATTTTCGAATATGAAGAAGGAAAAGTTGTTGGAGGATTAACTGTAACAGTAGATTCAATTTTTGTAGCAAGTCAAGAGTTGAATGAATCAGGACTCTTAGAACACATGGCACAAACAGTAGCCTTGTATACAGGTTATCAATTTTATATTCGAAAAGAAACAGCACCGACAGGGTATATCGGTTCAATGAAATCAATAGATATTTACCGTTTGCCTAAAGTGAATGATAATTTAATCACAACCGCTACAATTTTGCACGAAGTGATGGGAGTGACTTTAGTTTCAATTGAAACGAAAATAAATGGAGAGATAATTGCAAAAGGAGAGATGAAAACAGTGATTGCAGAAACATAATCTATGAAAGTAAACCAGCAAATTGATATTCAACAATTTCTTCCACATCGTGAACCAATGCTTTTTGTTGATACTATTTCGTGGATAGAAAAAACGTATGTTGAAGCTTTGTTTACGATAAAACCAAATCAATTATTTATTCAGAACGACTACTTTACCGAAGTCGGTTTACTCGAAAATATGGCACAAGTTTGTTCGACAATTATTGGACAAAACTATTTTATCAATTTTTCAGATGTCCATAAAGGCGATGTTATCGGCTTTATTAGTTCGATTAAACAAGCCGAAATTATGCAATTACCAAAAGTTAATCAGATAATTACAACCAAAGCAACGTTGTTAGAAGTTTTTGATTATGATGAATTTACTATTAGCTTGATGCAAGCTCAAGTGATGATTGTTGAAGAAACGATTGCAACAGCTACAATGAATTTGATGCTTCAAAACCATAAAAAATGAAACAATCAGAAGTACCACAAGATAAAGGCCATCTAAAAAAATTCAACGAAGTTTATTATGCAATTGATGAACAGGGAGAATTTTCTCAAACATTAAGTGCAGGTTGGAAAGCAAAAAACATTGTTCAGTCTGAAACCCTGAAAATTTTGGATGAACGAGTAGAAAGAGCAAGACAGAAAGTAATGCAAGGAGAAGCGAGCCCTATTTTATATTTCATGGAATTGAAACGAATGGATTGGGATATCCTGTCTAATTATGTCGGAATTTGGAAGTTTTTTGTGAAAAGACACTCAAAACCGACAACTTTTTCTAAATTAAAAGAAGCAACACTAAAAAAATATGCCGAAGCATTTGAGATTTCGGTAGATGAATTAAAAAATTTTGATGGAAACCCTAACTGATTTTATACATTTTCAATCAGCACATTGCGAAAATGGAGTAGCATCCAACTTATTGAAAAATAAAGGAATTGATGTTTCAGAACCGATGATTTTTGGAATTGGTTCCGGACTTTTTTTTGTGTTTTTACCTTTTCTAAAAGTGAATCATGCTCCGGCTATTAGTTATCGTCCAATGCCGGGAATGATTTTTAATCGTGCAGCTAAAAATCTTGGTATAAAAGTAAAGCGACATAAATTTCGTTCTACTAAAGCGGCACAGATTTTTTTGGATGAACAACTTTCTGCAAATCGCCCTTGTGGTTTACAAGTCGGTGTTTACAATTTAACGTATTTTCCGGAAGAATATAAATTCCACTTTAACGGACATAATCTGGTTGTTTTTGGTAAACAGGATGGGTCCTATTTAATAAGTGATCCTGTTATGCAGGAAACGACAAAATTATCAGAAAAAGAATTAGAAAAGGTACGTTTTTCAAAAGGTGTTTTAGCACCGAAAGGACATTTATATTACCCGGAATTTGTCCCTGAAAATCTAGATTTTGAGAAAGCAATCAAAAAAGGCATTAAGAAAACGTGTCGGGAGATGTTAGCGCCTGTTCCAATTGTTGGCGTTCGTGGAATTAGGATGGTAGCAAAAAGAATAAAGAAAATGCCAGCGAAAATAGGGAATGCTAAAACGAATTATTTTTTGGCTCAGATGGTTCGAATGCAAGAAGAAATAGGAACAGGAGGCGGAGGTTTTCGTTATATTTATGCTGCATTTTTACAAGAGGCTTCACAAAAATTGCAACAGCCAAAACTGAATGATTTTGCGATGGAAATTTCTGCAATTGGAGATAAATGGCGCGATTTTGCTTTGAATGCATCCCGGGTTTATAAAAAGAGAAACAATTCCCAAGATATATATAATGTAATTTCGGATCAATTGTTGGAATTAGCAGAGTTGGAAGAATCGTTTTTTAAGCGTTTAAGAAAAGCCATTTAACAAAGATGATTGAAATTGAAAAGCTATACAAAAAGTATAAAAATTCGGATGTTTTTGCATTAGAAGATTTCACTTTGACAATAAAACAAAACGAAATTCACGGTTTATTGGGACCAAACGGAGCAGGTAAAACAACATTGATGTCTATCCTTTCGGGGTTGATAAAGTCCACTTCTGGCAATGTTGTGATTCAGAATTTTAATCAAAAAACTGATTTGAAAAAAATTCAGAAAATCATAGGAATAGTTCCGCAAGAATATGCATTATACCCAACATTGACAGCACGAGAGAATTTAGAATTTTTCGGAAAGATTTATAAAGTTTCTTCGAAAGAGTTACATGATAAAATTAATGATTTAACCGAAAAAATTGGAATGAGTAAATTTTTGGATAAAAAAATTGATTCATTTTCAGGTGGGATGAAACGGCGCATTAATTTATTGGCCGGAATTCTTCATCAGCCTGAAATTCTATTTTTGGATGAACCGACAGTTGGTGTGGATATCCAATCAAAAATAATATTATTGGATTATCTTCAGGAACTTCATCAGCAAGGAATGTCAATTGTTTATACATCTCATCACATGGCTGAAGCCGAGGATTTTTGTACTCAGGTCACGATTATGAATCAGGGAAAGTCGATCATAACCGCTGAACCGAAGGAATTAATTTTGCAGTTTGGTGTGCACAATTTGGAAGAAGCCTTTGTTCATTTAACTAAATTATCGTGATATGTTGAGTCAACTTTTAGCGTGTATAAAGAAAGAAGTTCTGTTGCTGATTCGGGATATTGGAGGATTAATCATCCTTTTTATAATGCCTCTTATTTTGGTTGTTACAGTAACTAAAATACAGAAAAGTACCTATGATTCTTTTGCTGAAGCCAGTATTCCGGTTTTGTTTATCGATCATGATCACGATAGTATTTCTACAATCATAAAAAAACATATTTCTACTTCAGGAAACTTGAAAATTGTGACCGAGATAGATGGGAAAAAATTAACGGAAGAACAAGTCCAATCCGAAGTTTTTAAAGGAAAATACCAAGTGGGAATTGTTATTCCTGCAAAATTATCAAAAGATTTGAATTATAAAATCAATCAAAATGTAGAGAAGATTTTAAATGAATTTGCTTTTGATAGTACACAAGTTAAATATAACCAGCATATAAATCCCAAAACAATCAAATTGTATTTTGATCCTGCTACTTCGTTGGCTTTCAAAGAAAATGTGTCGAATGTTTTAGATAAATTAATTACAGATACAGAAAATAAAAGTATTTACAAAGCATTTCAAGAGGAAATAGGCTCTGATGATTTGGGATTTCAAAACGAAAAATTTATTCATTTTAAGGAAATTGTTCCAGAGAAATCGAAATCGGTTCTAAAACCTAATGTGACACAGCACAATGTTCCAGCTTGGACGTTGTTTGCGATATTTTTTATCATCGTTCCATTATCAATTAATATTGTGAAGGAAAAAAGTTTGGGAACACATATCCGATTATTGACAAGCCCAATGCCTTATTCCGTTCAAATTCTAGCAAAAACAATCACTTATTTGGGGATTAGTTTATTGCAGTTTACAATGATACTGGGCGTAGCGAAATTAGTTTTTCCATTGATTGGTTTACCGGGTTTTAAAACAGAAGGAATAATCTATTCAATTTACGGATTAACAGTTTTTGCTTCATTAGCTGCAATTGGTTTAGGATTATTGATTGGAACAATTGCAAAAACACAAGAACAATCTGCACCATTTGGAGCAACTTTAGTTGTGATTTTAGCAGCGATTGGCGGTGTTTGGATTCCTGTTTTTGCCATGTCAGATTTTATGCAGCATTTTGCAAAAATTTCACCTATGAATTGGGCTCTTGATTCTTATTATAGTTTAATCTTACGAAATCAATCTTTTCTACAGATTGTTCCGAATATTATTTTGTTAACTTTGTTCTATATTATTACTTTGTTTGCCGCAATATATTATGATAGATTCAAGAGAGAAGATTAAAACGTTAGTACATCATTCCAATTTTGCTGTTCGTTTCAATGAGACCGACCCACTGGGAATCGTGTGGCATGGAAATTATATTACTTATTTTGAAGATGGAAGAGAAGCTTTTGGACGTCATTTTGGAATTAGTTACTTAGATATTCAAAAAAGCGGATTTGTAACACCGATTATTAAATCAGTATGCGAACATAAATTTCCATTGAAATATGGTGATAAATGTAGAATAGAAACGACTTTTGAAGATAGTTTGGCAGCTAAAATGATATACAAATTCAAGATTTTTAATCAAGATGAAAAATTGGTCTGTATTGGAGAAACAATCCAGGTTTTTCTAGATGAAGAAGGTGAATTGATGTTAACACTCCCTCCATTTTTTGAAGAATGGAAGAAAAAAGTAGGATTATAGTAATGGAA
Source organism: Empedobacter brevis NBRC 14943 = ATCC 43319 (assembly GCF_000382425.1). Classification (GTDB taxonomy): domain Bacteria; phylum Bacteroidota; class Bacteroidia; order Flavobacteriales; family Weeksellaceae; genus Empedobacter; species Empedobacter brevis. The sequence continues at coordinate 144,429 of NZ_KB908295.1, forward strand.
AAAGTTTACATTAATCGTGCGAATATTTTAACACCTTTTGGGAATACCATTGAAACCAATTGGGATAAATTGGTGAAAGGAAATTCTGCACTAACTAAAATAGATTCATTTGGTCATTTAAAGGATTTTTATGCTGGTAAAGTTGATGATGAAATTTTCTTAAATTTTAAAAATCAACTTAAAGATAATGAGAATTATACTCGATTAGAAATAATTGGAATTTTGGCTCTTCAATTTATTATTGATAAATCAAAAATTTCACAACGAACTGCTTTTATAATTTCAACAACAAAAGGAAATATTCATCAACTTTCAAGTTCTCTTAAAGGAGCATCTATTCCGGATTTTGCAAAGAAAATTGCCGGTTATTTTGGATTTATAACAGAGCCTGTAATTATTTCCAATGCTTGTGTTTCAGGCGTTTTAGCAGTAAATGTAGCCAAACGTTTTATCGAAATGGAAATGTGTGATGAGGCTTACGTTTTGGCTTTAGACGAATTGACAGACTTTGTTTTAACAGGTTTTAATTCTTTCCAGGCAATGGACTTTGATTTATGTAAACCATTTGATCAAGCGCGAAAAGGTGTTAATTTAGGCGAAGCTGTAGCTTGTGTTTATCTTTCTAAAAGTCAAGACGAAAATAGTTTTCAGATCTTGGGTGAAGCTTCAATTAACGATGCAAACCATATTTCCGGACCATCTCGAACGGGTGAAGGTTTGGTTTTGAGTATAGAGTCAGCGATGAAAGAAGCAAATATTTCTTCAAATGAAATAGATTATATTTCGGCTCATGGAACGGCAACATTGTATAACGATGAAATGGAAGCAATTGCTTTTAATCGTTTACAGATGGAAACGATTCCGACAAATAGTTTAAAAGCTTTTTACGGACATACTTTGGGTGCTTCTGGATTGTTAGAATTGATTATTTCGATGAAACAAGCACAAGAAAAATTGATTTTGAAAAGCCATAATTTCAATGAATTAGGAGTTTCAGTTCCATTAAATATTTTAAAAGAAAATCTTCAAAAAGAAGTCAATATTATTTTGAAAACTTCATCTGGTTTTGGAGGAAGTAATGCTGTAATTATTTTAAAAAAAGTTCCGAATGACTAAAGTTGAGATTAAAAATGAACAAGTTTGGTTGAATAATGAACTTTATTTTGAAGATTCTTCAGGAGATTTTGAGATATTTTGTAAAAATTTTTTCAAATCTTTCGAAATTGATTATCCAAAATTTTATAAAATGGATCATCAAAGTAAATTAGCTTTTTTGGCTGCCGAAATTTTGTTGAAAGATGAAAATACATTAAACGAAAATCAAGATATTGCATTGGTTTTTGCAAATCGAAATTCGAGCTTAGAATCAGATTTGAAACATCAACAAAGTATTCAATCTGCTGATGAAATTTTTCCGAGTCCGGCAGTTTTTGTCTACACATTAGCAAATATTTGTTTGGGTGAAGTGAGTATTCGTCATCAATTGAAAACCGAAAATGCTTTTTTTATTTCGGAAAATTTCAATGAAGAACAATTAAAAAAATATGCGAATTATTTAATTCAAAAAAATAAAGCAAAGAAAGTTGTTTTGGCTTGGATAGATTATTTACAAGGTGATTACGAAGCGAAAATGTACTTAATAGATTAAAAACAATATTAGTTTACAATAAAAAATACTATGGAAAATTTAATTAACGACTTAAAAGTTAAAATCATTGAAATTTTAAACCTTGAAGATGTATCAGTAGAGGATATCAAAAATGATGATCCTTTATTTGGAGACGGTTTGGGACTTGATTCTATCGATGCTTTGGAGTTGATTGTATTATTAGATAAAGAATATGGAATCAAAATTACAGACCCGAAAGAAGGAAAAACAATCTTTCAATCAGTAGAAGTAATGGCAGATTATATTGAGAAAAACAGAACAAAATAATGCATAAAAAAGTTGCAATAACAGGAATGGGAATTATTTCGGCAATTGGTAAAAATGTCGAAGAGAATTTCGATTCATTAATTCATCAAAAGCATGGTTTATCACGCCTCGAAAATTTTGAATCTATTCATAAAAACGAAATTTTTGTGGGTGAAATCAAATTATCGAACGATGAATTGGCAACTTTTTTAAATCTACCTTCAAACCATAGCTTTTCTCGAACAGCAATGTTAGGACTTATTGCTGTACAAGAAGCTCTGCAAAATGCAGGAATCGAAAATGTAAATGAAGTCAGAACAGGACTGATTTCTTCGACAAGTGTGGGAGGAATGGATATGACGGAAAATTATTTTTTAGATTATGAGAATCTCCCTGATAAGCAAAAATATATTTTGAGTCACGATGCTGGAGCTTCATCCGATCAAATTGCAACAGAAATAGGGCTAAAGGGTTTTGTTTCCACGATTAGTACAGCATGTTCCTCTGCTGCGAATGCGATTATGCATGGCGCACGCTTAATTAATTCAGGAAGATTGGATCGTGTAATTGTTGGTGGGACAGACGCATTATCTAAATTTACCATTAATGGATTCAAAAGTTTGATGATTTTGAGCGATGAGTTTAATCAACCATTTGATGAAAGTCGAAAAGGTTTGAATCTTGGTGAAGCGGCTGCTTATTTGGTTTTAGAGTCAGAAGAATCTGTTCTAAAGTCAAATAAAAAAGTCCTTGGTTATTTGATTGGAGCGGGAAATGCAAACGATGCATTTCATCAAACAGCTTCTTCAGAAAATGGGGAAGGAGCGTACTTGGCGATGAAAAAAGCATTCGAAACAGCAACTATTCTACCAACCGAAATAGATTACATCAATGTTCATGGAACTGCTACAAGTAATAATGACTTAACTGAAGGGCGGGCAATAAAAAGAATTTTTGGTGAGGATTTACCAAACTTTAGTTCTACTAAACCTTATACAGGACACACGTTGGCTGCTGCAGCAAGTGTAGAAGCTGTGTTTAGTTTATTGAGCCTCCAAAATAATATGATTTATCCGAATCTTAATTTTCGATCTCCGATTGAAGAGTTGAATATCTTTCCTGCAACTAAATTAGAAAAGAAAGATATTCAAAATGTGTTATCAAATTCATTTGGATTTGGAGGAAATTGTTCAACTTTAATTTTTTCTAAATCATGAAAGATGTATTTGTAAATGGCTTAGGTTTTGTCAATGCACAATTTATCGATGAGGTTGGACATGAATTCGATCTCTTACAAGAGTTTATTTCAAAAGCAAAATCTCCTTCTTTAAAAGAAATTATTTCTCCTGCTATGAGCCGTCGAATGGCTTCCGGAGTTAAAATGGGAATTTATGCTTCTTTAAAAGCATTGGAGGAAGCTAAGGTAGAACAGCCGGATACGATTATTACAGGGACAGCTTTAGGATGTTTAGTCGATTCGGAAAAATTTTTAATCAATATCATTCAAAATAATGAAGCGTTTTTAACGCCAACTGCTTTTATACAATCTACGCACAATACAGTTGGTTCACAAATTGCTTTACATCTCGGTTGTAATGCTTATAATTTCACATATACAAACGGGTTTAATTCGTTTGAAAATGCGCTTTTAGATGGAAGTCTGCAAGTTGAGACTGAAGAAGTGAAGACTGCTTTGGTAGGAGGAATTGATGAAATTGGTGAACGAACGTATCAATTGTTGCAATTGATAGGGGAAATAAAATCTGCAACCAATCAAGGAAAGAAATATAGCGAAGGTGCTCATTTTTGTGTTTTATCAAATGAGAAAAGTGTAACTTCTTATGCTAAGCTTCTGGCTGTTTCAATTTGTAATGGATATGAAGATTTATACGCTGAAATACTTAAATTCATTGAATTGAATCACATCAATTTATCTGATATTGACGCCATTATTTCAGGAGAAGAAAGTTTAAAAGATAACAACCGGCTAAATGGTTTAGCAAGTTTATATGAATACAAAGAATTTATCGGTGAATATGGTACTTCTTCTGCATTTGGATTTGTTTTGGGATGTGAATTATTGAAAAAACAAATCTTACCAAGTCAATTCAAAAAGAATGATAGAAAAGCTGAAAAGTATAAAAACATACTTTTGGTAAATGGACACAATGGAAAAGATTTGAGTTTAATTCTGCTTCAATCAGTATGAAATTTAGAGTTGTAAATATAATTTTTATAAGTCTGATTATTTGCTTGTTATTGAGTTGTTTTATAACAGATTTGTCATTTTTCTATTTATTTATTCCAATTTTTATTTGGTTAACAATTACTGTTTTTGGTGTCTTTGACATTCGATTGAATTATTTTTTGAAGGCGTTGCACCGAGGGAATCATCACTCTGAAAAAATAATTTCATTGACTTTTGATGACGGTCCAACTGAATTTACTCCAAGAATTTTAGCTATTTTAGCTAAACATCAAGTTAAAGCAACTTTTTTCTGTATAGGAAAACAAATTGAAAAAAATACGGATGTTCTTCAACAGATTCATCATTCAGGACATATAATTGGAAATCATACGTACAATCACTCAACTCAAAATGGGTTTTATTCGACAGAAAAAATAATTGAAGAAATTGTTTCAACGAATAAAATTATTGTGAAAACGACACAAGTGAGAACCAAGATTTTTAGGCCTCCATTTGGCGTGACAAATCCTCATATAGCAAAAGCTTTAACCAAAACCCGACATCATATAATCGGATGGAGTATTCGTTCTTTGGATACGGTGATTGAAGATGAGCAGCAGTTACTGAATCGGATTACACGACAACTAAAACCGGGAGCAATTATTCTGATGCACGATACATCAGATAAAACGGCAAATGTATTAGAACAATTATTCATATTTTTACAAAAAGAAAAGTATAAAGTAGTTCCGTTAAACGAACTCTTGAAAATAGATGTATATGAAAACTAAGATCTTCATTTTATTCGTATTTTTTAATTTGACAATTTTTGCACAAGAAAGCAAAATGAGTAATAGTGAAATTGAAAAATTTAAAAAAGATATTGTTTCTGATTCAAAGAAAATACAAACTTTAACAGCAGATTTTACACAATATAAAGTCATGAGTTTTTTAGATAAACCAATTGTTTCGAAAGGAAAATTGTATTTACAGAATCCAAAAGCAATGCGTTGGAATTATACTCAACCGATTGATTACAATGTAATTTTTAACAATGGGAAAATTTATATTAATGATGAAGGGAAGAAATCGAGTGTAGATGTACAAGGAAATAAAAAGTTTGAAAAATTAAATCAATTAATTGTTGGAAGCGTAAGTGGAAATTTGTTTGATACAAATGACTTTGTCATCACTTTTTCAAAGACAGATAAAGCTAGAATTGCTAAATTACAACCAAAGTTAAAAGATGTCAAAAAGTATATAAAGGAGATTCAATTGACGTTCTATTCCGGTCAATCTACAGTGACAGAAGTCAAACTAATAGAACCTTCTGATGATTATACTAAAATTTTGTTTACCAACAAATCCTTAAATCAAACAATCAATGCTTCGGTTTTTAATCCTTAATCTTTTTATTCTAACTCTTACTGCCTGCGGAACAACATATAAAATTCCAGGTACACAAGAGAAAAATAAAGAAGAACAACAAATTGTTAATCCGTATTTTAATCAGATCAACAAAGAATATAGTTACCGTTTTAACATTACGTTTATGAAAAAGGAAATGAAAGGTAATTTTGTGGTGAAAAAACTTGGAGAAGATTCGCATAGAGCTGTGATGACTTCAGATTTCGGAAATACACTATTTGATTTATCCATTTCTCAAGACAAGTATATCTTACATTATGCGATGCCCGATTTGAATAAAAAAGTTGTTGTAAAGACTCTGGCGGAAGATTTACAAACGATTTTGAAAAATGATTTTCAGCTGGATGAACGCATCAAAACATCAACAAATATTATTTTAAAATCAAAAGATGTTAGTTTAATTTTTGATCCAAATGAGACCAATTATTTTCATGAATTGGTCCGGCTTAAAAACAATAAAATAAAAACAATCAACCAGTTTTCTTCTAATCAAACAGATTTTCCAGAGAGAATATTTATTAAACACAATCATTTCAACTTGAGTATAGAACTTAATAAAGTAAATATAGAATTAGAGGAAGAATAAACTTACGTGAAATTCATCCTTTTTTAGATTATATTTGTAGAACAAAACAGTTACAGATGCTTATTCCTAATCTATATACCATAAAGAAATCTGAAAAAGTTGATGATTCAAATTTTAAGGTTCAGATAGAATTGAATCCGAATCACGAAATTTTCGGAGGACATTTTCCAAATAATCCTATCACACCAGGGGTTTGTATGATGCAGATTATAAAGGAATTAACAGAAGGGATCGTTTCAAAAGATTTGTTTCTATCAAAAGTTTCGAATGTCAAATTCATGGCCACAATTAATCCGTTTAAACAGGCTGTTTTGGATTTAAATTTGACTATTGTTCATGAAAATAATGAAGTAAAAGTTAAAAATTCGTCTTTCTTTGAAGCGACAAACGCGTTAAAATTTAGTGCAATTTATAAAGTTCTGAATAGATGAAAATTCTCTTATCAATCTTTTTTTCGGTTTTATTCTTCTTTGGATTAACACTATCTGAATTGAGAACTGATTTTGAAAATGCTTCAAAATCAGCAAATAATGTTTCAATTTTACATGATAAATTAAATGATTACTCTGGTAATAATCAAACAATTATTGCTTATAAAGGAGCGTCTAAAATTTTGAAAGCGAGGTACATAAAAAATAAAGAAACAAAGAAAAAATATTTTACTGAAGGAGCTGTTTTGATTAATAATTCGATTAAAAAAGAGCCAAAAAATGTTGAAAACCGTTTGATTCGATTGATTATTCAAGAAAATATTCCAAAATTTATCAAATACAATCAGAATATTCAAGAAGATAAAACATTCATTGTTGAAAATTATAATTCAGCACCAAAAGAAGTTCAAGTCTTGGTAAAAGCATATGCTAAAAAATACAATACTTTTACTGCCCAACAATTGAGAAAGCTTAATTAAAATGGATTTTTCGATTATTCGACATAAAATAGATGAACTAAAAGTTTGTGTAATTATACCGACTTATAACAATCACAAAACGTTAAAGCGTGTGATAGAAGGGGTATTAGAATACACAAATCACCTTATTCTTATAAATGATGGTTCTACGGATTCTACCGCTGAAATTTTAAAAGAGTACCAAAATCAGTTTGTTATAGTGAATATTCCACAGAACAAAGGAAAAGGAAATGCTTTGCGGGTTGGTTTTAAAATGGCGAGGGAAAATGGTTATCATTTTGCTTTGACAATTGATTCGGATGGACAACATTTTCCGCATGATATTCCAAATTTTATAGAAGAATTAGAACAAAAAAATAAACCAATTCTGATTATCGGAAGTCGTCAGATGGAGCAAGATGGTATTCCGAAGAAAAGTAGTTTTGGAAATAAATTTTCGAACTTTTGGTTTTGGTTTGAAACTGGAATTAAATTAAATGATACGCAATCCGGTTACCGTTTATATCCTTTAAAATTTATTCCAAAAAGATATTGGACAAATAAGTTTGAGTTTGAAATCGAGATTATTGTACGTACCGCATGGAAAGGCATTGAAGTCGTCAATACGCCGATTGATATTTTATATGATCCAAATGAGCGGGTTTCTCATTTTCGACCATTCAAAGATTTTACACGAATCAGTATACTCAATACGTTTTTAGTGTTTTTGACGATTTTTTATATCAAACCACGAAATTTTCTGTTCAGTTTCAAAAAAAAAAATATCCGAACATTCATTAAAGAAGATATCTTAGGAAGCAATGATACGAACAAAGTGAAAGCACTATCAATTGCCTTAGGTATCTTTCTTGGAATTGCACCATTTTGGGGTTTTCAAACATTTTTATCCATTTTCTTAGCTTCTATGTTCCGGTTAAATAAAGTCATCAGTTTTTTCTGTTCAAACATTAGCATTCCCCCAATGATTCCGATTATTATTTATTTATCATTATTGACAGGAGGCTTCATTTTACGTGATAATTTTCATTTGGATTTAAGTTTAGTTTCATTTGAGATTATCAAGAAAAATGTACTTCGCTATGTTATAGGAAGCTTGGTTTTAGCAACATTCTGTAGTATTGTGAGCGGGATTTTGAGTTATTTTTTATTGACTTTTTTCAGTCAAAAGACCATTAAGAATGCATAAATTTTTCTATAAATTATTTCTACAAATCAGATCAAATAAATGGCTAAGTATTTTATTTTTTTTAGTCTTTTTATTTGGTTGTGCATTTTTTGCAAATCGGTTAAAATTTGAAGAAGATATTACACGAATTATTCCGAAAGATGAGAAAAATGATGCAATAACTAAAGTTATTTCTCAATTAAAGTTTACAGATAAAATTGCTGTGATTATTGAGAAAAAAAACGACGGTTCGCTGGATGATATGACGAATCAGGCAACGGATTTTTTGGATAGTATTCAACCTTTGAATACGTATTACAACGATATTCAAGGGCAATATGATTTAGATAATTTTGCTTCTACTTTTGATTTTGTTCAGCAGAATTTACCGATTTTTTTAGAGAAAGAAGATTATCAGCAATTAAATCGGAAATTAAATAAGGATTCTATTGCTTCAATTGTTGAGAAGAATTATAAAAATTTAATTACACCAACAGGAATTATCTCGAAAGAGTTTATGTTGAAAGATCCATTTGGATTGACTTTTATCGCATTAAATCGCTTAAAAGAAAAGAATTTAACCGATGATTTTGAAGTGTATGATGGTTTTATTGTAACAAAAGATCATTCAAAATTATTTCTCTTTATTAATCCGAAATTTTCCGGAAGTGAAACAGAACATAATACAGATTTTGTTGATCGATTAGAACAAATAAAAGATGATCTAAATCCTCAGTATAAAGGAAAATCAGAATTGAGCTATTTTGGCTCAAGCTTTATTGCGGTTGCAAATGCAAAGCAAATCAAACAAGATATTATTACGACTGTTTTGATTTCGATGATTGCATTAATGCTTATTTTAATTGTTTTTTATCGAAAAATTTATGTCCCGGTTATCATTTTTATTCCTTCTGTTTTTGGATTCTTTTTTGCACTCGCAATGCTGTATATTATTCAAGGAACAATTTCTGCAATTTCGTTGAGTATTGGCGCCGTTTTATTGGGGATCACAATAGATTATTCGCTGCATATTATGACGCATTATAAGCACAATAGTGATTCGAAAACATTATTTAAGGAAATTACAAAACCGTTAGTTATGAGTTGTACAACAACTGCAATTGCGTTTTTGTGTTTACTTTTTGTAAAATCAGATGTGTTGAAAGATTTGGGGATTTTTGCCGGAATAACTGTTGTTGTTTCAGGAATTTTCTCTTTATTGATTATTCCGCATTTATATCATCCGAAGAAGGATTCTATCGAAAATAACTCATCAATTATAGAGAAATTTGCCTTCTTTTCCTTTCATAATAATAAAATTTTAATTGGATTTTGTATACTTCTGATTATTGTGAGTTGTTTTACGTTTAATAAAGTGACATTTGATAAGGATTTATCGAAACTTAATTATGTGCCAACTGATCAAAAAAATGCTGAACAAAAGTTAGAAACATCATCAAATTCAATTTCAAAATCTTTATATGTCGTCAATTACGGAACTGATGTTGACGAAGTATTGAAGCAAAATTTCGAATTGACAACTGAATTGAACCAATTGGAAAAAAAGAACGAAGTTTTGAGTTATCACTCGATACAATCTTTGGTTTTACCAAGTGCTGTTCAACAAGAAAAGATTGACGATTGGAATAATTTCTGGACAGAAGAAAAAATAAACTTTGTTAAAAATGAATTTATACATGATGGCAAAGAATATGGTTTTAAACCAGGTAGTTATCATCAGTTCTTTTCAATTTTTGATCAAACCTATCAACCGTTAAAATTAGAAGATTACCGCGCGTTTAATCCTTCTCTTTTCGAAGAGTTTGTTTCGCATAAAAATGGATTTTATACGGTTTCAACTTTAGTGAAACTAAAAGAAGAAAACCGAGAGCGCTTTGTTTCCAAATATACTAAGGGAGAAACAATCGTAATTGATAGAAAACAATTGAATGAGAGTTTTTTAGGAAACTTAGTAACCGATTTTAATCATCTTGTGAATTATTCTTTTATTGCGGTTTTGTTGATTTTATGGTATTTTTTCCGTCGTATTGAGTTGGTGATTATTAGTGCGATACCAATTGCGTTGTCTGGTTTGGTTACAGCAGGTTTGATGGGGCTTTTTGATATTAAATTCAATATTTTTAGCAGTATTGTTTGTACATTGGTTTTTGGTCATGGAGTCGATTTTAGTATTTTTATGACAAGTGCCTTACAGAAAGAATATACAACAGGAAAAGATGAAATGCCAACATATCGTACATCAATCCTGTTAGCCGTTATTACAACGATTCTAGCGATTGGAGCTCTTATTTTTGCGAAACATCCAGCTTTAAAATCGATTGCTTCTGTTTCCCTTGTCGGAGTTGTCGCAGCATTGGTGATTACTTTTATCTTTTATCCGATTTTATTTCGATTTTTTATTTCAAATCGACCAAAGCAGGGTAAAAGTCCAATGACTTTGTGGTTAGCTGCCCAAAGTGTACTTTTCTTTCTTTATTTTGGAATTTTTGGAATAATTACTTCCATCACTTTAAGAGTTTTGATGATAATCTTACCTATTCCAAAAGATAAAAAATATAAACTTTTTGGTTGGGGAATGTCAATTTTTATGCGATCAGTTTTGATGATAAAGCCAACTGTAATTAAGAAAGTTTTAAATCCAACTCATGAAAATTTCAAAAAACAATCGATTATAATCGCAAATCATACTTCTTTTTTGGATACTTTAGCAATTGGAATTTTCCATCCCAAAATTGTATTTTTAGTAAATGATTGGGTCTACAAGTCGCCTATTTTTGGACGTGCCGTTAAAATGGCTGGATTTTATCCTGTTTCCAGTGGAGTTGAAGGTAATTTAGAAGAAATTAAAAAGAGAATTGGAAATGATTTTTCACTTATGATTTTTCCTGAAGGAACCCGTTCGAGAACAAATAATATCAATCGTTTTCATAAAGGGGCATTTTTTCTTTCAGAGAAATTACAACTTGACATTTTACCGGTTTATATTCATGGAAATTCCGAAATTATTCCAAAGGGTGATTTTATGATTTTTGATGGACACATTTATTCAATTATAGGAAAAAGAATCGACTGGGCCGACAAAAAATATGGAACAAATTATTCTGAACGAACAAAGAAAATCAGCCGAGAATTTAAGTCAGAATTTCAGAAATTTCGAAATAAATATGAAGATGAAAATTACTGGCAGCAGAAATTGTTTTTAAGCTTTTTGTACAAAGAATCTGAAATTGTCAATGAAATGAAAAACGATTTTATGCGGAATAAAAGTGGTTATTACGATTTAAATAACGCATTTAATCAACATGAAAAAATTCTACATTTCTCTAATGATTATGGTCAAATAGATTTTCTGTTATTGATGCAGCAAGCAAACCGTAAAATTGTTTCGTTTGTAAAAGACAAAGAAAAAAGAGCCATTGCTTCTACCAATTATATAACAAAAATCAGATCGTTAATTTATCAGCATGAATTTAATTTTGTGGAAGAAGAACAAACTCTTTTAATTACAACAGAAATAGAAGCATTTTATCAAGAAAGAATCAATCAATTTAAGAAAATTGTCGTCTTAAAAAATAGAACTACAAACGAATCTCTTTTTAATAATTTTGTCAAACAAAACGAAACAAATGAATACACAGTCTATACAAAATAAACTTGATCAAAACTACGATGTAGTGGTGATAGGAAGTGGTTTGGGCGGATTGGTTTCTGCTGTTATTTTGGCAAAAGAGGGAAAGAGGGTTGTCGTATTGGAAAAGAACAATCAATTTGGAGGAAATCTCCAGACTTTTGTTCGTGATAAAACGATTTTTGATACAGGTGTCCATTATATAGGAGGTTTAGCTAAAGGCGAGAATCTTTATAATTATTTTAGTTATTTGAATATAGCCGATAAGCTCAATTTACGCCAGTTAAATAAAGATGGGTTTGATGTGATTTCTTTTGATGACGATGAAAATGAATACCCGATTGCACAGACGTATCAAAATTTTGTTGAACAACTGGCCGTTTTTTTTCCGGAGGAGCGAGAGAATCTAATTGAATACAGCAAGAAGTTGGAAGAACTTTGTTTGGCTTTTCCAATGTATAACCTGAATATAGGCACTTTTGCAGATGAAGAAAATTTTCTTTCGATTAATGCAAAGCAATACATTGATTCTGTTTTTACGAATGAACGTCTAAAAGCTGTCTTGGTTGGAAATAATTTTCTTTATGTAGGTCAGGCTGAAAAAACGCCTTTGTACATTCATGCACTTTCGGTTAATTCATATATACATTCGGCTTGGCGTTGTGTAAATGGAGGAAGTCAAATCGCCAAACTTCTGATAAAAGAATTAAAAAAATACAAAGGAGAAATTTATAAATACCAGGAAATAGAATCTTTTGTTCTGGATGAAAATGAACAGGTTATAGGTTGTGAAAGTAAGGAAGGAAAGCAATATTTTGGGGATTTATTTATCTCGAATATAGACATTAAGAAAACAATTGATATGCTGGGGGAACGTAAATTTGGAAAACCGTTTTCACGACGTGTCAAAAGTTTAGAAGTTACGCCTTCGGCTTTTACGGTTTATCTGGTTTTTAAACCTGAGAGTTTTTCTTATATCAATCACAATATTTATCATTTTACTTCCATAAATGACGTTTGGGACAGCTATGAAAAAGAAACGAATGATTGGCCAAATACTTATATAGCAACCTTTGGTTCTGATCCTAAAGATGAAGAATATGCAGAGAGTATGACGGTAATGACTTATATGACTTTTGAAGAAGTACAAAAATGGGAAGATTCATACAATGTTGATGTAAATGATAATTATGGAAATAGAGGAGAAGCTTATGAAGAATTTAAACGTCAGAAAATAGAGTTGATGATTAACAAGCTTGAAAAGAAATTTCCGGATATACGAGAAAAAATACAAGCTATTCATTCTTCTTCACCTTTGTCTTACCGCGATTTTATTGGATCAGAAAAGGGAAATATGTATGGCTATCTGAAAGATAGTAACAATCCAATGAAAACATTCATTTCTCCAAGGTCAAAAGTGAAAAATGTTTTTTTTACTGGTCAAAATGTACGTGTACATGGTGTTTTAGGAGTTACTGTTGGTGCATTTGTAACCTGTTGTGAAATTCTTGGTGCTGAATATTTAATGAATAAAGTACATCGTGAAATAAATGAAAAAGCAAATGAATAAATCTCTTTACATTTTATTTTTTATTTTATTCTCTTTTGCTTCTTGTGGGGTACGGAAAGCTTTGGAAGATCGCCCGGATCTGTCTTTTTACAATTCAAAGGATTATATTCGTCATGAAGTAAATGATTCTTTATTCTATATTGGAAATAATTTTTTACAAAAGAATGAAGCTCAAAATTGGGAGCTTTTTGTTTCTGGGGATCCACTGGAAATAGGTCAAAAAACGGGTGTTTTGACAAAGGAATTATACGAATTTCAGGAACAAGCGTTCATGCATTTAATTACAGATTTTATTCCTTCTGAAAAAAGAAGAAAATTCCTTTTCAAAGTTTTGAAATTTTATAATCGAAAGTTGCATCACTACATCAATAATGAATATAAAGCCCAAATTTATGGACTTTCTGAATCGTCTGGAAATCAGTATGATTCGTTAATGGATAAGTATAATCGAAATCTTTTTCTTCATGGAGCACACGATATCGGGCATGCAATGAATGATTTAATGCTTGTGGGGTGCTCTTCTTTGGCCGTCTGGGACAATAAATCGGAGGATAAAGGATTGTTAATTGGCCGTAATTTTGATTTTTATGCCAATGATGATTTTGCTAAAAATAAAATAATTTCATTTGTGAAACCAGATAGAGGTTTTCCTTATATGTCGGTGACTTGGGGAGGAATGATTGGAGTTTCATCCGGAATGAATTTAGAAGGACTTACAGTAACCATTAACGCAGGGAAATCATCAATTCCTCTTAAAGCCAAAACACCAATTTCACTTGTTGCGCTAGAAATTTTACAATATGCCTCTACAATTGATGAAGCCATTGAAATCGCAAAAAATAAAAAAGTTTTTGTTTCTGAAAGTATTATGGTTGGAAGCCAAAAAGATCATCGTGCTGTTTTAATTGAAATTTCACCAAAGAAGTTTGGTGTTTACAGGGTTCAAAATCAATCTTATTTAGCTTGTACAAATCATTTTCAAAGTGAAGAGTATAGAGATGATACACGAAATAATAGACAACAAAAAGAAAGTCATTCGGTTTATCGTTTCGAAAAAATAGAAGAAGAGTTAGCAGAGCAAAATCAATTGAATCCTAAAAAAATGGTTGATCTATTGCGAGAAACAAATGGCCTTAAAAATATGAAATTAGGTTACGGAAACGAGAAAGCACTCAATCAGTTGCTGGCACATCATGCAGTGGTTTTTCAACCTGATAAACGGTTGGTATGGATCTCTTCTAATCCCTACCAATTGGGAGAATTTACAGCATATGATTTGAATAAAATTTTTAACGACTCTATTTTAAATTATAAAATGAGCGTGGATAGTTTGCGCATTGAAAAAGATAAATTTCTTTTGACAAAAGAGTATGCAAATTATGAACAATATCGAATTCAGAATTTGAAGCTGACTAAATTATTAGAAGAGAAAAAAGAGATAAAAGAAAATGTTCTCACAAGCTATATTCAAAATAATCCTGATTTTTGGAAAGTTTATGCGTTGGTTGGGGATTATTATTTTCAACAGAAAGATTATCAGCAAGCAGTTATTTATTATAAATTAGCATTAACGAAAGAAATCACGACGACTCCGGATCGAAATAAAACAGAGAAAAAGCTATCAAAATGTATTCGCAAAATAGCCCACAGAAAGCAATAGAATATTGTTCGGTTGAAGAAATAAAAGAATTTCAAAATCAGAAATTGATAAAACAAATAGCTTATTTAGCTGCACATTCTAAATTTTATCAAACATTATTTCAAGAGAATAATATCGATTGGAGATCAATTCAATCCATCGATGATCTAAAGTTGATTCCGGTTACAACGAAAAACGATTTACAACAACATAACCTTGATTTCTTATGTGTTTCACAACATGAAATTATTGATTATTCAACGACTTCGGGAACGCTGGGAGATCCTGTAACTTTTGGATTGACAGATAAAGATTTGGAACGACTGGCTGAAAATGAGTACAATTCGTTTCAACGAATCGGTGTGAAAAAAGGAGATGTGGTACAATTAATGACAACTATTGACCGTCGTTTTATGGCAGGTTTAGCTTATTTCCTTGGCTTGCGAAAATTAGGAGCAGGCGTGATTCGTGTTGGAGCAGGCGTTCCGCAATTACAATGGGATTCAATTTTAAAATATAAACCTAAATTTTTAGTCGCAGTTCCCTCATTTTTACTAAAAATGTTGGATTATGCAGAAAAAAATAATATTGACTATCAAAGTTCGGGTGTAAAAGCTGTTTTGTGTATTGGAGAGTCATTGCGAGACAAAGATTTGGGCGCTTCGTTGTTATCCCAAAAAATTACATCAAAATGGAACATTCAACTTTTTTCTACATATGCTTCAACTGAAATGAGTACTGCTTTTACAGAATGTAAAGAAGGTGTAGGAGGGCATCACCAACCTGATTTGATTATTACAGAGATTTTAGATGAAAATAATAAGGAGGTTGCTGACGGAGAATTAGGAGAATTGACCATTACAACTTTAGGAATAGAAGGAATGCCATTGTTGCGTTTCAAAACCGGAGATTTGTTACGGAAGCATTCGGAGCAATGTATTTGTGGAAGTAATTCGTACCGATTAGGTCCTGTGGAAGGGCGTAAACAACATATGATTAAATACAAAGGAACGACATTGTATCCACCTGCTTTGCATGATATTTTAAATCATTTTGATGAAGTCAGTTTGCATTTGATTGAAATTTATTCAAATGAGCTAGGGACAGATGAAATTTTAATTCGATTAGTTTCGAGCGACGAAACAGATGAATTTTTAACAAAGATTAAAGATTATTTCAGAGCAAAACTAAGGGTGACACCATCGATTAAGTTTGAAACGTTTCAAGAATTACAGTCGGTGATTTTTAAACCGGAGAGTCGAAAACCACTTACTTTTATTGATTATAGAGAAAATAGTTAAAGTAAATGGATGGAGAAACATATTCATAATAAAAAAGCACTTTGATCAAAGTGCTTTTTTATTATTTTCTTCCTATAAAAGCTTTTAATTTCTTTTTTCGGGCTTGTTTTGTATGAAACTTAAGTTGAAATTCTTGTGTTTTATTCCACATAGAATCAATCACTTCTTTTTCTGACTTTTTGATAAGATGGGCATATTCTTTTCCCATTATTTCAATCATTTCTTTGTAAGGAGTAAGGCGCGCAAAATTCTTCATTCGTAAGTCGAAATCCATTGTATCATGGAAATTCATACGATTTAAATCAACCAAATAAAACTCGTATTGATTTTCGCCGGTTTTTTTAATTAATGTATTTCCGGGAGAATGATCCAAAAATTCTATTCCTGCCTCGTGTAAATCAAATGTAAATCTTGAGAATTGTTGCAGAATTTCTTTGCGATTTGGATAATCGGGAATTTCTACTAATTCGCGGTAAGTCAAATCTGCTGACACTAATTCACATACATAATAACTATCCAATAAAGAAAAAGGAGTTCTATTTTCAACATAGGCAATTGGAAATGGAGTGTTAAATCCTAACTTAATCAAACTTTCAGCATATTCAAACGAACGTTCTGCTTTCGATTTTCGAAAGAATTTATAAACAAATTTATTGACAAGATTTGGAATTTTGAACGATTTTATCGTTGCAATTTTACCTGATTGTAATGTAGTTTGTTTGATAGAGTTTCTTGTTCCTTTCGCAATGTAAGTGTCAATTGTATCGAATGTATTTACAATAGATTCAATTTCTTTTTTTGTTGTTGGAAAATTATGATTTAGAACAATTTTTTGCGTCATTGTTATGAGTACTTATACTATATATAGATTTAATCTATGATTTGTATTGAAGTGTCAAAGATATGCTTATTTTTGCGGAAAAGTATTCTCGGTATAATGAATAATTTAAAGAAAGTTGGGATTGTTGTCCCAATTTATAGAGATTTTTTAGACGAATTTGAAAAAAAATCATTACAAAGTATTATCCGTCATTTTAATGATTTAGAAATAATTTTCGCCGCTCCCGAAGGTTTGACTACTTCAAACTACACTTCTTTTCTAGATAAAATGAATCATTATCGCATTGAATATTTTAATTCAAATTGCTTCGAATCGATAGATGCTTATAACCAATTATTATTAGACGAAAAGTTTTATCAGGCATTTAAAGATTTTGAATTTATATTGATTTGTCAATTGGATGTCTATGTTTTTAAAAATGAATTGAATTATTGGTGTAATGAAGGTTACGATTATGTTGGAGCTCCTTGGATTGGGAGTGAGCGTAATTTTATTAATTTAACTTTTGAAAAAGTAAATGAGATAATTCAGAAAATAAAAGGAAAAAAGCCTAAGAATACAGAGCGTCTATTTAAGGTAGGTAATGGAGGTTTTTCCTTGCGAAAAACAAAGAAGTTTATTCAGATAGCGAAAGAAGAGTCACATCAAATCAAATTATTTTTAGAGACAAAACCTGATTCGGATTATCATATAGAAGATGTTTTTTGGTCGTTATATGTACCCCAAAAATATACAGACTATAAAATTCCTGATTGGCAACAAGCTTTGAAATTTTGTATGGATAGAAAACCTAAAAAATCGCTACAATTGAATAACAACAAGTTACCTATGGCATGTCATCGGTTTAATCAGCCGAAACCTTACAGGTTTTGGAAGAAATATATCGAATAATCAATTGAATTGACTAAATGAAGTTACAGAATTAGTGATTTCTTAAACCTTCATCATGAAGATTTTAAAACGCTAATTCGAAATATAGCTCAAAAACCTTAAGTTAAATAATGTAGATTTAATTTTCCTATAATAACTTTGCAATCAAATTTATAAAATCAAAAAATGTCAGATATAAATGAAATTGTAGCGAAACTAAAACAAGGAAAAACAATGCTTTATCCTACAGACACAATTCTTGGATTAGGATGTGACGCAAGAAATGAAGCTGCAATCGAAAAAATTTATCAGATAAAGAACCGTCCTTCTTCAAAATCTTTAATCATTTTGGTCGATTCACCACGTATGTTACAAGATATTGTTGAGGTACCGGAACTGGCTTGGGATTTAATTGACTTGAATGAAAAACCAATTACCATTATTTATGATAATCCAAAAGGTTTACCAAAATCGTTGATAGCGGAAGATAATACCATTGCAATTCGCTTGACGGAAGATTTGTTTTGTAAAAAAATTATTGGAAAATTAGGAGGGCCAATCGTGTCAACATCTGCTAATTTATCTGGAGAATCATCTCCAAAAGTCTTTTCGGAAGTTAATCCTGAAATTTTAGAACGTGTGGACTTTTATCCTGAAGAAACAAAAACCTTTGTTCCTCAGTTTACTGCATCAACGATAATTAAATTAGGTCTGGATAACGAAGTAAAAGTTATTAGAGAGTAGTTTTTTATTTCAAAACATATACTTTTGCAGAATGAAAATCTTAGAAGCCGTATCAAATCCAATTTTTAAAAGTGTAGCAGAAGTTGCGGATGAAATCAGCCAAGAAACTTATGTAGTTGGAGGATTTGTACGCGATTATTTACTAAATCGTGGCCAGAAGAAGGACATTGATTTTGTAACTGTTGGAAATGGAATTTTATTAGCGAAAGAATTAGCAAATAAATTAGGAAATACATCACAAGTGTCTGTTTTTAAGCGTTTCGGAACAGCGATGTTTAAATACGAACAAACAGAATTAGAATTTGTGGGAGCTCGCAAAGAAAGTTATTCTGAAGATAGTCGAAAACCTCATGTAGAGGATGGAACTTTAGAAGATGATCAAAAGCGTCGTGATTTTACCATTAATACATTGGCAATTTCAATGAATAAAGAGACTTTCGGTGAATTAATAGATCCTTTTAATGGAATTGAAGATTTGAATAATAAAATAATCAAAACACCATTAGAACCAAATGTAACGTATTCTGATGATCCTTTACGTATGATGCGTGCGATTCGTTTTGCAGCACAATTAAATTTTGAAATCGAAAAAGATTCTTTTCAGGCAATAATTGATAACGCTGAACGTATTAATATTGTATCTTTTGAACGTGTAATGGACGAATTTCAGAAAATTATGATGACCGATAAACCTTCGGTCGGATTATTGCTGTTGGAACAATCAGGATTAATGCAACATATTTTACCAGAATTAGTTGCATTGAAAGGGATAGAAGAGGTTGAAGGACAGAAACATAAAGATAATTTTTATCACACTTTGGAAGTGGTAGACAATATCTCCGTAAATACGGACAACGTGTGGTTACGTTGGGCAGCATTATTACATGATATTGGAAAAGCGGTAACCAAGCGTTTTGATAAAAAAGTAGGTTGGACATTTCATTCTCACGAATTTGTTGGATCTAAAATGGTGGTTAAATTATTTAGAAGATTAAAATTACCATTAGGACCACAGATGAAATATGTGCAGAAGTTAGTCATGATGAGTTCTCGCCCGATTGCTGTAGTAACAGATGAAGCAACCGATTCGTCTTTACGTCGATTATTATTCGATGCGGGTGATGATTTTGATGACTTAATCACGCTTTGTAAAGCTGATATAACAACGAAAAATGCAAAAAAACAAAAACGTTTTAAACAAAATTTTGAAGTTGTTGAACAAAAAATAAAAGATGTTGAAGAACGCGACAGAGTTCGTAATTTTCAACCACCGATTTCAGGGGAACAAATTATGGAAATATTTGATATTCAACCTGGAAGAGAAATAGGGATTCTTAAAAATGCCATTAAAGAAGCTATCTTAGAAGGAGAGGTAGAAAATAATTATAATTCTGCTTTAGAATTTGTAATTAATATGGGAAAAGATTTAAATTTGGAACCGAAAAATATTTAGAAAGTGATATATAAAATTCGTGTATTCCTTGACGCAAAAGAGGATGTTTTTAGAGACATAGAAATTAAAGAGAAGCAAACATTATTTACATTGTACAAAGGTATCATTAGTGCTTTTAGTTTACAAGGTGAAGAGTTGGCATCATTCTATGAATTAGATGAAGATGGAAACCAAACAAAAGAAATTCCTTTAGAGGATATGTCTGATGATGGAACTGATGAAACAATGGCAGATTTCTATATCAAAGAAGCTTTTGCTAATCAAGGCGATCGTATGGCTTTTGTATATGATTTTATGGAAATGTGGACATTTGTTGCTGAATTAGTTGCTGTAGAGGACAAACCTGCAGTTCTTAATTATCCGCTGACAGTTTACCGTTTTGGTTCAATGCCTTTGAAAGCACCTAAAAAAGATTTATTAGTTGATTTGGATGATGAAGATGAGATAGATTTTGCTGAAGATGCCGAATTGAATGATTTACAAATTGACGAAGATTTAGATGTTGATGATTTATAAAAATGGCAATAAATCAACTCATATATGAAAAAATCTGAATGGAAACATTCAGATTTTTTTTATGCGTATTAATCAATTATTTAATCATTATTTTCATTTCTCAGGCAACCTTTTTTGCGTAACTTGCATCTACTCATAAAAGATAAACTCTATGAAACAGCTTTTGTTTTTAATATTCATTTTAACCAACTCTATGCTTATGGCTCAATCTCAGGCGATTGATCAAAAGTGGAAAGAAATTGATCAGCAGATGCAAAATGGTCAGTTCAAATCCATCCAACCCAAAATTGATGAAATCAAAACGTTATCAAAAAAAGAAAATAATCAGCAAAGCTATTTAAAAGCGCTTTTCTATGAAGCGAAAATTAAAGTAGCGACTACAGATGAAACGGATGATGTTAATTTTGTTTTTGAACTGTTTAAAAAAGAAGCAGACGGAAAATCAACGGTGAACAATGCGATTGTTCATTCGTATTTAGCAGAATTGTACCAATTGTATTTCAACGAAAATCGTTGGAAAATTCAAAGCCGTACCAATGTTGAAAATCAATCGGGTACTGATGTGCGATTTTGGACTGAAAAGACTTTTAATCAGGTGATTGATGACCATTTTTCGAAATCTATTCAATATAAAAATGACTTGATCGATGCAAAATCACAAGATTATAAAATGATTTTGAATGTAGCCGGAGAAGCAAAAACGGCTCAGCAACAAGCCGATTTAACGCCAACGTTGTATGATGTTTTAGCCAAAAAATACATCAACTATTTAAATCAAAATAACAATCAGGAGAAAGCAAAACTATTGCTGACAGATTTGGTTGACATCAACAAACGAAAGGGGTTCGAAAATGCTGTTTTATACAATGAACTTCTTTTAGTAGAAAATAAAAGAAATTCAATTTCGATTCAGGAATTGATCAAACTAAAAGAGGCTTTAGCGGCAAAATACCCGAAAGCCTGGTATTCAGCTTATGTGTATGCAACTTTAGCAACAGATTATTATGGTTTGCAAGAGGATAAATTAGCAAACATCAATAAGATTTTCGGTGTTCAGGAAAAAGTAGCGAAGCTTTATCCTGATACGGAAGAAAAGAAGGTAATTGACAACTTGATTTCAAAAATAAAATCGCAGGAATTAAATGTTCAAGCTGAAAAATACTTGAACGAAAATCAAAATACGCCCATTCAGTTAACACATAAAAACCTAACGAAAGTTTTTGTGAAAATTTTTGCGTATAACGAAGGTTTTGATGGAAAACAAAAATTGCAGGTTTTAAACGTTTACAACGATAATCGAATTGCGGACGCTCAAAAGTTTCTGAATAGTTTGAAAGTTGTTGATCAATATGCGATTGATGTTAAATCGTTTGATGATTTTCAGAAACATGCGACAATCGTGAAATTGAATCCGTTAAAAGCGGGTCGATATATTGTGTTATTTTCAAATAATGCGGAATTTAAAATCAATACAAAAGATGAAATTGATTTTCTGGATGTGATGGTTTCCAAATATGCAGTTAATCCGTTGAACGATAAATTATCGGTTGTCAATCGTGAAACCGGGAAACCTGAAGCAAACGTTACGGTGGAACTTTCTAATTTTACAAACTATGATAAAAAAGAAACAAAAGTTGTTGTTGCAGATAAAAATGGGGTGATCCAAATTCCTTCCGGATGGAGAAATTTTCAGTACCGCGTAAAAGATGAGCATACAATTTACTCAACGTATTACTATAATTATTATAATGAAGATGTACGTTCAACTAATGAGGTTAAGATTTTTACAGATCGGGCAATTTATCGTCCCGGACAAACGGTTTATTTCAAAGGAATTTTTTATACCTCAAGAGATAAGACTCGAAAAGTTATTCCAAATACAAAATTAACTCTTGGGGTGTATGATGTTAATCAAAAAGAAATTTCTAAAGTAGATTTAATAACTAACGAATTTGGTTCTGTAAATGGAAATTTTGTTTTACCAAATAATGGATTAACAGGAAATTTTACAATTAAACCTATTAATAGCCAAGGATATTATTCATTCAAAGTAGAAGAATATAAACGTCCGAAATTCAAGGTAGAAATTGAGAAAAATAAAGGTGTTTATAGTTTGAATGATCAAGTAAAAGTAGAAGGAAAAGCAATTGCTTTTTCAGGGGCAAATATTGACAATGCAAAAGTTTCGTACCGCGTGTATCGTCAGGAAATTTTTACATTTTGGCCTTGGTATCGCATTATTCCTCCTAATCGGGGAGAACGCGAAGAAATTACTTTTGGTGAAACGACGACGGATGCTGAAGGTAAATTTAACTTCGAATTTGTTGCAAAACCGGCTTCGGAGAAAAAGAAAGATGAAGTAAGGACCTACAATTATTTTATTGAAGTAAATGCAACGGATATCAATGGAGAAACGCAGTCAGAATCTTCATCGGTAAAAGTCGGCGATACAAGAATGACGTTGAATGTCAATATTCCGGAGAAAACAAAAGCGGACGAGTTAAAAGCATTCAAAGTAGCCGTAAAAAATTTGAATGACGAAACATTAGAAGGTAAAGGTCATGTCGAAATTTATGCATTAAATGCACCAAAAGAAATCGTGCGTCGTCAAAAATTCACAACGGATTACAACTATTATTCAAAAGAAGAATTTAAAAAATTATTCCCAAATGAACCATATGGTGATGAAATGAACCCGAAAACATGGAAAATAGACCAAAAAGTTTTTGAAAGTGATTTTGATACAAACGTTTCGAATGAAATTAAATTTAATCAAGCGTCAAATTTAGCAGAAGGGTATTATGTGGTAAAAGGTTTTGTGTTAGATGGCACGCAAAAAGTGGAGGTAGATAAATTGATTTATGTTTCGAATGAAAAGAAAGCAAATGAAATTAAAACACTTTTAACCGTTTCATCAAATGAATCAACTTTTGAACCGAAAGATATCGCAAAAGTGGAATTTAAGTCCGGTGCTAAAGATGCATATGTGTATTATGAAGTAGAAGCGAATCAAGTGATTATTGAGAAAGGTTTCTTAGATTTAAACAAAAAATCGAAGGTTGAAATTCCGATTAAAGAAGAATATCGTGGCGGAATTTACATGAATTATGTCATGACGAAGTTCAACGATGTACAGTCAGGAAGTCTGAATTTAGCTGTTCCGTTTACAGATAAGCAACTGAAAGTGACCGCTGAGGTTTTACGTGATAAGCTGACACCGGGTGCAAAAGAAAAATGGCAGTTAAAAATTGAAGGACCGAATAAAGATAAAGTTTCAGCAGAGGTTTTGGCAAGTATGTACGATGCTTCGTTGGATCAGTTTGCTTCGAATTCGTTGGATTTTAATGTCTACAATTTTACAAATCCGAGAAGAAACAATCCGTTTAATTTGTATCAATTTTACATGACAACTCCTTCGAATGTCATTTATAATCATACAAATTATGACTTCTATGCGAGAGGATACGCCGGTTTAGATCTTAATTTATTTGATTTTGGATTTAATCAATACCGTATGAGCCGCAGAATGATGAAAGTTGCCGCTCCGACAGCAAATGTAAATAGAGAAGGAAAAGAATCAATAAGCCAAACAGGGGGAGGAGAAGTTAACTTAGTTGGAGGAATTGAAATGGATTCTGCAAATGCATATGAGGAAGTTGATATTGCGTTACAAGATAAAGCGCTTGGTCTAATTACAAGTTCAGATAATATAACAATTCGTGGAATTTCATCTGTTGATAATCCAAATGCACTTTATGTCATCGATGGAGTTGTGTATGATAAAGCACCAAATCTTAATTCAGATGATATTCAATCAATAAATGTGCTGAAAGGGGAAGAGGCGACAGCATTATATGGAGCCAGAGGAGCAAACGGAGTCGTTGTGATTACAACCAGGAAAGGGGCGAATGCAGCTTTAGATCAAGTAAAAGCACGTACAAATCTGAATGAAACTGCATTCTTTTATCCAACGCTTAAGACAGATGCGGACGGAAACATTATGATAGAATTTACAACACCGGAAAGTTTAACGGAATGGAAATTTATGGCGTTGGCGCATACACCCGATCTTAAAACCGGGTATTTAGAACAAAATGTTCGCACGCAAAAAGACTTGATGGTGGTACCGAATATGCCACGATTCTTGAGAGAAGGAGACCGGATTTCGGTTTCATCAAAGATTAATAATTTATCGGATAACGCGTTAAATGGTTCGGCTAAATTGATGTTGTTTGATGCATTTACCAATCAACCGATTGATACACAATTCAAATTGACGAATGCTGTTCAGAATTTTAATGTGGCAAAAGGAAGTTCGGATCAGGTAACCTGGACAATCGATGTGCCTAAAAATGTGCAGGCCGTGGTGTACCGTGTGGTAGCTTCTGCAGGTGATTTTTCGGATGGAGAAGAATCGGCTTTACCGATTTTGACGAATCGCATGATGGTGACCGAAACATTGCCGATTTATGTGAAAGAAGGGCAAAATAAATCGTTCCGATTTGAAAATATGGTGAACAATAAATCGACTTCATTGGATAATTTCAAATTGACATTTGAGATGACAACCAACCCGATTTGGTATGCTATTTTCTCGCTGCCTTATTTGCGCGAATATCCTTACGAATGTGCGGAACAAGTATTCTCTCGTTTGTACGGGAATATGATTTCGGAAAAAGTGATTCGTTCGAATCCGAAAATTAAAGCCGTTTTTGATGACTGGAATAAAAAAGGAGAGTTGAAATCGAAACTACAATTGAACCAGGAATTAAAAAATATCATTTTAGAAGAAACTCCTTGGGTAAAAAATGCCGAGAGTGAAGAAGAGCAAATGAAACAAATTGCGGTTTTATTCCAATTGAATCAAATGCAGACGGAAATGAAATCGGCTTTCCAAAAATTATCGGATAAACAACAATCAAACGGTGGATTTGCCTGGTTTGACGGTGGTCGTCCGAACGAATACATCACGACGCACATTGTTTCAGGTTTTGGAAATATGAAGAAAATGGAAGTGAATTTCAAAGCATTTGAAATCGATGTCAATCCTTTGATCAAAAAAGCCATTCAATTTATTGATGATGAGAATTTAAAACGATTCAACGAATTTAAGAAAGACCAGAAATCATTGAAAGATGTTGTTTATGCGGACGGATTGCATTATTTATATGCGCGTTCATTCTTCTTAACAGAATATCCTTTGGCGAAAGAACTGGAAGAAATGAAAACAGCCATGTTGAAGAATTTGAATGATACAAAATTAGATTTATCGTTGCAACAAAAAGCCATGGCTGCTATTGTGATGAACCGCTTCGGCATGCAACCGGCGGCTAAAATTGCGGTAAATTCGATCAAAGAAAAAGCAGTTCTTTCAGATGAATTGGGCATGTATTGGAAAGAAAATCAACCAGGTTGGTTCTGGTATCAGGCGCCTGTTGAAACACAAGCCTTGTTAATTGAGGCGTTTGATGAAGTTTCTAAAGATGAGAAATCCGTTGAAGAAATGAAAGTCTGGTTATTAAAAAATCGCCAGACAAATCAGTGGAATTCCACGAAAGCAACGACAAAAGCTGTCTATGCGTTAATGAATTTCGGAAAATCATGGCTGGATGCCGAAAAAGGAATTGATGTTAAAATCGGAAACCAAAAACTGGACTTGGATCAAAATACGCAATCTGGTTCCGGATATGTAAAAACTTCTTGGAACAAAGAAGAAATCAAACCGGATATGGGTAGTGTAGAAGTGGCTAAAACTTCTCCGGGTGTTGCTTGGGGTGCAATGTATTGGCAATATTTTGAAGATCTGGATAAAATAAAATCTGCTGAAACAGGAATCCGCTTCAACAAGAAATTGTTTGTCAAACAAAATACGACGAATGGCCCGGTGTTGAAAGAGATTACAACTTCTACACCTATAAAAGTGGGGGATATTGTAACCGTTCGTTTAGAAATTTCTGTGGACCGTAATATGCAGTTTGTACACATCAAAGATATGCGGGCAAGTGGTTTTGAACCTGTAAATGTACTTTCGGGTTACAAATGGAAAGGTGAGTTTGGTTATTACGAGAGCACACGTGATGCGGCGACAAATTTCTTCTCCGATTTTATGCGTAAAGGAACCTATGTTTTTGAATATGATCTGAAAGCGAATAATGCAGGTAATTTCTCGAACGGAATCACGTCCATGCAAAATATGTATGCTCCGGAATTGAGCGCGCAGAGCGAAGGCATTCGAGTTGAGATTAAATAATTATTTTAAATCAATACATTTAAAAGAGCTGAAATATTTTCAGCTCTTTTTTTATTATCTTTAATTTTATTTTTTGATAAAAAAGTTGATTACACCATATGAAAAAAATACTTTTATTTAATACTTTGTTGATTCCCTTTTTAGGATTTGCACAATTACAAATGATTTTTCAAAACAAAATAGATTCTATTTATGAGAAAAATAAAGATGCAATCGGAATTATTGTACATGTTGAAGCTCCAAAACAAAATATTTCCTGGAGTTATGCAAAAGGAGTTTCGGATATTAAAACGAATGTACCATTGAATAATCAACAACCTGTATTGATTGCGAGTAATACCAAACCTTATGTTGCCGCTGCGATTTTGAGATTAGCGGAAAAAGGTCAGATTTCAATTGACCAACCTATTAAGAATTTATTATCAAAGAAAACGCGTCAATTGTTCGAAAAAGACGGTTACGATTTGAATGCAATTACAGTAAAACATTTATTGTCACATACAGCCGGAATCCAGGATTATGTAGATGATGCTTATTTTGAATTTGTAAATCAACATCCACAATATAAATGGAAAAAGGAAGAACAAATTAAAAGAGCGATTGAAATTGGAGCCCCACAGAAAGTGGGAGAAAAATTTAGTTATGGAGATATCAATTATTTGCTTTTGTCTGAAATTATTGAACAAAAAACACGTCAACCATTTTATACAGCGATTCGCGATTTGTTAAAATACAACGAATTAGGATTGACCAGGACATGGTTCATTGATTTAGAAAAGTACCCTTCACAAACTTTAGCTCTTGCTCATCAATATGCGGATAAATACAAATGGGATTCTTATGATCTTAATCCATCTTGGGATTTGTATGGAGGAGGAGGAATTGCTTCGACTGCTAAAGAATCAGCATTGTTTTTTCAATATTTATTCGGTGGTAAAATAATTCAGGATAAGGAGATTCTGAACGAAATGTCTGGTTATGTTTTGCCTTCAGACCAATCGAAATATTGTTTAGGTATTTATCATTTTGATCTGGGGTTTAATGCTTATTATCATGGTGGATGGTGGGGAACAGATGTGATATATTCTCCCGAATCTGATGCAACAGTTACTGTTTTTACTTTACAAAAAGGATTTCAACATATCGTCAATCCATTTATAGGAAAAGAATTTCAGAAATTATTAATGAAAAAGGATAGTGTAAAACTATAAAAAAATCGCTACAATTTGTAGCGATTTTTAGTTCATCTATAAGTTACGATGTTATTTTTTACTGTCTTGTGCTCCAAAAACTTGTTGTAATAATGAGGTCGTTCGTAAAGCAGTATTTCCGCGAATACCTTGTTCTTTTTCAGCAACCATATTAAATACTCCATTTATTGTTTGTTGTGTCACATAAGCATTAAGGTTTGGATCAATTTGGTTTCCTGTCAATGTATTGTATTTCGTAATCAAATTATTCCAAACTTTATCGGCTCCGACTTTCCCTAAAGATGCTTCAACTTTTGGTTGAAAAGCTTTTGTTAAATCAGTTGTTGTTTTTAGTTTTAAATAATTTGTTGCCGCATTATTTCCGCCTATCAAAATATCTTTTGCATCGGTAATTGTCATTGATGTTAAGGCATTTACAAAAATAGGCGCTGCTTCTGAAACAGCATCTTCTGCGGCTGAATTCAATAATTTGATTCCTTTATCAGCTAAACTGCCCATTCCCAAAGAACGTAATGTTTTTTCTACATTTTGTAATTCTTCAGGCATCAATATTTTTGCAATAGAATTATTATAAAAACCATTCTTTTGGCTTAATGATTTTATTCCGTCAGTTAATCCAATTGATAAAGCTTCTTTTAATCCGGAAGATACCGTAGAATTGGATAATCCGTTTAGTTTTGTCAATGATTCAGCAGAAATTGTTTTCGATGCTGTAGAACCATTTACCACTTTTTCAGAATCAGCTTTTGCAGTAGAATTAGTTTGAGCTGATGGGGTAGGAGAGTTAACTTTTTCGACCTCTTTTTTTATTGTTCCAAAAATTGATTTCAAATCTTGTGCGTTTGCATTTACAGCAAATGCAGAAATCAATGTTAAACTTAAAATGATCTTTTTCATTTATTTTTTTTAATTATTTCAGTCACTATTCAATTATCTGACCAAACTTAAAATTCACTTACAAAATGTAATTTTATTGAAGGAAATTTTTCTTGGGTCATCTGAATTGTAAATGCAGAATCAGCTAAAAAGACCAATTGATTAAATTTATCTCTTGCCAAATAACGTTGTTTAACACGTTTAAATTCTTGAAATTCTTCAGACTTTTCATTCTCTACTTCAACCCAACATGCTTTGTGTACAGTGAAAGGCTCGTAAGTTGCTTTTGCTCCATATTCGTGCTCTAAGCGATACTGGATGACCTCGTATTGTAAAGCTCCGACAGTTCCAATCACTTTACGGTTATTCATTTCTAATGTAAACAATTGGGCAACACCTTCGTCCATTAACTGATCAATACCTTTTTCCAATTGTTTTGCTTTCATTGGATCAGCATTGTTAATGTAACGGAAATGTTCCGGAGAAAATGAAGGAATCCCTTTAAAGCTAAATTTTTCTCCTTCTGTTAAAGTGTCTCCGATTCTAAAGTTTCCGGTATCATGTAAACCTACAATATCCCCGGCGAAAGATTCGTCTACGACTTCTTTTTTATCTGCAAAGAAAGCATTGGGTGCTGCAAACTTCATATTTTTTCCTTGACGAACGTGGTAATAATTTTTATTTCGCTCAAATTTCCCTGATACGATTTTAATAAAGGCTAAACGGTCGCGGTGTTTCGGATCCATATTCGCATGAATTTTGAAGACGAAACCGGAGAATTTATTTTCGTATGGTTCAATTTCTCTTATATCTGTTTCTTTCGATTGAGGAGTAGGTGCAATATCAATGAATGCGTCTAACAATTCACGTACACCAAAATTGTTCAATGCAGAACCGAAAAATACAGGTTGTAAATTTCCGTTCATGTATTCTTGCATATCAAATTCCGGGTAAACGCCATCGATTAAATCAATTTCGTTACGAAGATTTTCAGCATAATTGCTCCCAATTAGAGCATCTAATTCAGGACTAGATAAATCTTCAATTTTTGTTGTTTCTGAAACTTTTTGTTTGTTGTCTCCTGAAAAAATATTGATATTTTTCTCCCAGATATTATAGATCCCTTTAAAAGTCGCTCCAATACCAATTGGCCATGAAAGCGGTGTAACTTGCAAGCCAAGATTTTGTTCTACTTCGTCCATCAAATCGAATGCGTCCTTTCCTTCACGGTCCATTTTATTAATGAAAACCAACATTGGAATTTTGCGCATACGACAAACTTCTACTAATTTGATTGTTTGTTCCTCAACCCCTTTTGCGACATCTATTACTACAATCGCAGAATCTACGGCAGTTAAAGTGCGGAAAGTGTCTTCAGCGAAATCCTTGTGTCCGGGAGTATCTAAAATATTGATTTTTTTTCCTTTGTATTCGAATGCTAAAACCGAAGTAGCAACAGAGATACCACGCTGACGCTCAATTTCCATGAAATCGGAAGTTGCACCTTTTTTGATCTTGTTACTTTTTACGGCACCGGCTTCTTGAATAGCTCCACCAAAAAGCAATAATTTTTCTGTTAAAGTCGTTTTTCCGGCATCCGGATGGGCGATAATTCCGAAGGTTTTTCTTTTATTTATTTCTTGTTCTAAAGACATCTTAATCAAATTTTCAGGTTGCAAAGATAGTTTATCTGTGGAAAACTAGAAACATTATACACAATAGAATAATCTAAACTAAATTGCGTTATTCTAAAATATAGATGACGAAAGAGCTATGCAAAAAATATTTTACTTTTTTCTGTTGATGATTAGTGGTTTTGTTTGGGGGCAAAGACCAATAATTCATCAATTATTAGGTGGATTTACTTTTGAAAATCAAACATTGGATTTTTATCCAAGTAATATAAATTTTACACCAATAGCAACTGATGGATGTAGTTTTAATCCTACACAAACCTATAAATATTTTTCATTTAAGGCAAACTTTGATATGGTGTTCGCTTTTGATTTACAAGCTAAAGTTCCAGATTTTAAACTCTTAACATGGAAATTGACAGAAGATCAAAATGCAGATGAAGTTTTTGTAGGAAATAGTACAACAATAAAAGCAAGTAGATCTGTTGAGGGAAGTTCTACATTAAAGGGAATGAAGGAAGGTGATCCTAATTCTTGTGAAACATATTTAACTTCGGGAGCCAATGGATACGCAAAAGCATTTGAAGGTTCGGAAATTTTAAGAAAGGGGGAAACAGTTATAATAGCAGTTTATGGAGGAAGTACTACAGAACCTTTTGATATCAAGGTGAATGTGGCAGAGGAAAAAAGCATTACAACGTTTAATAATTTATGTAAAGGTCAAGCATATACGTATCAACAAATTTTCGATGCTGTGCAAGCTGATTCAGGATTAGCTGATATCAAATTGTTTACAGATAATACATTTAGTACAGAGGTTGCTGCCGGAATGAATTTTACCTCAGATACAATAATTTATGCACAAGTAAGAGACGCTTCTGGCAATTTGAAATATATTTATACGATTCCGTTGAAGTTTGTTCCGGAACATCAATTTAATTTTAATTCAATAATTAATCAAGTTTTTGAATGTACATTGAACTATACATTGAAAGAAAATACACTTTTAAATTTACTTTTTCCATCGGGAACTAATCTTTCTAATTATAAAATTAAAACAGTAAATGGAACTGCTTTTGTAGAAAACTCTATAATTAATTTAACAACTGGAAGTATTACAGACCTCAAAATTATTGTTTCTTATAATGGAATGTGTCCTATAGATTCGGTCGAAAAAATAATACAAGTAAAACAAGGTACGCCAGAGATAAAGCAGAATATAGATGATGCGACTTGTGACCCATTTTATAAAATAGATTTTGATCAGATTTTTACGAAAATAGGTTTTTCTAAAAATGACTTTGATTTAATCGTAACCTTAATGGGAACTCCAATTTCTAATGGACAATCAACTCCAATTACTACAACTTTAGATTATAAAGTAAAAGTAAAATCAAAATATGGAGGAGCTTGCGAAAGCAATGAAGTGGATTTTATTGTGACTAAAACTTCTCCTGCCAATATTACAAATACATCAATTAATGGAATTTGTTTGTCAGATTTTTCACAAACTGATGTGGATAATGCAATTCATATAATTCAAAACGCCCATTCTTACAAATTAAGATTTTATCAAGCAGATGGTTTGACGGAAATGGCTGAAGCTGATTTATTCAATTATATTAAAACGAATGAAACAGGTAAAATTGTTGTAAAAGCTTTAGCAACGGATAATTCGAATACAATCTGTGACACACAAGTAGAATTGAAATTTAATTTAGATCAATCTTCATTTGCTCTAATAAACAATATTCCGACTTTAAATTCCGGTTGTGCAGAAGTTGGTATGGGGTATACATTTACGGTAGCAGAAATTGAAACTTATCTAAAAGCTCAATTGGGAAGAGCAGATATTTCTTTTTCTGGAATTACCGAGCAAGTTTTAGCAGATAATGGGACTACATCATTACGCTTTCAAGTTCAGGTAAATGGAGAAGCTTGTTGGTCAGAAGAAATGGAATTGAAATTACAAGTCATTACCAAACCAAAAGTATCAAATGCTTCAAAAGATTTATATGCAGACTGTGACGATAAGATTACAATCAATGGAGATACGGTAAAAGAATTGTTTGGTGTAGCTTCTGTAACGGATTATAATTATTATATTTTACATAATAGTTCAACACCGTTGGTGTTTGTTGGAGGGAAAGCTATTGTAAAAGTTCGTTTTGAAAATAAATTGTCTTCAATGTGCTTTGTAGAAAAAGACATCGTTGTCATCGAGAAACAAGATTTGGTCGTAGATGTAGTTGCCTTAGAAACGTATAATCAAACCAATGAAATTGTATATTGTGAAGATGACAATACTGGGGCAAAAGCTCAAATTCAGGCAAATTTAGATTACATCAAATCGCATTATCCAACTTTAGTTTCTAGATCTTCTATTGATGAAATTTTTGATCAATTTAATTCCGATAAAGGAAATGTAGAAATCGTTTTTGAAGATCCGAATTATTGCGGGGTAGTTTCGATAAAATTCTTTTATCAACGAAATGATTTACCAATTTTTGATATTCCGGCTTCAGGCGAAATTTGTTCTGATACAAAATATACATTGGATTTTGAGCAGTTAGCAAAAGAAAAAGGAATAGATGTTAATGACTATACTTTTGCAATAACAGGAAGCGAAGTTGATCAAGTTTCGGCATTTGTATATGAATTAGGAGTTGGAAACTATACGATTACAATTCGTGATAAAAAGTCAGGATGTCCTAAAATATTTTCTTTGCAATTGATAAGTTCTGCAGTCCCTACAATTGATAAAATTACTATCAATGAAAAAAGTATTGTTGTTTCGGTTAAAGGAAACGGTAAGTTAGAATATGCTTTGTTTGATTCTGTAGGAAGAATTATTGTGGATTGGCAAACAAAAAATGAATTGATTATTCCTGATAATATTACAGATAATAATTTTACAGTAAAAGTCAGGTTAAATAATTGTGGTGTCTCAGAACGAAAAGATGTTATCTATCTTTTTTTACCAAATGTTGTTACGCCAAATCAAGATGGTAAAAACGATGTATGGCAACCCATGACTAAAAATGGTAAAGTTAACGATACATCAAATTCATACAAATTGATTATTTTTGACCGTTCCGGAAAACAAATTTTGAACAAAGAAGGAATAGATATAATAAAATGGGACGGAACGCTTAATGGAAATCCTGTAGCGGACGGAACCTATTGGTATATGCTGGAGTTTTCAAAACAATCAGATGATTTGAAAGTTCTCTATTCCGGTAGTATTTTAGTTAAACGTAAAATCAAATAATTGATTGAAACACATTTATGAAGAAATTATCACTAATTATATTCGGTTTATTTTCAATTGCTAAAGTTGAAGCACAACAAGGGCTACCATTTTACAATCATTATTTGGTGAGCGACAGAATGTTAATTAACCCTTCTTATGCTGGTCAAGATCCAAATGTGATTTCGATAACAGGAACACATCGTAATCAGTGGGACGATTTACCAGAAAGCCCAAGTACGCAAACTGTAAGTGCACATGGAATTATTATTGACCGTTTAGCTTTAGGAATGCAATTTTTTAACGATAGAAACGGGTTTGTCAAAATGACTGGATTTGGGATTAATGCAGCTTATCATATTCCAATTGAAGATAGAAGTTATGATGGGGATGAGATAAACGTATTTTCATTTGGAGTTGGAGCTTCAAATGTTTCGCAACGATTTGATTATTCTAAGATTATAGCTGAAGATCCAAATGATCCGGCTTTACAAGAAGACCGATATTCAACATTTTTTGCAAACTTAGGATTATCTTTTAAATATGCAGGATTTTTTGCCGGAGTTTCTATTTTGGACATTCCGCTTAGTCAAAACATATACTATGTCAATAATATAGAGCCTTTACCTACCTGGTATTATTTTAATGCTGGTTACAAATGGAATATTGCAGAAGGAATTGCGTTAGAGCCCTCTTTGGTTTATAATTTAAATTCGAATTCAGAACGTCATTTGGATATCAACTTAATGTCTC
This sequence comes from Empedobacter brevis NBRC 14943 = ATCC 43319, assembly GCF_000382425.1. Classification (GTDB taxonomy): domain Bacteria; phylum Bacteroidota; class Bacteroidia; order Flavobacteriales; family Weeksellaceae; genus Empedobacter; species Empedobacter brevis. Next base: position 179,178 of record NZ_KB908295.1, read on the forward strand.
ATATTGGCTTTGGAGAAAACAATCAAGGTGTTGATATTGGAGTGGGGTATAAGCAAGGAATGGATTCAAAAAATAGTAATCCTTTGTTTATCTCTCCAATTCTAAAATTTAAAGTGGGTTCTTTGAAAGCTGGGATTTCGTATGACATTGGCTTGTCAGATTATCAAGTGGATGGACGAAAGAATGGAATGCTATTTAGCTTAGGTTTCGATTTGCAGAATCCTTGGGGAGCTAGATTTGATTAATAAATGGGGTCAAATCAGTAGAAAAAACGATAAATAATAAAAAAAGCCTTTCAATTGGAAGGCTTTTTTTATTATTGTAATGGTTGTTTTAAATGATTGATCTGTACCTCTCTTTTATAAATAAAATAAGGTTGAAGACTTTCGCGTGTAACAATTTTTTGACCTCGTTGCGAACCGGCAAATCTTGAATATCCTGCGCCTATTCCAAAACCTATTTCATTTTTTAACAAATAAATTTCACGATAAAAAGGATAAACACCATATTTTAAATTTGGAATTGTAGGCTGTACTGCATTACCTTTATCATCAACAATTGAAAGTATTTTTATCTTTTTTAAGTACTCCTCAATTTTAGGATTTCCTTTATCACTTAAAATATTCAATCCGATAATACCTATCGCAGCTTTGTCTTTTTGTAGAAAGTCAATTACTTTTTCAGCATCACCCATTGCCGTTACTTTAGTTCCGTTACCGACAGTTAATTTTAATTTGTCATTTACAGTATTATAATTGGCTGAATTAGGATGATCGTAAACAAAAGTAATTTTAGGATTCTGATGGTATAAATTTTCTTTAATGTCTTGTTTGGTAATCGATGAAACGGGATTGTCTACAGAAGTAATAAAAATAGTTGCATCTAAAGCAATAACAGAGGAAACATAATTAATTCTGGTCTTATCAAATAAATGTTGTTGTTGTGCTTTTGTTAATGGTTTACTTACCATCAACAACGGAATCTCTCCTTCATAAAAATCTTTGATTGCTTTTTCTTCTATTTCTTCTTTTATCTCGATTTTTACATCAGGATAATCAACCATATAGATGTCTGCTAATGATTGCGCCAGATTTTTGAAGCTTGGATCTACAGTCATTGTCAATTTTCCGTATTCATGTAAAGCACGTTTTACCGGAGTTTTTTGTTCCTCTTTTGTCAGTGGTTTTTCTTTGTCTTTACAATTGAAGGTAGAAAAAATAAGAAAGGCAGAGAGTGAAAGTAAACTAATTTTTTTGATCATTTTTATACGATTTTATACCGCGATAAACACGAAATACACCATAAATAATAAATAAAATACCAAGTAACATCGCTTTAGTCTCATCTAATTTGATGATAAAAAATTGATATTTCCAAGTAAAAATTCCGATCAAAAAATAACCGAAACCAATCAATCCGTAAACAATATTCTTATTCATAATTCGCGACGAAGTTACAATTTTATTGTGTTAAGATTGACTTAAAACTTAAATTTTATAGAGCAAATCTGCATTTTATTGAAAGTTTTTGGAATATCAATACACTTTGATAATTCATTTTTAACAAATGGATTAGTAAAACAAGAAGAAACCATCACATTCAAAAAAATGAATGCAATGGTTTCAGAAAGAAAAGTATTGTAATTATTCTGCTGTTTGAAATTTAACAGGAATAGAAAAAATTAAATTAGCATCAGAACCATCTTCTAATTTAGCAGGTGTTATTTTTTTACCTTTTCTTAGAATTTGTTTATTGATTCGCTCTAAGGCAGATTTAGCTTCTTTTCCTAAATCCTGGTGACTTCCGTTCAAAGGTTTTACTTGAGAGATTTCTCCATTTTTGTTTACGATAAACTGCATTTTTGCCACAGCAGAGCTTAGATTGTTTCGAGTGGCAGTTTCTGCAAAATCACTCAATTCACTTCCCAACTCTTTCGAAATTTTATCACTCATACATTTCGTTAAGGCCGCATTTCCTTTTTTACTTTCGCTTTCACAACCAGGATAAATAGCCATAACAGAAGCTTGTTTAATTGTAATTGTTGCGTTCGTATTCACGACAGGTTTTACTTCTTTTGGTCCTTCTACTGCGTCAGTATTTGGTTTTCCTGCTTTATTGCCTGTTTCACTTACTTCTCCACCACCGGTTTGTCCTGTAGAAGCAATTCCTTCTCTATTTTCCGTTCCTAAATCTTTCTCTTTAAGCTCGTCAACAGATTGAATCGTTTCTTCTTTTTTAGGACTTTCAACAGGTTTTGGAATAATATGTTTTGCCTGATCTGTTTTCAGTTGAATCGTTTTTTCTTCCATCGGAGGAGTTTCTTTAGGAGGAATTACTTCTTCTTTTTTTGGAGGTTTTACATCAAGATCATCCATGTCAACTATTACTTTGTGTTCTTTTGGAATTGTAGTTGCATTCGTTGCTCTATTATTCGCATAAATAGTTCCACTTGTAATTAAGACAACAATTCCGATTCCTATAAAAAGAGATTTCATTAAATCGTGGTTGGCAACTTGTCTCAACTGGTAAGCGCCATATTCTTTGTTTCGATTTTCGAAAAGAATGTCTAAAAAAGCTTTGTTACTCATATCAATAAAAATTAAGGTTAATACATTGTTTTTCTTTATAGATTCCTCTTTTTGCAAAAAGGTTGGTTGAGGTTTGAGAAATTTTTGAAAAAAGGTTAATTTTATTGAAAAGGAGATTTTTATGCAGCTACAAATTGATGAAAAATGCAATCAGAATTGGAAGCAAATGGCTGATGCAAACGCGCAACAAAAGTTTTGTGATGTTTGTTCTAAATGTGTTCACGATTTGGATCATTATTCATTCAAAGAATTAAAAACTTTTCTGAATGATAATCCTACTGTTTGTGTAAAAATTAGAACCAGAAATTTAGAGCAGTTTAATTCATATGAAGAATCAAAATCTATTTCTAATCAATCTAAAAGATGGTTACAACTTTCATCTTTAATCGGATTTTTAAGCTTTTCAATTATCACAAAAGCACAAACTGAAAATGACTCAATAGTTGTACAAGGAATTATTAATGATGATAATGGTTTTCCAGAATATGACATTCCAGTAAATCTTAAAAATTCGAAAAATATTGTATATACAAATGAAAATGGTGAGTTTAAAATAAAGGTTCCGATTAATCAAGATTCTTATACTTTAGAATATGATAGCTATGGAATTAAAGAATTTACTTTCACAAATCCTTCTGTATGTCAGAATATAAAAACTGAAATAGGTGATGTTATTTTAGGAGAAGTCGTTTATCATAAAAAATCATTACTTCTTCGAAAAGCATTTCGCACAATCGCATGGCCCTTTAAACAAATTGGGAAGCTTTTTTAGTTCATCGATATGTTTTTCGTCAGTCTTTTCCATTTATTCCAATAAACTTTTATTACAATTAGTCCATTTCGTTGATTAAGTTTATCTTTGTTCCTTAAAATTTTTAAACAAATGCCAAGAATACTTACGGGAGTTCAAGCTACTGGAACTCCGCACTTAGGAAATATTTTAGGAGCAATTTCACCAGCTATCGAATTAACAAAGAAAGAAGGGAATGATTCATTCATTTTTATTGCTGATTTACACGCTTTAACGCAAATTAAAGATGCGGAAGTGTTAAAACAAAATACGTACGAAGTGGCTGCAACATGGCTTGCATTAGGTTTAGACCCGTCGAAAGTGGTTTTTTATCGTCAATCAGATGTAACAGAAACGACAGAGTTAACTTGGTATTTATTGAACTTTTTCCCTTTTCAACGTTTAACATTAGCACACTCTTTCAAAGACAAAGCAGATTATTTAGCAGATGTTAATGCCGGATTGTTTACTTACCCAATTCTAATGGCTGCTGATATTTTATTGTATGATGCAGAAGTTGTGCCTGTTGGCAAAGATCAATTACAACATTTGGAAATTACACGTAGTGTAGCAGAGAAATTTAATCACCAAATGGGAGAAACATTTGTTTTGCCGCAAGCAGCAATCGACGAAAATATTATGTTGATTCCAGGAACAGATGGTCATAAAATGTCTAAATCCAGAAATAATTTTATTAATATTTTCTTGCCGGAGAAACAATTACGCAAGCAAGTAATGTCTATCGAAACAGATTCTACGCCATTAGAAGAACCTAAAAATCCGGATACAGATAATGTGTTTGCTTTATATAAATTGATTGCAACTCCTGAGCAAACAGAGGAAATGCGTCAAAATTATCTAAAAGGTGGTTATGGATACGGCCATGCAAAACAAGCTTTATTTGAATTGATTTTAGAAAAGTATGTTGATGCAAGAACTCGTTTTGATGAGTTGATGAATGATAAAGCGACATTGGATGCATTCCTAGAAAACGGAGCTTTAAGAGCAAGAGATGTAGCGCAAAAAGTGTTGAAACGTACAAGAAATAAATTAGGCTTAAAATAAGTTGATTTTTTCTGATATTCAAAAAAATAAGGAATAATTCTGACTGTATTTCACGATACTATCTGAATGAAAATGAATAGATGAAGAAAGTTATAAATTATAAAACTTAAGCGATTGTTAATATTTATATTGTTCATTATTTGAAGTCATTTTAAATAAGTACCTTTGCCGTATAAAATAAAAATCAAATGATTAAAGTTTCAGAATCAGCAAAAAATAAAATAATAGCACTTTTACAAGAAGAAGGAACTTCTATCGAAGAATCTTTCGTTCGTGTGGGAGTAACAAGTGGAGGATGTTCAGGTTTAAACTATAATTTAGAGTTTACAAAAGAACAAAGACCAGAAGATAAGGTGTTTGATGACAACGGAGTGAAAATTTTGGTGGACAAAAAATCATTTTTATACCTTGTCGGAATGACGTTGGAATACTCCGGAGGATTAAATGGAAAAGGATTTATCTTTAATAATCCAAATGCGTCGCGTACATGTGGTTGTGGAGAAAGTTTTGCAGTATAATATGAGAAAAATTGTTTTATTCTTCACACTTTTGATTGGTGTTGTTGCTTTCGGACAGCAGACAATCGTAGAGAAAGACTTGATGGTTTATCAACCAACAGATTTTTCTAAAAAGTTGAATAAAGCATACTCAGAACATCTGTTTTTTGGTTTATTTGGAACAAAAGCTTTTGTAAAAGCGTTGGACCTAAATGAATCAAAAATCAAAACGGTTACAGTTACAAATGCATCAAACAAGAAAATTGCGTACAAAGCAAATTATGATGTAAACGAAAACCTTCAAGATTTCGAATTGACAGACGAAGTGGCAACACCAACAAAAGTGAAATATACCTATAAAGATGGTGTGATAGCTTCTGAAACAGTAGAACGAAAAGGAAGTGAGATAATAATAAATCACTTTTTTTATGACCAAGATAAAATGTATGTCAAAAATGGAAATAAACTTTTTGATGTCGTTTGGTTAGAAGGAGATGTAATGTTGAAAAAAACATATTTGGAACAAAAAATAGGTTTTGAAGACCGATTGATGCACGATTGTAGAATCACAAAATCATTAGGACAAGACATCAACAAGATTTGTTATAGCAGTTCAATATTTAAGGTGCCATTCAAAACAAAAGAATATACACCAGATGTTGAACCTAAAAGTGAGAAAGTTAATTTAATCGAAGGACCTTGGTCTGAAATTAAATTAATTTCATTAAATAAATACCACATTTTGAGAAATAATCATCCACAATTTGAGGTGATTTTAGATCAGAATCAACGGTTAAAGGAATTCAAATTTTTAGGAAATAAAACTGATAAACAACAACCTTTACAGTTTAATTTTACCTATACATTTTATAAATAATAAGATGAGTAACACAAAATATACAGAAGACGATCTACGTGAAGATCTTGCCAGCCAAAAACAATATGAGTTTGGTTGGACGACTGAAATGGAATATGAAGATTTCCCTGTCGGATTGAATGAAGATATCGTGCGTGCTATTTCAGCCAAAAAAGAGGAACCGGAATGGATGACGGAATGGCGTTTGGAAGCTTACCGTGCTTGGATTAAAATGGAAGAACCGGAATGGGCGAACGTGACTTACGAAAAACCAGATTTTGATGCAATTACATATTATGCAGCTCCAAAACCTAAAAAAGAATTAGCAAGTTTAGATGAAGTTGATCCGGAATTATTGAAAACTTTCGAGAAATTAGGAATCTCTTTAGATGAACAAAAACGTTTGTCCGGAGTTGCAATTGATGTAGTTTTTGATTCAGTTTCTGTGAAAACAACTTTCCGCGAAACGTTAGCAGAAAAAGGAATTATTTTCATGTCAATTTCAGAAGCGATTAAAGAGCATCCGGAATTGGTAAAAAAATACATTGGTAAAGTAGTTCCGCCAACAGATAACTTTTATGCAGCTTTAAATTCAGCCGTTTTCTCAGACGGATCATTCTGTTATATTCCAAAAGGTGTTCGTTGTCCAATGGAATTATCAACATATTTCCGTATCAACTCTGCAGGAACAGGACAGTTTGAACGTACTTTATTAATTGCGGATGAAGGTTCTTATGTTTCGTATTTAGAAGGTTGTACAGCGCCGATGCGTGATGAAAACCAATTACACGCTGCTGTAGTTGAGTTAATCATTATGGATGATGCTGAAATCAAATATTCCACAGTACAAAACTGGTATCCAGGAGATGATAAAGGAAAAGGTGGAGTTTTCAACTTTGTAACAAAACGTGCAGTTTGTGAGAAAAACGCAAAAGTATCGTGGACACAAGTTGAAACGGGTTCTGCGGTGACGTGGAAATATCCTTCTTGTATCTTAAAGGGAGATAATTCGGTAGGTGAGTTTTATTCAATTGCGGTAACAAATAATTTCCAACAAGCGGATACAGGAACAAAAATGATTCATATCGGTAAAAATACTAAATCGACAATTATTTCGAAAGGTATTTCTGCTGGTAAATCTCAAAACTCTTACCGTGGTTTGGTGAAAGTAATGAAAAATGCCGAAGGAGCACGTAACTTCTCACAATGTGATTCATTGTTGATGGGTAATGAGTGTGGTGCACATACTTTCCCTTACATCGAGATCGAAAATAAATCGGCTCAATTAGAACACGAAGCAACAACTTCTAAAATTGGTGAAGATCAATTGTTCTATTGCAACCAACGTGGTATTGATACAGAAAAAGCGATTGCATTAATCGTTAATGGATTTAGCCGTGAAGTATTAGACAAATTACCAATGGAGTTTGCCGTTGAAGCGAAAAAATTATTAGAAATCTCATTAGAAGGTTCTGTAGGATAGTTTTTAGAAACTAGAAACTAGAAACTAGAATTGAGAAATTAGAAATTAACAATAATAAATAGATAACATAGTTGGAGGATTCTAAAATCTGACACCTAAAATCTAAAATTTAAGATAAAATGTTATTAAATATAAAAGACTTACACGCTTGTATTGAAGAGCGTGAAATTTTAAAAGGTTTAAACCTTCAAATTAATCCAGGTGAGGTGCATGCAATCATGGGACCAAATGGAGCTGGAAAATCAACTTTATCTAATGTGATTACCGGTAAAGAAGAGTACGAAGTAACAGATGGAGAAATTGAATTTCTAGATGAATCAATCTTAGAATTAGCACCGGAAGAAAGAGCACAAAAAGGAATTTTTATGTCGTTTCAATATCCAATTGAAATTCCAGGTGTTTCTGTTACAAACTTTATCAAAACTTCTATAAACGAAACGCGTAAAGCACAAGGTTTAGAAGAGATGGGAGCGTCAGAAATGTTGAAATTAATTCGTGAGAAAGCAGATTTATTAGGAATCAAAAAAGATTTCTTGTCACGTTCTCTGAACGAAGGTTTCTCCGGAGGTGAGAAAAAACGTAACGAAATTTTCCAGATGTTAATGTTAAATCCGAAATTAGCGATCTTAGACGAAACGGATTCTGGTTTAGATATTGATGCTTTACGTATTGTAGCAGACGGTGTAAACGAATTCAAAAATGAAAACAATGGCGTATTGGTCATTACACATTACCAACGTTTATTGGATTATATCGTTCCTGATTTTGTACACGTTTTAGCAGACGGAAAAATCATTAAATCTGGTGGTAAAGAATTGGCTTTAGAATTAGAAGCAAAAGGTTACGACTGGGTAAAAGAAGAAGCAGGAATCTAAACATTTTGTAAAATGTAAAATGTATTAAGTCCAAAGTACTTTTTACTTCTTACATAATACATTAATACAATATCTAAAATGATTGATTTAAAAGAAAATTTAGTTTCTCGTCATTTAGTGTTCAACGAAAAAAACAAAGTGAATAAAGGAATCGAAGGTTTACGTCAAGAAGCTATCGAAATCTTTAATCAAAAAGGTTTTCCAACACGTAAAGACGAAGAATGGAAATATACAAATCTTGCTCCTTTGTTGAAGGTGGATTACAAATTGTTCCCGGAAGATGAAGTTGCAATTGAGTACAAAGACATCAAAAAATATTTGATTAATGATATCGATACATATACAATCGTGTTCGTTAATGGAAAATATTCTTCGTTTTTGTCAAATACAACACATGATGAAGCTGATATTTGTGTCTTATCAAGCGCAATGCATAAAACAACTCATCAAGCGGTAATCGAAAATTATTACGGGAAAATTGCAAAAAAGGACGAAAGTTTAGTTGCTTTGAATACAGCTTTTGCAAAAGACGGAGCTTACATTTATATTCCAAATAATGTTATTTTGTCAAAGCCCATTCAGATTGTTTATTTCTCAACAGGAGCTTCTCAAGAAGCCATGTACCAACCACGTAATTTGGTTGTAGTTGGAGATAATGCACAAGTTCAAATTATCGAAAGACATCAAACACTAGACGATAAAGCAAACTTAACAAATGTAGTTACTGAAGTAAACATTGGTCGTAATGCTGAGATTCATTGGTACAAATTCCAAAATGATTCTAATGATGTTTCTTTAGTTGATAACACATACATCAACCAAGAAAGAGATTCTCGCGCTAATGTATTTACGTTCGCTTTTGGAGGGAAAATTGTACGCAACAATTTGAACTTCTTCCAAAATGGAGAAAATTGTAACTCTGTAATGGACGGAATCACGGTGATTGACGGAAAACAACATATCGATCATCATACATTTGTAGAGCATAATTTCCCGAATTGTGAGTCGCACGAATTGTACAAAGGGATTTACGATGAGAAAGCACAAGGTGTTTTCAATGGTAAAATCTATGTACACAAAGAAGCGCAAAAATTGAATGCATTCCAACAAAATAATAATGTTTTATTATCTGATGGAGCTTCAATTAATACAAAACCTCAATTAGAGATCTTTGCTGATGATGTAAAATGTTCTCACGGATGTACAGTCGGGCAATTAGAGGAGGAATCTTTATTCTATATGCAGCAACGTGGTATTCCGAAGAAAGAAGCAAAAGCAATGTTATTGTATGCCTTTGCTGCAGACGCTCTGCGACATGTACAAATTCCACAAATCTCAAATCGAGTAAACTCTATAATTGCAAAAAAATTAGGAGTTAGTTTAGATTTCGAATTATAAAATATAGTTCCGAGTTATACGTAATAAGTTTTAAGTTGAACTTATTTTGAAATATAAAGTAAGTATTTGAAACTATTTTTGAATACTTACTTTTTTATTACACATAGCTCAAAACTCATCACTCAAAACTTAAAAAAATGTCAATAGATATTCAACAAATAAGAAGTCAATTCCCAATTTTAGAGAGAGAAGTCAACGGAAAACCGTTGGTTTATTTAGATAATGGTGCAACTTCTCAAAAACCGAAAGTTGTTTTAGATATTTTAGACGAATATTACGAAAAGTACAATGCAAATGTACATCGTGGAATTCATACATTAAGTCAGGAAGCGACAGATTTGATGGAAGAGTCACGTCGTAAAATTCAAAAATTTATCAATGCAAAACATGATCACGAAATCATTTTTACGCGTGGAACAACAGAAGGAATTAACTTAGTATCAAATTCACTCCGTAATATTTTAACGGCGGATGATGAAATTATTATTACCGAAATCGAGCATCATTCTAATATTGTTCCTTGGCAACTGCTGTGTCAGCGAACGGGCGCAAAACTGAAATATATTCCGTTAACAGCAGAAGGCATTTTGGATATTGAGAAGTTGGATGATTTATTGACGGATAAAACAAAATTAGTTTGTGTTAATCAAGTTTCGAATGCATTAGGTGTTGTAAATCCAATCAAAACGATTATCGAAAAAGCGCATTCAAAAGGTGCTTGGGTTTTGATTGATGCCGCACAATCTGCTCCACACACGGCGATTGATGTGCAAGAAATGGAATGTGATTTATTGGTCTTTTCCGGACATAAAATGTACGGACCAACAGGTATTGGTGTATTATACGGAAAAGAAGAAATTTTGAACGAATTGCCGCCTTTTCATGGAGGAGGGGAGATGATAAAAGATGTAACGATGGAAATTTCGACTTACGCTTGTTTACCTTTCAAATTTGAAGCCGGAACACCTGATATTGCAGGAATAATTGGGCTTGGAGCTGCTGTAGATTTTATCAATTCGATCGGAATAGAAAATATCCATGATTATGAAAAAGAATTGGTGGATTATACGATTCAACGTCTTTCAGAATTTGATGAAGTCGAGATTTATGCAAAAGATGCAGAACATTCCGGAGCTGTTTCTTTCAACTTAAAATTTGATGGAGTGCATTCTTCAGATGTCGGAATGATTTTAGATAAAAAAGGAATCGCTGTTCGTACAGGACATCATTGTGCACAGCCGATTATGCAACATTTTAAGGTTCCGGGAACAGTTCGTGCCTCGTTTGCTGTTTACAACACAAAAGAAGAAATAGATACATTTATCGATGGTTTAAAAACGGCGATTAGAATGTTAGGATAATAAAATAAATAAAAGGGAAACGATTTGGTTCGTTTCCCTTTTATTTTAAACGCTAAAGAAGTACAAGTTCATCTAATACAATTTCAGTTATCGATTTTGATTGATCGTCCTTATCTTGATAATTCCGGTAAGTTAATTTACCTTCGACAGCAAGTTGTTTGCCTTTCTCTACATGTTTTTCGATGACATTTACAATTGACCCGTAAGCAATAATAGTATGCCAAATTGTTTGTTGAACTTTTTCGCCCTTGTTATTGGTATAACTTTCGTTTGTAGCTAGACTGAATTTTGCAAATTTCTTTTCGTTTTCAAATGTTTTAATCTCAGGATTGTTTCCTACATTCCCAATTAATTGAACCTTGTTTCTTAATGTACTCATGGCAATAAATAATTTTAAATTAATGTATGACCAAAGTTAAAGAATTAGAAATAAAACACTCGTTTTTAAACGTTTAATGTTTTATAGAACGTGTTCTTTGAATAATTTATCCAATGTTTTATCAAGATTAATAGTTTTTCCGGGGTGTGGACGAGATGTTTGTATAGATGAACTTCGAACCGCTGTTAACCACCTGAAACGTTCTGGTGTTTCAAAATTGGAAACTGCCGATTCCGGATGAATTCCTTCCGCGATTTTAGCTAATGCATTTAGATTGCTGTCAATAAAATTAAGGTCCAATTCGTGGCAAAAAGAATTGATTCGTTGGTCATTGATAAAGTATTTGACTTTCAAATAATCTTCTTTCTTTGAAAATAGAATGACACCGACATTGATAAATTCTTCGCGTTCAACTTTTGGAACTAAACGAAGAATGGCATACTCATATAAGATTTTTTCTTGCATTGTTCGCTTCGTTTATAAAAAGTTCGGAATGTTGTAATCGTGTTTTGATAAATGATTTGTAAACTGTTCTCATTTCATCAAAAGTAGCATGTGTGACTTCTGTTTCTAACCATTCATCAGGAATCAAATCGACTATTTTATCAATAAGTTCGTCATTCAAAATAGCTTTGAACTCTGTGTCAACTTCTTCTAATTTTGTTGCATTTTTTAATAAAACGTGGTCTTTGATTGGTTGAAAAGGAGTCAATGCCGATTTTTCCCAATTATCCCAGGAATGATGAAAATAGTAGGACGCACCATGATCGATTAACCATAATTCTTTGTGCCACATCAGCATGTTTGTATTTCGGAAAGTCCGATCGACATTTGTTAAAAAAGCATCTAACCAAACAATTTGAGAAGATAATTTGTCCTCAATCTTCATGACAGCAGGATCATAATTTATCGCACCAGATAAATAATGTAAAGCTAGATTTGTTCCTTCACTGAATTTTAATAAATCTTGAATTTCTTCATCTGCTTCTGACTGACCAAAATATTCATCGAGTAAAGCAAAAACCAATTCCGGAACTTTAAACCCCAATACACGTGCTATTTCTCCTCCTAATAATTCGGAGATTAACATTCGTGGCCCATGTCCGGCTCCTTTAAATTTCAATACATATTTAAAACCATCATCTGCATCAGCTAATGCAGGTAAAGAACCCCCTTCACGCAAAGGTTGTAAGTAACGTTCTACGGTAACTGTTCTTAACTCAATATTATTCATTGTCTAAAATTACGATGAAAAATTTAAAATAATTTTCACATTTATAATTTTTAAATATCACTAATCTTATAGACTTTTGAATCTTAAAAGATTTTAAGCCTATAAATATTTGAGTAGACTTGTAAAAATAGGAAGGTTTGTAGTACGTAAGAGTTTGGTAATCTCGGGATTAATTGCTGTATTTACATTAATTGTCGCGTTAATGATACAAGTTTTTACATCCTATTGCATTTATAATTATCAAGGAAATATTCCTCAAGATTACCGAATTGCTGTTGTTTTTGGAGCTAAAGTTCAAGAAAATGGTCAACCAACCCGTTTTTTGAAAGATCGTTTGGATGCTGCAATTAGGTTATACAAGGAAGATCAGGTTGACGTCATTTTACTATCCGGAGAAAAAATTCATGAAAATTTTAATGAAATTGATGTGATGGAAAAGTATCTGATAGAGAGAGGTGTCAAAATTGAAGATACATATTTGGATGGAGCCGGTTTAGACACATATAGTACAATTTATCGAACCAAAAATATTTTTCAATTCAATAAAGTTATTTTGATTTCACAATCTTATCACCTCAAAAGGGCACTTTTTTTAGGAAAAGTTTTTGGGTTAGATTGTATTGGATATAATGCGGATAGCGGACCTTATAAAACGGAAAATAGACAGAGTTTTCGAGAAGTATTGGCTAATATAAAAGCATTGCTGGATATAGGTAAGGACCGGGCACCAGAGGTAATCATAGAACCGAAAAAATAAAATCCACTCAATAAATGAGTGGATTTTATTTTTTAATATTCAGTCAATGTAACAATATCTGTTGTATAGCTTGTCAATTTATTTTTTCCATGTAAGAACGTTAAGTCGACAATAAAAGAGAATTGAACTGTTTTTCCTCCACATTTTTCAACCAATTTAGCACAAGCTTCGGCTGTGCCTCCAGTTGCTAAAACATCATCATGAATCAAAACACGCGCTCCATCTTTTATATAATTTGAATTTACCTCTATTGTAGCCTGTCCATATTCTAAATCATATGATTGACTAATAGTAGGAGGAGGGAGTTTACCCGCTTTGCGAATCAAGACAAAAGGAACATTTAATTTTTGAGCAATTTGAATTCCGTACAAAAAACCACGGCTTTCGATTCCACACACAACATCTACTTTGCCTTTTGCTTTATCTACAAAAGCGTCTACAATTTCGTTTGATAGTTCAGGGTTTAAGAACAGTGGAGTGATATCTTTGTAGACAATTCCTTCTTTAGGAAAATCGATAACGTCTACAATCGTTTGATTGATTTTTTCTTGAAGTGTTGACATTTGTTTTTTATCATGTTTTATTAGGAGACAAATTTAATGAGAAATCATTTGCAAGAATTTGTTTTAATAAATAATTAATGATTCTAAATAAATCTATAAACCTAAACTTGTCCAAATACGTTCAGGGATACGAACCGGACGACGAGTTTCGGCATCAATACAGCATAAAATGGTGTAACCTTGGTTAATTAATTTACCTGTTTCGTTGTATATGTTATAGTCAAAACGAATACGAACCCCTTTGTCACGTTCCGGAACAGTAGCTTCAATCTCGATTAATTCATCATATAGAGCACTTCCTATATATTTTGTATGCATTTCAATGATGGGCATCTGAATTCCCATAGCTTCTAATTCAGCATAAGGAAAACCTCTCTCTCTCATTAATTCTACCCGACCGATTTCATAAAATTCAGGATAGTTTCCATAATAAACAACTTTCATCTGATCTGTATGTTTATATAGAATGCGAGTTTTGATCCGAAATACATTTAATTGTTCAGTTTGTTCTATCTTCTCCATAATTGTTGTAAAACATCATTTATTATTCAAAAGTAAAGCACAAAAAAAAGACTTATTCATTAATTTGATAAAAAATGAATAAGTCTATTCTGTAATTTTTTTGTAATCCATCCAACTAAAAGAAGTTTGAGAAGAATCTTTCTGTTCTTCTTTTAAGAAGTCGTATTGAATTTGAATAATTGTTTTAAAAGTAGGATTTGCAATTTCATAATAAAAAATCCTGATATTTTTTTCTTCACTTTCTTCGATTCGTAAAAGAGAAAAATTATTTTTAATGCCCAAATCAATTAAATGATTTTCTACTTTGATTGTAGCAAAGTCAATTTTTTCTTGTGTAATTTCCATAGTCATACAAAAATAAGAATTATTAGTTTTATCAGACAAAATATGACCGAAAAGATTATCTTTGCAGTACTTTTATTTTATCTAAAATTACTTGTTGAATTTTCCGGATTATACAAAGTATTTTTTAATATATCAATACCCATTTCATTTTTTTTATTCAAAATTTGTTCACAATTTTGTAGGGAAGCTTTTGTTAAGAAACTTCGCTGTATATCAATAATTTACATTAAAACTTAAGCACTTTTGGACAATATTACTATGATAACTGCAAATTCTGTGTGGGAAAAATGCTTGTCTTTTATAAAAGATAACATTGCGGAAGATGCATTCAATACTTGGTTTGTTCCGATACGCCCGGGCAAACTAAATCATAATGTTTTAACGATACAAGTACCAAGTAAATTTTTTTACGAATGGTTAGAGGAACATTATATCAAAATTTTAAAAAGTGCCTTACAAAAAGAACTTGGTTCTGAAGCAAAATTAGTATACAGTATTTTGATGGATCAAAAGTCGCAAGGACGTGAACCATTTACAGTTCGTATTCCAAGCTCTAACAAAGAAAAACCTCGCCCACAAGAGGTTGAAGCTCCAATGAGTTTACAAGCTGGTAAAATGATGAATCCATTCATCATTCCTGGATTGCAGAAATTAAAAGTTGATTCACAATTGAATCACAATTATACGTTCAATAATTTTATTGAAGGAGAATCCAACAGATTAGCCCGCGCTGCTGGTCGTGCAATTGCGAAACGCCCGGGAGGAACGTCGTTTAATCCACTTTTTATCTATGGAGGAGTAGGATTAGGAAAAACGCATTTGGTGCATGCAATAGGTTTAGAAGTGAAAGAATTACATCCTGAAAAAACAGTTCTGTATGTTTCGACGGAAAAATTTACTCAGCAATTTATAGAAGCCGTGAAGAATAATAATCAAAATGATTTTATTCATTTTTACCAAATGATTGATGTTTTGATTATGGATGATATTCAGTTTTTATCAGGAAAAGCAAAAACACAAGAAGTTTTCTTCCACATATTTAACCATTTACATCAGAGAGGAAATCAAATTATTTTAACTTCTGATAAATCTCCTGCAGATATCCAGGATATGGAAGATCGTTTGATTTCTCGCTTCAAATGGGGATTGTCAGCAGACCTACAAAATCCTGATTACAATACCCGTCTTTCTATTTTAAAACAAAAATTAGAAAATGATGGAATTGAGTTTCCTGATGAGGTAATGGATTATATTGCACAAAACATTGATACGAATGTGCGTGAATTAGAAGGATCTTTGAATTCTATCATTGCACAAGCAACATTAAATAAACGAGAAATTACATTAGATTTAACAGCTCGTACGCTTTCTAAATTAGTGCAAACAGCCCGTAAGGAAATTTCGATAGATTATATTCAGAAAACAGTTTGCGAATACTTTAAAGTGAAGATTGAAGATATACAGTCAAAAACACGTAAGCGTGATGTTGTACAAGCGCGTCAGTTGGCGATGTATTTTGCAAAACAGTACACAAAAGCTTCATTGGCAAGTATCGGAACTCAAATCGGGAAGCGTGATCACGCAACGGTATTACATGCTTGTAAAACAGTGAAAAATTTGCAAGAAACAGATAAGCAGTTCCGTGGATATATTGAAGATATTTCACGCAAAATTGCAGATTAAACAAAAACTTTTCTACGATGAAAATTTTAATGGTTTGTTTGGGGAATATTTGTCGTTCTCCGTTGGCAGAAGGAATTTTACAATCGAAGGTAGGAGAGCAGCATTTGATTGATTCTGCAGGAACCGGAGATTGGCATATTGGCGAACAACCGGACAGACGTTCAATCGCAGTGGCTAAAAAATACGGTGTAGATATTTCTGATCAACGTGCCATGCATTTCAATCCTATCTTTTTTGAAGAGTTTGATTTGATTTTAGCAATGGATGAGCAGAATGCTATCGATTTACAAAAATTAGCCAAGACTGAAGAGGAAAGAACTAAAGTTAAATTAATATTAGAAGAAGGAACAGGTTTAATACAGAATGTTCCGGATCCGTACTACAACGATGAAGATGCTTTCGAACATGTTTATCAATTATTAGATGAAGCTACAGACGGCATCATCAAAAAATACAATCTTTAAAATTATACAATGAAAACGGCTAAAGTTTATTTGATTCCTTCACTTTTAGGTGAAAGTGAACACAGTAGAGTATTGCCCTTATACAATCTTGACGTTATTCGTGCAATTGATACGTTTGTCGTTGAAAACGAAAAATCTGCACGGAAATTTATCAAGCAAGTTTGTCCGGAAAAAGTTCAAGCAGATTTAGATATTTATATTCTGAATAAAGATACCGAACCTGAAGAAATGTTCGATTTGATTAAATTATTGGATCAAAACGTAACGTTAGGAATTATTTCTGAAGCTGGTTTGCCTGCGGTTGCAGATCCAGGGGCGCAATTGGTTAAGATTGCGCAGCAAAAACGCATACAGGTTGTGCCTTTGGTTGGTCCCTCTTCCATTTTATTAGCATTGATGGCTTCTGGTATGAATGGGCAGAATTTTGCTTTCCACGGTTATTTACCAATTGATAAAACAGAACGCAAAAAGAAATTGGCGCATTTGGAAGCTGAAAGTGCTAAAACCGGAATTGCTCAAATTTTTATGGAAACACCATATCGCAATAATCAAATGGTGGATGATTTAACAAAAATTCTTCGTACTGAAACGAAGATTTGTGTCGCGTGTCACATTACATTAGAGGACGAAGATATCCGTACGCTATCCATCAAAGAATGGAAAAATGAAAAGTATGATTTTCATAAACGTCCCGCAATTTTTGTGATGCAAGCCTAAAAAAATATTCATAAATAGATCAACACTTCGTGTCGCTTTTTTACGAGTTATTGTTTCAAAGTATAGCACAAAGCCAACTTGTAAAAGTTGGCTTTGTGCTATACTCATTTTTTGTAGTGAAAATGTTAAAAAAAGTTCAAAATATTCTGAGAGGTTGGTTATTCGATTTATCTAATTTTTATATGGCCAAGTAAAATAAAAAAGACGTTCAAATCGAACGTCTTTCTTTGTTTCATGTGTTGTCTTAAGCGTGTTTTACACTTTAAGGTCTGTATGTGCACCTAAAAGTGCTTTATTTTCTTCGATAATTGGATCAACCAAATCTTTTAAGAATTCTTCTGTTTGTTCAGAAGCAAATCCTGTAAAGTTTTTCGGATCTAATAATTCAACCAATTTTTCTTTGTCAATTTTCACATTTTCATCTGCAATAATACGTTCTATCAAATCGTTCGACTTTCCTTCCATTTTCACTTGCTTCGCAGCTTCCATAGAGTGAGTTCGGATGATTTCGTGTAATTCCTGACGATCTCCACCATTTTTCACACCTTCCATAATAATATATTCAGTGGCCATAAATGGTAATTCTTCTGCGATATGTTTCTCGATGATTTTAGGATAAACGACTAAACCATCTAAGATATTGTTCCAAATGATTAAAATAGCATCAATTGCTAAGAAAGCTTGAGGAACAGCTAAACGTTTGTTAGCTGAATCATCCAACGTTCTTTCAAACCATTGAGTGGAAGCAACCATTGCTGGAGAAGTAGCCAAAGACATGACATACTTTGCTAACGAAGCAATACGCTCAGAACGCATAGGGTTACGCTTGTAAGCCATTGCAGAAGATCCGATTTGGTTTTTCTCAAATGGCTCTTCAATCTCTTTTAAATTTTGTAACAAACGCAAATCGTTTGTGAATTTATGTGCCGATTGAGCAATGTTAGACAATAGTTCTAACGCTTGTGCATCAATTTTACGGTCATATGTTTGTCCTGAAACGGCGAAAACATTTTTGAATCCGAAACGTTCAGATAATTTTTTGTCTAATGTTTTTACTTTTTGGTAATCTCCGTCAAATAATTCTTTGAAAGAAGCGGCAGTACCAGTAGTTCCTTTTACACCACGGAAACGTAATGTATCTATTCTGAATTCTAATTCTTCTAAATCTAATAAAACAGATTGCAACCAAAGTGTAGCGCGTTTGCCAACGGTTGTTAATTGTGCCGGTTGAAAATGTGTAAATCCTAAAGTAGGTAAGTCTTTGTATTGACGAGCAAATTTTGCTAAACCATCAATCACATTGATTAATTGTCCTTTGATGTGTTGAAAACCATCACGAATTTGGATCAAGTCTGTATTATCGCCAACAAAAGCAGAAGTCGCACCGAGATGAATAATTGCTTTTGCACTGGGAGCAACATCTCCGTATGTGTGTACGTGAGCCATCACATCGTGACGAAATTTCTTTTCATAAGCTGCTGCAACATGATAATCAATATTTGTTGCATTATCTTTTAATTCTTGAATTTGTTCGTCTGTAATATCTAATCCAAGTTCCTTTTCTATTTCTGCTAAAGCAATCCAAAGCTGTCTCCATGTAGTGAATTTTTTTTCAGGAGAAAAGATATACAGCATTTCGTCGCTACAATATCTAGATTCTAAAGGATTTTGATACTTGTTCATTGTATTTTGTTTGTTTTGTTTTAAAATTTTTTCAAAATGGTTTGTACGTCTTTCACATAATATCCTTCAAAAAGATAAGCATGAATGAGTAATGGAAATAATTGTGCTATTGGTAAACGTTCTTCGTAATTGGATTCAAGAGGGAAGCTTTCATGGTAAGCATCAAAAAAGGCTTCGTCAAATCCACCGAAAAGTTTAGCAATTGCAATATCCATCTCACGATGACCATAGTAAATTGCAGGATCTATGACTGTAAATTCTCCTTTCGGATTTGCTAAAATATTTCCGTTCCAAAAATCACCGTGAATTAGAGTCGGTTTTTCTTCAGGAAATATAGAATGGAGCTGTTTACATAAATTCTCTGCAGATTTTATTTGTTTTGAAGTAATGAGTTGTTTGTTCTGCAACAATTTCATCATCGGCATAATGCGATTGTTGGCATAAAAATCACTCCAAGTAGTTGTAAAATTATTTGGTTGCACAACAATAGCGATATAATTATCTTCTGACCAACCAAATTGTTTATTTGTATTTTGATGAAGTTTTGCTAAGTTTCTTCCTAAGTTTTCCCAATTCACTACAGTTGGAGTAGAAGATTCTATCCATTCTAATAACAAAAATTGAAAATCTTTTCCAGCTTCGCCAACATGAATCACTTTCGGAACAGAAAATGTTTTTGTTTTTTTGATGGCGTCTAAAGCTCTTGCTTCTTTCTTGAAAAGATGAGGAAAGTTGTTGGCGGAATTAACCTTTAAAAAATATTTTTTATCAAACGATTCTAATCGAAAAGCGTCATTAATATCACCTCCTTTTATAGGGACGATAGAATCTATACCTAAATTCAATTGTTTTAATCGTTCTAAAATTTCATTCATAAAAATATTTCGTAAAGGTATAGCCTAACAAAAATGTCAGGCTATACGGTAAATTTATTAAAATAAAGTTGTTCTAATAATATTTTGAGAGCGCTCCGGACCAACCGAAACTAAATAAACTTCGATTCCTAAATATTTCTCAATGTAGTGGATGTAATCTTGTGCAGTTTGTGGTAGTTCATCAAACGACTTTACGTTTGTAATGTCTTCCTTCCATCCTGGTAATTCATCATATTGAGCTTCATAGTCTGCTAATTTTGTTGTAGAAGAAGTGAAGTAATCAATAATTTTTCCATCTTCTGTTTTATAACCTGTACAAACTTTTATTGCTTCAATATTAGACATAACGTCTAATTTAGTAATGACTAAATGTGTAATACCATTAATCATACAAGCATGTTTCAGTGCAACTAAATCTAACCACCCTGTACGGCGAGGACGACCTGTAGAAGCTCCGAATTCATGACCAACCTGACGGATTTGTTCTCCTAATTCGTTGTCTAATTCTGTTGGAAATGGTCCATTACCAACACGTGTACAATATGCTTTAGAAACTCCGATTAAATTCTTCAATTTTGTAGGAGGAACACCAGCGCCAACACAAGCTCCACCAGTTGTTGGAGATGATGATGTAACGAATGGATAAGTACCAAAATCAATGTCTAACATCAAGGCTTGAGCACCTTCAAATAGGACGCTTTTACCTTCGTCTATTGCTTGATTGATTTCTAACTCAGAATCAATGATTCGTTCTTTCAAACGCTCACCATATGCTAAGTATTTTTCGTAAATATCTTCAAATTTTAATGGCTCTTTATTGAATAATTTCTCGAATAAAGCATTCTTAACCACTAAGTTTTCTTTGATTTTTTCTGCTAAAACTGTAGGATTTAATAAATCAATAGCACGAATACCAACGCGAGCAACTTTGTCCTCATAACAAGGACCAATTCCACGTTTTGTAGTTCCGATTTGACTATCTTTTCCGGCAAATTCTTCACGATATTCGTCTAACAAAATGTGATAAGGCATAATGATATGCGCTCTTCTTGAGATAAATACGTGATCTGTAGATAAACCTCTTGCTTCTAATTTTTCTATTTCAGAGAAGAAAGCTTCAGGGTTTACCACGACACCGTTTGCGATAATACATTTTCCTTTGCATTGTAAAACTCCAGAAGGTAGTAAGTGTAATACGAATTTATCGTCACCTACATATACCGTATGACCAGCATTGTTACCACCTTGGTAGCGTACAACATAATCTGATTTTTCGGCTAATACATCTGTAATTTTTCCTTTTCCCTCGTCACCCCATTGAAGACCGACTACTACGTGTGTTGACATATTGTTTGTTCGTTATTTGTTATGGAATAAAAATGAAATAATTCATTTTATCTGGTTCACTGCAAAGGTAATTTAAACCTTTTCTTAAACAAATTTTAAACTCAATTTAGCATGATTATTTTTCAAGATTTTGTTAATAATTTTTCAACTTTAAATTAACCGAAAAATAACCGAATCCATTGAAATAAATAACGTAATTTTACAAACTTTTACACCAAAAATTTCCATTATGAAAATTGAAATCTGGTCGGATGTAATGTGTCCGTTCTGTTACATCGGAAAAAAACATTTTGAACAAGCTTTAGAACAAATTTCTTATAAAGAGAATATAGAAGTTGAATGGAAAAGTTTTCAACTCAATCCTGATTTATCTAAAACTGAAATTACATCAGTCAATGATTATTTGATTCAGGCAAAAGGAATTTCTGAAGAGCAGGTGATTGCAATGAATAATCAATTGGCTGAAATGGGGAAAACAGTCGGAATTGATTTTCAGCAACAGCATTCGAAAGTCATCAATACAGGAGATGCACATCGGTTAATTCACTTTGCCCAAGCTAAAGGGCAGGGTTCTGAAGCAGAAGAAAGACTTTTTAAAGCCTATTTTACAGAAGGAAAAAACATTGCTGATACCGAAACATTGGCAGAATTGGGTGAAGAAATTGGTTTGAATAAAACTGAAATTCTTGGTATGTTAAATTCTGATGAAAATGTTTTTGAAGTAGCTTCTGATATTTTAGATGCGCGTAACATTGGTGTTTCAGGAGTTCCCTTTTTTGTCATAGATAGAAAATATGCTATTTCAGGAGCTCAGCCGGTAGAATACTTTGTTTCTGCTTTGACACAGGCTTATGAAAAGGATCATTTAAAAGATGCCGAAAATGGAGCATCTTGTGATGTTGAAGGAAATTGTGATTAAACAACTAATGTAATATATCCTAAAAAAGGAAGTCTATTGACTTCCTTTTTTAGGATATATAGATCCCGAAAAATGGGGCAATTCTTTTTTTAATACAAAAAAAGCATCCAGAGAACATCTGGATGCTGATTATATTTATTGGAACATATCTTTTACACGTTCAAAAAAAGATTTTTCATTTTTTGAAGGTTCAGGTGAAAAATGATCATCATCTCTCATTTTTTCAAAATAAGCTTCTTGTTCTTTTGATAAATTGGTAGGTGTCCAAATGTTAACATGAACAAACAAATCACCTTTTCCATACCCATTCAAATCAGGTAAACCTTGGCCTTTTAGGCGTAAAACTTTTCCGGATTGAGTCCCTTTGTCAATTTTAATTTTTACTTTTCCATTAACGGTAGGAATTTCTTTTGAAGTACCTAGAATTGCATCAGGAACAGAAACATATAAATCAAAATGTAAGTTGTTTCCGTCACGTTTTAATGTATCGTGCTCTTCTTCTTCAATGATAACAAGTAAATCACCGGGAATTCCATCAAATGGGGCATCGTTCCCTTTTCCTCGAACTTGTAATTGAATACCTTCTCTTGCTCCTGCAGGAATTTTAAGGTCAATTGTTTCTTCAACTTTAATTAAACCTTGATTGTTTGCTCCCGGAGGAATTTTATCTGCAACTTTTCCAACACCTTGACAAGTCGAACAAGTTGTCGCGGTTTGCATTTGTCCTAAAAATGTATTGGTTACCCGAACCTGTTGTCCTGAACCGCCACAAGAAGGACATGTTTTAGAAGTAACACCATCAGCTTGTTTGAAACGTTTAACTTTTACCTTTTTCTCAGTTCCGTTCACCATTTCTTCCAAGTTCAATTTTACGCGAATACGCAAATCAGAACCTTTCATTCGGCGAGGACCACGAGATTGGCCTCCAAATCCGCCACCGAATCCACCTCCAAAAATATCGCCGAAATGAGAGAAAATATCTTCCATATTCATTCCGCCACCGGCACCGCCAAATCCACCGGCACCACCCATTCCGGCATGTCCGAATTGGTCATAGCGCGCACGTTTTTGGTCGTCACTTAAAACTTCGTAAGCTTCTGCAGCTTCTTTAAATTTTTCTTCTGCCTCTTTGTCACCAGGGTTTTTGTCAGGGTGATATTTAATGGCAAGTTTACGGTAAGCTTTCTTAATGTGCTCAGAAGTTGCAGTTTTCTCGATCTGCAATATTTCGTAATAATCTCTTTTTGATGACATTTTTTAATCTAAATTACAATCCAACAACAACTTTAGCGTAACGAACAACAACGTCATTTAATAAATAACCTGTTTCTACAATATCTACAATTTTACCTTTTAAATCCTCTGTTGGAGCAGGAATTTGAGTGATTGCTTCGTGGAAGTCAGTGTCAAAATCATCACCAGGTTTAATTTCCATTTGTTTTAAACCTTTTCCACGTAACGTTTCCGTTAATTTATTATTGATCAGCTCAATACCTTGAGTTAAATTGTCGTCTCCGGATTTTTCAATTTGATTTAAAGCGCGCCCAAAATCATCTAAAACTGGTAATAAAGAGGTGATAACTTCTTTATTTGCTGTTTTAAAAATATCCATGCGCTCACGTGAAGTACGTTTTTTGTAATTGTCAAATTCAGCAAACAGACGCAAATATTGGTCTTTTTCTTTTGCTAATTGTTCTTTAACGATTTCTAATTCTGATTTTTCAGAAGTTTCTGCCTGTGGCTGTTCTACATTGCTTTCCGTCTCTTGAACGTTGTCCTGAAGATTTTCGTTCTCTAATTCTTCGTGTATATTTTGGTCAGACATATTCTTATTCGTTTTTTTGTTTCTGATTGAATCAAATAGTTTGCCAATGCCCATTGTGTGTCGTTTTGTCAGATTTTAGATAAAAAAGAAGCACTTCTGTCGTGAGAAGTGCTTGGTAAAAGTATAAATATTTTTTCGGATTAGAATTTGAAATTAATTTTTCCGTTAAAAAATCGTCCAGTCAAATAATTTGGCATTGTATAAACAGCGTTTGAATTGACATCGCGAATCCATGAGTTACTGATTTCGTTTTTAATATCAAACACATTGAAAACATCTACACCAATTGAAATTTCTTTGAAATTACTCCAAAATGTTCCTTTTGAAGGTTTTAATTCTTTTTGATTGATAATTTCCTTTACAAAACCAATATCTACCCGTTTGTAATCTGATAAAGTCGTTTGATAATTATAAGGATCAGCAAACTGAGGTGCTCCATTTGGTAAACCTGATGCATAAATCAAATTGACATTGACTTTGAATGAAGGTAAAAACTCCATATAATCTTGGAAAAATGCAGATAATTTGAAGAGTGGGTCTGTTGGTAACGGAATATTTCCTTTGTCGTCAATATTTTGATAAGCGCGTGCATAGGAAGCAGAGAACCACGAATCAATTCCGGGAACAAATTGCCCAAATAAGCGCATGTCGATACCATATGCATAACCTTTCGAATTATTATCTGCTGTATAACGAATTCTTACATTGTCAACATAATAAGGATTTAAATCATTTAATATTTTGTAATAAACTTCTGTTGTTAGTTTGAACGGACGATCCATCCATTTAAATTCATAATCGTTTCCAAGAATAAAATGAATCGATTGTTGTGATTTTACTTTATCATTCAGAGAACCATCTAAACGGCGGATTTCACGATAAAAAGGGGGCTGATAATATAAACCTGTTGAAAAGCGAAACAACATGTCACTTTCCCAATCTGGTTTAATCGCAATCTGAGCACGAGGCGAAATAGTTGTTTCTTCGTTAAAATCCCAATATGCTGCTCTTACACCTGCATTGAATAATACTTTAGCGTCATTCCACATGAACTTACTGGTGTATTGTGCGTAACCAGAAAAGCGATTGGTTTTTAATTTATTTTTTGAATTAACATAATAACTCAAATTCAAACCACTCGTTGGATCAGGATTAACCACATATCCGGTAGAATCGATAGCTTGCCACTCTCCTAATAAATCACGAATATCCTCCTGCTGAAATTTTATTCCCCATTCAATATCATTGTTGCCGTTGATTTTGTATTTTCCTTTGTGCTGTATTCCTGCGACTAATGCATCAAAATTATTTCGAGCATGGTCAATTTGTGAACCAACATCATTGGTAGAAGTTGCATTTCCTTTGTCGTCGACTTGTGAAATAAAATAAGAACCTTGAATATCGAAATATTCACGTTCCTTAGAGTGATATGCAAAAATATCCAATCCTAGATCCAATTTAGAATTTGGTTGATATGTAAAAGATAAACTTCCTGTTTCTGTTGCAAATTTGTCATCTTCTTTCCCATTGTAATGAACAGTTAACAACAATGGGTTGTCCATTGCATTAATATAAGTATCACGTTTTATAGGGAACATTTCGTAACGCGAACGTGACATTGTTCCTAAAAAAGCAACATTCCATTTGTCATTTAATTTATAATTGATATTTGCCTGAACATCATAATATTCAGGATTAAAGTTGGTATCACCTTTTAAGGTATTTAAAATTAAATTTCTATTTTGATAACGTGCACCAACGATAGCCGAAAGTTTTTTGTCTTTTGAAGCACCACCTAATGTTAAACTTCCTCCCATTAGACTTGCTTCTAACTGACCTTCAAACTTTTTTGGACGTTTGTAGGTAACATCTAAAACAGAAGACATTTTATCACCATACTTTGCTTCCCAACCTCCAGCAGAAAAATTGATAAATTCTGTCATGGCAGGATTTACAAAGCCTAAACCTTCTTGCTCTCCGGAGCGAATGAGTTGAGGTTTATAAATTTCAATTCCATTAACGTAAATTAAATTTTCATCATAGTTTCCTCCGCGAACCATGTACTGTGAACTCAATTCGGTATTTGAGTTTACAAACGGCAACGTTTTTAATAAATCGGAAACTCCACCTGTTAAACTAGGTCCTTGCTGCATTTGTGCAGCACTCAGAACAGTGCTTTGTAAAGGTTTATTTTTGTTTGATTGAAAAGAAATAACCGCTTCTCCTAGTTGAATAGCATTGGTTTGATCAGGAACCAATTGGACAAATACTTCCTTTTTGTTTTTATCTTTTAAAGTAAAAGTTTGCGCATACGAATGATAACCATTCGTATTGAATGTTATGGTGACCGATTGATTAGAAGGGATGTCAAGTTTGAAATTACCATTTTGATCAGTAAAAAATGATTGATCACCTATAATAATTTCCGCTTCACTAATCGGAATTCTATTTTCGTCGACAACTTTACCATTAATTTGTGCAGTTTGTGCAAATAAAATTCCACCCAAAAGAGATAAACTTATGGTACTAAGAAATCTTTTTGAATGTTGTAGAGTACGTTGCTGTGTTGTTTTTTTCATCTTTCACGTTTAATTCTAATTGATGGTCACCAACCGAAATTTGTTCTTGATTCAAATTAATTGTTAATCGTTTAATTTTTTGATCATATTCGGCCAAAACCCATTTTCCATCGATATAAGCTTTGTAGTCTTTTATTCCGGAATGCGCATCATTAATTGTAAACTTGATGATGCCATTTGATTGAGTAAATTGACTATCTGATTTGATATTTAACGGAGTAATTGTTGGTTTAGTATTATCAATCATAACAGAAAAAACACCAAAATCTTTTGGATTTGCTACAAGCTTTCCGTTTTTAAGTTCTGTTGTCAAATAATCTTTTTTCCAACCCCCTCTCTTTTGGTATTCACGAACAATTACAGCTTTATCCAATTGAGCAGTCGGAATTTCAACAGTTGGTTCTATTACAAGTGTATAGGATTGATGAACGGGCATATAGTAATCTCCAACCCAATGTTTACCATTTTGAAACTTGTAGGTTAGATCAAAATCTTCATAGAAAATATTTTTTGGAAAAAAGATTTCGATACCTTGATTTTTAAAATGATTTTCTTTGTTCCAAAATATAGGATTCGTTTCAGGAAGTTTAGCTGAATCTATATAAGGTTTTCCATTCACAGTAAAGGATTGTGTCGATAAATTACCTGCATAATCGGAAACTTCAATTTTTATCTTGTACGATTTCCCTTCTTCCACTTCTAAAACACCATTATTTTTTAAATTCGAATACATTCTTACAGGATTTCCATCTTTTACAAACCCTTGATAGACCCAGCTGTTATTTTTTTGAATATCGCCATAATCGCAAACACTATTTATCGCTCGTGCCTCATCGAATGAAAAGCGATTGGAAGTAAAAGTATAAATAGGTTCATCATTCACGTAAATATTAATTTGATGAACTCCATTGTTATTTTCTGCTCCATTGTGTTTATCATAAGCTTTTACACCAAATCCGATAGCTCCTGAAGCTGAAAGAGTTCCTCCGTTAGCCACTACAACCCGACTTGTTTTTTGATTGATATCTCCATAAATAGGGTAAGCATATAGTCCTAAAATGCTTGGCTTTCGTGTATCCGGAATATCAAAACCAAAATAGAATGGGTTAATAGGTTCTTCAGATTTTGTATCACGAATTTCGAAATGTAAATGCGGACCCCCAGAACCTCCTGAATTCCCTGAAAGAGCAATTAGATCTCCCATTTTAACCGGGATTTCATTTGGTTTCGGATGAAGTTCTATTTTAAATGTTTCATTCGCATATTGTTGTTTACGAACATAAGCTTGAAGTTCCGGAGTAAACTCTCTCAAATGAGCATAAACAGAAGTGTAACCATTGGGATGATCGATGTACAAAGCATTTCCATAACCAGTTGGTGAAACATTAATACGAGAGATGTATCCGTCGCCAACAGCTTTTACTTTCAAACCTTCCCGTTGTTGTGTTTTGATATCTAGTCCCGCATGAAAATGATTGGAGCGTAATTCTCCAAAATTACCAGCTAAATAATTAGTGATTTCTAATGGGTTTTGAAATATATTTTTTGGATAATTTTCAGATTTTGGTTGTTCTGCCCGTTGTCCAAACACAACAGAGCTTAATACTAAGTTCAGGATAATTGGTTTAATCACTTTCATTTTTCTTTTCAAAAATTAACAATTAGTTAAAAATAAACTAAATCTTTTACAAACATCTTTAATCTTTTGAATTTCTGAAAACTATTTCACAATAATTCTTTGTAAAATAAATTTAAAACCTTGATTAGTAGTTTTTTGTATTTGTAAAATAATAAACAAGGAAAAGAAAAGTATTTTGGTTAAAGGTTAAAAAATGTTGCAACTACTTTTAAATCAAACTTAAAAAATACAGTTATGCGAAAAATGATTTTAGCAATTTTTGTGATTGCATCAATAACAAGTTGTAATAAAAACGAAGGTGCAAATAGCAGGGAGATTAGTTCGGAAGCCAAAGAAGAGATGATCGTTTCTAATGCAGCAAACCCTGAAGTGGAGGGGAAAATTTTTACATCGAATGCTTTGATTGACATGAAAGTGAAAGATGCGATGAAAGATGCTCAGCAAATTGAAGAGAACGCGATAAATCTTAAAGGATTTGTTTTAAATAGTGAAATGGCGAATCAGGTCTTAGATTCTGATAAGGTTGAATTATCAGAAGACAGTGTCAAGAAAATGGATAAAATTCAACGAACCTATTTGATAGAACTTAAAGTGCCTTCCAACCAACTGCGTGAACATGTCAAATTTGCAGTAGAAAAAGGATTAATCATCGAGCATATTTTAATTAATAATGAAGAAATGACATTTCAGAAATATGAAAATGATTTGAAAAATGCACACAATAATTCGGTTAAAATTTCGACACAAATTGAAAATAAAGTAAACAAAGCTTTGATTCATGATACCACAAGTTATGCGACTATAGCTTATCGTTTATCGGAAGAACCCCGAATTGTAACGAATGTTTTACCTCAAACAGAACTTAAAACATACAGAGAAATCAATTTAGGATATGAGTTAAAACAAAGTTGGGAAGATGGATTATATTATTTCAAATCGATACTGATTGTTTTTTGTCAATTTCTGCCAACAATTCTTTCGGTATCGTTTTTGTTTTTTGGAATCAAGTATGTTGTAAGAATAGTGAAGAAAAGAGAATCAAACCAAAAAAACTAAGTAAATCTCTATTTGTCAAATGAATAAGAAAAAACTGATAATATTTAGGTTTTTCTATTGATTAGAAACAAAAAAATACTATTTTTGCAATAGAAGCTAGAATAATTGAAATTCTCAGGAGATGGAAAAAATGGTGAAATTTAATGAACTTGAAAACAAAGTTTTAAGTGTTTTAGGCCAACTTGGGAATTATAAAGATATATTAAAAGGCGCTGAAAACTCGATACAGGAATTGGAAAAATTGCAAAATGAAATCAATTCGTTGAAAGAAGAAAATGCCAGATTAAAAAATAAATTGAGAGATTCGCAAGCGAATAATTTAAATTTAAATGAGGAAGTAAAACGATTAAAAGTCGTCAATGCAATGAGTGGAAATCAGGAGTACAAACAAATGATGAAGCAAAGAATGAACAAATTAATAAAAGAAGTCGATACTTGCATCGCTCAAATTAAAACAAATAACTAATAAAAAGAATGTCAACTCAACGAATTGAGATAAAAATTGCTTCACGTCATTATCCAATGACGATTAATTCTGATGAAGAAGAAATGTTACTTTCTTGCGCAGAAGAGATAAATAGTATTTTGAAACAATTTGAACAAAAGTACGCTGTTTCTGACAAACAAGATGCCCTTGCTATGGTGACAATCCAATTAGCTTTACGTGAAGCAAAGTTGAAAAAGCAAGTGAAAGATAATGAAGAAATGACAACAGAGCGTATTTCGAAGTTATTAGAATTGATTGATCAGTCAATCGCAAAATAAGAGAAGTTCTGACAGTTGTGAAACTGTCCATTAAACAATATTCCTACATTAGTTCTAGCTATTTTGGTTAACTCAACACTAGTTTTGTTACCGAGTGAACACCGTTCGGAAAGCGGGCCGCAACCTTTTGGTTCATTTATATGACAGCGGATACTTGACTGACGGACTAACTCAAATCCTGTTTACAGGAGTTAACTCAAAACATACTTTACTAATGTAGGTTTTTTTATATATAAACATTACATAATCTATGGACCCAATTATGACAATAATTATTGCAATTGTTACATTAATCGTAGGTGCAGTAGTGGGTTATTTCTTATCAAAGAAATCAGTTGATAAACAGAATCAAGAACTGATTGATGAAGCAACTCGCAAAGCACAAACTTTGATTAATGATGCTGAGAAAGATGGTGAAGCCATTAAAAAAGAGAAAATTTTTCAAGCAAAAGAAAAATTTTTGGAATTAAAATCTAAACACGAAGAGGTTGTAAACCAACGTGAAAGAAAAGTAGCTGATGCTGAGCTTAAAGTAAAAGAACGTGAAGAGAGAATCAAAACGGACTTAGCAGAAATTCAGAAACAAAAAGATCAGATAAAATCTGAGAAAGGAAATATACAAGCACGCACTGAAAAGCTTAATATTAAGCAAAAAGAAGTGGATACGATGCATAAAAAACAAGTAGAAATCCTGGAAAAAATTTCAAATTATTCTGCTGAAGAAGCTCGTGCTGAATTAATAGAAGTTTTGAAAGATGAAGCACGAACTAAAGCTCAGGCTCATATCCAAGAGATTATGGAAGAAGCTGAGTTGGATGCGAAAAACGAAGCACGTAAAATTGTTGTCTCTTCTATTCAACGGATTGGTACTGAGCAGGCAATTGAGAACGCGGTATCAGTGTTTAATATTGAATCAGATGAAATAAAAGGACGTATTATTGGTCGTGAAGGTCGTAACATTCGTGCAATAGAAGCAGCTACAGGTGTTGAAGTCATTGTAGATGATACGCCGGAAGCAATTATTCTTTCATGTTTTGATCCTGTTCGTCGTGAAATTGCCCGTTTATCTTTGCACCGTTTAGTGACAGATGGACGTATTCATCCGGCTCGTATTGAAGAAGTAGTTGCGAAAACAACAAAGCAGATTGAAGACGAAATTATTGAGGTTGGTAAGAAAACAATCTTAGATTTAGGTATTCATGGCTTACATAAAGATTTAGTTCGTATCATAGGTCGTATGAAATACCGTTCTTCTTATGGACAGAATTTATTACAACACTCTCGAGAGGTTGCAAATTTAGCCGGAACATTGGCTGCAGAATTAGGATTGAATCCTAAATTGGCTAAACGTGCCGGTTTATTACACGATATTGGTAAAGTTCCGGAGCAAGAGTCAGAATTGCCTCACGCAATTTTGGGGATGCAATGGGCTGAAAAATATGGGGAGCACCCAGATGTAATTAATGCAATTGGAGCCCACCACGATGAGATTGAAATGACATCATTAATTTCACCAATCGTACAGGTAGCCGATGCGATTTCAGGTGCTCGTCCAGGTGCTCGTCGTCAAGTTGTAGAGTCGTATATGCAACGTCTAAAAGACTTGGAGGCAACTGCACTTAATTTTGATGGAGTAGAAAAAGCATATGCAATTCAGGCAGGTCGTGAATTACGTGTAATTGTAGAAAGTGATAAAGTAGATGATACAAAAGCAGCTGAATTATCTTTCTTAATTTCAGACAAAATCCAAAATGAAATGACTTATCCAGGTCAAGTCCGTGTCACTGTAATTCGTGAAACACGTGCGGTAAATATTGCAAGATAAAATTTAGAATTAAAATCAATATCTTTAGGCAAGTCTATATCAAGGCTTGCCTATTTTTTTATATTAATTTGTGAAAAAATAATATAAGTTATAGTGGTTGTGTTGATAATTTTAATTAAATTATAACAGATGAATAATTGAGATTAATTTGCTTCGAATCAAATAATTAACAACTTGTTGATAACCTTTTTAATTTTTAAGAGTACAAAATTTTTAATTGTGAAATCTTATCTTAATTTTGAAAGAATCGATGAATAATTGAAACGAAAATGTAACCCTATTGAGGTTCAATTTGTAAAAAAAATAAGACCATCAACTTTATTTTTTTACATGAAATAAAATCGTTTTCATCAAAGTTTATTAATCTAAAAAGTCCAAAAAAAACTATGTCTATTTTTGATAAGAGAGTAAATTATAAACCGTTTGAATATCCTGAAATTTTAACCTTTACAGAAGCCATCCAAAAAGCATATTGGGTACATGGAGAAGTAGATTTTACATCAGATATCCAAGATTATCATGCAAATTTAGATGATGTGAAACGTGAAATACACAAACGTTCTATTTTGTCTATAGCGCAAGTTGAAGTAACAGTGAAAGGCTTCTGGGGAGATTTATATCATTATTTTCCAAAACCAGAATTAAACGGATTAGGAGCTACTTTTGCAGAATGTGAATTCAGACATAGTGAAGCGTATTCAAGGATTTTAGAAGTAAACGGTTATTTAGACGAATTTAATGTAGCCTTGCAAAATCCTATTTTCAAAAGTTATAATACGTTTGTAGGTGAGATTATGCGCGATGAGAATAAATCAATCGTAGAAAAATTATTGTTCTTTGCATTGGTAATTGAAGATAGTTCTTTGTTTTCTAAATTTGCAAACATTTTAGCATTCACTCGCTTTGATGGTTTAATGAAAAATACAGCAAATATCATTGCCTGGACTTCTACAGATGAACAAATTCATGCAAATGCCGGAATTTATTTGATTAACAAAATTCGTGAAGAAGGATTATTACCAGATGAATTAGACCAAAATTGGGTGGAAACTGCAGTTCGTGGTTACATCGAACAGGAAGAAATGATGTTAGACTGGATTTTCGAAAAAGGAGAATTTGGTTATTATACAAAAGCAGATTTATTGAATTATATGAAGTATCGTATTGATGAAGCGATTACGAAAATTGGTTTCAAAAAAATATACCATATTTCACAAGAACAATATAAACCAATGGCGTGGTTCGAAGAAGAAGTTTTTGCAAGCAGCTTAGACGATTTTTTCGCAAAAAGACCGGTAGATTATACAAAGCACGATAAAAGTATCTCGGCAGACGATTTATTTTAAGAACCGGAACTTTTCATCAAAAACACAACTATAAAGTTAAATTATTTCACAATATCACATTATTATAAATTCTAAAACTATGGACAATCCGATACCACACGACGACATTCAAAACATCTTTTTTGAGGGTGAAACACCAAAATTATGGTGGAAAAATTCTGAATCTGAACAAATTTTGAATAGAGGTTATTTGTTGAAAGGGGAAACAGTTGAGGGAGCAATAGACCGTATTACTGCTGCGGCAGCAAGACGTTTATACAAACCGGAACTACAAGAATCTTTCAAAGAAATGATTGAAAGAGGTTGGATGAGTTTATCATCTCCTATTTGGGCAAATATGGGAACAGAACGTGGTTTACCAATTTCTTGTTTCAATGTTCATATTCCTGATAGTATTGAAGGAATTACGCATAAATTAGGAGAGGTCATCATGCAAACAAAAATTGGAGGTGGTACTTCAGGGTATTTCGGTGGTTTACGTGAGCGTGGTGCAGCGATTACAGATAACGGAAAGAGTAGTGGAGCAGTATCATTTATGGAATTGTTCAATTCTGCGATGAATGTTGTTTCGCAAGGGTCTACTCGTCGTGGCGCTTTTGCAGCTTATTTGGATATTGACCATGATGATATTGAAGAATTTTTGAAAATTAAATCGATTGGAAACCCAATTCAGAATTTATTTTATGGGGTTTGTGTTCCGGATTATTGGATGCAGGAGATGATTGATGGAGATGCTGAAAAACGCCAAATTTGGGCTAAAGTTTTAGAGTCTCGTCAAGAAAAAGGATTGCCGTATTTATTTTTTACAGATAATGTAAATAAAAATAAACCACAAGTTTACAAAGATTTAGGAATGTCTATTAATGCATCTAATCTTTGTTCGGAAATTATGTTGCCTTCATCAGCAGACGAATCATTTATTTGTTGTTTATCTTCTATGAACTTAGAATTATATGACGAATGGAAAGATACAGAAGCTGTACGTTTAGCAATCTTTTTCTTGGATGCTGTTTTGCAAGAATTTATTGAAAAAACAGAAGGAAATTATTATTTAGCTTCGGCAAATCGTTTTGCAAAACGTCATCGTGCATTAGGTTTAGGAGTACTGGGATGGCATTCTTATTTACAGCGTAATATGATTCCTTTCGAAGGAATGGAGGCGAAATTACGTACAACAGAAATCTTTAAACATATTCAATCCAAAGCAGATAAAGCTTCAGAAGAATTGGCTCGTATCTATGGAGAACCAGAAGTATTAAAAGGTTATGGACGTCGTAATACGACAACATGTGCAATTGCGCCTACAACTTCTTCTTCTGCAATTTTAGGACAAACATCTCCGGGGATAGAACCATTTGCTTCCAACTATTATAAAGCAGGTTTGTCGAAAGGAAACTTTATGCGTAAAAACAAATATCTGACAAAATTATTGCAAGAAAAAGGTTTGGATAACGAAGATATTTGGCGTGAAATTATGCTAAATGGAGGTTCTGTTCAGCACATTGATCAACTGACAAAAGAGGAAAAAGATGTATTCAAAACGTTCAAAGAGATTTCTCAATTAGAAATTGTACAACAAGCTGCAATTCGTCAAAAATATGTGGATCAATCACAATCATTAAACTTAAATATTCCACCGGATTTACCTGTGAAAGAAGTTAATCGCTTGATGATTGAAGCGTGGCAATTAGGTGTGAAAACATTGTACTATCAACGTTCACAATCAGTATCAAAAGAACTAGTTGCAAACTTAGTTTCTTGTTCTTCTTGTGAGGCTTAATAGGAAATGATATATTTATTTTATTACAAATAGAAAATCCGCTCTTTTGAGCGGATTTTTAGATTTTATGAATTTTCATACATTAAGTATTAAAAAATCCTAAATAAAAGAGAAGACTATTTAATAGGATTATTAATTGTCAAACCTACCATCAATTGATCTGTATGCGATTTTTTCAGACTTTGTAGCATGTATCCTGCTTCTAAGCTAAATACAGGAGAAATCACATACCCCAGATTTAATCCCAAACGATTTCGGTCAAATGTTTGGTTTTTAACTGCCTGTAAGAACAATTCGTTATAAGCTTTCAAATACCATGTATTTTCAATCAATTTTGGATTGTTTAAAGGAACAGTCGTTGTCAATTGATAACGAAATCTAAATTGTGTATCATGTTCTAAAAACCGTTCTTCAAAACGGAAGCGTTGTGCAAAATTAAATTGTTCTATGGCATGTTTTGTATTGAATTGTTGATACAAACGGTGCTCGTGGCTATGAGCATAGTCATCTGCTACGGAAGGTGTACGATTCTGAATATAAGCATAACCAACTAAGACATTATTGTTATTTTCGGTAAGATTGTACCCAATTCCACCACGAATTAAAAGTTGCTGTAGTTGATCTAAATTCTCATATGCGCGGTATTGTATATCAGATTGGAAACTAAAATCATTATCAATTTTTTGATTGATATTTAAAATTCCCCAAGTTCTAAAGTCACTTTCCTGAGCTTGAATACACATACTTCCTAAAACAATAATACCGGTTAAAACCTTCTTCATTTCGTACAATTTTAACGAAAATAAAAAAAGACACGAAAATTAATCATGTCTTTTGTCAGGATATGAATATTTTATTTTGTGGCTTCTTTTACTTTTGGTAGAATATCTTTCCCAAAAATCTCGATTGATCTCATCATATTCAAATGATCAGGAGCTCCAACATCCATGTGAGCAGAAAAACGAGTTAAACCAAACATTTCCTGGTATTTTAAAATACGGTCAATGGCCAATGATGCATCACCAACAATCAAATGTCCGTTTTCAGAACGCCCATAATCAAATTGAGGTTTAGTGTATTTTGGCCAACCTCTACTTGCTCCAATTCTATTCATTTGAGCACCATAAACAGGAAAATATTCTTCGGCAATTTTTTCATTATTATCTCCAAAAAATGAATGCATATGAACCCCGATTTGCATTTTATCAAGAGCGTGCCCGTTTTCAAGATACACTTGTTTGTATATATCAAATAGAAACTTAAAATCAGCCGGATTTCCTCCAATAATAGCAAAGATAATTGGTAGACCTAATGTTGCAGCCCGAATGACAGATGATTTGGTTCCACCAACAGCAATCCAAATAGGAAGCTTTTCTTGAACAGGTTTGGGGTAAATATCTTGATTAACCAATGGCATTCTAAAATTACCATGCCAATTCACAGTCTTATTTTCATTCAGTGTTAAAAGTAAACGAAGTTTTTCATCAAACAAGGCGTCATAATTATTTAAATCATAACCAAAAAGAGGAAACGATTCGATAAAAGAACCGCGACCGGCCATAATTTCAGCCCGTCCATTTGATAAATTATCGACAGAAGAAAAGTCTTGATACAATTTTACAGGATCAGCTGAGCTGATAACAGAAACGGCACTCCCAAGTTTGATTTTTTTGGTCACTGTAGACAATGCGGCCAAAATAATTTCGGGTGAAGAAACAGCATAATCAGACCGATGATGTTCCCCTATGCCAAAAAAATCTAATCCAATTTCATCCATTAATTTTACTTCCTCTATAATTTCAGTCATACGTTGTTGAGGAGTTTGCGTATAACCGGTTTTAGGATCAATATGTAGATCACCAAACATTCCTATCCCTAATTCCATATTATTCAAGATTTACTCAAATTTACGTATAGAATTTGAGTTATGAATTGATGTAGGATAGGAAAGAAAAAAGAGTTCATTCAAATTTAATTTGAATGAACTCTTTTTTCTTATTTTTAAACCGGCTTTTACCCGTGTATAGCTTCTTTGTTCCCGTAAGATTGAATCAATTTTCCTTCGAAATCCAACCATTCTTTCCAACGTTTATCGACATCCACATCAGTAGATAATTTACGTGCGAAATTCAAAAAAGTTGTATAATGATTGGCTTCCGAAACCATCAAATCATAATAGAATTTGGCTAATTCCTCATCTTTGATGTTTTGAGATAATGTTCTAAAACGTTCGCAACTTCTTGCTTCAATCATTGCTGCAAATAATAAACGATCAACAAAAGCCATATTACGAGAGCCATCTTTTTTGCAAAATTTCATCAATTGTCCTACATAATCATCTTTGCGTTCTCGCCCTAATTTATAACCACGACGTTCGATAATTTCTACAACCATTTTGAAATGTTGCATTTCTTCAATTGCAATATCAGACATCTCTTGGATAAATTCGTCATGTTCAGAATTATACGCAATCATTGTTATCGCATTTGTTGCCGCTTTTTGCTCACACCATGCATGATCCGTTAAAATTTCTTCTAAATTTCTTTCCGCAATATCAGCCCAACGCGGGTCTGTTAAAAGTTTTAATCCAAGCATTTTCGAAAAATATAAAAAACCAAATTTACGAAATTATATTGTTTAAAACAGAATGTCTAAGATTGTCTATTAAATGATTTTTTTCTCAATCATTTCGGTCATTACATCAGAAGCATGTTTAAAAGTAGGTGCTTGTTCAGTTAAACTTCCTGCATTCTTTTTATTCACCTTAAATATTAAATCCTTTTCAGTCGTAAATAATAATGCATTTGTAAATGGATTTTTGATGTATGAACTCAAAATCAAAAATGTTTGATCAATTCCATGAAATTGCTCTACTTCTTCAGTTTTGTATCGAAAAGTAAAGGCAAAATTATATGTATTATCCTCTAAAAGATGTAACCGAACAAAAATATTTTTGAGATCAGTATCTCCAATAGTTTTGGCCATCGTAAGTTTTGCAAAAGTTCCTTCTTTGATACTTGATTTTACGTGCTCGTAAAATTCTTCAAAAATAGATTGATAAGACATTTTATATAATTTTGGACTGCAAATTTACATTAAAATAAAGCAAATGATAAGTAAAATAATTATTATGCTAATTAAGGTGCAGAAAGCTTAATTTTGTTGCATGAAAAAACTTTTAATCATAGGCCAGGTTTGGCCAGAACCAACTTCTTCTGCGGCAGGAACGCGAATGATTCAGTTAATTGATTGTTTTAGAAGGGCAGAATTTGAAATTACATTTGCCTGTGCAGCATCAAAATCTGATTTTAGTTTTGAGTTGACTTCGAAAGGAGTAAACGAAGTTGAGATTCAATTAAATGATGAAAGTTTTAATGGTTTTGTGAGAGAGTTGAATCCTAAAGTTGTTGTTTTTGATCGTTTTATGATTGAGGAGCAATATGGCTGGCGGGTTTCGAAAGAATGTCCAGATGCACTTAAAATTTTGGATACAGAAGATTTGCATTTTCTTCGAAATGCACGACAAGAAGCAACTAAAAAAGGGATAGATTTTTCGGATAAGTTGTTATTTTCGGATTTGGCAAAACGTGAAATAGCATCAATTTTACGCTGTGATTTATCCTTAATAATTTCGAAAAAGGAAATTGAAATACTTCAAAACCAATTTAAAATTGATGAAAAAATCGTGTATTATTTACCTTTTTTAGAGGATGAAATTACTGAAGAAAAAACGAATTCTTGGAAAAAATTCGATGAAAGAGAACATTTTATGTTTATTGGAAATTTTATTCATGAACCTAATTTTAATTGTGTTCAAATCTTAAAAAAAGATATTTGGCCTGTTTTAAGAAAAAAACTCCCGAAAGCGGAATTGCATATTTACGGAGCATATCCAACGCAAAAGGTTTTACAATTGAATAATGCAACAGAACGTTTTTTTGTAAAAGGTCGCGCGGAAAATGCACAAGAAACCATGTCGAATTATAAGGTATTATTAGCTCCAATTAAATTTGGAGCCGGTGTAAAAGGAAAATTTGTAGACGCGATGCAAACCGGAACACCGTCGATTACTACAAGTGTTGGAGCAGAAGCGATGAAAGATAATTTTGATTGGAATGGTTTTGTAGAAGATGATTTTGAAGCGTTTGTAGAGAAAGCTGTTTTGCTTTACAATAATGAGAAGGAGTGGCAAATTGCACAAAAAAACGGAATCAAAATTCTGAATAAAAACTATGATAAAACTAAGTTTGAGGCTGAGTTTTTGGAGAAAATTAAATATGTTGAAGACAATTTAATTCAACATCGAAATCAAAATTTTATTGGGCAAGTTTTACAACATCATTTCAATCAAAGCACAAAATACATGTCTCTTTGGATTGAGCAAAAAAATAAAAACCTTCCGAATTAGGAAGGTTTTTTATTTTAAAGTTTTCAGGAAAAAGCTGTATCGGTTGAATACTAAGCTTTTATAAAGATTGTCAAAAAAGTCAGGTAACGATTTGGTAACGGTGCTTATTGCTTTGCTTTTCAATACGTTTCCATTCGCTCATAGCAAATATACAAAAAAATATTTCTGTAAATCACAGCAAGATTTTAATGCGACGAGTATTGCTTTGCATATAGGGAGATAGAGAAAAAGGGTTAAACTCCTTTTCGCATAGTGAACACAGCAAAACCCTATCTCTCATCCTGCTCATCCATTTTCCTAATTAATGTATCACGTAAGCTGTCAAGGAATTTCGTTCGGTTTATTTTCCTGCTTTTAAGTTCTAAGTAGGTATGGTAGAAATCCCCCAAATCAATATTAAACGTATCTTCAAATGTTTTGGCTATGACTTTGATGTCCGCATTTCCATTACTAAAAACACCTTGTGAATATAACCCATATATAAGTTCTATCAATGCTGTTTTACTTGCTGTCCAGTTCAGCGAAGCATCCAAACTCTTTTTAAGGTTGAAATTATTCAGCCTATCCTCCAAATAAACTTGTATCAGGTCATTGGCAATTATCTTGGCTACCTTATAATCGTGCGAAGTAGAAAAGCGGTGGTCTGCCTCAAAGTAGAACGTGTCTAACCATAGTCTTATATCGTGTTTTTCCCTCAAAAAAAATTTCTCGTCCACAAAAGAATTATTGCTGCGGTAATACTTGTAAAAATCGAAGTTATTTTCAAAGAACCTTTTTAGCTTTTTCAGTTCTTTGGTAAAATATTTCTTTATGCGCTTGTTCCCATAGGGTCTTCTTGTTTCGATTTTATAAATAGCGTTATAGTAAATGAGCTTTGAAACAATAACAGGTTTCTGATACTTGAAAAAATGGATTTCTTCCTGTTCATTTTGAAATCCTTTTTTCATCACATATTTTTTCAATTCAGAAATATCTTTCACAATAATTTCTATAATCTTTTCACAGGCAATCAAAAAATTGTTTTCCTCCGTGAGTAATTCATTTATTTTGATTTCTAAATCATCAATCGTTTTGCTATAATATTCTGTCATTAAATATTCGTTAAGATAATTATTTACAAATACCTAAAGGCTCCGTCTTTACATTTGGAGCTCTTTAAAAAGCAGGATTTTAATTGTTCTTTAAAACTTGATAAGCACAATTCCGAATGTTGTTAAACCTGTTAAAAAAATATTCTATAAAAAAGGCTGACCAAATGAATGATGCAGCCTTATATTTTCAAAAAACTCTAATTTCTTATTGAAACAATGCTTTCTTTAAAGCCAAAGCACCCTGCTGTGAAGAAAACTTAACGGATTCAATATGGTCAAGTGGATTTAATAAGCCATAATCGTGGATAAAACCGTTGTAGGTTTCAATCGTGGTGGGAACTCCCGCTTCGTCTAATTTACGGGCATAAGCCAGACCTTCATCATATAAAATGTCATTTTCTGCCAATTGCACCAATGCCGGAGGAAGCCCTTTCAGTTTTTCTGCCGGAGCGTTGAATGGCGTTGCATAGTATTCTTTTCTCTTTTCCGTATCGGGTAAATAGTTATCCCACATCCATTTCATTAATGGGGCTGTTAAAAATCTACCTTCTGCATATTTGTGCCAAGAACCACGGCTGAAATCGGCATCAGTTACAGGCCATAAAAGCAACTGGAAGTTTATTTTTGGTCCACCTTTATCTTTCGCCATCAAACAAAGTACTGCGGTCATATTTCCGCCTACGCTGTTTCCTGCTGCCGCTAAGTTTTTGCCGTCAACTCCAATTTCAGCACCATTTTCAGCTACCCATTTTGTAGCGGCATAAATCTGATTGATAGCTACCGGGTATTGTGCTTCAGGTGATGGCGTATAATCTGTAAAAACAGCAGCAGCTCCACTATTTACTACCAAATCCCTAACCAGTCTTCTGTGTGTTGGATAATCGCCTAATATCCATCCGCCACCGTGGGTAAACATAAAGACCGGGAGGTTTTCCGAAGCGGCATTTGCAGGTTTTACGATGTGGATATTTACCGTAATGCCATCCTGTGTAATTTCTCTTTCGTCTTCAGTGATGCCGGAATAATCTACTTCTACAGACTTTTGTGCATCGACCAACACTTGTCTTGCTTCCTGCGGAGGCAATGTTTCCAATGGTGGGTTTCCACTATTATTCAACTCTTTTAAAAACTCTCTGATACCAGAAAGAATTTGCGGGTCATTTTCCGCTTTGATGTTCTGTGCCATAACTGATTTTTTAAAATTAATAATTGCTCTTACCGCATTTCAAGTTCACGGGTAATTACTTTTGCTATTTCTTTTGAGCTAAAGGGATTTTGTCCAGTGATTAAATTACCATCTACCACTACTTTTGAGGTCATCGGGATAAATGCCTTATCATAAATTACATCTCTTTCTTTTAATGATGCTTCCAAATTAAAAGGAACTTCTCTTTTTCTGCGGGCAATGCTTTCTTCAAACCAATCAAAACCCGTTAGTTTTTTTCCATTTATTAAATAAGTCCCATCAGACAATTTCGCATTTAGTAATCCACCCACTCCGTGGCATATTGCCGATACTATTTTACCGCTTTCGTATTGATGGCTGACAATGGACTGTAAAGTGGCATTATCTGGGAAATCGTACATCGTTGCGTGTCCGCCTGCCAAATACACACAATCGAAACTTTCGTTCTGTACTTCAGAAAGGCTTTTGGAGTGATTTAGCTCGTCCATA
Organism: Empedobacter brevis NBRC 14943 = ATCC 43319; assembly: GCF_000382425.1. GTDB lineage: Bacteria > Bacteroidota > Bacteroidia > Flavobacteriales > Weeksellaceae > Empedobacter > Empedobacter brevis. Next base: position 221,568 of record NZ_KB908295.1, read on the forward strand.
AAGTCCTTACTTTCGTAATAGTCTTTTGAAACTTTGTCCAATACCAATGGCTTCAGACTTTCAGGGTCAATGGGAACTTCACCGCCTTTTGGACTTGCTATGGTAACATTCCAGTTTTTTTCTTTTGCAGTATGGTATATGTGGGTTAGTTCACTCAGCCATAAGCCTGTATCTAATCCACTTGCATAATGACCAACATTTGTTACTATTAATAAGAGTTTTTTCATTTCAAGAATTTGATATTTATGAGTAACAAAATTCTTTATAAAAAATAAGACACCTGTAACTCAATTACAGAAGTTTGTAACCTTATCTCTGAAAATGAGAATTAGTTTCTGATATACACTTCCTCAAAAGGTACTCTACAGCGTTCTCCCCAAATGCCGTCATTACCCTTTCTGATACCGCAGGAAACCACCATATTCACTTCCGCTCCATAAGTCAGTTTTAACGCTTTTTTCAACAATTTACTGTCAAAGCCCTCCAAAGGGCAGGTGTCGTAGCCTTCGTTTGCCATTGCAATCATAAAAGTCTGTGCTGCCAATGCACAGGATTTATGAGCTGTAACACGTATATCATTTTCTGATACTTCCCGCATAATAGGACGAAAAACGCCAATCGTTTTGGCTAACAAAACGCGTATAGCACCAATTATCCCGAAAAAACGGGAATAAATAAATGGCATCAATTTTCCATAATACAATTCCCTGTCTTTAATACGTTTTGCCTGTCGTTCTGCCGGGCTATTGCGGCGTATATTTTCTTTTTCAAAATCCAACACAAATTTTGCACGCTTATGGAACAAATCCCGTCTTGTAACAAATACTACAATTTGTGAAGCAGTTGAAGTAGCCGTTTGGTCGAGGCAGGCTTTTGAAACTTTCGCCATCAGTTCGGGATTGGTTATGTGACGGAACTCCCACAACTGCATATTGGAACTGTTGGGAGCCAGTGTTGCCAATTCCAGGCATTGTTTTACTTTTTCGGCATCGATGGGTTTCTCCCGGTCATATACTCGCACAGAGCGTCGGAAACCAAGGGTTTCTGCTAAATTCATCTGTCTTTTTTTTGGTGATTAATTAAACGAAGCCCTGAAATCTAAAGGTGATACCAAAGTTCTGCTCTTGAACAGGCGGTGAAAGGATTGCGGATGCTCAAAGCCCAATTCGTAGGCAATTTCGGAAACCGATTTATTAGTTGTGGAAAGCAATTCTTTTGCTTTTTCTATTACCCTGTTCTGTATATGCTGTTGCGTGGTCTGCCCGGTCTGCACCCGGAGCATATCGCTCAAATAATTGGGGCTTAAATGTAATTCCCCTGCAACATACTGAACAGTAGGAATGCCCTTTGTCAATAATTGTTCACCTTTAAAATACTCGTCAAGCAGTGTTTCCAATTTAGCGAGCAAATCGTTGTTTGCTTTTTTTCTTGTCAGAAACTGGCGATTGTAAAAACGGTCGCAATACTTCAACAATAAATCAATATTTGACACCAGTAAATCCTGCGTAAAACCATCCATATTGGCATCTATCTCACGGGATACATTTTCTACAATGTCCATCACCGACTTTTCTTCTTTTTCTGAAAGAAATAACGCTTCATTGGTCGAATAAGAAAAATAGCCATAATCTTTTATAGCAGCAGCCAATGGATAGCTTTGCAGAAAATCGGGATGCACTACCAAAACAAATCCTTTTACTCCATTGAGCAGTACGTCCTCAAATTGCAGTACCTGATGTGGGGCGATGAAGTACATTATTCCATCGTCAAAATCATAATATTGCTGCCCGTATTTGCATTTACCGCCTGCACAGTCTTTCTTTAAGGCAACCACATAGAAATCTGTAGTTACTGTACTTAAAATGGTTTCCGGCTGCAGTTTCACATCATCAAAATTAAATACACTAATCAGCGGGTTGGACGGTTTGCCCAGCCCCAGGAACTGATGTAATGCACTAATAGATGAAACTTTTGACGGAGCTTTCATTTGCTGATTTTCACATTTATACATTGCTAAATTACTAATTTATTTTTTACTACTCTGCTCATACTTAATTTGTTCAAATCCCTGTTTGTAGCTGGTTGCCTGAAAATCGGGAAAACGTTTCCTGAATTTTGTGTCGTCAAAAAGATTATCGTACGCATATCTTGGCAGCAATTCTAATAGCTCTTTCACTTTTGGATTGAACCAAGCTCCAATTTGGAATACAAATTTTGGAACGACTGAAAATTTTAAATCTCTTCCATATACTTTAGAGGCTAAACCAATAAACTCTTTATAGGTTGGGTGGCTTTTATCCACAGGCAAATGCCAGGTTTGTCCATAAGCATCTGGTGTGTTGCCAATCAAAGCTGTAGCACGGCTTGCATCGGGTGTCCAAATCAGGCTTCGTTTTTTGTCGGCACTGATAGGAACTTTCAGTTTTTTTTCCTCTTTGATATTATTGAAAATAAGCGTGTTGGTAATGCTTTGCGTTTTACCCGGACCGTAAAATTCGGGAGCACGGCAAATCACCGCTTTCAACCCACCGGATTGCATTTCTTTCAAAACCATTTCCGCCATTTGTTTTCTTACCCTTGCTTTTCTGCCCAAAGGTTCAAAAGCTGTGTTTTCTGTATGTGGTCTGTCGTCTTGCGGATACATATAGGTATTGTCAAAAAACACCAGTTTTGTACCGTGAATTTTACAGGCATCGATTACGTTTTGCAGGATTTTCGGAAAAAGGTTTTCCCATAAGTCCGAACTAATCGGTAAGCCTAAAGTGAAGTAAGCAATTTCTGCTCCTTTTACTGCTTCAATAGCTTTTTCTTTTATGGTCAGGTCAGCCGAAAAAACATCATCCGTATCGTTTACTTTTTGAGCTTCTTTACTTACAATTCTAATATCTGAAGTGAAATTTCTTTTCAATTCTCTTGCCAGTTCTTCGCCAATTTGTCCGTTGGCTCCTAATATTACTTGCATATTTTTTTTGTTTTTTAATTGTGGTACAAAGTTCAGCAACATACATAAAACCAGAGTATCTGAATTAATGAGATTTGTAACTTAATCTCTGTTACATCACCCTTTTCAGCCACTTCATTTTTTTGTCGGAATAAGGCGGATATTTCAAGTCAGGTTCTCCCCAGGTTGTTTTCTCAATAATTGATTTTTGGTGCGTGAAAGAGAGGAAGCCATATTCACCGTGGTAATTGCCGATACCCGAATTTCCTATTCCACCAAATGGTAGATAATCACTGGTAATGTGCATCAAAGTATCATTGATACAGCCACCACCAAATGAAACAAGGTTGAGTAACTTTGATTTATCCTCATCGTTTTTTGTAAACAGGTAGGCTGCCAACGGTTTTTCTCCTTCTATTATTTTTTGCAATATATCATCGTAGTTATTGAAACTGATGACGGGAAATACAGGACCAAATATTTCTTCCTGCATCACAGCATCATTCCAATCCACATTGTCCAATATTGTAGGTTCGATATACAAAGTCTCATCGTTTGTTTTACCTCCGAAGAAGATTTTATCCTTATCAATAAGGGAAGTAACACGGTCAAAATTCCTTTTGTTAATAATGCTGGTGTAATGTTCTGCACCATCAGAATAATTGGTTTCCTCCAATTTTTCTTTTATCAGTTGTAACAATTTTGGCTTGACACTTTCCTCTACCAAAAGATAATCTGGTGCAATACAAGTTTGTCCTCCGTTCAGGAATTTACCCCAAACCAGTCGTTTTGCAGCTATTTTCAAATCGGCTGTTTCAGTAACGATAGCAGGTGATTTTCCGCCCAATTCAAGCACAACAGGAACCAGGTTTTTAGCAGCAGCTTCATAAACGATTTTCCCGACTTTCGGACTTCCGGTAAAGAAGATTTTATCAAAACGAAGCTTTAGTAGTTCTGTTGTTTCAGGAATACCGCCTTCTGCCACGAATAAGTAATTAGAAGGAAAATTGTTGTTGATTAATTCCGATAAAAGGTGCATTGTATTTTCAGGCAATTCACTTGGTTTGACAATACAGGTATTGCCCGCAGCAATGGAACTTATCATTGGAACCAGTGTAAGCTGATATGGATAGTTCCAAGCACCGATTACCAACGTTACACCCAATGGGTCGTAGTGGATATGGCTTTTACCGGGCTGCAAGCTCAATGCTGTTTTTACTTTTTTGGGGTTGCTCAATTTGTCCAGGTTCTTCAGGAAAAAATTAATTTCATTATAGATGAGATTTAATTCCGTTAAAGAAGTATCGAATTTTCCTTTTCTAAAATCCTTATAAATAGCATCGTACAAACGGCTTTCATTGTCCTTCAAAATGCCTTTCAACTTTTTTAATGTTTCCTTTCTAAAGCCAATGTCTTTTGTTTGGTGTGAATTGAAAAACGTCTTTTGCGATTGAAATGTGTTGCTGATTTCCATTATTGTAAATTTTAAGTATTGGATTATTTCTTTTCATCCTGTACCAGTTCGGGCGTATATAATGCCGCCTGAAACTCGGGTTGGTAATCGTACTTAACCAGTTTCTTTAAACCTAACGATTTGATGAATGTTGATAAAGGACCATCCGACAGGTTTAACTGAATGTCATCCGCACTTTTGCTGCTCGCTTTTTTTACGGAACGAACATCAGTATAACCGTGTGTTAGCTGACCTTGCTTATTCAGATTGATAAAATTGGAACGGGTAATTTCCGGTTCTGATGCAGAAACATCCAGTTTTTTCCCTGCCATCGAGAAATCGAAATTTCCTTTTTCATCGTAATAATTGAACGTCAAGTTGTCCCCATCATTAGTATAATCAATTGGTATCAACCATTTTGGTAAATTGTAGCCTACAAATCCACGAACCCTTGCCAACTCCGTATTTACGGGCAGCTTCAAAACATAACCCCAAAGGTTTTTATCGTTTAGCTCACCCATCAGCGAAATCAAGCCCCAGTTATTACTACCGGGTTTTGTCGTTACGATGGAAATCGACAATTCGTTATATAAATCGTTGTCACAATAGTGGTAGGCATAAGAGGTAATAGCTATCAATCCTCTGCCGGGCGTATAAGAAATCGGTTTTACCAAATCTTTTACCTCGTTTGGAATTAGCTCTTTTATTTTCCCCATATCTGCTGTGTAAATGGCAGTAATGCTGCTGTTGCTGTAATAAAAGTTCGGAGAATAGGTTGTGAAGCCAACTTCTTTTTTCTCTTTCTGAATGGTCTTGAACCAACTCAAATCAATATCAGGTCTTTCTTTTGCAATTACGTCCATCGGCGAATTGGAATGATACCTATCGAACAACCCACCTTTCAATACCGGCATCTGAAGACCCGCTAATTCAATTATCGTATCCTTTTCTGTAGGATTGTTGGTTATCGATTTTACGCTTTCCTTATTTGAAGAAGTGTTAACGATAGCACTGCTTAAGAAAAAGCCGGGAGTAAATAGCAGGATTACACCTATGACTACTACAATTGCGAGAATTTTTAATTTCTTCATTTTAAATTATTTTTAATGTTTATTGTTTTAATTTTTCAGTTTAGCGTTTTGTTTTTCCAGTTCACGCATCACCACTTTAGCAATTTTCTTTGAACTGAACGGGTTTTGCCCTGTAATCAGGTTGCCGTCAACCACAACTTTTGAAGTCATCGGAATAAGAGCCTTTCTGTAATTAGAACCTCTGTCTTTCAAGCCTGTTTCAAGGTTAAAGGGCACTTCTTTTTTTCTGCCAGCAAGACTTTCTTCAAACCAGTTATAGCCAGTCACTTTTTTATCTTTAATCAGATAATTTCCATCGGATAATTTTACATCGAGTAATCCGCCAACTCCGTGGCAAATGGCAGCTACCATTTTTCCGCTTTCGTATTGTTCAGAAATGATTTTTTGGAGCGTTTTATCATCGGGGAAATCATACATCGTACCGTGTCCACCTGCAAGATATACGACATCGAAATTCTCATTTTCCACCTCTTTCAGACTTTTGGTGTGTTTCAGTTCTTCCCTGAATGTAGTATCACTCCAGTATTTTTTGGAAACCTTATCAAGCGTAAATGTTTTCAGGCTTTCAGGGTCTATGGGAATATCACCACCATTTGGACTTGCAATGGTAACGTCGTAGCCTTTTGCTTTCGCAACTTCATAAATATGGGTGAGTTCGCTCAACCACAATCCTGTGGGATAGTTACCGCTTGCATATATATTGATATTGGTAACAATGATTAAAATTTTTATAATGCTCATATTGTTATCATTTTTATACTGCAAATTTCAGAAGTATCTCAACAGCAGAAGTATCTCAATTAAGGGAAGTTGTAACATAATCTCTGATTGTTTTTTTAAAAAAAGGATACCGATTTAGATTTACAGGAGCTAACCTCATTTCTGCCGTTTGTTTTTCTAACTTATAAAGGAAAGCTGCCGCTTTTTTCTCCGAGAAATTCTGGTATAACATCTTCACGATTTGGTTATAGTTTACACCAATACTCCTGAACTGGCTGTGGAAATTGGTTAATCGCATATAGTAATCCATTGTAACCTTATCCACTTTTACCGTTTTGATTTCTTTTCCAAACAACACGGAAGTAATGAATTTAGCCTTTGTATGAACACCCGATTTCTCAAACATTGCTAAAAATCGGGCATTTTCTTCATCGGTAAGCCTGAACATATACCTGTTTTGTGCAGGGTCAAGCTTTGGTTTTCTACCGCCTTTGTTCCATTTTTTTCTTTGATTTCCGTCTATAACAATCCATTTGAAATTTGTAATCATTCGACTTCGGAGAAATGGTTTAGCTCCCTGCGTAAGGGCAAGTGGTTTTGAGCAGCGGAATTTATTTCGAGCAGCTCAAAACACAACTTGCCGTGTTCCGATGAACACAATAATCCACTCTTCGAGATGGATTGTAGTTAGCAAGGGAAATGCCCGTTTCCTGTATCAAATTTCGGAAAGAATAACAGATACACCGCAAGCCGTTGAACGCCAAGTGCTGCCAATCGTATAAAACAGAAAAAGGATTTTTCTATCAGATTGTCGGCAGGAAGTCTATCAGTCCTGCAATCAGGAATAGTTGATAACTATCTGCAATGCTGATACTCCTGCATTCCTGCTGTCAGGCTCGCAAGAATGCCTGACGGCTCGCAGGCAGGCTGATAATTTTGGTTAAGCATAAGCTTTTGTTTTGATACTGGTGCGGTGTCGGGTATAGTGTGTTGTTCCCTCTTAAAATTATTTTCCAAAAGAAAAAAACAGAAAAAAAGAAAGCCATTTTAACAATGCGGACAAGCTGACAAACCAAAAGGAAACGGAATAAGTCCCGAAGGGTGGCAGGGCAACCACGCAACAACTCGGCGAAGCCACCTTGTTTGCCCTGCCATTATGCCGTAGTCTTTTGGTCGGGCGGTGCGGTGGCTGTCCGCCTTACCTTTGCTACCTTTTTGTTCTTTTTTGGGTACAATTTCAACTATTCAATTCGGCAACTGAACGCCAAATGCTACCTCTGACTGCAACATTGGGAAGCCCTGTATAAGCACCTTATACATTTGAAGTCTAAATTGATTAGAATATGGAAATAACAGTTTTAGACATTCAGATTTTGAAAGCATTGCATAGGGAAGTGAAGGAAGTTTCCAACCTGATTGCGGAAATGACTGCACCCTACAAGGCATTGCAACAGGCAACGAAATGGCTCGACCAACAGGAAGCCTGCCAACTGCTGAACATTAGCAAACGCACGTTACAGACGTACAGGGCAAAGGGTATTCTTGGGGCAACGCAAATCAATCGGAAAACCTATTTCAGATTATCCGAAGTGGAATTACTAATGCAGGAAGAGCGACCATTAAAAAAGCAAAAGAAATGAAACAGATTGGAAATTCAAACGAGGATATGCTTGCCCTGCTCGAAGCTGTGGTAGGTATCAAAAATGAACTGCTGTATATCAGGGAATATTTCCACCCTCTGTTGCGGAGGGAAATCTACCTGACAGGCGAACAGGTCTACGAGATGTTGCATATCAGCAAACGGACGTTGCAACAGTACAGAGATGACGGTCTGATACCGTTTATCAAGCTCGAACGGAAAATACTTTTCCGTGAAAGCGATATTCGCAAGGTGTTGGAAGATAACTATCAGGGGTAGCTGATTGTCTGGAACTGTAACCGTATCGGTCAATTAAAGAAACAGCCCACTGCTTAAAGCGGTGGGCTGTGGTGTTACAGACTTGTCACAAGACTATTCACTCTTGCAAAACTTTTTATTGGCTATTCCTTTTTTCTAAATTTTATTGTCTGTGAAAAATACATTGCTCTAATTCTTTGTAAACTTCCATTTCTTCTGTCACATACTGTGATAAAGTTAGTTTGAATATTTCAGGATTTATACTCGTAGTAATTCCACAATAGTTCTTAATTCGTCCAGTTTCGTCTTTCAAATTTTGGTCAGTAATATTGGTTACAAATTTATCATATTCAGTTTCATTGAATGTCAGCCCATTCTTACTACAATAAGCCGATAAAACTTCTTTGTCATAAAGGTAATTTTCAATTTCCCAACGCTTCATAATTCTAAAATGTTGCGGGTTATTTTGTAGGTATTGTTGTCTATCGTTTTCATTGCTTTGTTTTCCCGAAGAAACATCTCGGTCTTTTAAAACGAGTATTTCAATTTCAGAAAATACCTTTGTGAGAATTGCCAAGGCAATTTCACTTCTTTGGTCAAGTTCCGTATTTCCGCCACTTGAAATAAATAGTGTGTTGTGATACTTTTCTCCGTAAATATTATTGAAAACCTTTGCATCAAATCCCTTTTCCAGCCCATTCACACCAGGCCTGTCTTTACCTTCACAATAAACAATACGTTTTGGACTTACTAATCCTGTTAAATCGTCTAAAGCTGTTTCAAAAATCTCCTTCCATTTAACTAACGATTTTTTAATTGGAATAAGAACTTGAGGTGTCGATGCCCAATTTATTCCTTTTTGGAATTGAATAATTTGGCACTCATCTTTTAAATCGTCTTGAAGTGCTCTTAAAAAACCAATACTATGAGTTGTTATCCAAATTTGACAATCTGAGCCAACTAATTTATTTATTTCAAGAAGTAATTTTTTTTGTATCGAGGTATTAATGTGTAGTTCTGGTTCATCAATTAAGAAAACTGTGTCGTTATATTCATCTTGTCTTAGATATAAGTCAAGCAAAATATCTACAACTTCCTTTTCGCCAGAAGACAAAACGTTAAATTCAAATTCTTTCGGGTGGTCTGCTTTCTTAAAGTATAAAGTACCTTGATTGGTTTCGATATCCCCAATACTGATTATTTCCAAGTCGAGACAATTTTTCAGAGAATTATTTAAGTCTCCAATTATTTTGGTTTTGGCTTCACTTGGCTTACAGTCCGTTTGATTTAGGTATTTGTTATATTTTATGTAAAGTCTTCTATAATTTTCAATCATTTTGTCGTCCAAATCTGAAGCGGTTGAAGCTCCATAATTATTCAGTCTAATCTCTGAGGTTGCTTGTGATTGTGTGACTTTTAAATGGTTATTGTAACGATAGGGGCTTCTGAATGAAAAAATGGTGTTTTCTTTTCCTAATTGTTGCTTTTCTGTTCTAACAGTTTGGTAATCTTTATCTATAAAATCAACTACAATATTTTGATAGTCGTAGTTAGGTGTTTGTGTCATTGAATGGTAGTTGTGGTCTTTTGTGTCTTTATTTCCTATCATTCCGTGAACATTATTCAGATAAAGTAAACCATCTAAAACACTACTTTTCCCACAACCATTTGGTCCAACAAGAGCAATTATTCTTTTTGGCTCGGAACCCAAGTCAATTGTCAAATCGTGAAATCTTTTGTATCCGTTTTTTAATTGAATTTTTCTAATCCTCATTTTCTATTTGTTAGGGGCGGTCTATTAAGGGTGCCGGTAACTCCCAAATTGACGAAAGTTATTTGTTTCTAATATCTATTTTATCAACCGCTAAATTACAAAAAAGCCAATACAAAAACTGCATTGGCTTTCTTTAATCGCTTTGTTGGTTTTAGAGTTGAGCCAAAAAAGAACGTTCCAACCCTTTAAATCTGTGCGATACCTTTTGCATATCCTTACCAACTTTCTCGTTGAGTATCTTGTCATAAATCTGCGTGGTGGTAATATTCTTATGCCCTAACATTTTACTCAAGCTCTCCAACGGAACGCCCTCACTCAAAAATAGCGTAGCGAACGTATGACGTGCCAAATGAAAGGTTACTTTCTTTTCTTTAAGGCAGTCGATTTGTTCGGATATGGCTTTCAGTCTATCATTGCAGGAACTGTTGGACGGAACAGGAAAAACCTTGCCGTCCTTTGACAGTCCTGCATACTTTTCGATAATCATTTTGGGATTATCCAAAAGCATTACATTGGACGATGTTGCCGTCTTTTTTCTGCGTACAATAATCCATTGGTTACCGTCAAAGAAATCCTGGATGTTACTGTTTTTAAGCCCTTTCATATCCGAATAGGAAAGCCCTGTAAAGCAACTGAAAACAAACAGGTCTTTAACCAATTCGTCTTTCTTTTTCTCGCAGTTGAACGCTACAAGCTGTTCCAACTCGTTCCGCAACAGATAACCTCTGTCCTTGTCCTTTTTGGTATTCTTGTACTCGCTGAACGGATTAAACGCAAGGTGCTTTCTGCTCATCGCCAATCGGCAAAGCGTGGTAAAGCCAATCATATAATTCCAAATGGTATTATGATTGAGGGTTAAATCGTCACGTAAATAATAGTCGAAATCCTGTACAAAATCGGAAGTAAGGTCGTGAAAGGTTATATCGCTATAACCGTACTTCGCAAGGGCAAAATTCCGTAGGTGCTTTAAAAGAGTTTTGTACCTGCGGTGTGTACCTTGTACCCGAAGTCCGCTGTTTACCTTTTTTTCAAAGTCGGCTATAAACTGTTCATAGAATTTGAAAAAGGTCAATTCTCCGCTTTCCATTCCGAGAAAAGTGTTTTTCAATTTCGCACTGCTTACCGTTCCCTCGTTCTTTAGAATTTTGGAATAACATTCTTCCATACCCAAACGGATTTTGTCGAGTTTACCGTTTACCTCTTGGGCTTCTCGGCTTTTTCCCAATACCCTGCCGTACTTCAAATCCCAATTTGTTGTGGAAATATCCAATTTGGTACTGAATGCAGACTGTTTACCGTTTACGGTAACTCGGCACATAATTACAACCTTTCCGTTTTTCTTCGGGGCGTTCTTTTTAAGGTAGAACAATACCTTAAACGTTGATTTTTTTGTCGTTTCCATACTCACAATTCATTAATGTAAAATTAAACTTTAGTGAGCCACGAACCAATATGAAAAACTATGCAAATCGCTGAAATACAACGGAATAAAAAGTTTTGTTTCGGTCTTTAAAAGTAACGAAATAGTAACCTTACTCTTTCCGAACCTCGCTAATTACTGCCGATTGCTACATTACCAAAAAATCAGAAAACAGTCGTAAAACCTTTATTTACAAATGCTTTGCCCTTTGTTATTCTTTGATGTATTTTTGCTGAAAATTTATTTTAAAACTATTCGACTTTAAAACTATTGACAATTGTTATAAAGTCATTCTTCATAAAGTCTTTATCTTCATAACTGCAATATTGAAGGATTTGATATACAAAATTTTTTGTTTCGATAACAGTTTGTAAAAAATAAATATGGCCAGATTCCGGTTCATTTGTTTCAAATTCAGCATAAGCGAAATTAAATCCTTGTTCGTATGACACATAGGGTTTTTTGAGATATTTGAAACCCTTTTGGGTTGTATACGGCTCAATAGAATTTAACGTATAATCGATCATATCCAATTTGGTGTCAGTTAATTTTAGTTCGTCTTTATGTTCAAAAATTAAAAAACCGTATGAATTAGGTTTAGGAGTAACGCTTTCGAATTGGATTGTGGCGTAATCATTTAATCCAACTGTACGTTGAAATCCCTTTGGAATAGTTAACACAAAGGATTCTGCTCCACGTATTTTTTGTTGGGAAAAAACTATAGAGCATAGGAGTAAGGTACAAATGAATACTAAATTTTTCATGTATGAAATTTGAGTTGACGAAGACAAAAATAGCCTTGGTGTTCCAAGGCTATAACGTTATTTCTGCTTAAAAATTGTTTATTTTGTTGAACAAGAATTATTTCCCAATTGACATGGAGAAATTCCTTCTACAATTTTGATTCCTTCAACATCTTTTATTTTTCCGAAACCTCCAGCTACATCAATCAGGTTTTCGTAACCACGAGCGCGTAAAATAGAGGTGAAAATCATTGAACGGTACCCTCCAGCACAATGAACTAAATAAGTTTCTTCCGGATCAATTAATTTCATTGATTCGTTGATAAAATCTAAAGGAGCACTAATCGCACCTTCTACATGAGAAGTTTCATATTCACCGGGTTTGCGAACGTCCAAAACTTTTAATTCAGTTTCATCAACTAACTCCACAAATTCTTCTGGAGAAACAGATACGATTTCATCAAAATCTTTTTCTGCATCAAGCCAAGCTTGAAAACCATTATTCAAAAATCCAATAACATTATCATAACCAACACGAGCCAAGCGTGTCACAGCTTCTTCTTCTGCACCAACTTCTGCAATTAACAGAATAGATTGTTTAATATCTGTAATTAATGTTCCTACCCAAGGCGCAAAATTTCCTTTAATACCAATGTTGATAGAATTTGGAATAAAACCAGCGGTGAAAGTTTGAGGATCACGAACGTCTAAAATTAAAGCGTTTGTATCTTCAGCAATTTGGATAAATTCATCCGGAGATAATGCTTTATTTGCACGTTCTTTTACAACATCTAATGATTCTACCCCCAATTTATTCATCAGTACATTTTCCGGAAAATAGAATGGAGGAGGCATTAAACCAGAAGTTAATTCAGTAATAAACTCTTCTTTTGTCATTTTTGGATTCAAGGCGTAATTTACTTCTTTTTGATGACCTAATGAATCAAAAGTTTCTTTGCTCATATTTTTACCACAAGCAGACCCTGCTCCGTGAGCCGGATATACAATGATATCATTTGCTAAAGGCATAATTTTGTTTCTCAAAGAATCATATAAGTACCCTGCTAATTTTTCTTGTGTTAAATCTGAATTTAACTTTTGAGCCAAATCAGGACGACCAACATCTCCGATAAATAAAGTATCTCCTGTAAAAATTGCATAATCTTTACCATTTTCATCTTTCAACAAATAGGTTGTACTTTCCATGGTGTGACCAGGCGTATGCAATGCTGTAATGGTAATGTTCCCTAAGGTAAATACCTCTCCGTCTGTTGCGATATGTGTATCAAAACTAGGTTCAGCAGTAGGACCATAAACAATAGAAGCACCTGTTTTTTGCGCTAAATCTACATGTCCTGAAACGAAGTCTGCGTGAAAATGTGTTTCGAAAATGTATTTAATTTTTGCATGATCTTTTGTTGCTTGATCCACATAAGATTGTGTTTCTCTTAAAGGATCAATAATCGCAACTTCTCCGTTGCTTTCTATATAATAGGCACCTTGAGCAAGACATCCAGTGTAAATTTGTTCAATTTTCATAAAAATGAATTTAGATTGTAAAAATACGAATAATTAAAATTAGAATTTTCCATTAGAGGGCCAATTCTTATACTTTTCATCTATTTAAATTCAAATAAGATTGATAGTTATGTGTAAAACTATGAATGAAATCATAGGTTATTTTTTAATCTTTTTTAAATTAATAAACAATTCAGATCCTGCTCTTGGAGGAATCGAATTGTAACAATTTTCCATCACTTTGAAATCAAAATAATCGTTGAAATAAGTTTGATATTCAGCTTTATTTCCTCCGTAAGGTGGTGTATCATTTCCAAAGTCTCTGTTAAATAATACACCAACCAGCTTTCCGTTTTCTGCTAATAATTCGTTCATTTTGATGCTATACTTTTGACGCAATTCAGGATCTAAAGCGCAAAAGAACGTTTGTTCTAAAATCAAATCAAACTCTTCTTCCAATGTAAAAAAATCCTGGTGTAGCACCTTGATCGCTGGGTTGTTTTTAAATTTTTCTTTGATTGTTTTGACAATAACCTCAGAAATATCAATCAATGTAATAGCTGTAAACCCTTGTTCTAAAAGATAATCTGCTTCGTAAGCATTTCCACAACCCGGAATCAAAATTCGACTGTTTTTATTTTCGAGTTGATCAATGTACTCTTTCAGAGGAGTTGAAGGAGCTTTGAGGTCCCAACCTGTTTCATGGTTAATGTATTTAGAATTCCAAAAATTTTCGTTTAGTTCCATCTTAATAAATTATTGAATTATAAATTCTTCGATAAACATAAAAAAAGCCATTAAAATAATAAAAATTGCAAATGTTCGTTTTAAAAACTGTACGGGTAAAAACTTGTTAATGTATGTTCCGACAAGAATTCCGACCATTGAAATTCCGATAAAAACACTTAAGAAACTCCAATCTATTTTGATGTGAAGAGCATCGCCAATAAAAAATCCAATAAGAGAATTAATCGCGATGATAACCAATGAAGTTGCCGAAGCTTTTTTCATGTCTAATTTGGCAACCATCATTAATGCTGGAACAATTAAAAATCCACCACCAGCACCTACCATTCCGGTTAATCCTCCGATTAAAAAACCTTGAATTAGTAGGATTGGATTTAATTTGTCATTTTTTTGAATGAATTTTTCTTCTTTTTTACCTTTTAGCATTGATATTGCCGCAAAAACCATTAAAACTGCAAATAACCCAAACATTGCCATTCGACGGGTGATGATAAAATCTCCAATAGAAAATAAGTTACTTGGTAAAGCTGGAATAAGAAAGGCACGTACCAATGTAATTCCAATTACAGCAGGTAATCCAAATTGATAAACAACCTTCCAATCAACCATTTTTTGAGAAGCTTGTTTTATTCCACCAATTAATCCTGTAGAACCAACGATGCATAATGAATAAGCAGTTGCTATTTTTTCGTCGAAATGAAAAATATATGCTAAGATAGGAACTGCTAATATAGAACCTCCTCCACCAAGAACTCCCATAATCAGTCCAATGAAAAAAGCACCTACAAAACCAAAAAACTCTATAAAATCCATTTTTTTCTCGTTCGATTTCTACAAATCTATAGTAAATACTAAAACATTTACTATAGGAATATTATCAAATAATGTTGTAAATTAAGACAAATGCCTACTAAACCAATAGACGTGTTATTATTTCAATTTTTTATTTATACTGCAAATTTGCTGTAACATTTTCTAGAATTTTGCTACTAATGTTACATAAGCACAGTAGATAAAAACTTATAAAAACTATTAAATGAAGAAATTTCTTATGTCTATATTATTTGCGGGATCTGCATTATTTGGTCAGCAAATAAAATTTGATGAGTACACTCTACCAAACGGATTACATGTCATCCTTCATCAAGACAATTCTGCACCGGTAATTACAACAGGTGTTATGTATCATGTTGGTTCTAAGGATGAGCAAGTCGGGAAAACTGGTTTTGCTCACTTTTTTGAGCATTTGTTGTTTGAAGGAACAGAGAATATCAAAAGAGGAGAATGGTTCAAAATTGTTTCTTCTCATGGAGGTTCTAATAATGCCAATACAACAACAGATAGAACTTACTATTACGAAACTTTTCCATCAAATAACTTAGAATTAGGATTATGGATGGAATCTGATCGTTTACGTCAACCAATTATCAATCAAATAGGTGTTGACACGCAAAAAGAAGTTGTAAAAGAAGAGAAACGTTCTCGTTTAGATAATCAACCTTATGGTAAATTTTCTTATGGAGAAGCAGTTAATCCACACGTTTTCAAGAAAAGTGGTTACCGTTGGAGCGTAATCGGTTCTTTTGAAGATTTGAGTAATGCAAAATTAGATGATTTTAAACATTTCAGTCAAACCTATTATGTTCCGAATAATGCTGTATTAGTTGTTGCAGGTGACTTTAATAAAGAGGAAGCGAAGAAATTAATCGAGAAATATTTTGGCGTAATTCCAAGAGGAAAAGATGTTGTTAAAACAGTCATTAAAGAAGACCCTATTACTTCTGAAATTCGTGCAACTGAATACGATGCTAATATTCAAATTCCGTTATTAGCCATCAATTACCGTACACCGGATAACAAATCGAAAGATGCTTATGCATTAGAAATGTTATCAAGTTATTTAACAGGAGGAAAATCGTCAGTTTTATATAAAAAATATGTTGATGAAAAGAAAGAAGCATTGCAAATTTTTGCTTTCAATCGTCAAATGGAAGATTACGGAATTTACTCAATTGGAATTTTACCACAAGGAGAAGTTTCGTTTGATAAGTTAGAAAATGAGTTACAACAAGATATAGAAAAGGTGCAAACAAATTTAATTTCAGAAGAAGATTACCAAAAAATCTTGAATGGAATTGAAAATAGTTTTGTGGCTTCAAAATCAGGCGTTCAGAATATAGCACATGCTTTGGCAGATGCTTATATGTTGGGAGGAGATACAAATAAGATCAACGAAGAATTGAAAATTTATCAATCGGTATCGAGAGAAGATATCAGAAACGTTGCAAAAAAGTATTTAAACAAAAACCAACGTGTAATTATCCACTATTTACCAGAATCTAAAAAAGCTGCAAAATAAAAAACGACTGAATTATGAAAACAAAGATATTATCTCTTGCAATTGCTTTTATGGCAGTTAGCTTAAATGCTCAAGTTAAAATTCCTATGCCAAAGCCAGGTCCTGCGCCAACGGTTAATTTGGGAAAATCAAACGAATTCAAACTAAAAAATGGCTTAACGGTTATTGTTGTAGAAAATCACAAATTACCTCGTGTTTCTGCTACTTTAACTATTGATAATCCTCCATTCGCTTTAGGTGCTAAAAAAGGTGCTGAATCTTTATTGAGTGAAATGTTAGGAACCGGAACAACCACGAAATCGAAAGACGAATTCAACAAAAGAATTGAGTTTTTAGGTGCCCGTGTTAATTTTTGGGAAGAAGGAGCTTCAGCAAGTTCTTTAACGAAATACTTCAATGAAATATTTGGTTACATGGCAGACGGAGCGGTGAATCCTAATTTTACAGAAAAAGAATTTACTGATGTAAAAAAACGTTACATTGAAGGTTTGAAAGCAGATGAAAAATCTGTAGAAAGTGCCGCATCTCGTGTTTCTAATATTTTAGTTTACGGAAAAAACAATCCTTTCTCAGAGTTTGATACACCAGAACAAATCGAGAAAATCACATTACAGGATGTGAAGGATTACTATACGACCTACTACAAACCAAATAATGCTTATTTAATCGTTGTTGGAGATATCTCAACAAAAGATGTAAAAGCATTGGCAGAAAAAAACTTTAATTCTTGGCAAACAGGAAAATTAAACATTCCTGCTTTTCCAAAAGTAGAGGAAGTTAAAAAAACGGAGTTAAATGCGATTAACATGTCAAATGCAGTCCAATCTGTGGTTTCAGTTTCGTACCCGGTTCATTTAACAAAAAAAGATCCTGATTATTATGCAGCTTTGATTGCATCGTCAATTTTAGGAGGAGATTTCAATTCGAAATTAAATATGAATCTTCGTGAAGCTCATGGATGGACATATGGTGCACGTGGAGGAGTTTCTGACTCGCGTTATATTGGGCGTTTCAATACAAATGCTACAGTTCGTAACGAAGTAACAGATTCCGCTATTGTAGAAACGATGAAAGAAATAAAAGGAATGACGCTAAATAAAATCGACCAAAAAATGTTGGATGATGTGAAAGCGAAATTCTTAGGGAATTTTATTTTGACATTAGAAAGTCCTTCAACAGTTGCGAATCAGGCATTAACTAAAAAGACGAATCAATTATCTGATAATTTTTATGCCGATTATATCAAAAATATAAATGCAGTAACAGTAGATGATGTATTGCGTGTTTCAAAAAAATATTTCCGTCCGGATCAGGCTAAAATTAATGTAACAGGTAAATTAGAGCAAATTGCTCCGGCTTTAGAAAAGTTAGGTTATCCTGTTAATTATTATGATTCGTATGGGAATGAAACAGAAAAGCCAGTTTCAGAAGCCAAAAAAACAACGACTACTGTTGCCCAAATTACAGAGAACTATTTCAAAGCTATTGGTGGAGCGGATAAAGTAAAAGTTGTAAAGTCATTGATGCAGAAAGGAAAAATTGAAACGATGGGAATGAATGGAACTTATGCAAAAAAAGACGCAGCACCAAATAAAACGGCAACGGAGTTTTCAATTATGGGCATGACAATTAAACAAGTTTTTGACGGACAAAAAGGGTATATGTCACAAGCCGGACAAAAAATGGATTTACCGGCTGATATGACAGCACCTTTAATAAAGACCAACTCATTGTTTGTTCCTTTATCAGAAGGGTATAAAACAGCTAAAGTGGATGGGATTTTTTCTGAGAATGGGGCTGAGTATTACAAAGTGGTCGTAGCAGAATTAGATCGAACAGATTTTTATGATGTAAAAACCGGTTTGTTGATGAAATCTGAGCAAAAGCAAAAAACACCACAAGGAGATTTAATAGCGACAACAATTAATAAATGGTATAAAGCTTTTGACGGAATACAATTTCCAACAGAAATGGTAACCGAAGCTGGTCCGCAAACAATAAAAGTGACAATAGATACAGTTGAGGTCAACAAAAATGTAAGCGAAGCGGATTTTAAATAGAAACAATTCTTTTTAAATATTTTTCAAATGAAAAGGCAATCTCAATTTTGAGATTGTCTTTTTTGTTAGGAGCACGTTAAGTTGATGATTTTTTTAGTTTAGACGCAGAAGAATTTGTTTGCATAGAAGAGGCATGATATAGTTAGTATTGTGAATGAATACAATTAAAAAAAGCTCCGATTATTTCGGAGCTTTTTAGTTATAATTTAAATATTATTCTTTTGTTTTTACATGATAAATCTTGTTCTGGAAATACCAAGCTGCTGCTGATAAGATTAACATTCCAACTGCTGTTGCAGGAACCCAAAAAGGAATTGGAATTGGATCTCCGGCCGCATAAGAATGTAAACCAGATAAATAATAGTTCACACCAAAATAAGTCATAATTACAGACCAAATAGCCCACATAGCGGCTACATTAAATGCATATTTACCTCTTAATCCAGGAACTAAACGCATGTGTAAAACGACAGCATAAATAATCACTGAAACGAAAGCCCACGTTTCTTTTGGGTCCCATGACCAATAACGTCCCCAAGATTCGTTTGCCCACATACCACCTAGAAATGTACCAACAGTTAATAAGTAAATTCCAATTGTTAAAGACATTTCAGAAACATAAGTCATCTCTTTTAAAGAAATTTCAATCTTTTTATTTGGTTTAATCATCATGATAGTTAATGAGAAAACACCTAAAATAGCACTTAGCCCAAAGAAACCATATGACGAAACAATAATTGCAACGTGGACAATCAACCAATAAGATTTAAGAACAGGAACAAGAGGTGTAATCTGTGGATCCAACATAGAACCTCCATGTGCAAACCCCATCATAATTACAGCAACCATAGCTCCCGTAGTCGGAATAAAGGCATTTCGGTTTTTGTATAATAACATTCCTGCTAGCACACTGATCCAAGAGATGAATACAATGGCTTCGTATCCGTTTGACCAAGGAGCGTGTCCTGTTAAGTACCAACGAACACCTAAACCGACTGCTTGTATAATAAATATCACAACCAATAGACCTATACAGACGTTGATTATTCGGTGTAATATTTTACTCTCTGAGAACAATTGGATGAATGACAAAATCATCAATACTCCACCAACCATTGAATAAGCTACCATTACCCAAAAGAAAACATTGTATTTGTTGTATAATACCTCAATTTCAACTTTTGTAGGAGAAGGCACAACATTTTTCCCCCATTTGTGTTGGTATTTATCGATATAATCTACAGCATTATCAGCAGGTGTCCAATCTCCGTTTTCAATTCCTTTCGAAACCATGTTAAAGTAAACACTTACCATTCCGAGTGCCATTGTATCAATTTCTACCGGATTTTCTTGTGTCTGATAAATCCAAGAAGTCCAACGTTCAGAAGGATCGTTTTGAACAGGAATAATTTTTAATTGATATCCTTTTGCTGTTTGATCTAAAATATTGAAACGTTCTGTAACTTTTATAACCTCTTCATCAAATTTAGAACGTTCAGAAGGTTTTCTTGAGAATGCCTCATTGTAGGCTTTATCTAATTTGAATCGTGTTGTTTTAGGATCTATTAAGTTCATTAAAGAGGTGTAACCATCTTCGTTTGCACTTGTGATTTTCTTTAAACGATCTCCACCTTTTTCACCAACTTCAATCATTGGAGCATTCACCCAATATGCAGGGTCTAATTGCAAAGAAATAAACCATTTGTCTGCAGATAAACCGTGAAATTTACTTTTTTTATAAACTTTTCGAAGAATTTCTAAAGCATGTGTATTAATCGGTTTTATACGGCCCTCAATATCCTGGATCAGAAGATGACCAAACTTTTCTGCATGTTCATCAGGAATTTTCACATTTTTAGCTAATTCATCACCATCCGCCATTTTAGTAGAAAATTTTCCGATATGTTCTGATGAATGAACATTGCCACTTTCTGAGTCAGTCTGAATTTTTTGATGCGCATTTTTTCCTCCGTCAGTTGTACTTGGATTTTGAGCGAAAGCGAATCCAGAAAGTAAAAATAATGGAAGTAAAATATTTACTTTTTTAGTATGTAAACCTTTCAATAAAGAATTTAATTGGATGAATCGGGTTCCTTTCCAGAATAATGAAACGAACATTCCTCCAAATAATAGGAAATAACCTAAATAAGTAATGTTAGTTCCCCACCAATCCTGATTAACGGATAAAATTGTTCCGTCCTCTGTTGGGAAATAACTAGATTGGAAGAAACGATAACCTTTGTAATCCATTACATTGTTCATATAAATGTGATGTTTTGTTTCTTTTCCTTCGTCGATAACTGTAATGTTAGACTCAAAAGAAGATGGATTTGTAGAACCAGGATAACGATCTAGAATAAAGTCATCCAAACGAATACTAAATGGTACTTTTTCCATTTTAGAACCATATCCTAACGAAATATTCATTCCGTCAATTTGTACATCAGCTGTATAATTTGTAGTACCTTTTCCTCCAACAATGGTTACGGTGTCGCGTTTATCGCCTACAATAATTTCAGCTTTAATGGCTCCTGGAAGATTTTTTTCTTCTGCCTTAAATTTAGAACCTTGTCGGTATAAGACTTCTCCTTTGAAAGCCGGATTAGGAATCACAAACTGAGCACCGTTGATGGTATATAACGAACGCAATTTTAATGGAGCAGGAACATTAAACTGTACCTTTCCTGCACCTTCTTGCAATTTTTGCATGTCTGTAATTTGTCCGACTTGCTGCCCGGCCATTTGTACATATTCTCCTTCGAAAGGAGATTTGATGACTAAATTTTCTCCTTCACCTGTAATTTGTACAGCACCATCTTGTGGTCGATTATAAGAAACAAGCGTTCCGTTTACACTTTTTATTTCACCATTTCTGATGAATACCGAATTACGTCCGCCTTGATCAACGGTAACAATTTCTAAAACGTTGATTCCTTCTTTTGTTCTTACAACTGTATCTAAAGCGTGAGGAATAAAATCAAATGTACGCAGTTTGATCACTTTGTCTTTGAATTGATATTCACCTTCAAATTGTCTGTAAAACAACGCGCTTGTACTGTCTTTTCGATCAAAATACGTCATGTTGTACTGATGATTGTCGTACGCTAAACGCTGTGTACCATCATCAACCATCATTTTGAAATATGATTTGTACGATGTGATTTCGTTACTTGTTCCTCCTTCCGGAATAGGCATTTCTCCCTCGAAACTGATGTAACGAGTAATTCCTCCTCCAATAAAAATAAACAAAAATGCTAAGTGAAAAACCAATAAAGGAAGTTTTTCCTTCGACCATAATCGATATCGTTTGATGTTCATTAAGAACAAAACGATCAACCAAATCATTAAAACCTCAAACCACTTTGCCTCGTAAATAACAGCTTTTGCAGTAGCCGTATCGTAGTCATTTTCAATGAAAGTGGCATACCCCATAGCGACAGCATAAATGAAAAGCAAGACCGTCATGGTTCTGGTAGAAAATAAATATTTTTCTATTTTACTCATTACTTATAATTGATTTACAAAAATAGGCGAGTTTATCAGATAAAGCATTAAAACTTAAATGATTTTTATTAGAATGGATGAGTTAATAGAATGTTAAATAAGAAGTTATGAAATTGATTTTAATCCACTGAATTTAACTTCATTAAATAAAGATTTGAATCGAATGTCATTTTATTCTAAAATAATTTATTAAGAAAATATTTAGAATTTTAAAAAAAATATCTTAAAAGGAATAACTTTTGTTAAAGCTTATGAACTAATTTGTATTAATATGAAAAAAGCAATTCAATTTTTATTTGTTGGAGTTTTTGTTTTGACTTTAGCAAGTTGTCATAACAGCAAAGCTGTTGCATACCAAAAAGATAATGGAAGTGGCGGTTATACAGAAGAAAAAGTAAAGAATGATATTTATATTGTGAGTTTTGACGGAAATGAGTACAATAAGAAAAACAAAAATTTTGATTATGCATTGTTGAGAGCTGCAGAAATTGGTCAGCGAAATAACTTTGATTATTTTGCTATTTTAAGTACAGTTAATGACAAAGTTTTAGAAAAAAGTAACAGTTATACAAAATTGGATAATAATGATACATGGTTGAAGGTACAATATTTCAAAAATAACAAGCCATTGAAATACCAAACAGTGTATGAACCGGGAATTGTGATAAAAGATTTACGCAAGAAGTATAAAATAAAATAAGTTAAAAAGTCACTCAAATTTGGGTGACTTTTTAAATTTTGAAATAAATTAACGTTTTCGATGACACAATGTGGCGTTTTATCTTCTCAACTTTGTACCATGTTTGCATTGATTGATTGTAATAATTTTTACGCCAGCTGCCATCGTGTCTTTCAGCCGAAACTTCTTCATCAGCCAATTGTTGTTTTGTCTAACAATGACGGATGTGTTATATCGCGCTCCAATGAAGCAAAATTAGCAGGTATTCCGATGGGAGCACCAGCACACCAATTCCAACAAATATTTGAACAAAAAAAGATAAACGTTTTTTCGTCAAATTATCAGTTGTATGCCGATATGAGTAACCGTGTAATGTCTATTCTTTCGCTGTATTCACCGGATCAAGAAATTTATTCGATAGATGAATGTTTTTTAAAATTGAAAGGATTTGATTGTTTTGACTTAAACACTTATGGAAAAGATATTAAATCAAAGATTTATCAGTGTACGAAATTACCTGTCTGTGTAGGAATAGCACCAACAAAATCGTTAGCTAAATTAGCAAATCATATTGCAAAGAAATTTGCGGAAGTTCATCAAGGTGTTTATGTCATTAAGACACAAGAACAAATTTATAAGGCCTTAAAATGGCTCAATATAGAAGATGTTTGGGGAATAGGCAGACGAATGTCACGGCGTTTGAAAATGATGGGAATAAATAAAGCATTTGATTTTGTGCAATTGAAAGATAATTTTCTTCGAAAAGAATTTTCTATTACTGGGGTACGATTAAAAAAAGATTTATTGGGTGAAGCTGTTTTAGAGTTGGAAACAATTTCGGCTAAGAAAACTATTGTGACAACAAGAAGTTTTGAAGAATATACAAATAATGTTGAATACGTGAAAGAACGAGTGTCTACCTTTGCTGTTTCGTGTGCTGAAAAACTTCGTAAACAAAATTCGTCTTGTCATTTGGTAACAGTATTTATTCAGACCAATAAGTTTGATAAAAATAAACCCCAATACTATCGCTCCATTTCATTCAATTTACCTTATCAATCGAATTCGAGTATTACGTTATCAAAATTTGCAGTCAAAGCTTTTGAGCAAATTTATAAAGAAGGATACGACTATAAGAAAGCCGGAGTTATTGTTTCAGGAATTGTTTCGTCTGATCAAAGACAAGTATCACTTTTTGAAGAAGAGAATCACCGTCATCCAAATCTGATGAAAACAATAGATTTAATGAATAAAAAATTCGGCGCTACAAAAGTTAAGTTAGCTTCTCAAGATTTGGGTAAAACATGGAAAATGCGTCAAAATAGATTATCTCCCTGTTATACTACAAAATGGAAAGATTTGTTGGTGGTTTATTAAGAGTTGAAGAATGGAGAGAGAAACAAAAACAATAGACAAAGAACTTCGTGTTTATGAAATTAATACAGAAGGTAAAAAATATTATATTTCGAATTTTGGGCATGTAAATGCAGGTTTTCCTTCGCCTGCCGAAGATTTTGTAGATGATAGAATAAGTTTAGACGAACGGTATTTAACACATCCTGAATCTACTTTTCTGATTGTAGTAGGAGGAGATTCAATGTATCCTGTTTATCAAAAAAATGACGTTTTGGTTATACGGACAGATTTGCTTCCGTTGCATCATGACGACATTATTGTTTCAGTGAATAATGATGATTACACATTGAAGCGTTTTGATAAAGTGAATAATAAATTGATAGCGCTTAATGAGAACTATAAAAATAGCGTCCAAATTGAAGAGGGAGACGAGATTATAATTCTGGGTGTTGTGGGTGTACTAATAAGAGAAAAAACAAATAGAATTTAAGGATTATTTTATTTGAAACCTTACTAAGGAATATAAAAATAAAAAGGTCGAGCAAAACTCGACCTTTTTATTTTATTGATAGGCTCCAATTGTAGGAGTTGTTCCTCGGGGTTGACCATTATAATCGAATGGGTATTGTTGTGCAAAAGTTAATTTTCCTTTATTTTTAGCCGGAGAGGTTTCTTTTACCCACAATTTATTTGCGTGATAGGCTGTGTTTTCAAACATAGGATCTAATGTAATATTATCCATAAAATTTGAAGAAGTTCCCACATTTAATGTAGAGGTATCTGCATTATGAATAATATTGGTGTCAAATAAATAATTGAATACAGCACCATCTTTTTTCTCCAATAAAATAGCATTTGGAGTACGTTCATTATAGAAAATACAGTTTCCAAAAGTAGCTTTTGTTAAAGCAGAAACATTTTTATCGTTGTTCTCATTGCTTAAATAAAGTGAATATGCAGGTCCGGCAGCTGTTGCGAAATTGAAATAATTTGCAAAAGTAGAATGATAAAATTCGTACGATCCTCCAAATTCTATTGCTAAAGTTGCTAAATTACTATTATTCATCACCAGGTTATAACCTGTAATTGTCGCATTTGTAGCCAAGATTCCATACGATTGATTGTTCACTATTTTAGCATTGCTAATCGCTAGTTTAGCCTGGTTAACATGTAATCCGGTGTCGGCTCCAATAATTTTTGCATAATGAATAGTAGAGGTACTGTTTGGAGATAATTCAATTTTATTCCATTGGTTCGGGATCGAATCATATTTATTGTCATGACGTGCCGAACGAAATTTAACTTCTTCATTCAACATCCCATTAACTGTAAACTTTGCATTGTTTCCAATTGTTAAACTAGCTCCTTTTTTGAAATAAACTTTCGTTCCTTTCTCGATAGTCAAATCAGTTGTAACAGTCAAATTACCATCAATTACCTGTGCCTCATTTACATTCCAGTTTGCAGTAGAAATGGTGGCATCTTTTGGATGAATTTTTGCTTTTTCTATCCAAGAAAGTAACTTGATTTTCTTAGAAGAGTTGGCCGATTCAAAATTAATTTCATCATCGTAAAGTGGATTAAGAGGAGCTTCTTGGGCATTAACTTCTACAAATATAAACAGGCTGTCTTTTTTGCGAATGGGTACATTTTCAAAACTTGTTCCGGCTTTTCCATCTACATTTATGTTGAAAAAAGATTTATCTCCGCGGGTTAAGTATATCCTTGGAATGACACGGTCATCATTTTCGGGATTATAAATTTTTAAGAGATATGTTTCTGATTTTGAGAAATTATAGACGGTATCTACGGAAACAGTATCTTTGCTATAACGCAATTCAGAAGTAATCGGGTCGTAGTCAAAATCATCGCGACACGATTGAAATCCAATCAAAGAAGCGATACCAAGTCCGGCGATCAATGTTTTTACATTCATAGAATTAATGATTCATTAATAATAAGTAAACAACAAATACAGGGATTTATTGTTTATAAGCAAAGATAAAATATTAGAATTTTATGATGATATTATTCTAAAAATATTTGTGTAAATTACTAAAATGTTTATATTTGCACCACGAAAAAAATGTGTACAAGAAATACAGATTTAATTTTAAGAAGCCCATTACACTCGAAATTAAATTTGTTTAACGTATTATTTTAACTGTTTTTTCAATAAAATTGATTGTAACATTCTTAAAAGAATATTATCTTTGCACTCCAATAAAGTTAACAAAGAAGATTAAAAAAAATGAAAAAAGATATCCACCCAACAAATTACCGTTTAGTAGCATTCAAAGATATGTCTAACGAAGAAGTATTTATCACAAAATCTTGTGCAGATACGAAAGATACATTAGTTGTTGACGGAGTAGAGTACCCATTAATCAAAATGGAGATTTCTTCTACATCTCACCCATTTTACACAGGTAAATCTAAATTAGTTGATACAGCAGGACGTATCGACAAATTCAGAAACAAATATGCTAAAAAAGGATAAGAATAGGAAACTATTTGAAATCATTAAAATATATCTAAAACCTACAAGAAATTCTTGTAGGTTTTTTTAATTTAATCAGGTTTTAATTATAAATTTGTACTCGTTTTATAACACAAAAAAATAATTAACTCACATGTCATTATTCGACAATACACAGTTTGCTTTTGAATCAAAATCAGATAAAGATTTAAAGAAAGCCTATTACTTATATAAGTTGATCGGAAGCCCCGCATTGACAAAATTTGGAACAAAGTTTTTTAACTTACCATTTGCAGTAGATTTACCATTTGTTAAACCAGCTATCCGCGAAACAATTTACAAACAATTTGTGGGAGGGGAAACAGCAGAACAAGGAGTTGTAGTAGCAAACGAACTATTTAAATATCATGTAAGTTCAATTCTGGATTATTCTATCGAAGGATTGACAGAAGAAAAACAATTTGATGAAGTGCGTGATGTAATGTTGCACTTGGTTGATTTAGCAAAATCGAATCCTTCGATTCCATTCGTTGTTTTTAAACCAACAGCATTTGGCCGAATTGAATTATTCGAGAAAGTAGGAAAGAAGCTAACGTTAACAGCTGAAGAAGAAAAGCATTGGGCAAATATTCGTCAACGTTTCGAAGCTGTCTGTCAAAAAGGATATGATTTAGATGTTAATATCATGATTGATGCTGAAGAAACTTGGATGCAAGATTCTGCGGATGATTTGACAGACGAAATGATGATGAAGTACAATACAAAACGTGCATTAGTATGGAATACTTTGCAGATGTATCGTCATGATCGTTTGGCTTACTTAAAAGAAATGTATGAGAAAGCAGAACGTGAAGGTTATTATTTAGGATTTAAAATTGTACGTGGAGCATATATGGAAAAAGAGCGTGCTCGTGCGCAAGCAGAAGGATATCCATCTCCAATTCAACCAAATAAAGAAGCATCGGACAGAGATTATAATTTAGCGTTAGAATTTATGACGTTACATAAAGAACGTTTTGGTTTATTCGCAGGTTCACATAACGAAGAAAGTTGTGAATTGCTGATTAAATTAATGAATGAAAACGGAATAGAGAAGAACAATCCAAATTTCTGGTTTGGACAATTATTTGGAATGAGTGATAATATTTCGTTTAACTTAGCGCATTTAGGATACAATATTGCAAAATATTTACCTTATGGACCAATCAAAGAAGTAATGCCTTATTTGGTTCGTCGTGCACAAGAAAATACTTCTGTTGCAGGACAAACAGGACGCGAATTATCTTTAATTGAAAAAGAATTAGAGCGTCGTAAAAAATCAAAATAGAATAAAAAGGTTCAACATAATACTGCCTCCAAAAAGTTTTCAACGAGTTGGGGGTATTTTTATGGAAAGAAAAATAAAATAGGAAAAATGTTCAGAGACATTTTTAGTAGAATAGTGAGTATTCTACCACTCTCAAAAACAATCATATGATTATAAGTACAGATTTCAAGTACTGGTATAGGCAAAAAAAAGGAACTTTTTAGGATTGTCTAAAAAAGTTCCTTTTTTTTTATTCGTTTAATTCTAACCAACGAAATTCTTTTTCTTCCAGTTCGTCTACAATTTTCTGTAATTCATCTCCGATGGTTGCGATTTTATCGTAACTCAGATTTGGATCAGATAATAAATTTGTGAGTTCTTCTTTTTTCGCTTCAAGAATTGGTAAATCATTGTTTAGCTGCTCTAATTCTCGTTGTTCTTTAAAGGATAACTTTCGAGGTTTAGTATCTTTTATTTTTTCTTTCGCTTCATTTTTTTCCTGAATAACAAATTCTTTTTCAACTTTTTTGTCTTCGGATTCAGGTTTATTTTTATTTTCAATATGGTATTCTGTGTAGGTTCCCATATAGCGAGAAACTTTCCCTTCTCCTTCAAAAATCATCAATTCGTCTACCACTTTATCCATAAAATAACGGTCGTGAGAAACAACTAATAAGCAACCTTGATAATCTTCTAAGAAATTTTCTAAAACGGTTAATGTAGGCAAATCCAAATCGTTTGTAGGCTCATCAAGAATCAAAAAGTTTGGATTTTTGTATAGAATGGCCAATAATTGAAGACGTTTTTTCTCCCCTCCGCTTAACTTAGAAATATAAGTATGTTGTTGTTCCGGTGTAAATAAAAACATTTCTAAGAATTGTTCGGCACGCATTTCTTTTCCATTTGCAAGCGGGAAGAAATCTGCGATGTCTTTTACAAATTCGATGACACGCTCATCTTCTTTAAAATTAATACCATCTTGCTTAAAATGTCCGATATTCAATGTTTCTCCACGTTCTATCATTCCGGAATCAGCAGGTTCAATTCCTTCCAGCATTTTTAAGAAAGTTGTTTTACCCACTCCATTTTTTCCAACTAAACCAATTTTTCCACCACGCGCAAAAATATAAGAAAAGTCATCTAAAATTTTCTTTGCCCCAAATGCTTTCGAAACGTGTTCCATCTCGATGATTTTTTGACCCAAACGTGTCATGACCATCTCTAATTTTACCTGTTGATCGATTATTTTATGTTTAGCAACTTTTTCTGTATCATAAAACGCATCAATTCGAGATTTAGACTTCGTTGTACGAGCCTGTGGCTGACGGCGCATCCATTCAATTTCTTTGCGGTAAAGATTTTTCGCCTTATCAATGGTTGCATTTTGGTTTTCAATACGCAATGCTTTATTGGTGATATAGGTTTCGTAATTACCAGCATGTACATAGAGTGTTTTATCCTCCATTTCCAAAATTTTGGTACAAATCGCATCTAAGAAATATCGATCATGTGTTACGAGAATCAACGTTTTATTTTCTTTATTCAAGAAATATTCTAACCATTCTACCATTTCGATATCCAAATGATTAGTAGGCTCATCTAAAATTAAAAGAACATAACCATTCTCGAAGCTTAAATCGATTAAGAATTTTGCTAACGAAATACGTTTACGCTGACCCCCTGAAAGTTTTCCAATTTTTTGATCCAAGAAATCAATCTTTAATTTTGATAAAATCTCTTTAATCGTAGGTTCAACTTTCCAAGCTTCTAAAACATCCATTTTCCCCATTAAATTAACTAATTCAGGGTTTGTTGGATCATTTTCGATTATGTTTTCATACTGACGTACAACGTCTAAAACTTCATTCGAATGGTTGAAAATATATTCTTCACCTTTTAAATTTTCGTCAAAATCATCGCTTTGATCCAGCATTAAGATTTTAACACCTTTGTTTGGGCGGATATCTCCTGAATCAGGTGTTTCTAATCCAGCTAAAATTTTAAGTAAAGTAGATTTTCCACTCCCGTTTTTTGCAACAAAAGCTATTTGATCACCTTCATTTACATGGAAGTTGACGTCTTCAAATAATGTTCGGATTCCGTATGATTTGGTTAGATTTTCAACTGTTAGAAAATTCATGTTATATTATCTGTTTTGTAAGTTAAAATAGCGGCTAAATCTTTTCTGTTTCGATTACCTTCATTGACTGTTTAGCCTTTCTGATTTTAACGATTAGGATGGCCAAAGATAAGACAAAGCAACTACTTCCTATTACAATTAAATTATTTAAATGGGGTTGAATTAAAGAGGGATCTCCTTTTTCGATGAAGAGAATTCGAAATATTTTCAAATAATGCGTTAATGGAATACAGTCTGCAATTGTTTGAATCCATTTTGGCATTTGGCTTAATGGCCATGTGAAACCACTCAAAATGAAACTTGGTGTCGCAACAACCATCAATACTTCAGTTGCTTTTAATTGATTTGGAAGTAAAATACTTACCAGGAATCCTAAAAAACAAACGGCTAAAATAAAGGCAAGAGAAGCATAGAAGAACGGCCAAAATTCGGTTTCTAATTTCATTTCATAAAACATTCCGAACCAATAATAAAGCAGGTAGATAAATACTGACATCAATAAATAGGGAAATGTTTTGATAAAAAGAATTGTAAAAGGATTGGATGTTTTTCCAATGAGTTCATTAAATGTTTTATTCTCAAATTCGGAAGCAAAAGAAAGTGCTAATCCTAACAATAAAACTTGTTGTAAAACAGTAAGTAAAACACCCGGAAGCATAAAATAGAGGTAATTTCCACTTCTGATATTCTGCCGAATCATGGTCGATTTGAAAGGTTCATAACTTTGCGTGGCTACAAATTCAGGTACACCTTGCTTACGAGCTGTTTCAATTGAAATACCGGCTTTCATAGTCGTCAAAACAGTGGTAACAGCGATTGCAGCAGTATTGGATGTCAATGTATTGGATCCATCAACAAAGTAAGCAATTTCGGGTAATTTTTTTTGTTGTAAATCAGCTTGAAAATTACGGGGAATTACAACGACAACTTCAGCTCCTATGGCTAACGCTTTATTTTTAGAATCAAAAGTGGAAGGAAGTACTTCTATAACGTGAACTGATTCGTTTTCATCCAACATTTGAATAATTTTCTGACTTGTTGTGGTGTGATCTTCATCTACTACAATAATGGGCAAATCGGTTACATTTCCTTTTTTATACACGTTTCCAATCAAAATGCCATACATAATAGGTGCTCCTAAAAACAAGACAGGTAGAACAGGATTCTTGAAGAAGAGTTTAAATTCGCGTATGATTAAATGAAAAATGGTTTTCATTGCAGTTTATTTGGCGTTAAGGTCTAAAATAACATTTGCTTTTGTCAATAGCTGAGAAGCTTGTTTAGGATCAACAGGCATTACTTTTACTTCGTATTGCGATTGTTGTTGGTCAATATCAGGATAGGCTGTAGATATATTGGCATAAGAGCTTAGAGCTTTTATCGAAACGATTCGTCCTTTCAACACCTTATTATTTTGGTATGGAATTTTTAAGGTTACGATTTGATTTTTTTGTAGTTGTCCAATTTTATTTTCTGGAATTGTAAAGCGGAAAAAAGTAGTATTTTCTAAAATTCCATTGGCAATAGAATAGCCGGCTAAAGCTAATTCACCAACTTTTAAATTAATGGTTTCGACAGTCATATCCTGTGGAGCTTTGATGTGTCTTTCTGCTTCAGCGACATCAACTTCTTGAAGAGCACCAAGCGCACGTTCTTTTTGCCCTAATGCCATTTGTTGCTGCTCAATACGGGCGCCGTTTTCAGCATCAGCTAATTCGGCTGTAGCTGCTAAATATTGATTTTTAGCGCCTTGATATTTTGCATAGACTTCATCATAAGTTTGTTGAGGTACAAGGCTGTCTCGAAGCATATTTCGTAAACGATGATTTGATTTCTCAGCATAATCTAACTGTTCTTTCAATCCTGCAACTTTTGCCCGCAATTGTTTTAATTGATTGTCGGTTGCGCCTTTTTTTGCCATTTTGTATTGAGCTTCAGCAGAATTTACAGCTCCTTCTGCTTGACTTTTCTTCGCATCAACTTCAGGTAATTGCAAGATAAAAAGTGTTTCTCCCTTTTTGACAGCATCGCCTTCATGTACTAAAATTTGATCTATTTTACCCGGAATTTTAGTGACAACGCTAATTTGATCACGTTCAATCTTCCCTTGAAAGGTAGAAAGATGATCTGCATGATTTTCTTTATCGGAAGATTTGCAGTTAGAAAAGAGAAGTAATCCGCTTAATGCGCAAAGAAATGGTATAGTATTTTTCATGATTTTAATTCGATAATTGATTAAATAATTCCCCTGAAGTCTGAAGCAATTCGTATGTTTTAGCACGTTGATCCAAAATCTGTGCATAATAACCTAAATTGGCTTTGTAAAAATCATTTTCGGCAGCCAAACGTTCGGTTACATCAATCAACCCTTCCTGAAAACGTCTCGAAGCAATGTCTAAATTATTGGTTGCAATGGTATTTTGTTGCTTGTTTACTTTTAATTTTTCTGATGAGGTTTCGTAATCAATCTTATTTTTGCTTAATAAAAGGTTTAGTTTTTCTTTTGAATCTTTCAATTTATTCTCATTGATCATGATATCAGTTTTTGCCTGAGCCAATTTGTTTTTGTGTTGACCTCCGTCCAATAATTCCCATTTTGCTCCAATTCCAATCAGAATGTTGGGAAATAAAGTAAATTGGTTCAATTTCAAATTAACATCTCCTAATAAATCAACATCTTTTAGTTTGAAACGACTTCCAAAAATAGACGTGTAATTGGTGTTCGCAAAAGCAAAAACTTGTGGTAAATGTGAACCTTTTTCTTTTTGATATAAAAATTCGTACGCTTTCACAGAATGTTCAAGTGCTTTCAGTTCTTTTTTATTTTCTAAAGTATAAGTTGACGAAAGAATATCAAGAGGAATAAGTTCATAGTGTATTTGCTGAAGATCCTGTAGTGTCAGATGAGTAAGTGTTTCCAGTTTTTTATAAAGTAATTGCCTATTACCATTTACTTCAACTTGCCGGGCTTCTAATTCGAGCATCGCTAGTTTTATTTTCTCACGATCATATGGAATTGCTAAACCATTTTGGATGGCTTTCTGAACTTTTAGATGCTCTTTATCCAAACGTTTTACAGAATTAGAAATTAACTCTTCTACTTTTCCTAATAACATCAGCTGATCATACGTTTGTAAAATATCTTTGGTGATGTTTTCTTTTTCAGCTTCTTTCAAATAGTCTAGTGCAACGCTTTTTTCTTGGATAGCATTTAAGGCATTTGGAATTTGTAAGCCAGAAAAAATAACCTGAGTGGCATTGACTCCAAGTGTTACAATACCTGCAGATGTATTAAATTGTTGATTTCCGGAAAAAAGATCTGTTGATAATAAATCGATTGATTTGGTAGGAATATCAATAATTCCATGTGAGTTGAAATACCCACCTAAAGCAATGGCAGATAAGTTGGGTTGTCGTTTACCTTTTATTTCATTATATTGATAATTATTTTTTTCAACTTCGAGCTGTTTGTTTTTCAATTCATAACTCGTTTCTATGGCTTTATCAACAGGTAATTTAAGTTGAGGATCAATCAGCTGTTGTCCAAAACCGGATAGGGAAGAGAGTAAAGCGATAAGAGAAAAATAACGGATGGTAGGCATTATTATATTTTGGATAAATTTAACAAAAAATATACCATGAATAAAAGTCTAGATTAGAATAGGATTAAAAATAAAAATCCTGAAACTTTTTATGGTATCAGGACTTCCAAAAAAAAGCCAAATAAAATGGCGCATAGTTCAATGTATTTAATATTTCTTATCGATAATGTCTAATGTTTCGTTTAATGATTCTTTCATCATTTGTCCTAAATAATCTGTAGATGTTTTG
The DNA here is from genome assembly GCF_000382425.1 of Empedobacter brevis NBRC 14943 = ATCC 43319. Classification (GTDB taxonomy): domain Bacteria; phylum Bacteroidota; class Bacteroidia; order Flavobacteriales; family Weeksellaceae; genus Empedobacter; species Empedobacter brevis. The sequence goes on from NZ_KB908295.1 coordinate 255,586, forward strand.
TTGATTGTTTCTTCTATATATTTTGTTCCGCCAATTGTTTCACTATATTTTAAGACATTGTTTTTTAAGTCTAAAATATTAATGTAAACATATGTTTTGGCAATATATTTCTGTTTATTTACCGGATCAAAATCAAGCCCGGATTTGACATTGATTACAACTAAATCATCCAGTTTAATAGTATTTTTTAAATCGTTAAATTTTACCTGATTGACATTCTCTTGTGTAATCAGTTCATGTGGGATAATTTTTTTATCAAATTTATCAATCATTTGATATTTGTAGTGATTATCATTTAGGATTTTTACCGATTTATCACGAATTGTTTTGACAACATCAAATTTGGAATTCAATTGTTTTAGTTGATTTTCAATAGATTTCGATTCTATATTTTTATCCAAGTTTTGTGAGTTGTGATCAAAAAAGCCAACAGAGTCGATGTTAATTATGACGCCGACTTTACTCACAGGAACATCTAATGCACTTTCGTACGTTAGGGTATTAATGGCTAATTCTTTGGGAGCTTCTTTTTTTTGCTCGCAAGATTGGGTTAGAAGTAACAACCCTATTACAAAATAAACTAAATTTTTCATATGCCAACCTATTACTCCTTTAAAGATAATAATTTATAATGGATGTAATACGTTTTTTTTAATAATTTTCTTCTTCGTCTTCATCAAATGTTTTGGCGATTTTTTCAATGTTCAAACTTTTCGCCATTGCATCAAAAATTTCTTTATACGTACCATTCATTTTATAAACATCTTCATGAATTCCGTGTTCAACAAGTTCACCTTGTTTCATGACGTAAGTATAATCCGCATCAATAATTTGAGAAATACTATGGGAAATAATAATGACAGTTCGGTCTTTTTTTATCGCATCTAAACTGTTTTTGATTTGTTCAGTCGCAATGGCGTCAAGACTTGCTGTCGGTTCGTCCAGGAAAATAATGGGAGGATTTTTAAGAAACATTCTGGCAATGGCTATGCGTTGTTGCTGACCGCCGGAAAGTAATAAAGCCTTGGACTGATACCCTTCGGGCAAATCCATAATTTGTTCATGAATGTAAGCACGTTTTGCAGCATCCTCTATTTCTTCGAAAGTAGCATTGACATTTCCGTATCGTATATTTTCTTCAATTGTTCCGTTGAAAATATGATTTTTTTGTAAAACCAACCCGATGTTATCCCGTAAAAATTGTGTATTATATTCTTCTATATCAATTCCATCCAATAAAATTTTACCTGAATCCGGCTGATAAAATTTATCCAATAAATTGATAATGGTACTTTTCCCGGCACCTGACAAACCAACCAAAGCTGTAATTTTATTCGGTTGAATTATCATGTTGATATTTTTTAAGGCTTTGTATCCATTTGGGTAAGAAAAATCGACGTTCTGAATTTCGAATTTTCCTTTTAAATAGGTAGGGATATAAGTCCCGGAAGATTCTTTTTCGTTATCCGCTTTCAAGATACCAAAAAAACTTTCCGAATAAATCATGGCATCATTCATTTCGTCATAAATTCGGTGCAATTGACGAATCGGAGCCGAAACATTATTGAACAATAAAATGTGAAACATAATTGCTCCAATAGTCATTTGCCCATCCAATACCAAATAAGCTGTTAAGATAATGATAATCACCACTCCAAATTGTTCAATAAAAGATTTTAAACCATCGAAAAAGAAACTCGTTTTGCGTGTTTGCATTTGATTGTTGGTCAATTCTTTTTGCAGTGCGAGTTGTTTTTTACCTTCGATATCTTCTCTGTTAAATGATTTTATAACTGTGATAGAGTCAATTATACTAATGATTCCTTGTGATTTCTGTTCGCGGTAACCTCTCAGGTTTCTTCGCCAGCCACTCAGTTTTTTTGCTTGCCGTTGTGTAATGATGAAATAAATTGGAACAATACAAAGTCCAACTAAACCAACATAAACATTTGCATTGAACATTAAAATTAATGCCACAATGGAATTTGCAAAAAGAGGAAGGATATCAATAAAAAAGTTTTGAACCAAGCGGGTCAAGCTTTCTATTCCTCTATCAATACGAGTTTGTAATTTTCCGGCTTGATTATCCTGATCGGTATAAAAAGCCATTCGATAGGTTAAAATCTTTTCGATAATTGCTTGAGCCAAATCTTGAGAAACTAAAATTCTCAATTTTTCTCCGTAATATTTTTGCCCAAACGTAATAAATGCATTCAAAATTTCTTTTGTCATCAGGACAATAGAGATAAATAGAATGATTTGGAGACCCTCTTTCAAACCTTCACCGGCTTCAACCAATCCATTAATAGAATCTACGGTATATTGTAAAATCAAAGCATTGACTTGCGAGGTAAATGAACCAACCAAAGTTAGAAGTAAAGTTGCTACAACTAAAGCACGGTAAGGTTTTACAAATGGGCGTAAATTTTTGAAAAGCTGGATGATTGTCATGTAGCTTATTTATTCTTTTAAAGGTTCATCTTTCACGAAAACGTGTCCGACTTTTGTGAAATCATAAGCGATTTCATATAGATATTCCAGTAAATCTTCAATTAAATCAGAGTCATTTTGTAAAGCTTCTGTTTCAATTTCTGTATACGCAATGGTTTTATCCCTAAATTCAATTGTTTTAGGTAAATTTTCGGTTTCATATTCACCGTAAAGTCGAATATTTTGAAGCAATAATTGCAAAATTTTCTTCATTAAACGGATATGTTCAGAAGTTAAAATAACAGAATTATTCTTTTTAATAATTTTTACTAAACCAACGGAATAAGAGACAAAGGATTGATTGAAGATGGTAAATTTATTCAACACATTTGCATTTTCCTGTTTACCTTTTGGTTCTGAAATGACCCGCTGGAAAACCGAATTGATATTTGCCATTGCAATAAAAACATCTTTTCGTGCAAGTTTATAGTCAGTTGTTGAAACTTCATTGTCAGCTAATTTTTTAAAAACTAGAAAAATGAATTCATAATTGGCGATTAACGCTTTTTGAATATACTCATTCATGTTATTTTTTTCCCAAGTAGGTAAAATTAAATAACATGAAATGAAAGCCATAAACCCACCTACAAGTGTATCGATTAAACGTTCTTGAATAATATACAGCGAATCTTTTTGAGAATAAAAACTAAACGAAATCAAAATATAAGCGGTTAAATAGAATGTACCAATTGCATATTTATGACGAATAAAGGTATAAGCCATTAACATAAAGAACAGCATCAAAGCAAATCGTATAGCATGTTGTGGAATAATTAAAAGAACTAATATTCCGACCAAACCTCCTGCTATAGTTCCCTTTAATCGTTGGAAATTACGTTTTTTAGTAACACTAAAACCGGGTTTTAAAATGACCAGAACTGTCATCAAAATCCAGTAACTATGATAAGTCATCGGAATAATAAATGTAACGCCATATGCCAATAATATAACAATAGAAGAACGTATAGCGTGTCTGAAAATAGGAGATTTTAAATTGAAATGATCTCTAAGTTTCCGCCATGAATAATCCACAGTAGGTTCAAAATGCTCAGCATGTTCCAATGGATTTTTCTTTTTTTCTGTAAAAGAATCATCGTAAAAAAACTTATGAATAAATTCAATTTTGTAAACAACTTGTTTTAGATTGATATAGATTTTGGTTAACACAATGGGTTTTTTACCCTCTGCATACAATTCTTTAATGGCGTCGTCAATCTTTTTTAATTCCACTTCAAAATCGAATGTAGGTTGTTTAGGACGTTTATTAGAATTAATATGATACGCAATCATTTTCAATTCATGCGCAAGTTTATTCATCATGTTGTAAATTTTACGCATTGCTTTCGAATCGCCATACACTTCTCTGATTTTCTCGTAATCGTACTGTGTCGCTGTAATATTTTCGAAAATATCAATTAAATCAGAAAAAATAAATACAATAGAGCGACCAATAGGTGTTTGATCTTTTACTAACCTTTTATTGGAGAAAACTAATTCACGAACCAGATTTTGTTTTTCATTAATGACAACATGTTCATCAATCAACTTTTTGATAATATCATCGTAATTGGAATCTTTATCAAACATTGAGGCTTTTATTCTGATGTATTCAGAAATATGAATCATGGCGTCTGCAAGATTTTGCTGTGCCATTCGGTATGGGCGAAATGTACTGATTGCTAAACTGAAAATAGTGTACCAAGCAGCTCCGGCTGTTACAAAAAGCGCGATATGAAACGGACTTAAATAAGAACGTAAATCATTCATATTCATTACCATTGTCATCATGACGACCATTCCAACCGCACTCGTACGCTGTCCCCAGACGGTTAACATGTTCGAGCAGAATACGACAAGAGTTAAACAGATTCCCAAAAGCACAGGAAAATGATTGATCGTTTTTGTGAAATAAGAAACAATAAAAATCAATAAAACCGAAAGCCACATTAAATTCCTACGTTCCTTAAATGGGCCGGGAGTATCGGTCATATGCGCCAAGACTGCACCGAGACTTATTGTAACACCGGCGTATAAATCACCGAAAAAACTTGCAACCAAAGGAGGAATAACAATTGCTAAAGATGTTTTAATACCATCTGCAAGAGCTTCTCCGTAGATAAAGTTTTCGATTTTATTTTTGAGTTTCAAATGTATTTTTTTAGGGTTGAATATTGTTGTATAAAATTAGCACAACTTTTTTCGAAACCCAACTAAATACGCGAAGTTTTTAGAATATGAAAACCGTTTATACTTTGCGTGAAAATTAGGGTTGTTTCACCTCCGTCATTGATTTTAAATTTCTTTTTAATTACATCAATCGGTTGGTTGTAATTTTTAACCAACAGATTCGCTTTACTTTTTAAAATTTCTTTTTTAGGGTGCTGAACTTCTTTTTTAATCAGATAAATTTTACCGGGAAAATCAGGCAGAAGTTCATTTGATGTATACAAATGTGTATTCTGATGAAGTTTAGACAAGTTTAATTGTTCACTTAATAACTTGAAAGCACCAGTTTTTAGAATGGCTACATTCGGTTCGTAAATATAACGTTGAATAGATCCGAAGCTCGCATTCGCCTTGTATTCATCTTCAAAATGGAAAGAAAATTTATGTTGTTCGCTTTCCAAATTAACGGCTTGAATTAAAGGGTTTTTGGAAGAGTTATTCTTATCTAAAATGAGAAGAAAATCTTTTACTTCATTCTTTAAGGCAACAATATGAATTTCAGAAACAGCATCGATTTGTTGTAAGGTAGAAGTAATATCCAGTAGAGGAGAGAGTTTAATCATGATTTGATTGGATTTCTCAAAAAAGGTTGGAATCCATTCTAAAATATTAGGTTCTAAATCTTCTAAAATGAATTTTCGTCCACTCGAATTTCTTCTCGCAGGATCCAGGTAAATGACATCAAATTCCAAAGCAGGATTTTCTTTAAAAAAAGTTTGAAAAGTTCCGGTATATGTTTCCAGATTTGGGGCTAAAATCTGTGCATTGTGATGTACGATTTGACTTAATTCAGGATTTTGTTCAATGTGATACACCTTGTCAAAACTCTTGGCAAAAGCCATGGTATCAATTCCGAAACCTGCAGTCAAATCAATCAAAGTTTTACCATTGATCAAATTCGCTTTGTAAATTGCAGTTGCCTCAGAACTTGCCTGCTCTAAATTTACAGAAGGAGGGAAATAAATATTCTCTGCAGCATAAAGAGTCGGAAATTTATGTTTAGAAACTTGAATTCCTTTTAATTGTTGCGCAATCTCTGAAGAAGATACCGCATCAAACGGAGATTTTTTTAATCCAATAGATTTGAAATCTTCGTGTTCAATTGTTTTTAAATATGCTTGGAATTCTTTTGTTAAAATAGTTTGATTCAAAATGTAATTTTTTATTTTTTTATCATTTTCGTTTTAGCAAAAAGATCTCCTAATCGTTGGCTTTCGCTAAAATTATTTATGACTAGAATACCAATTATTCCACAGAATGCAAAATAATCAATAGGATCTAAAAGATGACGAATTAAAGATTGTGAATAATTGAGAGGTTTTTCTGTTTTTGCATCTACTGGTTGCAAATTTAGGATTAAATGTCCCAATGTTCCATGCAAAATGGTTTCAATAGCTACAAAATAAATTAACCAAAAAACAAAAATAGGTAAAACCATAATTCCACTTACATGATAACTTCCATCAATCGTAGAATCTCCAAATTTATAAATATACAGAGATGTAATAATAATAACTATTGAGTAATCAACAAGACTGGCAATACTTCGTTGAAAGATGTACTTCCTAGGTTTCATAAATTTTTAATAATTTGAGTAAAGCAAAATGCAGTTCGTCTTGTTCAGCAGCTTCAATGTCAATTTGATGAGGTTTATTTTCTCTAGAAATATTAAACCCTTCCTCAATATCATTGTAATAAATAATAAATCTTCCAATTTTTCCAACAATCCAAAAAAAGTCATCACCACCATAAAAAGGAGCTTTTCTTTTTTCAGGAATAATTTTGACTGAATTCCAAAAAGACAAAACTTCAGCATCCATTACAGCTACTGAAGTTTCGATTATAATAGTAAGTTCTTCTAACGAAATCGGAGTCCAATTCATGTTCTAAAAACTATTTTTTTTCTTCTTTTTCAGCCAGGCGCGTTGGAACAATAGGGATGAAGAGTGCCTGTTTGATAATTTTTTCTTTCGGTGATTTTTCAATTACATCAGCTGGATTTCTAAATTTGTTCACTCCAATCAATTGAATGAGTTGTTCATCAAACTCTTTTTGTTCTTTTTTGGCACTTGTATAAACAAAATCCTGAATGGTTTCATTTTGTAAAGCATTGACGAAACCTCCTGCATTTTGAATGGTTTTGAACAATTCTAATGCATTTTCAGCCAATTGATTTGTTAAATTTTCGATGTAGAAAGAACCTGCTGCAGGATCAGAAAACTGATTGAGATAAGATTCTTTTTGAAGTAACAATTGCTGTTTGGCAGCCAATTCTAAGCCAAAATCTGATTCATGATTTAATTCATCATAAGAACCTACAAAGACAGCATCACTCGAACCAAAAATGGCAGAAGATGCTTCTACAGTTGAGCGAATAACATTATTGTAAATATCCAGTTTCGATTTATTACGTCCTGATGTTGTTGTAAAAATAAAAGCTTCACTTTCTTTGTTGTACTGTTCCAGAATCATTTTCCATAAGAAACGGAAAGCTCTCAATTTGGCAATTTCAAAGAAATAATTGCTTCCTACCGCAAACTTGAAATAGATTTTATCTGCAATATCAGCTCCGAAATTTTCCAAATATTCGACGGCATGGGCAAGTGTAATTGCAATTTGCTGTACATGATTTGCTCCTGCATTTTGATAAACATCACCTTGGATTGAAATTACCTTTTCAAAATTTTTTAATTCTAAGGCTTCTTTGATTAATTCTTTTGACGCTTTTTCTGTGTCATTTTTCCATAAACCATTTTGGGCTAAAAATCCGTAAACATCCAAATCCAAATATTTTAAATTTGGAAGATTTTCGAGAGATTTTAAAGCTGAAGTTCCATCAAATTTGATAAATAAATCTAAATAATCCGGAAGTTTTAACGAAGGATTGATGTCTTGTTGTTCAATTAAATAACCGTACAAAAAACTATAATCCTGGTTGTGATTTCCTGTGTATTTTGAAATGATTTTCCAATCTTTTGATGATTTTGGTAAAGGTTGAATGTTTGGATAGTCTACATCATCCTTTGTATACAAGGGTTTTACATTAATTTGATCGTTTGTACCCCAAACTAACGTTTCATTATATTCTAAACCTTTTAGTTCAACCTGAACTTTATTTTTCCATTCTTTTTCAGAAATCGTATTGAAATCTTCAAATAGTTTACTCATTTTTTTGGGTTTGTGGCTTCGTAACTTTTTCTTGCTGAATGATAAAAATATCTTCGTCGTCTTTTTTCAAAAAATGTTTTTCTCTCGCGATACGTTCTATTTCAGCAGGATTACTATTTAGTTGATTTAATTTTTCAGTTTCTTTATCCAAGTGTTCCTGGTAATATTGTTCATCAACTTCCAATAATTTTATTTGTTTATCTAACTCACGGTGTACGAAAAAAGAGTTTTGGTCGAAAAAAATCATCCAAACGGCAAAAGCAATCGTTAGTATAAAGTAACGATTCCAAACAAATTTGAATACGAAGGTATCTTTAATTTTTCTTTTCGGTACTTTTGGAGTAAGCTCTTCGTCAAAGATTTCTTCCGATTTTTCTTTCATTATACAGTAGTTTTAGAGTTGAGTTTTTCTTTAATTACAGTTGATAAAACTTTGATTGCGACAGAATTTTTCTTTTTCATATTTGGAATAATAATGTCGGCATAATTTTTAGAAGGTTCGATAAATTGTTGATGCATAGGTTTTAGCGTTTTTTGGTAACGTGTTAAAACTTCATCTAAATCGCGCCCACGTTCTTGTATATCACGTCGTACACGACGAATAAGGCGTTCGTCAGAGTCTGCATGAACAAATATTTTTACATCAAATAAATCGCGCAAATCAGGATCTGTAAGGACTAGAATTCCCTCTACAATCACAACAGATTGCGGATGAGTCAAAATTGTTTCCTCTTTGCGGCTATGTGTAATAAATGAATAGACAGGTTGTTCAATGGAAACCCCGCTTTTCAGTAAAGCAACATGCTCTTTTAACAATTCAAAATCAATTGATCTTGGATGGTCAAAGTTGATTTTAGAACGTTCATCAAATGATAAGTCAGGATGATCTTTGTAATAATTATCCTGAGAAATAACGATTACGCTTTCCGCGTTAAGATCTCTCAAAATATTGTTAACGACAGTCGTTTTTCCTGAACCTGTTCCTCCTGCAATTCCTATTACTAGCATTTTTGTATTGTTATTTTTTTTAATTTTTTTTGATGTTTCCATTGCAAGAGTTCTCATTAAATTTTCTTAAAGATAAAATTTTCCTGTCAGAAATTAAAATAAAAAGAAATTGATTCTTGCAAAATATTAAATGTCGTTGTGAAGAAGTTTTGGCTGGGCGATTTTGAGAAAAGAAGTAATCTTCAATCTTTTTAAGAAAAGATGGAGCTGTTATTCGATTATTTAGGTGTAGATCAAACATTTAGGTCTTTTTACATAAAAAAAGTACTTTGCAGTACTTCATTTCTCTTAATCGGATGCAAAGGAAAGAAAAAATAATAAAAATTGTATCTTTTTTATCATTATATTTATGATACCAGAACTATTATAAACGACTAAATTATGAACGATTTATTTTCAATGACGACCATTTTCTCTCTATTTTTGGGAATAGGATTAGCTGCGGCCGCCGGGTTTCGGATTTTTTTACCACTATTTGTATTGAGTTTGGCCGTAAAATTCGGAGGAAGTTTCGTGAATCTGGATGAAAGCTGGATGTGGGTAGGAAGCACTCCTGCACTGATTACACTTGGTGTGGCAATGTTAGTAGAAATTGGAGCTTATTATATCCCTATTATAGATAATTTACTGGACACGATAGCTGTTCCTTTGGCAGGAATTGCCGGTACGATAGCTGTTGGAATTACAATGCCTGAGATGAATGAAGTTGCAACCTGGGCTTTGGCAATTATTGCCGGTGGTGGTACGGCGGCAGCGATTAGCGGAACCACTGCTGCTGCACGAGCAGTTTCGACAACAACAACTGCCGGAGCGGGAAATTTTTTAGTCAATACAGGAGAAACTTTTAGTTCGATTGTTTTGAGTATTACAGCGATTGTTTTAGCTCCGTTGGCGTTTATTTTTGTGTTGATTATTTTATATGTTTGTTACAAGGCTTATAAGAGTGTCAGAAAGAAAGGAGACCAATTGTTAGCGGAAGAATTATAGCAGTTCGAATGAATAAAATATACGTTTCATTTTACTATAAAAACAATGAAAATAGGCTAACCAAAAGGTTAGCCTATTTTTTAAGTTGTATCTAAAAAAATATTTATTCCCTTTTATATTTTTCTTTATAAATTTCAAATGCTTGCATCAAGTTTTCTTCAGTCGCTTTTGGCATTCTGCGTGTTGCTTCAAATTCGTTTGAAGAAAGAGATTTGAAATCAGAAAGTGTCGGAATTAATTCTATTGAATTGACTAACATTTCAATTTCTGTTTCGTATTGCCGATAGGCAACGGAATGAAATGTGTCATTTGCATAAACAGGAACATGTTTTTGTTCGATTAAAAATCCTGCATCAGCTTCAGTATCTACAAAATGAGTGGTTACACCAATTTTTACACCTTTTGTAATTGCCCATTTCAACGAGTCTAATCCACGTGTTAAAGGTAAAAAGCCTGGGTGTGTATTGATTATTTTATGATTTTCAACCAATTCGTCCGGTAATAAACCAGCTCCAGCAATAATCACATAATCGGCATTAAATTCATTTAACTGATGATTTAAAGTGTCAGCAGTTGTTTGTTCAAAATCGTATCCAAAATTTTGACAAAAATCAATTGGTTCAATTTGAATTGCTTTACTTGGTCGATGTTGATAAATTGGTTTGAAAGGGTTTTCGCGCTGTACAAAAGGCAAAGCAAATACACTCACATTTTGATAGCCTTTGGCTTTCAACCCATTTAATACATCCTGCGTTTTTCGATGAGGTGTATTGTAAGAGATGATTGCAATTTTTGGTTGATGTATCATTTTATTTAATCAAATATTTCTTGTGATAATCAACGACATTGTCAATTGGTTTTCTGATAATATGTCCAACAGTTAAATGGTATTCAGCAGCAACAGAACGAATAACATCTTCGTAAATATGTGCAATAGAACCGATGAAATTTAACTCTGAATGACGAGCTTCTTCATAAGGTGTAATTTGATATTCGATAAATGAACACATTGCATCATATATAATTTTCTGAATAAACGGATCATTTTTATGCTCTACCACAAATTTATTAAATGAAGCTAAATAGGTATTTGCAAACTTATTCTGGTAGACATTTTTGTTTAATTCGTCCACCGACAATTTGTAATAGTCATCAAACGCTTTCGCTAAATGCGGAGGCATTTTTTTTGTATAGAATGCACGTAAAACACGTTTGCCTAAATCGTTTCCGGAACCTTCATCTCCTAAAATATAAGCCAAAGATTTTGTTTCTTCACGCATGGTTGTTCCATCAAAATAACATGAATTAGAACCTGTTCCTAAGATACAAACCATTGCAGGTTTTCCCATATAAGTAGCATAACAAGCCGCCAATAAATCATGGTCAACAGTAAGTTCTGCATTAGTGAAAAAATTATTTAAACCGTTTTTTACAACTTCGTGCATCGCTTCACTAGAAGTTCCTGCTCCGTAAAAAAAGACTTTTGTAAACTCAGTTGCAACGGGTGCAAAATCTTCGTTTTTTTGTAATTCAGCTGTAATATCGTCTGCTGTTACAAAATATGGATTAAATCCGATTGTATTTGTTCTAAACACTTCATTCAGGTCACTATCTAAAATCACCCAATCTGTTTTAGTAGAACCGCTATCAGCTATTGCAATCATTTTTTTGTTTTGATATAATTGAAGATTGCTAAAATAACATTCTTTTAACAATGAACATAAAAAAATGCCTGAAATTTCAGGCATTTTTTACAAATTAAAATTAATGTTCGTGACCATGGTCTACTACATCGATTTCGATGAAGGTTTGAGATTGATTACCGGCTTTGTCAATTAAATAAAGACCTAAATGGTAATGACCATCCGTAATTCCTTCTGTCGGAACTTGTACTTTATGCGTAAAAGCATATTCTTTTTGTCCGGAAGGGATAGATTCTTCTTTACTATATTCCCAATTTACATTCGCATTTCTGTGTTGGTGCCCGTCTCCGGCATAATGGATGTCAACTTTTACAGAACCTAATTCAACATTATCTTTTAAAATTGCTTCAATGTTGATGACATCTCCCAAATGGATGTGAGCATCATCTTTTGGAGAAATTAAATTGATTTCCGGTTTTGTTGTATCTAAAGTTGAATCATCATCTGAACAAGATGTCGTGATGAATAAACTTACGATTGAAATAAATGTATATTTTAAGATTGAATTTTTCATTGTGTTATATTTTTTTTGAATTGAATTATATTTTTTACGTTTTTATGAATTCCGAAAAAACGAATGACGAAATTCAGCCTTTAAAAATCGGAGGGCCACGTGTAAAATGAAATTCAATAGCAGAAAATTTAATTTTTTCTACTTGATTGAAACTAATTCTTTGATAAAATTCTTCGTTGGTTTCTACTTCAATTTTTGGTTCATCATGCGTGTCAAGAAAAATGGTGTAAAAAATAAAATGCTGACACTGATGATGAATCATTTCTTTTTTCTGATTCGAAAATTCTTGCGAATGATCGATTAAAGAAAAATGTAATTGATTAAAAATTGGTATCGAAAAAAGAATAATACTAAAGAATAGTCCGATAATTGGATCATTCTTTTTCATGTATTCCTTATTTTCCGAATGGAATTCCTAGCATTACTTGTATATTACGTGCCTGTTCCGGTAATTGCAATGCGCGATAAAAACTGGTATGATTGTAATAGTTTTTATTCAATAAATTAGATACCTGAATACTTAAATCTGCACGAAAATGACCGAACTTTAATTTGGTTTTTCCTCCGATTCCTACTAAGAAATAATTTGGTGTAATGTCTTCATTTTGTGCAATTCTATCTTGCTCAAATGTATACTTTCCATTGGCAAAAAAAGTTAATCCATCTAAAAAGGCTATCTGTTGATTTACCTTATAATTAAGTTGCCCAAATAGATTATTGGCAGGAGTGAAAGGGAGGTAATTTCCTAATTTTTTGTTCTCAGTAACTTGACGGTTATACAAATATTCGTAAACCAAATCAACATCAAAATTTTCGTTAATTTTTTTGCGAACTTCAAACTCGAAACCGGTTAACAAAGCTTTGCTTTGTGTATATTGATAAATTTGACCACCATGAGGGAGAATTGAAAATTGCCCTGAAGGTTTCAAGAAGATGTAATTGCTGAAATAATATAAATAGGGGCTAAACGAAATGTCCCAATCATTTTTATGAAAAACAGATTTAAAATCTACAGCAATTCCTTTTTCTACATCCAAATTTTCGTCACCACGTTCGTGTCTGAAACTGCCGTGGTGAATACCATTAGAACCTAGTTCAATCGCAGTAGGTAAACGGAAATTTGTTCCGATATTAAGGTTAAAATCCCATAATTCATTTGGCTGAAAAGTAGCACCAATCATTCCATTTAAATTACTAAAATTTCGGTCGATTGACTTGCTACGGTTGGCATAATAATCGGCGATTCCGGTAGAGTTGCCTTTTTCGATTAGATAATTGTATAAAAATTCATCAAAATAGCCTTCTGATTTGAAGGTAGAGTAATCGTAACGCAAACCGGCAGTTACTTTCCAGGTATTTCCTTTTTTGAATTCTTCTATTAAAAATCCGCTGAAAATATTCCGATCATATTTTGGTAACAAATAATTGTACCCTTCAATGTTGTTCGCTTGCAATTGAGCTTGCGCGCCAATGATTGTTTTAAAATTTTTACTGTGATTATGCTCAAATTTTACTTGAGAATCATACGTAGAAAGATTAAAATCTAATTCTAGATCAGGATTTTTTGTTGGAGCCGGCTGATTAGCATAATGCGTATGGAACGAACTAATTTCTTGTCGACGATTATTTTGATAACTCGCCAGGAATTTCAGAACATCTTTCGAATTTAAACGAAATTCGTTTTCAGAAATTACTTTAAAATGATTTACTTTTTGATAAGGAAACTCAACATTTCTATAATTTCCATCATGCTGTAAACGGTCGACGGACGGAATTCCATGCGAGCCAGGGAAAAAACCAATTTTTTGATTAACGTTGGAAATTGTTAAAATTGAACGAAATTTTTCGCCAATATAACCTGTTTGAATTTCTGCATTAAGGTCTTGTCCGGCTGTATTTTTTACGCGTTTATTGTAAATTGGTAAATAACGATTCAGGTAATAAATCTTATCTGTAGTCGTTCTGTAATCTGCATAATCAGAATAAGAACCTTTTATTTTATAGAAAAAATGATCACCACGAGATTTTAAATTGAACCCAATTCCATAATTATCATTGATGGATTGGTACAATGCTTTCGTTTCTCCGGAAAACGAATTTTTAGCAGGTAAATTATTGTTATTAATTTTGATGACACCAGCAATTGCTTCGTTTCCATACTCTAAAGCAGCTGGACCTTTAATAATTTCGACATCTTCCACATTTAAGGCATCGATTTCTAATCCATGATCAGCCCCCCATTGTTGACCTTCTTGTTTTACACCATTTTCAGTTACAATTAATCGATTGAAACCAAGTCCTCTAATGATTGGTTTTGAGGCAGAAGCACCAATTCCGGATGCATTAACTCCTGCAATATTTTCTAATGATTTAGCCAAAGAACCTGCATAGTTTTCCTGAATATAAGATTGGTCGACACGCGCTATATTTGCTGTAGAAAAATCGTGATGGTGTCCTAGAACAGTTACTTCATCTAAGTTGTAAGCTTTGTGAAATGTAAGTGTAAAAACGAATTTTTGCTGCGAATCGAACGTGATGGTTTGAGAAAAAGGTTCGTACCCTTGTTCATCTATTTGAACATGATAATTCCCTTTCTCTAAATTTTCTATTTTAAATTTTCCTTCAGCATTCGCATGATATTCTTTGTTGTTGAAATAAATGGATGCGAAAGGAATAGGTTTTTGATTCTTATCAAGAATTTGACCTTCGAAAATATTTTGTGCGAACACAGTCCCACACAATAATGCAGCAAAAACACTACATTTTATGTTGATTGACATAAATACAATAATTTAATAACGTTAAAAAAATAAGGATGTTTTTTTCTTGAGATTAAATCATGTAGGGTGGTGCTCGAAGACTTTTTTGAGTAAGTAATACTGCTTGTTTTACACGAGTTGTGTAAAGATTTTTATCTTTTTGAACATATGATTGCGTCCATTCGAATAATTCGATTTTCGAATCATTTTCAATAAAATGTTGATTGTAATGGCAAACCGTACAGTTGTGGTCGTGTACGTTAGAGAATTTATCCTTTAGCTCTTTATGTTCTTTATTTAAAGCATGATCCAAAATATGCACAGACTGATACACTGTCATAAACAGAGATATTGTCAGCATGATATAGTGGATAAATTTTTTCATTTCAGTTACAAAAGTAATATATTATTTCATTTCTTTCAACTCTTTTAAATTTTGTTGAAGTTTTCTTAGAAATAAAAAATAAATAATTCCGTAATATAGCGTTCCTATAATTACAATAAATGTAACAGCTGTTATAATGGCTATCCAGCCATAGATACCTGCATTGTTAGCAAGTGGTTGTATATCGTTTGCATGTTTAGCAAGGTAAATAGATTGTCCCAACTCATAATAAAAAGGAGCAGAAGATACGATTAAACTTAAAACAGTAAAAAGGATAAACAAGTTAACCAATCGACGAAATGAGATAATATTTTTCATCAAATCGACAACAGATTGATTAAGGTCTATCTTCTTGAAATAGCGATAAGCCATGATTAGAAATCCAAATGTAATGACAATACTGAAAACAGAAGTGATTTCATAGTTATTGATTGTTTTTTGTTCTAACAAGGTTGTTACTTTGCTATCAAATAAATTTTTTCCGGAGATCAATATATATAAATTGTATACAAGGAAAATGATAAATTCACAAAAAGTAAAAATAAACAACCATTTTATTGTAGTTGATGATTTCTTCTTTAACATTTGAAAAATTTGATTTTGGTCAAACTTTTCTTCTTCCTTTATGGAACCCCAAATTGATTTTAAGTCATCTAACTCCATTATTGTTCCATTTTTGACATTATTTCTTTCAACTTTATTTTCACTCTATTCATTTTTACGCGTGCATTAACTTCTGAAATACCTAATGTTTCAGCAATATCTTTGTATGGTAAATCTTCTAAGAAGAGTAGTACCAATGCGCGTTCTACATCATTTAATAATCTTATTGCAGCATACAAAAGTGTAATGCGTTCCTCTAAGAATTCATCTTTGTCTTCAGATTTTAAATTTATAAACTGGGCTTCATTAAAATCAGTTTCGTTAGATTTAGTCTTTTTTCTAATTAAAGTAATGGCCGTATTCAGACTAACGCGATACATCCATGTACTGAATTTAGAATCTCCTTTAAAAGAATCATAAGAACGCCATAATTGCAAGACAATTTCCTGAAATAAATCCTCGTGAGAATCCTTTTCATCTGTATAGATACGACAAACTTTATGGATAATCCCTTGGTTTTTTTCGACTAATTCAGTAAATATTTTTGCTTTATTATTCAAACTATTGTTTTGATGCCTTATATGTAGTGTTAAATCGGAAAATGTTACAACAAAAATAAAAATCCTCTTATATTGCTATAAGAGGATTAACCTAACTAACTTAAACCTATGAAAAGTTGTTCTACTTTTCTACTTGCAAGTATAGACATTAATTCGGTATTAAACAATTATTTTTTTTGATAATTTGTTAAAACTATCCTAAATAACTAAGAATGATTCTAAACTATCCAATTATGTTAATGAAATGATATAATTCATTGTGATTACAGCAATGGGATGTTTAAATTTGTGGAAATATCTAAAAAATTAAACGAATTGCTTTATGGCAAATGAATCATTACTAAAATCGTCGATTGGTAGGAAGTTCGCGATGGCGCTTTCAGCGTTATTTTTGATCGTGTTCTTGTTACAGCATTTCGTGATTAATGCATTATCTGTTATTAATCCGAATGGGTTCAATGAAGTTTCGGCTTTCATGAGTGACAACCCTTTTATTCAGTACTTAATGCAACCTATCTTATTAATTGGTGTAGTTTACCACTTTGTAATGGGGTTTGTGTTAGAAGCTCAAAACAAAAAAGCTCGTGGACCGGTTGCTTATCAAAAGTATAACGGAGCTGCAAATGCATCTTGGATGTCAAGAAATATGATTATTTCTGGTGCTGTAATCTTAGTTTTCTTATTATTACACTTGTATGACTTCTGGGTTCCGACAATCACAGATCATTACATTTCACCAAAACCTGAATTTGCACAAGGTAATTACTTTATGGATCACTTAAATCACGTTTTCACATTAGAAGGTGCTTTAAGTTTTGTAAGATTAGTAATCTACATTGTAGCATTTGTATTTTTATCATTACACTTACAACATGGTTTTGCGTCTGCATTCCAATCTATTGGAGCAAGACACCGTAAATACACACCAGTAATTGTTGCTTTCGGAAAATGGTATTCTATTTTAATTCCAGCAGGTTTCATTATCATTGCTGTTTACCATTTTTTTGTTAAATAATTAAATAATATCAAGAAATGAGTATATTAGATTCTAAATCTCCACAAGGAGATATCGCAAAACAATGGAGCGAACATAAAGCGCACTTAAACTTAGTGGCTCCAAATAACCGTGATAAAATTGATGTTATTGTTGTTGGTACAGGATTAGCCGGTGGTTCTGCGGCTGCTACTTTAGCAGAGTTAGGATACAAAGTAAAAGCATTCTGTTACCAAGATTCTCCACGTCGTGCGCACTCTATTGCTGCACAAGGAGGTATTAATGCTGCTAAAAATTATAAAGGAGATAACGACTCTATCTACCGTTTATTTTACGATACAATCAAAGGTGGTGATTACCGTGCTCGTGAGTCTAACGTTTATCGTTTGGCTGAGGTTTCTGGTAATATTATTGACCAATGTGTAATGCAAGGGGTTCCTTTTGCGCGTGATTACGGTGGATTATTAGATAACCGTTCTTTTGGTGGGGTACAAGTATCTCGTACTTTCTATGCGAAAGGTCAAACAGGACAACAATTATTATTAGGAGCTTATTCAGCAATGAATCAGCAAATCCACTTAGGACACATTCAAATGTACAACCGTCACGAAATGTTGGATATTGTACTTGTTGATGGAAAAGCTCGTGGTATTATTGCTCGTAATTTAATTACAGGTGAAATTGAAAGACATTCTGCTCATGCAGTAGTTATTGCTACTGGTGGTTACGGAAACGTTTATTTCTTATCTTCTAATGCAATGGGTTCTAACGTAACTTCTGCATGGAAAATTCACAAAAAAGGTGCATATTTTGCTAACCCTTGTTACGTACAAATTCACCCAACTTGTATTCCAATTCACGGAACAAATCAATCCAAATTAACTTTGATGTCTGAATCTTTACGTAACTCCGGACGTATCTGGGTTCCTAAAAAGAAAGAAGACGCTGAAGCTATCCGTGCTGGTAAGAAAAAAGCTGTTGATATTAAGGAAGAAGACAGAGATTACTACTTAGAAAGACGTTATCCTGCATTCGGTAACTTAGTTCCTCGTGACGTTGCATCTCGTGCTGCAAAAGAGCGTTGTGATGCTGGTTATGGTATCGAAGCAAATGAAACAGGTGAAGGAGTTTACTTAGATTTTACAGATGAGATCAAGAAAAAAGGTCGTGAGGTTGCATTTGCAAACGGAGATCAAAATCCTTCTGCTGCAGAAATCGAAAGATTAGGTAAAAAATGGATTGAAGAGAAATATGGTAACTTATTCCAAATGTATTGGAAAATTACAGATGAGAATCCATACGAAAATCCAATGCGTATCTACCCTGCAATTCACTATACAATGGGTGGTGTATGGGTTGATTACAACTTAATGTCTACAATCCCTGGATGTTTCGTAGCAGGTGAAGCAAATTTCTCTGACCACGGTGCAAACCGTTTAGGAGCTTCTGCTTTAATGCAAGGTTTAGCTGATGGTTATTTTGTATTACCTTATACAATTGCAGATTATTTATCAGCAGATATTCGTACAGGAAAAATTCCTACAAATACACCTGAGTTTGATGAAGCTGAAAAAGCAGTGAAAGATCAAATCCAACATTTCTTAAACAATAAAGGAACTAAGACTGTAGATAGTTTCCACAAACGTTTAGGAATTATTATGTGGAACAAAGTAGGTATGGCTCGTAATGCTCAAGGCTTAAAAGAAGCGATAGCTGAAATTGCTGCTTTACGTGAAGAATTTTACCGTGATGTAAAAGTTCCTGGTGATGCTGATGAAATGAATACGGAGTTAGAAAAAGCCGGACGTGTAGCTGACTTCTTAGAATTAGGACAGTTAATGGCAATTGATGCACTTAACCGTAATGAGTCTTGTGGTGGTCACTTCCGTGAAGAGTATCAAACAGAAGAAGGGGAAGCATTACGTGATGATGCGAACTATACTTATGTTGCAGCTTGGGAATACAAAGGAGATGACATCAATACAGAGGTGTTACACAAAGAGGATTTGAATTACAAATATATCGAGCTTAAAACTCGTAGTTATAAATAATAAAATCATTTTGCTTGATAAGAAATATTCGAGCAAAATGTCAAAATATCATATAGAATTATGGCATCATCAAAAACAATCAGCGTAACGCTGAAAATTTGGCGTCAAAAAAACGCTAATGCTCAAGGAAAAATGGAAACATATTCCTTAAAAGATGTTTCTACTGATTCTTCTTTCTTAGAAATGCTTGACTTATTAAACGAGCAATTAATAGAAGAAGGAAAGGAGCCAGTTGCATTCGACCACGACTGTCGTGAAGGTATTTGTGGTATGTGTTCTTTATTCATCAATGGTGAAGCTCACGGACCAGATAGAGGAGTTACAACTTGTCAGTTACATATGCGTATGTTCAAAGATGGAGAAACGATTTATATCGAACCATGGAGATCAGCTGCATTCCCGGTAATCAAAGATTTAATTGTTGATCGTTCATCTTTTGACCGTATTCAACAAGCAGGTGGTTATATTTCTGTCAACACTTCTGGGCGTACAGTAGATGCAAACAACATTCCTGTAAATAAAATGAATGCTGATGAAGCGTTTGACGCTGCAACATGTATTGGTTGTGGAGCATGTGTTGCAACTTGTAAAAACGGATCTGCAATGTTATTCGTAGGAGCAAAAGTTTCTCAATTTGCATTGTTACCTCAAGGACAAGTAGAAGCTGCTCGTCGTGCTCAGAAAATGGTAGCTCAAATGGATTTAGAAGGTTTCGGTAACTGTACAAATACAGGAGCTTGTGAAATAGAATGTCCAAAAGGAATTTCTTTGGATAATATCGCACGTATGAATCGTGAGTATTTATCTGCAAAAATTGTATCACAAGAATAGTATATTCTGAACTATAATTACATAAAAGAGAGACTATTTCGTCTCTCTTTTTTTATTTTATATCACTTATAAGTACATAAAAAAAGGATTTCAATCTCTTGAAATCCTTCCCAATGTCAAATTCATTCATTTGAATAAGTCCATTGTAATTTGTTCTTTTTAAATGATTATAAAAAAAGAATTTTTTTATAAATAGAACAAATATCTATATGTAATGATAAATGATATATACTCATAAATGATCGATTACTAAAAAAATATGTAAACTATGAGTAAAATCGATTTAAAAAGAACGTCTGGGTAAAAAAGGATTTCAATTCCTTGAAATCCTTCCCGAAATTTTTGATAATGATTTTGAATTAATTTCCACCTTATTATGGAAATTCTCTGTCGGCTTAAAAATTTCGTTATTTAGGGAAAAACAATTATTAATTTTAATGTTCTGTTTTAAAACAACTAACTATTTTAAAGTCCTGAACGAATAATTATTAATTCCTTGATGTAAAATTAATGACAAAAATCATGTTTTGCAAATTATTTAGATGTAATTTTAAAAGTTTAACACATCAATAGAGGATAAGATAATAAAAAAATCCAGCACATCATGTGCTGGATTTTAAGCTTAAGACGACTAAAATATAGTGTTCTGAGATTATTTAATGTTCTTAAAACTTCTGTTGATAAAATTCGTTAATTCTTTACCTTTTAACAATCCTTGAGACAGTTTTGCTAAATCTAATGCTTGATTGATTAACGCTTCTTTTTCTTCTTTCGATTCTTTGGCTAAAATTTCCGTCGCCAAATCAGAGTTGGCATTTACCACGACATTGTACATTTCCGGGAAATTACCCATGCCAAACATTCCGGCTCCGCCAGTCGCTTGCATATCTTTCATACGACGCATAAATTCTGATTGTGTAATAATGAAAGGAGCATCAGTTCCTGCTAAATCTTCTAATTGAATTGTGTACGACTTGTTATTGATTGAATCCGTAATCTCAGTTTTCAATTTGTCTTTATCTTCATCAGATAATTTAGAAATTTTAACGTCGTCTTTTTCAATCAAATTATTAATATGATCGGCATCAACTCGAACAAAAGTAACATTCTCTTTCGTTGATTCTAATTTCTGAATTAAATGAGAAGAGATAGGAGAATCTAATAAAATTACTTCGTAACCTTTCTCTTTTGCAATTTGAATGTATTGATCTTGTCCATCAACATCAGAAGCATAAAGCACAACCAATTTCCCGTCTTTGTTTGTTTGATGATCTTTGATTGCCGAATTCAACTCGTTCCAAGTAAAATATTTACCATCAACAGTTGGATACAATGCAAATTTGTCAGACTTTTCGAAGAATTTATCTTCCGAAATCATTCCATATTCAATCACAACTTTAATGTCGTTCCATTTTTGTTCATAATCCTCACGATTTTGATTTATTAATGAAGACATTTTATCCGCTACTTTTTTCGTGATGTGTGCAGAAATTTTCTTCACGGCACCATCCGCTTGTAAGTACGAACGTGAAACATTCAGAGGAATATCCGGAGAATCAATCACACCGCGTAATAACATCAAGAAATCGGGAACAATTCCTTTTACTTCATCTGTTACAAATACTTGATTTTGGTATAATTGTATACGGTCTTTATCGATATTAATGTTGTTTCCTAATTTTGGGAAGAATAAAATTCCAGTCAAATTAAATGGATAATCAACATTTAAATGAATGTGAAACAATGGTTCTTCGAATTGCATCGGATACAATTCTCTGTAGAAATTCTGATAATCTTCATCTGTTAATTCAGATGGTGCTTTTGTCCAAGCCGGATTTGTATTATTGATGATATCATCAACTTCAATTTCTTCCGGTTTTGCATCTTCAGCAGCACCTTCCGGTAATGGAAGTGTTTCCTTTTTCGTTCCGAACTTGATCGGAATAGGCATGAATTTATTGTATTTATTCAATAATTCACGAATCTTCCATTCGTCTAAAAATTCTTTTGAATCTTCCGAGATATGTAAAATAATCTCTGTTCCGCGTTCCGTTTTCTCCGCTTTTTCTAAGGTAAACTCAGGTGAACCATCACATGTCCAGTGCACAGCCGGTTCATCTTTGTATGATTTTGTAATAATTTCTACTTTATCTGCTACCATGAATGCAGAATAGAAACCCAAACCAAAATGACCGATAATACCATCCGCATCTTGGTGTTGGTTAATGAATTCCTCTGCTCCTGAAAAAGCAACCTGATTGATGTATTTTTCAACTTCATCAGCCGTCATTCCAAGACCTTGATCAATGATGTGTAAAGTATTGTCGTCTTTATTGATTTTTACTTCAATTTTTGGACTTCCGTATTCTACTTTAGCATCACCAATACTTGTTAAATGTTTTAATTTTAATGTCGCATCAGATGCATTCGAAATTAATTCACGTAAAAAGATTTCGTGATCACTGTATAAAAACTTCTTAATTAATGGAAAGATATTCTCTACCGAAACATTAATATTACCTTTATTCATTGTTATTGTATTTTTATATATTTTAAAAATTAGTACGTGTTATTGTTGACTTAATCAGTCGCTTTTTAATTTTCAAAAGACATTCCAAAGGAATGATTTCTGACATTTTGTCTTAAAATAGATCTTGTCAACTGCGGATAATTGCTTAATTTTAGTTTTAAAATTTAGAAAGATGAAATTCGGAAAAGTAGAAAATCCTGAGCTGGTTGATTTTACCTTGCCAAAAACACCAAAAGAAACAATCGATTTGTTGAACAAAGCTGATAAAACAGACAATTTTGAAGTGTATGTAGGCTGTGCAAAATGGAACAAGCAGGATTTGAAGAATTTTTATCCTCCCAAAACAAAAGACGAATTGAGTTATTATTCTACTCAGTTTAATAGCATCGAATTAAATGCGACATATTACCGTTCACCCAGCAAAGAAAATGTAGAAACCTGGGCGAAGAAAACACCAAAGGATTTTAAATTCTTTCCAAAAATACCACAAAGTATCAGTCATTATGGACGTTTGCAAAATGTAACAGATAAATTGAATCAGTATTTGGATGCTGTTGCGTTATTTGAAAATAAGTTAGGGATGATTTTTTTGCAGATGCACGAAAATTTTGCACCAAAAGATTTTGAAAAATTAGAAAACTTCATCGAAAATTTTCCCAAAGGTTATCCTTTAGCTGTTGAACTTCGTCATGAAGAGTGGTTTTCAAATGAAGAAAACTTTAATCAATTGGTAAAATTATTTGAAGATCATCATATTTCGAATATCATTGTCGATACGGCAGGTAGAAGAGATATGGTACATATGCGATTGACTTCTAATGAAGCCTTTGTGCGTTTTGTTGGAGCAAATATTCCATCTGATTACGAACGTTTAGATGAATGGATTGAGATCATCAAATTATGGAAAGCAGAAGGTTTGCAGAAATTGTACTTCTTTATTCATCAAAATTTAGAATTAGAATCGCCAATGTTAGCCAAATATTTTATTAAAAAATTGAATAAAGATTTAGGTTTAAATATTCGTGGTCCTCAGGATGAATTGACGTTGTTTTAAGTGAAAATTAGTTAAAATAATTCTTTAAACTTCGATTGTTTCCCCTAATTTTGTGAGACAAATAAAACAAAAGATTCTTCTAAAATTATGAAACAATTTACTTCGGTTTATGATGTAGAAAACATCGATGAATTACTAAAAACAGCATTAGAAATAAAAGCAAATCCATTTGCTCAGCAAGAAGTTGGTAAAAACAAAACAATTGGTTTAATTTTCTTCAATCCAAGTTTACGTACGCGTTTAAGTTCTATTAAAGCAGCCTATAATTTAGGTGCAAATGCGTGGGTTTTGAATGCAGGAGCAGATTCATGGACTTTAGAAATGGCTGATGGAGCTGTGATGAACGGAGATTCTCAAGAGCATATCAAAGAAGCGATTCAAGTGATGAGTGCTTATTGTGATGTATTGGGTGTTCGTACATTTCCGAAATTAGTAGACCGTGATGAGGATTATAATGAAATCATGTTCAATAAAGTAAAAGAATTGTCTTCAGTTCCTGTGGTTTCATTAGAAAGTGCAACTTTACATCCTTTACAGTCTTTTGCCGATTTAATTACAATTGCTGAAAAAGTGAACTATAATCCAATTGAAAAACCAGCAAAAAAAGTAAAAGTTGTGATGACGTGGGCACCACACCCAAGACGTTTGCCGCAAGCTGTTCCAAACTCATTTGCACAATGGTTTTCTAAGGTAGATTGGGTCGATTTTACTGTTGTTCAACCAAAAGGATATGAATTGGATCCGAAGTTTACAGAAGGAGCAACTATTTCGTATGATCAGGACGAAGCATTGAAAGATGCTGATTTTGTCTATGCCAAAAACTGGTCTTCTTACGAAAATTATGGACAAGCGAATGAAGGAGACAAAGATTGGGAAGTTACAATGGATAAAATGAATTTAACAAATAATGGAAAATTCATGCATTGTTTACCTGTTCGTCGTAATGTTGTTGTTTCTGATGAAGTGCTGGATTCTGATCATTCAATTGTGATCGATGAAGCGACAAACCGTATCTATTCTGCTCAGACAGTATTCCATGAAATATTGAAAAATAAATAATTAGATTATTCTATTATAAAAAACTCCTTTGCTGTCAAAGGAGTTTTTTGTGTCCATTGATTTTAACAATTGCATAATCAAAAACTAAAATTCACGAACGAATAGATTTGATGTCAATTTTGTATCTTTGAATAAAGATTTACAAATGGCAGATTATATCAGAATTCATCCGGAGAATCCACAAGAAAAAGCAATTGATCAAGTGGTTAAAATTTTGAAAAATGGAGGTTTAATCATTTATCCTTCCGATACGGTGTATGGATTAGGATGTGATATTACGAATCTCAAAGCAATGGAAAAATTAGCAAGATTGAAAGGCGTTAAGCTCGAAAAATCTCAGTTTTCGATTGTGTGCAACGATTTGAGTCATTTGTCTCAATATACTTTACCAATTGACAATAGTACGTTCAAAATCTTGAAACGGGCTTTACCCGGACCATTTACTTTCGTTATGAATGCATCCCGCAGTTTACCAGTTGCTTATAAAGGGAAGAAAACCGTAGGTATTCGTGTTCCGAATCATGCTGTACCTCAAATGATTGTAGAGAAATTAGGAAATCCTATTGCGTCAACATCGATTTATGATGAGGATGAAATTGTAGAATATACAACTGATCCTGAATTGATTTTTGAGAAATGGGAAAAACTAGTAGATGCTGTAATCGATAGTGGATATGGTGACAACGTGGCTTCTACAGTTGTTGATATGACAGACGGAGTAGAGGTATTGCGTGAAGGTAAAGGCAATATTGAAGATTATCTATAATTTATTTTAAGAAAAACAAAACATGAAAATATTACTTTCTCCGGCGAAGATGATGAATCTTGAAACAAACGCAAAATGGAGAGCAACGACACCTCAGTTCTTAGAGCATTCACAAGAAATTATGGATGTGATGAAAAAAATGGACAGAACAGATCTTGAGAAATTGATGAAAATTTCGAAAGAGATTGCTGAAATGAATGTTGAACGTAATCAGGTGTGGAATGTGAAGCCAACAGCTAAGCAAGCAATTCCGGCGGCTTTGGCATTTAAAGGTGAGGTTTACAGAGGTTTGAATGCTGAAACACTGGATGGAAAATCGTTAGAATATTTTAACAAACATGCTTTTTTATTGTCTGGTTTGTATGGAATGTTGCGTCCTTCAGATAAAGTAATGCTGTATCGCCTGGAAATGGGATCGAAGCTTGATGTACACGGGTCTAAAAATCTGTATGGTTTCTGGAGAGAAATTTTGACTCCATTTTTAAATTCTAAATTGAAAAATGGAGAATTTATCTTAAATTTAGCAAGTAATGAATATGCAAAAGTTTTAGATAAAAAAAAGTTGAAAGTTCCAATCATTGATGTTGAATTCCAGGATTATAAAAATGGAGAATTAAAAAAAATCATGATGTATTTTAAACATGCTCGTGGTGCAATGGCACGTTATTGTGCGAATAATAATGTTGAAACATTGGATGAAGTAAAAGCGTTTGATGTCGATGGTTATCGTTACGATGATAACCTTTCTTCAGAAGAAACGTTAGTGTTTACAAGATAATAACAAAATAGTTGTAAAAACTTGAAGACTGCTTTATAAGTAGTCTTTCGTTATTTAAAATAAAAATATGGAAGGAAATTTTATCGATATATTGCCCATTAAAATTATTTACTCGTTCGAATCTTTAATCGAAGAATTGGAACGTTCTGAATACAACTTCGGAGAATTTAATGCTTTTTTGGAATACCTGAAAGTTGCCAGACCGGAGTTGATAGAAGGGGTAGAGACGTTTGACGATTTTGAGAAATTAATCAAGAACGTTGAGCCGATTATCGAAAAAATTATTCCGAAACCTTTGGTCAAATACAATCTCAAGGCCATTACCTTTCCTTTTTCTGATAAATTTATTTTTGCGACAGATCGTCTTAAAGAATTGATTGATAAAAAACAATCGCGGTTGAAATTTAATTATGAAGACCTTGATTACGAAACACTTTATAAATTTTGTAGCTGTTTTATTTTATCGAAATATTACCATAAGAATTTAGATTTTAATCTGTCAAACCAATTGGTGATTGAGAATGAAAACGGGTATAAAACTTATTTGGGAACAGATATCAACCATGATTATTTTAAGATTTTCCCTTCTGATAAAAAGTTCGAATTAACAGAGGATGAAATAGAAGAGTTATTAAATAATTACGAAGACACAGAATTATGGATGAAAAAAATTCCAATTGGTTCGTGGATAGCAAAAGGGTTTAATCTTGTTTCTTTTTTTGACAATACAACGGAGATAGCGTTGTCCAATTTGAAAACTAAACTTTTATCGTATGGAGAATCTTTTGAAGTGGTTCGAACGGATATTATTTCTGCTTTAAAATCCATTTTTAGAATCAATGATTTAGAAGTCGGATTTTCAGCTTATAATTCTGATAAAAACCAAATAGAAGTAAGTCATCTTCTTCAGTTGAATGACAGTTTATTGGTTGATGACCGCAAAAAGTTAAAGCTGAACGAAATTGCTTGTGCGGATTTAGAGCATAAAATTTCAAAATCAGATTATTATGTTGTTTCTAATGTCGATTCTGCTTTGTCAAAGTATCCACAAGATAAAATGCTTAGAATTGCAAATAATTCAGGGATTAAAAGTTTGATTTTATATCCATTGAAAAATGGAAACTCTTGTTTGGGAATTTTGGAAATTGCATCCAGAGAAGCAAGTGTATTCAATCGCATTAATGCAAATCTTTTGCGGGAAATCACACCGCTTTTAGAAGAATCTATTTACCGATACACAGTCGAATTTGAAAATCAAATCAACGCCTATATACAGACGGAATATACTTCTCTGCATCCAAGTGTGGATTGGAAATTTAGAGAGAAAGCAAGAGAACATTTGTTGCATCCGGAAAACTCGAGACAAAAATCTCAAATTTCTTTTCAAAATGTGTATCCTATTTATGGTGAATTGGATGTCAGAAATTCGTCTATTATTCGCAATCAGTGTTTGAAACAAGATTATACAAATCAGATCAATTATTTGGTATTGGTTTGCAACGAATTGTATAATCGGACAAAGAAAGATCAATTTTTAAATTATATTGATGATTTGAATCATTTCTTGGAGAGAATTGATCATGTTGATAAAATCTATTTTGAAAGTGAGCTGTTTGATTATATTACTCTTCATATTCATCCGGAAATTCCGAAATATGTGCAAGACGATGAAAAATCAGTTATAGAAGAATACCTGAAAAAATTGGATGCAACAACAGGATTATTTTATGTAGAACGTAAAAAATTTGATCAATCGATTGTGATGACAAATTCGTTTTTGTCAAATAAATTGGATACTTTTCAGAAGGATGCGCAAGAAATTTTTCCACATTATTACGAACGTTTCAAGACAGATGGTATTGATTACAACCTTTATGTTGGGCGAAGCATAGCGCCGCTTAAAAAGTTTTCGTATCAAAATATTCGAGAAATTAGATACTGGCAATTGCAAGCAATGATTGCTTTAGAACAGTCTTACAAAGAGATTCAGAAGAAAACACCATTAAAAATAGAAGTCGCTTCTTTGCTTTATGCAACAAATACAACATTGGATATTCTATTCAAATTAGATGAAAAACGTTTTGATGTGAATGGATACAATAATGCGAAGTATGAGATTATAAAGAAAAGATTAAGCAAAGCTTTTGTGAAAGGAACAAATGAACGGATCAACCAGCCTCAAAAAATATGTATTATCTACACAGAAGATATTTTGCGAGAAGAATATACCAGCTACATCAATTTATTGATTGATAAAAAATTTCTGAAGAAAGAAATAGAGTATTTAGAGGTTGATGATTTACAAGGAATAAATGGTTTGTTGGCAATACGAGTTTCGGTAAACTATAAATACAAGTTAGAACAATATACTAAATTAGAAGAATAGAATGGACAATAATAACGTTTTGCTAAATATTTCGATAGACGGTTCTGTAGAAAATATTTGGAAAGTTTTGGTTGATGAATCTACATTTAACGAATGCTTTGAGCATATAAAAATGAAGTGCAAAGAATGGAGAGTAGGAGAGACGGTGAAATTTGAATCTCAAAAAAATAATGAAATTATTGTTGATGAAGCGATGATTACGTCTATTCTTGAAAATGAACGCTTACGATACAATTATAAAAAACAGAATACTAACCACGAAATTGAAGTGACATTTAGCTTAAAACCTTCGGGAAATTTTACTTATTTAACGATAGAAGGAAAAGATTTTGTAAATGAATTTGATCGTTCACATTCTGAAAATGCCTGGATAAATATGATGCAAGCCATCAAGAAATATGTTCAGAAAAAATAAAGTAGCAATTGAATTATTGATAATGGTTTAAAACGATTGGTTAAATATTATTATTTAATTTGCTCTCAGAAAAATTAAAAAAACAGAAAAACCGAATCATATGATTCGGTTTTTCTGTTTTTTTATTAATTAGAGTTTGATTATTTTTTTTGTTAGAATTTTCCCATTGCTCAATTCTATTTTTACAATATAGTTTCCTGCGGGAAGGAAAGAAATATTTAAACTGGAAGTTTTTTCCATTATCAATTTTTTTCCATCAGCACTAAAAACAGAAACCATAGAAATTTTGTCTTCCGATTGGATTTCTAAAATATCTTTTACCGGATTAGGATAAATTTTGAGTTCAGATAAATTTATATCATCTGTTGAAAGAGTTATTCGAGAAGTATCGACCGGACCAACCCAGGAGCTGTTCATTTCACCATCACATTTTGAGCGAACAAACAGGGAGTAATACCAATTGGTTTTTAAATCTGTCAGTTGGAATCCGGTTTCACCATCTGTATCATCCAAAAAAGTTTCATCAGCTATATTTTCACGCCTTCCATACATGATTTCCCATGTTGTAGCCTCCCCGGTTTCTGTCCAATCTACCGTAACAGTATTTCCAATTTGTTCCGTTATCACAAAATCAGTTGGGGGTTGACAGATAGTCTGTCCGCTTTTCCGGTTTTGTAGGTACATAGAGAAAGGAATATTCCCTTGACCTTGATTAAATACGGCATCTGGGACATCTAATTTTATGGTATGCTTTCCTGCTGCCAAATGACCGATATACACTTCTCGGTTTGGAATTTTATCGGCAGGGCACCAATTGTTAAAACTTAACCATTGCCTTGTTGTTCTAGGGCTTGCTCCATAAATTCCGTTGCCTTGCGTATTGTATTGTCGCCAAGGTTCACAAGACTTTCCTCCCGGGATGTAACGATGTATTAAGTCATCGTTTAAATAGATATTATGATTTCTTCGTGCATATTCTTCTCCTCCTGAATTTGCACCATGATTGGAACTAATCAGGTATAATATTGCATTTTCAACAGGATTATCCAATGTAAACTCGATGATTTTGGTGGTTGCTCCGGGAACATCTGTTGAGTTGTAATTGTTCAAAGATTCATAATCGGCTAATGGTAATAGAAAATGGCTGTCATCATATATTTCAGCACCTGTATCTACAGTGAACGATAATGTACCCTCAAATACATCAATTCTTCCTGTACATCCTGCTACTTGCGTCTGAGCAGCATAAGGAACACCAAAAACCTCAAATTCTAACCAGAAATCATAAGTTGTATTCAATGTATTGTCTTTAAAAATCTCAGAAACATTATCCAATGTAAAGTGATAAGGGACTTCTTTGGGATTTCTGTTTTTATTCATAAACGGTGTGATGATACGTGCTATTTCAATTCGGCTGACATGGTCTGAATTATATTCAGTAGCTCCTTTTGGGACAAAGGCTAAAAAGATTTCTCCTAAACGATCATAATTATCACAAAGAGCTCCAATCGTTACATCCATGGACAGCATTCCTTTTGAAAGGTTATGAATCATGTCATTGGTTAGCTTAGTCGTGTATTTTGCATTGTTCATACGGGTTACTCCATTTGGAACAGGTTCATCAACAGTTGCTGCATACCCGTCATAGAAAATGATACGGTCGTAAATCGTGTAGGAAGATTGGGAAAAAAGCAGGGAACCCAAAATTAAAAAAAGAGTAAATAAGATTTTTTTCATGTGTTAAATATTTAAGTGTTAATTAATTTCAAGAGTTTAATATCATTTTTAAGCGGTTATAAATTTGATGCAGACCTTTCTTAAAAATCGATGCAAAGAACTTCTGTCTTTTAAATTTATATAAAGTAAATGATTGATTATTAGTGGTTTATTCTTTTTTTGAAGAATGAAGCGAATATATAAAATCACCAAAGGTAGACTTTAGTCTACCTTTGGTGTTATTGTGAATTTTGTTTTGAAATAATTCGTTTAGAACGGTACTGACATACTATTTAATCAGGTAGTTGAATTAATTTTTCAAAGTTAGTTTTCCAAATGTCAAGTTCAAATAATTCTCCATTATCATCTATATTTAATGAAACAATTACATCTACCCCATCAGAATCTTTAAATTGGTATTCACTAATTTGTTCTCCGAAACTTCTGTTTTCTATAATTTTCCCTTCGGGAAAGAGATGTAGACTTCTCATTTCACCATCATTTATTTGACAAACCAATAATTTTTTATACCAATCATCAGGAAATGAAAGTCCTGATTTATCAAGAAGTAATGTAATAAGTTTTACTTCTTGATTTGTAGGTTTTCTATTTAACTCCATGTATTCTTCCTATGTTATATTTTCCTTCTGAAATTGTTTTTATTCTCCAGCTCAATAATTTTGTTGTAGGGTTTGTGTGCAATTTTTTTAGGAGATATTAGTTATAAAAGATTCACTAAAACTATAAAAAACAATAATAGTAAAACTAAAATATGCTTTTGGTTTTATTAGAAATTTGTGTTTTGTAAAATACTTTACTGTATATTTCTTCCTACTGCCATACAAGAAACTCGTCTATAAATTCTCCTTCTGAATCTAAATACAATATATAATTTCCTATATTGTTACTTTGATTTAAGATATTTATTGTGATTTTATATTTATTTTCTAAATATGAATTTTCATTAAAAATAATTAAATCAATAGATTTATTAATATAATCCAATAAGTATTCTTCTCCAAAAGAGTCTCTTAATTCACTTTTTATATCTTTATTATTTATAGTTTTCTCGAGATAATTAACTGCTTTTTTGAAAAAAGAATCGATATTTATTTCTTTCATAATTTTCAATTATTAATGCTTTATGATTTTATCAAAAACTATATGACCATTTGTATTAGCGTTTCCATATATTCTAACGATAAGAATACATCGTACTCGCGACAGCGTGGAACTAAAGCAATTTCATTTCTTTTATTTCACATATGTTCTATTCCTTCGAACTATTTTGAAAATATTATAATCTTTATCGTAATAGATAGCTTGTAAGATATACTCTTCTCCATATTCATTTACATAAATTGAGGTTGATTTAAAGGTATCTTTGGATATCTTTTTTATTTCTACTTTATATTTTAACTCATTTTCGTATTGAAAAATTGTATCTTTTTTAGTTGATAACATTAAGTGCTTATTGTCATTTCCATCACCAGAATAAAACTCATTGTCAATTTTTACAATAGAACCTGTATTTACATAATATTTTTCATAAATACCTTTTACCTTCAAATCGATAGAGTCTCCTTTATAATATATTACTTCAATAATATCATCTTTCGCTGCTTTTAAAGTTACTTTTTTTGTACAAGATTGAATTCCAATATTCATTATAAAGATGCTAAGTAGCATGAAAATGCTTTTCATATTTTTTTGTTTATTGAAATACTCTTTCATATTATTTCTATATTTCTGCGTTATTATTCATGATTTCATTTTTTCATTTCGTGATATATTTCTACACCTTTGTGATCATAATTATCTGTTCCAGAACTATTATTTCCTGTCCATTCGATTATTGATTGATATTTATATTATTTCATTTTAGTGCAATAATGAAGCAAATAGCATAGCCATATCTTTAATTATAGCTATACACAACGTGTAAACTACCATATTCTAAATTAAATTGTTAAATGATAATAATAAACTATCCTTTTATAGCTTCTTCAGTAGATATAAAGCCATCAATCCATTCAATAGAGTCTAATTTAACTCTTCCTATATTAAAACAAGTTATAGGAAAATCTTTAAATCCTTTTTTGTCTTTTAATTCGTTTATAACTTTTTTTGCCTTTTCTTCAGAGGAAAAAATACCTATTAATTTAATTTCATCAATTATTTTTCCTTTGTATGTATATTCATACTCATGTTCTAACATATAAACTTCTTTCATAATATATTATTCAAAATTTCTATCATACCATTTTTTATTTTAGAATACTCAGTATTAGAGGTTGTTTTATAATTTCCTGGTCCATACTTTTGATCAACAAAATAGGATTATTATGAGTATAAATTATAAGGAGAAACAGGATTAGCTTCTTCCTCCAGAGAGTCTATCACGCCCCAGCGCCAAATATCAATACATACGTGCTCCATAGTCATAAACATTCAAGCCAAGTTCCTCTTGTAACTCTTTTCCATTATAACGATACTTATAATTCGCGGAACCTGAATTACTTCCTATGCCAATGATAATTTATACATTTCTAAAAAGGACGTTTTTATAACTTTGTTAACCAAAGGTAGACTTACGTCTACCTTTGGTTTTATTGTGAATTTACTTTACCATTATATATTGACTGGCTTACAATTTCTATTTTTCCATTAACTTCTTTTAAAATCCAATAGCTTGAAAGTTCAAATGTTAAATTAATAAAATTAAATTTATTCAAGTCTACTTCTAATCCTGTTCTTTCAATGGGGATATAATCATCTTTTTTTGAAAGTATAAAAATAATATTATCATTAATTATAGTAAGATATACGTTAGTATTTGGTTGAAATAATCTTGATTTTCTAGAACTAGCTAACTTAATTTCATTAGCTTTTCTAAAATCGAGATACCAAGTTTGTCCATCTTTCAAATAATAATTTTTCAAACCAATTGAATCAATAAAGTTTTTTAAATTTTTATCTTCTAATATGACAATTTCTGCGGAGAAGTTATCTTTATTTTCTTGTCCAAATGCTCCTATATTTATGAAGAAAGCTATAGGTATCATTATTTTATTTATAAAGTATCTCATTTTCTTATTTTTTTCTTGGTTTTATAATAGTAGTGTCCAATTCAATACCAGATTCATCATATGTCTTATATTGTCCATTATATATAGTATAAATTCTAAAAGTAGGATTTGTTCCTGGTTGTTTTTCTTTTATAGTACTTACAGCTGTACTATCAGCTCCTGAAATCATATCATTCATTGGGTGTGAATGATCAAATGAAATAATATTCCCATTTTTTGGCCACGAGATATTTAGACTACTTTCTGCGTCATATTCAAAACTTGTTCCTATCAATGTTTTACCGTTCTCAAAATTTGTGATTGAAAATTCTGATGTAGAATTATTAGCCATGAATTCAAATAATCCTTGAGAATTAGTGGAAGAGCTAGCATCCATTATTTGTATTGGAACATTTTTTCCATTTTCTCCCAAGGTTGGATCAAAAAAAGTTGTATTTTCAATGTTGTCCAAAGTGCCTTTATTAACTGTAATACTTTTATTTTCGTTTACAGAACCATCAGTATTAGAAGCATACAAAGTATCAGTGTTATCTTCAGTCTCTCTAATCAACTCTACTTTGCCATTCTTTAATAATTGGTAATCATCTGGCGGAGTAGCTACCATTCCATCAGGATC
>NZ_KB908296.1 GCF_000382425.1 Empedobacter brevis NBRC 14943 = ATCC 43319
CGAAAATTTTAAAGTTTTTATTTTAACAAGTCGTTTCTAACTTTACTCATCAATTCATAAAAGAATCGGATCGCAAAACTAAATACTTATTTATAACTCTCAAAATTTAGTTTTAACTAAATAATTTCCGGTATTTATAAGCTCCTATGTCAACTACAATACTACTCGTCTTTCGTATTGGGATTGCAAATATACAACCCATTTTTCCGAAACTCCAAACGAAATTTACATTTATTTTACACAAAAGCCCTAACTCATTGTTATATCGCTAAATATTTTTGAAAAAAACATAAATTAAAACCGAAAAGTGGCCGGATCCCTGCTAAAACAAGCACGAAATCTATAGAGGTTGGCCCAAAAAATCACTAGCGATTTACACTTCTTCAACAAAAAGAAAGGAGAATATTTAAGCAAAAGGTTTCAGAATTTTATTCAATTCATCAAGTTCAATTAAAAAACCATCGTGTCCAAACAAAGATTCTATTTCTACATATTTTGCATTGGGAATATGTTTTGCAATGAATTTTTGTTCTGAAGGAGGAAATAAAATATCAGAAGAAATCCCAATCACTAATGTATTGGATGAAATTTGAGCGAGCGACTTTTCTAAACTTTCCTTTGTTCTTGCAATATTTTGCGAATCCATTGCTTTGGAAAGTGTCCAATATGAATGCGCATTAAATCGATCGGCTAATTTTTGCCCTTGGTATTTTTGATAAGATGATGCTTTGAAATCATTGAAAACGGAATAATCGTCTTTTTGTTTTTGTTCATATATACTATAGGTCCGGTAAGAAAGCATGGCAATTGTTCGAGCCGCAATTAGTCCATTTTTACCTGCTTCTTCTATTTTATCATTGAAAGTAGCATCTGCTTCTATCGCCAGACGTTGAGATTCGTTGAATGCAATTCCCCAAGGAGAATGTACAGCATTTGTTGCAAGCAAGACCAAATTATCAATTTTTACCTTATTAAGAAGTGTAAATTCTAATGCTTGCTGGCCTCCGAGCGAACCTCCAATCAGTAATTTGATTGTATCGATATTCAAATGTTCTGCTAAAAGCTGATGTGCATTCGCCATATCTTTTATTGTTATTATAGGAAAATCTCGATAATACGGAGAATTTGTTCCAGGGTTTGTAGATAACGGATTTGTTGTACCATAATTAGAACCCAAAACATTTGCACAAATAATAAAATGATCATTGGGATTAAACAAATCATTCTCTCCGAAAAGACCAGCCCACCATTCAAATACATCTGAGTTTGCCGTAAGCGCATGGCAAACCCAAATGATGTTGTCTTTATTTTTATTTATTGTTCCTGCCGTATGATAGGCAATTGTTAAACTTTCTAAAGATTGACCATTTTCTAATTGAAAAGAGCCATTATAATGATATTGATGAAAATTCATAAATCGTTGTAGCCTGAAGTTTCTTGTTTACTTAATCTTATCAAAAGCTTTTTGCAAATCGTTCTTAATATCATCAATATGCTCAATTCCTACTGAAAGACGCAATAACCCAGAATAAACTCCGGCAGATTGTTGTTCTTCTTCACTCAATTGTTGATGTGTTGTAGCAGAGGGGTGAATAATTAATGATTTCGCATCACCTACATTTGCTAAATGGCTAATCAATTCTAAACTATCAATAAAATGATTTGCCTGATCAGAATTTCCTTTAATTACAAAAGAAAGAACCGCTCCGAAACCGTTTTGTAAATATTTTTTGGCTAAATGATGACTTGGAGAAGAAATCAATCCCGGATAATTTACTTTCTCTACCTGCGGATGATTTTCTAACCAATGCGCAATTTCTAATGTATTATCCAAATGCTTTTGAACCCTTAGTGATAAAGTTTCTAAGCCTTGAATCAATAAAAAAGAATTGAAAGGAGATATTGCAGGACCAAAATCGCGCAATCCTTCTACACGAGCACGAATGATAAACTGAATGTTTCCGAATGAACTATTGACACCAAAAACCTCAGAAAAGATAAGTCCATGATAACCTTCGGATGGTTGAGAGAACTGTGAAAACTTTCCATTTCCCCAATCGTAATTTCCTCCATCAACAATCACTCCTCCAATCGAAGTTCCATGTCCACCAATCCATTTTGTTGCAGACTCTACCACTACATTCGCACCATGTTCCAATGGTTTGAAAATATATCCTCCTGCTCCAAATGTATTATCGACAATTAGCGGAAGGTCATATTTCTTTGCAATTCTAGAAATTGCATCAAAATCTGGTACATTAAAGCTAGGGTTACCGATCGTTTCAGTATAAATTGCTTTTGTATTCTCATCAATTAATGATTCTATAATTGATGGATCTGCATTTTCTGCAAAGCGAACTTCTATTCCTAAACGTTTGAACCCAACTTTAAATTGATTATAAGTTCCTCCATAAAGGTTGGAAGCAGAAACGAAATTATCTCCAGCTTCCAAAATATTATTTAAGGCTATAAACTGTGCGGCTTGACCAGACGCTACTGCTAAGGCTGCTACACCACCTTCTAAAGCAGCGATACGTTTTTCGAAAACGTCTGTTGTTGGATTTTGTATTCGTGTATAAATATTTCCAAATTCTTTTAAAGCAAATAAGTTTGCTCCATGTTCTGCACTATTAAATGCATAAGAAGATGTTTGGTAAATCGGAACTGCACGCGCTCCTGTTATTGAGTCGACTTCCTGACCTGCGTGTACTTGTAATGTATCGAAATGTAATTTTTTTTCTGTTGACATCATAAAATTGTTTGATTGCTACTAAAATGTAATTAGGTTAATTAGATTGAACTATTTTAGCGATTGCACATTCGAATTTTACTATTGATACAATTGTAGATGTTTTGAAGTAGGACGCCGTGCCCAAAAGAATGTTTTTTAGAATTATACTTCATCTGAAAAATTTAAATCATTTCTAGTTACGCTTTGCAACTTATTAGATGAAGTGAAATTAGAATATTTTTCTAAATAATAAAATATTAAAAATATTTTTAGAAAACAAATCTATAAAATAGATTAAAAATGAATATAATTAACAAATAAAGAATCATTTTTACTTTGAAAATCTATTAATATCCATTTTATAGAATATTATTTTAACAAATTAATCAATTGTAATTATTGAAAATAAAAAAAGGAGATCAAAATTGATCTCCTCTGTATTATTTATTCAAAAAAAAGTAACTAGTTTGCTAAAACGATTACTTTATTATTGTTCATTTCAATTGTTCCTCCTTTGATGTCTAATAATAATGTAGACTCATTAGATGGAGAAGTATAAACTTTACCAGATTGATTATCGAAATCTTCGAAAGTTTTTGTGTGAACTTTTATTTTAATTGTTCCTTCACCTAAAGTTGCAACGATAGGAGCGTGGTTATTTAGCAACTGAAATTCCCCATCTTTTCCTGGTAATGTTACAGCATCTACTTCACAGTCAAAAACTACATTTTCCGGAGTAATAATTTGTAAGTGCATAATCCTATTGTTTTAAAAAAAAGAGTACTTAGTAACTTTTAGAGTAAAAGAAACGTAAGCACTCTTTTATATTGTTATATAAAAATATTATTTTACCTCTGCTAACATTTTTTCTCCAGCCTCAATCGCTTCTTCGATTGTACCACGTAAGTTGAATGCTGCCTCAGGATATTGATCAACTTCACCATCTAAGATCATATTAAATCCTTTGATTGTATCTTTGATGTCAACTAAAACACCTGGAATTCCTGTAAACTGTTCCGCAACGTGGAATGGTTGAGATAAGAAACGTTGGATACGACGTGCACGGTGTACAACTAATTTATCCTCTTCTGATAACTCTTCCATACCTAAGATCGCAATAATATCTTGTAAAGCATTGTAACGTTGTAAGATTTCTTTTACACGTTGAGCTGTTTCATAATGTTCTTTACCAATAATTGCTGGTGTTAAGATACGAGAAGTAGAGTTCAATGGATCTACCGCAGGGTAAATACCTAATGAAGCAATCTTACGATCTAATACCGTTGTAGCATCTAAATGCGCGAATGTTGTAGCTGGCGCAGGGTCAGTTAAGTCATCGGCAGGTACATATACTGCTTGTACAGATGTAATAGATCCGTTTTTAGTAGATGTAATACGCTCTTGCATAGCTCCCATTTCAGTTGCTAACGTTGGTTGGTAACCTACGGCAGATGGCATACGTCCTAATAAAGCTGATACCTCAGAACCTGCTTGTGTAAAACGGAAAATATTATCGACGAAGAATAATACATCACGCCCTTGACCTTGTCCGTCTCCATCACGGTAATATTCAGCTAATGTTAAACCTGATAAAGCAACACGAGCACGTGCTCCCGGAGGTTCATTCATTTGTCCGAATACGAAAGCAGCTTTCGATTCTTTCATTAATTCTTTATCGGCTTTTGAGATATCCCATCCTCCATTTTCCATAGAGTGCATAAACTCATCACCATATTTGATAATTCCTGATTCGATCATCTCACGAATTAAGTCATTACCTTCACGAGTACGTTCACCAACACCTGCGAATACAGATAAACCTCCGTGTCCTTTTGCGATGTTGTTAATCAACTCCTGAATTAATACTGTTTTACCTACTCCGGCACCACCAAATAAACCAATTTTACCTCCTTTTGCATAAGGCTCAATTAAGTCGATTACTTTAATTCCTGTGAATAATACTTCTGTTGCAGTTGATAAGTCTTCGAATTTTGGAGCTGGACGGTGAATAGGTAAACCGTTTTGTTTGTCTAAATTTCCTAAACCATCAATAGCATCTCCTACTACATTAAATACACGTCCGTTGATTGCCTCTCCAACTGGCACCATAATTGGTCCACCTACAGCGATAACCTCTTGGCCTCTTTGTAAACCATCAGAACTATCCATTGCGATACAACGTACAGTATCTTCACCGATGTGTTGCTCAACTTCAAGAATTAATGTTTCTTTTCCTGAACGAGGAACCTCTAATGCATCATAAATATTTGGAAGGCCTTCTGCGTTATCAAAAATAACGTCAATTACAGGTCCAATAACCTGTGCAATCTTACCTTTCTTTTGATTTGCCATTATATGAAATGATTTAGTTTATTTTATTTGGGTGCAAAGGTAAGTTAAAAACATTGTATAATTTATATACTTTTTAAGATTTTTATCATAATATTTTGATTAGTAATCAGAATATTACAATCGATCGGAATAAAAAAGAAAATTGCAGTTCAATCTGAAAGCCTTAAATTTGTGCAAAATCATTTTTAGTGAACGTTTATCAATCAATAGAAGAAATCAAACCTATTAACCGTCCTGTTCTTACTTTAGGGATGTTTGACGGTGCACACATAGGTCATCAATCTATTCTAAAACAACTTAATACAATTGCAAAAGAAATTG
The DNA here is from genome assembly GCF_000382425.1 of Empedobacter brevis NBRC 14943 = ATCC 43319. GTDB lineage: Bacteria > Bacteroidota > Bacteroidia > Flavobacteriales > Weeksellaceae > Empedobacter > Empedobacter brevis. Next base: position 5,405 of record NZ_KB908296.1, read on the forward strand.
ATGGAGAAAGTGTTTTGATTACTTTTAATCCACATCCTCGAATGGTTTTACAACCAAATTGCGATCTCAAGTTTTTGAACACCTTAGAGGAAAAAGAAACGGTGCTTCGTCAATTTGGATTAGAGCATTTGATTATTCAAGAATTTACAAAAGAATTTTCTCAGGTAACTTCGGTAGAGTTTGTCAAAAATTTGTTGGTCGATAAAATCCACATAGATACACTTGTAATAGGTTACGATCATCATTTTGGTAAAAACAGAGAAGGTAATTTTGAACAATTGCAAGTACTTTCAAAAGAATATGGTTTCAATTTGATTCAATTGCAAGCAGTAGAAGAAAATGATACTGCCGTAAGTTCTACTAAAATCAGAAAGGCCTTAATTGCGGGAAATATTGAATATGCAAATAAAGCGCTCAATTATCGTTACCCTCTTTCAGGGAAGGTTGTACATGGAGATAAAATTGGACGAACACTTGGTTTTCCTACCGCTAATTTAGAAGTTGACCCCAATAAATTAATTCCAAAAGATGGAGTGTATGCTGTAGATGTTTTTGTAGAAAATAAAAAATATTTAGGTTTATTGAGTATTGGTTATCGTGAAACGGTTACAAATCTACGAGAGCATAGAGTAGAAGTGAATATTTTAGAGTTTGATCAAGATATTTATGATGAGACGATTCGTCTTGAATTTTTAGGTCGACTTCGGGATGAAAAGAAATTTGCTTCATTAGATGACTTAATTTTTGCAATGAATCAAGACAAAGAAAATGCCATTAAGCATTATTCAAAATAAATTTTCCGACGTCTGATTTTAATGATCAGATGTCGGAAAACAATTATTTCTTCACCACTTTTTCAATCAAAATATTTCCTTTAGAATCTGTAATATTAATCAAATAAATACCTGATTTCAATTGATTTGTTGAAATTGAATTTTGATTGTTGATTGAAATTATTTTTTGTCCAATCAAATTATACAATTCTATCTTTTTTATTTGTTCTTTTGATTGAACATTCATAACCTCTTTGAAAGGATTAGGATAAATTTTTATTGCATTTGTATTTTCTATCTCATTTGTTTTCAATAATTCCTGAGAAGCCATATAATAGTTAGGTACTCCGTATCCCAATTGATCAGAAGGAGACGAGAATAAATGAGCTGATTGCTGAATATTCTGTTTTAAAACTTCATGAGCAACTTTTGGAAATTGTTGAATCATTAATGCTACTGCTCCGGCCGAAACAGGTGAAGCGAATGAAGTTCCATTGGAATACGTTAAATTTCCATCCGGCATATACACAACAATATATTGCCCTAAAGCGGATACGTTTGGTTTAATCTCACCTAAAGCATTTGGTCCGAAAGATGAAAAACCTGCAGGTTTTTTGTATGAATCGTTTGCTCCAATTGAAAACACATTTTTAACATCAGCTGGAGCAGAAATCCTTTTCCAAGAAGAATCCCCTTCATTTCCTGCAGCCACCACTACAAAAATCCCTTTATTAGCAGCCACTTCAGCTCCTTTAGATATTAAAGTTGTTTTTCCGTCCATATTATCAAATGTATAGTCGTATCTTGCATCATCAAAAGCATAATACCCTAAAGATGTATTTATCACATCCGATCCTATACTATCCGCTCTTTCTGCGGCTTGTATCCAATACATCAGTTCTTTTGGCGTTTCAGAATTATTGTCTTCTGAACGATACAATGAATAAGTTGCTTTTGGTGCTGTCCCTACATAACTTCCTCCTATTTCTGCCGCCATAGTTGATAGAACCATTGTGCCATGTCTATCCGCATCGTACACCTGTTTCTTTTTATCCACGAAATCATAGGTATCAAGAATTCTGTTTTCTTTACGCAAGATATCAAAAGCGGCAATTTTGTCAACGCCCGGAAAACCTGCATCAATAACGGCGATTAAAACTCCTTGCCCTAAAATGTTATTTTCATGAAGTGGTTTTAAATTAATTTGATTTATGAACTCTTCGGCATAACCATAGTTATACTTTTCCGATTCATTTATTAAATCTTTCCATTTAGATTGATTTTTTAGAGACGTTTTAGGAAGAGAATTACGAACCATTGTTTCTGCAGATTCAACAAAATTTAAGGCTGTTAATTCGTTCAAAACTTCTTCATTCGAAATTTCTACCATTACAGAATTCAACCATTTCGTATGACCGATATAATTTAACGCTAACTTTTTAATTTGATTAATTCTATATTCAGAAATTGGAACATCTTCCTCGTTAATTGAAATTGTATACTTTTCTCTTCGATCCAAAGATCGTTGAGAAAGCATTTGCAATGGATTTAATAAAAAAGAAGATGTATTTTCTTTTGGTTTTAATTTAACCAGATATAAATCTTGCGCCGCAGCATAAGTAAAACCAAAGAAGATAATTGACAGTGATAAAATTCTTTTCATATGTGTTAATTCGTTCAATTCGATTAAATTAACACTTTTTTTTACTTTATTTGATAATATTCAAAAATTTCTTTTTTATTCTTTTCTAATGTTCCTAACAAAACAGCATCCATTTTAGGCTGGTTCGTTGTCAGAATAATCTTGTCCTTTGATTTTTCAAATGTGATCACAACACGATTTGTCGTATTTTCAAATGTAATCTTGTCTTTCGATTTTTTCAACAACTTAAAAGTTGTTCGAAGTATATCCGATTTTACCGTAAACTTTAATGGTTTATAAGTAATTAAAGCTTTATCAATTGCAGATTTTTTAGGCGCAACAGCTAAAACAGAAGATGTTTCTAAATTAGCTGAACGTTCATCGGCTACAACACTCATTTTCATCCGCTTGTTAGAGTCTTCAACTGATGAATAACTTACCCCTTTAATTTTAAAGGGTGTATTTTCCTTCTTGGAAACAGAATCCTTTATGTAACCACTGGCTTTAGCAACAGCATATTGTCCTTCTTTTTCTATTGAATCTAACGTTTTTGAACGAGCCTCTATCGCTTGAGGGGCAAATACTAAAGTAGGTGATTCCGGTACTGATGCTTTTGAAAATTCCGGTAAATACCCCCCGTTTGTATTTTCTTCAATTGAATTTTCTTCCACAACTTTATAAACAGGTTCTTTTACAACCTTTTTATTCTTTACAATTTCTATCGGTTTATCCAAAATTTCATCTTTCGATTCCAAAATCTCCAATTTCTCCTGTTGAATTACTTTGTCTTCTATTGCAGGAGTATTCATTTTTACAACTTCAATTGAATTTTCTCTGTTTTCCGTATTTATATTCTCAATAAAAAGCACAAAATAAGGAATTGCAATCAATGCAAAAACTGCTGCCGAAAACCAAACACTCGAAACAAATTCCCGAATTGGTTTCTTTTTCTTCTCTTCATTCTGTAAACCAGATTCAATACGCTTCCAAACCAAATCTCTCGGTTTTTCACCGACAGTCTCGTTACTTCTTTTTCGAAATAATTCTTCTATTGGATCGTTTGTATTCACGATAAATTTGATTTTATATTTTCATTCTTACTTAGCATTTCCTTCAATTTCGTCTTCGCCAGATTTAACTGCGATTTCGATGTACCTTCTGTAATCCCTAAACTTTCGGCGATTTCTTTGTGTTTATATCCTTCAATGACATAGAGGGTAAACACAAGACGACAGCCTTCGGGTAAATAGTCGAGGAGCTTCATCACATCATCTTCCTCTATTTGTTGCGAAGCTTCCTGATTAGAAGAAATAGAGGAAGAATAGTCGTCTACATTGAGATGAAAAATTTTATTTTTTCGTAACTCCATCAAACATTCATTGATCATAATTCTTCGCATCCAACCTTCAAAACTTCCTTCAAACGAATAATTTTGCAGATGCTGAAAAATTTTTAAAAATCCTTTAACTAAAGCATCTTCTGCTTGTTGTATATCTGTAAAATATCTTTTACATACTGCAAAAAAACGCGCATCATATTTTTCATAAAGCATCCGCTGTGCTTTCGAATCATTATTGATACAAGCTTTTATCAGTTGTTTTTCGTCCAAAATACTTTTCTTTCTTATCGTTTAGATGCGAAAATTACGTTTATGGTTGCTTCATTAACGTAAAATATTTGTTAAATTTCTGAAAACTTATTGATTAAAAATAAAAAAAGTCGCTCTTTAAGCGACTTTTTTTATTTATATCTTACAGAATCTTATCCGACTAATTTATTTTTTACTAGGTATTCTGCAATCTGAACTGCATTTGTAGCTGCACCTTTGCGTAAATTATCTGCAACAATCCAACAATTTAATGTTTTTGGCTGAGACATATCACGGCGAATACGACCAACAAAAACATCATCTTTTCCCTCTGAATAAAAGGCCATTGGATATGTATTGGTATCAGGGTTATCTTGTACTATTATTCCTTCTTGCTCTGACAACAATTTACGAACTTCTGCTAAATCAAAATCGTTCTCAAATTCGATGTTTACAGATTCAGAATGACCTCCTTGTACAGGAACACGAACCGCAGTTGCTGTAATATTCATCTCATCAACACGCATAATTTTACGCGGTTCGCGTGTTAATTTTAATTCTTCTTTTGTATACCCTGTCTCTTCATCAAAAACATCGCAATGTGGCAATGCATTTTTGAAAATTTGATACGGATAAACTTTTGCTACATCGCGTCCCTCTATTTCTCCATTCAATTGTTCCACAGCATCTTTTCCGGTTCCTGTAACTGACTGATAAGTAGAAACAACTACACGTTTTATTCCGTATTTTTTGTGTAAAGGATTTAGCACCATTACCAACTGAATGGTAGAACAGTTAGGATTTGCAATAATTTTATCATTTGTAGTTAAAATATCTGCATTGATTTCCGGTACAATCAATGGACGATCCGGATCCATTCTCCAAGCAGATGAATTGTCAATTACAGTTGTTCCAACTTCTGCAAACTTAGGCGCCCACTGTTTGGAAGTTTCTCCTCCTGCTGAAAACACTGCGATATCCGGTCGCATTTCTACAGCATCCTGCATTGAAACAATTTTGTACTCTTTTCCTTTGTACTCAATAGTTTTTCCTATTGATCTTTCTGATGCTACTGGGATAATTTCAGTGATTGGAAAATTTCTTTCTTCCAAAACTTGGAGCATAACTCTGCCGACCATTCCGGTAGCGCCTACGACTGCTATTCTCATGTTGATTAAAATAATGTATTTAAAATTTCGAATTGCTAATTTACAGATAATTTTTATACATTTTTCTCTCTTTCATAGGTTTAGCTTTTCATTTAATATGATATTTTTTATATTATGATATTAATTCAGGTTTTTCATATGTTCATTGAATAAAAATTTAAAATTTTCTATTTCTATAGAATTTCAGACATAAAAAAAGTGGAACAAAATGTTCCACTCATATAATTGTATAAAAATATTTTTTCAAAAAATTATTTCTTGATGATTTTTTGGATTCTTGTTACTCCTTTGTCATCTTTTACTCTTAAGAAGTAAACTCCAGAAGACAATTTAGAAGTATCCACTTTACCATCTTTAGAGAATTTAACCGGAATTACACGTCCTGTTACATCAGCAACTGTTACATCAGCAACTTTAGTTCCATCTAATTTAATATTCACTTCTGTTGTTGCAGGATTTGGATAAACTGCTAATTTTGATGACCCTAATTCCACTGTACCCATCGTCTCTGTAGTTCCAGTTAAGTTATTTACAACATATATGTAAGCCGATCCTCCTGTTACATTAGTTCTAATATCAGCATAGTTATCTTCAATAACACCACATGCTGATTCAGATGTTGGATGTCCAAAATATGTTGGTCTAGTTTCTGTTAATCCTGGCTGATTTGTTAACCATGGTAAAAAAGATTGAACCCAACCATTATCAGCTCCAGCCATTATATAAGTCGAAGCAACTCCTATTTTTTGCCCCTCTGCTACAGAAAAAGCATCTATGAATTCAATATCAAACCAGCCTACCTCATTTTTAGCTAAAGATTTACTTCCATAATTATCTGTTTCTGTAACTGAAGAATAAGGAATTGTACTACCATAAGTAGTTCCATTATAATTGACAATTGTAGTTTCAACAACCGTGTTATCCATCGCTCTTCCAAAAACTCCGACAGAAACAGGCGTAAAGTCACCTGTGATTCCATAATCATTTTTTAAATCATAAAATCTTGTTAATGTAACAGGGTATTGTACATTCTCGCAACTCACACTAGCACTGTTTCCTGTAATTTCCTGAGTCGATAACTGAGAAAAAGTATGATCATCAGCTTTATTTTGTTGTTGACTTAGGGTTGTGATTTCATGCTTTGTTAAATCTAATTTAGCTTTATTATCTTGAGCAAATGTTACAGAAGACAATGCAACAATTGATAAAAGAGTAAAAATTTTCTTCATAATTATTCGTTTTTAGTGTTATTTTTTTCTAATTATTTAATAAAACTAAACAATAATAATTCAAATACAAAATTTTCTATGAAAAAAAATTAAAAACCCGTAATCACAAAGATTACGGGTTAAATAAATCTTAACATGATTTATATCTTATTTCTAAGCAAACTCGTTGTAAGCGGCTTTCAAATTCTCTGCGATTGCTTCTGCAGAATGCCCTTCGATATGGTGACGCTCTAACATATGTACTAACTCACCATCTTTGAATAAAGCAACAGCCGGAGAACTAGGAGGGAATGGCGCAAAAAATTCACGAGCCTTAGCAACAGCATCTTTATCAAAACCTGCGAAAACTGTTGTTAAATGAGCTGGAACTTTTTCATTAGCCAAAGACATGACAACTCCAGGTCTTGCAGCACCTGCAGCACAACCACAAACACTGTTTACCATTACTAAAGTTGTTCCTTCTTGTTTAATTGCCGCTTCTACTTGTTCTGCAGTTGTTAAATCTTCAAAACCATTAGAAGTCAATTGTGCCTTCATTGGCATTACTATTTCTGCTGGATACATACTCTTCTTTTTTTGTTTAATAAAAATAAATTATTTTCAAAGCTACATAATTCTAAAACTTTTTAGAATACTTACTTTTGCAAGTACAAATTTACGTAGAATTTAGCAATATGAAATTGACTTTTGGTAAGAATGAGAAACTTAAAAGCAGAAAAGCATTCGATGAATTGTTTTCAGACGGAAAAACCTTTGTTTCTCATCCCATCAGATTTGTTTATAAAATCAAACCAAAAGAGGACTATGATATTAGAGTAGGAGTAAGTGTTTCGAAGAAAAAATTCAAACATGCTGTGGATAGAAATTTATTAAAACGCCGTTCAAGAGAAGCTTATCGTTTGAATAAATTAGTGATTGAAAGTTCTGAAAAATATTCGATTGATTTAGTCATGATTTATACATCCTCTAAACATCAACCTTTTGAAATAATTGAACAAGCCGTCATAATTTTACTGGAAAAATTAAACCAAGCCATCCAAACAAAAAAAGATTAATCTATTTAAGTTAGATTAATCTTTTTCATTTATTTTAATGTACTAAAGCTGTTTATTTCTTAAGATTTGCTTGTAATTTGAAAAAACTAAAGTAAACTGATACTAAAATTAATCCACAAACCGAAGCACCAATTCCTAAAACACTACGAAAGTTTTCTTCCGCTAAAAAACCAGTTTTATAATCCATCACATATAGGTTGTAACCTAAACCTATCAACAAAACGATTGTCGCGATATAAATATATGTTTTCATTTGATAATGAATTTTTAAATTTTTATTTCATTCATAAACAATGCACCAATATTTGATGTAAATAATTTAATTGCTATTGATAACAAAATTACGCCAAATACTTTCTTCAGCACCGATAAAACTCCAGGTCCTAACCATCTTTCTAGTCTTCCTGCAAATTTCAGCACCAAATATACGATTAACATATTTAAAATAATGGCAATTACAATGTTAATATCTGCAAATTGCGAGCGAAGTGAAAGTACAGTCGTCAATGATCCTGCACCCGCAACCAATGGAAAAGCGATAGGAACGATAGACGCAGAGTTTGCTTCTACACCTTTTTGAATTTCAATTCCCAAAATCATTTCAATGGCAATGATAAAAATCACAAAAGCACCAGCCACTGCAAACGACTGAACATCGACGCCTACTAATTTTAAAATTTTGGTTCCGAAGAATAAAAACGAAATCATCAAAATTCCCGCAGCAATAGATGCTTTTTCAGATTGTATATGTCCAACCTTACTCCGTATAGAAACGATGATAGGAATACTTCCTAAAATATCAATAACGGCAAAAAGTACAGCGAAAGTTGTTCCAATTTGGTTCAAAGATATTTTTTCAAAAAAAGATGCAAGATTACTCATATTAGTTGTGCTTTTTTAATAATTCATTCATACAAAAATAGTAGAATTTAGCAACTAATATTTATAAATTGTCAAAATACATTAGTTATCCAACCAATTCTTAAAATCTGTTACTTTTTCACGACTTACAATCATATCTTGTTCGTTATAAGTCGTTAAAATTATTTTTAATCTTGAATTCGAATACATATTAATCTCTTTTATGGAATCAATTTGAATAATTTGACTGCGATTAATTCTAAAAAATTTTGCCGGATTAATTTGTTCTTCAACTTTATCCAAAGAAGAATCGATTAAATAATTCCTGTTCTCTTTGGTATGAATATAAGAAGCTTTGTTTTCGCTAAAAAAACATTCTATATTCTCCGTTTCTATAATTTTAATTGATGTTCCTATTTTGATTGAAAAACGTTCTTTATATTTTTCAGCCTGATTGTTTGAAAATAAATTTTTCAATTCTTTCAAATCAAAAGTAGATGGAGAATTTTTGTAAAGCTTTTCAAATTTTTCTATTGAAAATTTTAATTCTTCCTCGTCAACAGGCTTCAACAAATAATCGACCGAGTTTAATTTGAATGCCTTTAACACATATTCATCATAAGCTGTTGTAAAAATAATTGCAGATGAAATTTCGACTTGATTAAAAATCTCGAAAGACAATCCATCTGACAATTGTATATCCAAAAAAATCAAATCAGGAGTTGGGTTTGTTTTTAACCAAGCAACACTTTCTTCAACAGAATGCAGCATTTCATAAATTTCGTATCCCAGTTTCTCTACACGACGTTTTAACAAACGTGCAGCTGGTTTTTCATCTTCTATAATTACTATTTTCATTATTTTTTTAAGTTAATTCACCAATTGTTTTTTTTGTGAAAATTTTATTCCAAACGATTAACAGTACAAGAATAATTATAAAAATAATCAAAGTTGACAGATTCGTTTTTGCCATTAAAGCATGAATTGTCGCAGGAACGATAATTGACTTTGTTCGGATAGTAGAGTAGGTTAGTACAAAAGAAAAGATTACACATAAAAGCATAAATATTCCGAATCCACCAAATTGGCCAAAATCATTGAAAATAAACAAATGCCAAACAGACCAAAATATACCAGTTATTATGCTTTTTATTATCCAAAATGTGTTTCCAAGTGCATCGTTTAAATAACCTCTCCAAGTGTATTCTTCGGCAATATCATAAAGCAATGTGATCGAAATAAAAATACTTGCCCATACATGTTTATTTATTCCATAATTATTCTCTATTCCATACATTGCATAACCAACAATTAAAATCAAAGGAAAAATTAAGGTTGAATATTTTTCTTTTCCTAAAAGAGAAACGTCTTTTTTAACCTTTGAGAATTTGTAGAAAACTAGGCTTACAATAAGAATAATTAAACCATGATTCATGTTCCAGGGTAATTGAAAATCAACCAATCCTCCGAAAATTAATTGAAAAAAATTAGGAAGCTTTCGAATGAAAAATGTTCCAATTAAAATCAAGCTATAAAAAAGAAGTATGCTAAACCAATTTACTTGTTTTAGCTGATGTACTCTATTCATTTACTGCCATTTTTTATTTTGCTCTTTCTCCAGAATTTCTTTGGCTTTATTTTCTTCCCAACCAGAGCCATATGCAAAAACTTTTACAGCATTTAATGCAACGCCTAATCCCCAGCCTAAAACTGGCCAATAAAACCACCAATGTCCATTACTTGTAACTAAATTCAGAATAAAAAAGAATAAACTCATTACAACATAAGTTCCTAAATGTGCATAAAACTTCTTCAGTTCTTTTGCTCGTTCTACAGCGCGTTGATAAGCTTGTTGTTCGTCAATATTTTGTGTGTTCATACTTGTATTTTTTTGTGTTAAAATTGGAAGTTCTACACGGAAAACATCATGATTTTCCTCGATTATAACTTTCCTGTTTGAAATTAATTGATAACGGTTAATAATATTATTCAGACCTATTCCTGTCGAATCTTTAATGGTTTCCTTTGATTGTAAAGAATTTTCAACAATCAACTTATTGTCTTTTTTATAAATTTTAATTTTTAGTGGTTTTTGTTCCGATACAATATTGTGCTTAATCGAATTTTCCAGCAAAATCTGTAACGAAAGAGGAATTATAAATTCATTTTCATAAAAATTTGTTTTCTCTATTTCAAAATCAATGCTATTCTCGAAACGTAATTTTAATAAATTCACATAAGTTTTTGCAAAATTTATTTCTTCTTGAATTGAAACAACTTCTTTGTCTTTTTGTTCTAAAACATAGCGATAAATCTTAGAAAGCGATGTTGTAAAATCTATAGCGTTATCTGGATTTTCTTCAATCAAACCAGTCAAAACATTCAAGCTATTGAATAAAAAATGAGGATCTAATTGATTTTTCAACGTTTCGAATTGCGCTGTTGCTGTTTCTGCTTTTGTCGATTCGATAACAATTTTACGCTCTAATTTATTTTTTTTCCGATCGATAATATAGAATAAGAACAAAAAGAAAACTGTGATCACTGCCACTAAAAGATAATTAATCGTTTGGTCGTAAAAAATATATTTCTGTAAAACTAGATTCGCAAATTCCACAAAGACATAATACAATACCAACGTATAAAAAATAGAGCGAAGAAAATATTTTCTTAACATTTTTTCTGGTTTCGAAGATTCAGGAAAATCTGTTCTATATTCATTAAAAACGCTTGTATTAACAAAGGATGCAGCAATACTGAACGAAAAATATCCGATAAAATATTTGATGGCTTCCGGATGAAAATATTGATTGAACGAGACGTTTGGCGATGTAAAAAATATCACGCTATAAATTAAGACATTGATTACAAATAGAATTGAAACATTACGTAAGATTAGCTTTTTATCGGAAACAATAATTCCTTCAATCAATTTGTAAATAATAAATCCTAAGGCTATATATTTCAAAATAGCATTCAACCCTATTACAGTGTCGGCATTATTTCCGCTAAAAAAATAAATTACATCTTCTTTATTTAACCATATAAATAACCATGATATTAAAATAAATACAATTGTAACAACACTATTTTTTACATCTTTGTTCATATCAAGCAATCAAATTAATTAACCAATAAATAACTTCGTGAATAAATTGTGCAACTAAAGGAATCATTATTGTACGTTTTTACATTCGTTATTCAACAAAGCTTCGGCACGATCTTTTCCCCATTTCGGTTCATTATTTTTTGGCTTTTCAGCCTCAAATAAAGCTAAAGATTTTTTTACATTTTTACAATCTTGTGTAATATCATCTATTCCACCATATTTTGCGGTATTGATATTGAACTCAGCCAATCCTAAAACAGTACGCGGATTAGTTGGATTTAGCAACAATGACTTTTGGTACGTTTGCAATACTTCTGGATAATAAATTGCGCCTTTTTGCATCGGATTCTGCACAATTTCTGCTGTTAAATACAACGCTTTCAAATTTAAAATTTCTGTATTTAGCGGGTTATTTTTTACTAAATCATCTATTTGAGTTTTTGCATTCGAAAGAATTTCTTCGTTTTTATCCACATCTTTTGATTCGAACGTTTTCAATACTTCAGAAAATATAACATAATATTTTGGTAACCATTCATTCGGATAATCATTTATTAATTGCTTAAAATTAGCTTCAGAAGAGTGATTTCCTTTGTTCCATTCTGTTAAAGTTTTCTTCATATCTGATTCAAAATTCTTTTGCGCAAAAGTTGATACAGCGAATAAAGTTGTAATTGTTAATAATATTGTTTTCATCATTTGTATTTTTTATTTGCTTTCTCAAAGTTCTTTTAAATCAAAAATTCTTGAAACTAAATGTAACTGAACTGTCAATTTTTGAGGATGAATTGTCGAGAACAATAAAAGGGACAACTCAATATCTGAGATTGTCCCTTTTATGATTAAAAAAACTTGAAATTTATTTTCGCATGAATTCTTCTGCTACATTTTGCGTTGCTTCAAAAACTTCTTCTAAATTTTGATTCAGGCCTCCAAAAGCATATTTCGCTTGTCTTGCATTATTTAACAACAATTTCCATTGCTGTACAGCAAGTTCGCTAATACCTTTTTCTAATAATTTATGTTCAATTATTTCATCTGAAAAATGAGCTAAATCTATGTTCGTCTTTTTCATTGCAACATTACACAAAATGCTTTCCTGCAATTGATAGAAATCTTTTTGATCCTGTGTTTTTATTTTCTGTTTCAATTCTTCTAATTCATCAGAAATCTGATTCGAATTTATCACAGGTTTTTCAACCAAAGAAAACTTTTGTTTCTCTGTTTTTGGTTGATAAGTATCAAAATTATGCTGCTCATTAATTGGTTTTACTTGATCTTGGATATGTTTTTTTTCTGTCGGATTATTTTTCTTTCTCATCAAAAATAAACCACCAACACTCAACGCAATTACTCCTCCTGTCAACCAAAGCCATCCGCTTTTACCTTCTTTCACATCGCTTGTTATTTCCTCTATTTTATCAGAAATTGTAGAATCCGAAGATGTATTTGCAGCTAAATTTGATTCACTTTTTGTTGAGGCTTTAGAGCCTGAAACCGATAAATTAATTGCATCAGATTTTAACGTAACATATTTTTCTTTTGCCGGGTCAAAATAGCTAAATTCAACAGGTGAAATGGTATATTCTCCACCATAATTTGGCACAAGTACCGTTTGTTCAGCTATTTTACCTTTCATTCCTGTATCGTAGGTTTTATAAGCATCTCGTTTTTTAGGCGCGAACTTTTCTACATTTTTCGGCGTATTAATTTCTGGTAAATTAATCGTATTGAAATTTCCTGTTCCAATAATTTCTACATCAAAATTAACACTTTCGTTCGTGGCAACTTCTTTTTTGTCTACCGAAGCATTCATTTTGAATTGTCCTACTGCTCCGCTAAAATTCTTTGGACGACCTTCTTCCGGTAATGGTTTCGCATTAATCACGACAGGGTTACTACGAACTTCTACAGGTTCTGCTCCATATGTTGTTGGTAATACTACATCTAAAGAAAAAGGATCAATTTCTATTTTTCCTGGTTTTTGAGGAAAAACATAATAGCGTGCAATTTCTTCTGAAAAATATTGTTTTCCACCAACAATTTCTTGTTTGATATTTTCTGGTGAACTTTTTACTATCTTAGGACTCAAGCCATCTAAATTTCCTTGACGAAAGTTCTGCTTACGGTTCAGATAAGATAAGTCTTTTACATATAATTTTACAGATAATCCTACTTGTTCGTTGACATAAGGGTTGGTTTTCGAAACTTTGCTTTGTAAAAAAACAGGCTGTGAAGTAGTGCTTTTAAAACTGTTGTGCGTTAAACTTGTTCCTTTAACTACAACATCTACAGGTTTCGACGTATACGTTTTTCCGTTAATCACAATTTTAGCAGCACCAACTCTGTATTTTCCTTCTTTCTCAGCAACAAAAGCCAACACTATTCCATCTTCAATAACCCCACGTCCATTGATATACGAAACGTTTTGCGATCGTTGTTCTCCCACGATTTGTAATCCTTTGTGTGAAGGGTATTTCATCGGTTGATCGATAGAATAACCATCTGTATTCGATTCAATAAAAAATCCCACACTAAATGCTTCCCCTAAACAGACCTGTGTTTTATCTGCATCCGATTTAAAGGAAATTTGTTGTGCTAACGCTGTAATAGACGTTAGGGCAAACACTAAAAAGCTATTTAAAACTCCTGCCGTTGTCATTACCAATCCTTAGATGTTGTTGTTCGTTGTTTTTCTGCTTTTTGCTGAATAATTTTCCGCTGGGTTTTGGCTTCCTGATTTTGCAAGGCTTTTAGCAAACCATCTCCCATATTATTCTTTGCATTATCTTGTTCTTTCCCATCTCCATTATTTCCTTGTTTTATCTCAGGAGATTGGTCATTTCCCTGTCCTTTATTGTTTCCATTTTCACCTCCAGCTTTTGGATTTCCTCCTTGATTTTGCTGTTTTTGCTGATCAGATTGTTGATTTTGAGATTGATTCTGATTTTGCTTTTGGTTATTCTGGTTTTGTTGATTCTGTTTATTTTGTTGCTGTTTCTGCTGCTCGTTTTGATTTTCCTTGTTCTGCTCGTTTTGATTGCTTTTGTTATTTTGATCTTTTTGCTTTTCACGTTCTTTCTCCAGCATTTTTTTTGCTAAAGCATAATTGTAACGTGTGGCATCATCTTTTGGATCATTTTTTAATGCTTGTTTGTAATTATCAACGGCATTTTGATAATCCTTTTCCTGCATAAAAGCATTCCCTAAATTATGATAAGCCAAATGTTTATCATTTTTTGTTTTCGAAATTTCAGCTGAACGTTTGTAGTGAGCGATACTTTCTTTGTAGCGTTTTTGTTGAAATAAAGCATTTCCTAAATTGTAATTTGCTTTTACAGAAGTTGGGTCTTCCATTGAAGCTTTTTTGTAAGCAAATTCAGCATTATCAAATTTTCCTTTTTGATAATATTCATTCCCTTGAATAATGTAGCTTTTCGCTTTTGATTGACTATAACCAAAAACGGATAAAAGCATTATTCCTAAAAATCCTATTTGTTTTAAAAAGTACATCATCTTACCATACAAACTTACTATTTCTTTTTGTTAAAAATCTTATATTCAGATGTTAATAATTCCACAAAAAGTAAACAAACCGCAACCGCTAAAAACCATTGATAAATGTGATTCATATCTCGTGTTGTAGAGCTTGCAATTTCATTTTTATCTAATCGTGCTTTATACATTGATAATGCAGATAATGCCTCTTGTGTATTTTCTAAATGAATATATGTTCCGTTTGTATCTTGTGCCAATTTACGAAGATTTTTATCTTCTAAATGAGTGATAACCGTAGAACCTGTTTCATCCTTTTTATAATCTTCTGCATAGCCATTATAATACATTGGAATAGGACCTCCTTTTTCCGTTCCAACTCCAATTGTAACGATATGTATTCCGTTATCTTTTGCTATTTTAGATGCTTGATTAACTGTATCTTCATTATCTTCTCCATCTGAAATTAAAACGATTAATTTACTGGTATTTGCTGACCCTTTAAATGTTTTGGCAGCTTCTTGAATCGCATTTAAATAATTTGTTCCTTGACTTGATATTAACTCTGTATTAACATTTTGCAAATAACTTTCGATCGCAGCATAATCATTTGTCAAAGGAGAAATTGTATAGGCATTTGCTGCAAAAGCAACTAAAGAAGCTCTATCTCCTCCTAATTGTCCAAGCGTTTCAGTAATTAATTTAGTTGCTTTTTCCAATCGAGAAGGAGCAACATCTTGTGCATTCATACTTGAAGAAAGGTCCAACAAGAAAACCATATCTATTCCTTCCCGTTTTACCTGTACATCCCGTTCCCCATAAAGTGGATCCATCAAAGCAATTACTATCAGAAATAACGCAACACAAAAAGCTATAATTTTAAACCCATAACGTTTTGAAGAAGTTATAGGAAAAACAAATGGAAATAATTCTTTGTCTGCAAAAGTATTCTTTACACGTTCTCGCCATTGAAATACGGTTATCGATAAAAAAATAACGATAAACAATAAAATCATCAACCAAATATTATGTAATTCTCCCCACTGCATCAGATTAATTCTTTAAAAACGGTTCTTCTTAAAATAGCTTCTAACACCAATATTATAAATGCCGGTAATAAGAAACGTGCAAACAATTCGGTATAATTATAATATTTGATTTCATTAATTTCAGTCTTTTCAAGTTTATCAATTTCCTGGTAAATATTTTTTAAACTTTCGTTATTGGTTGCACGGAAATATAAACCTCCTGTTTTATCTGCTACTTCCGTCAATAATTTTTCGTCAATTTGTACAGGACGCATCTCAAATACATAATCTCCCAACATATCGTATCCTACAGGCATAGGTGCCATTTTATTCGTTCCAATACCAATTGTATAGACCTTAATCCCTTTTTCTTTTGCAATATCAGCTGCTTGTCTTGGTGACACATACATCAAATCTCCTGAAGGATTTACACTTTCTACACCATCTGTTATCAAAATCACAACTTTCGATTTTGCTTTACTATTTTTGAGATGATTTACTGCTGTTGCTAAACCTATTCCAATCGCTGTTCCATCAGCTAAACTACCAGAATGCAACATTTCGATTTCTTGCGTCAATACATCGCGATCTGTTGTTAATGGAACTCTTGTCAATGCTTCACCAGAATATTCGACTAAACCTACACGATCCGTTTTACGTCCAAGCGCAAAATCTTTTGCAACATCTTTTAGCGCTGTTAAACGATCTGGTTTTAAATCGCGGGCTAACATACTCAACGATGTATCAACTGTCAACAAAATATCAACTCCTTCGTCTGATTTTACTTTCGTTGTGACATCTACATAACGCGGACGGGCTAAAGCAACAATACAAAGTGCCATTGCTATCATTCGCATCAAAAATAAAAGCGGTTTATACGTCGTTAACGAACTTTTAGCTCCGCCAAATGCTATTAACGATGGTAATTTTAAGGACGCTTTTTTCTGGCTTGTTTTACGAATTTCTCTAAAAATAAAGAAAGGTAAAGCAAGCAATAAGAGTAAGATCCAAGGATTTTGAAACTCAAAATTTAGCATTCCTAATTGTTATTAAACTGTTTATATTTTTCTCCTGTCACATGATCTTTTTGCAAATCTTCGTTCTCAGGAATTTCTAATGGTTTTACACGTTCTATAAATTCTTCCATCCAATTACGGTGTAAACTAGTTGTAGAATCATCAAATTGTTGCTTTGCGAATTTCACCAAATCTGCATCAAACAAAAACTGCTTAAACTTCTGTACATCTTCCGGTAAAATGTCTTGTTTTGTTGCCGTATATTTCACCAAGTCATCAGACAAAATCTCCAACGCCGAAAAGTGATACACTCTTCCTAAATATCGTCTGATTATAAAAGATAATTGTGTATAATATTCTTTTTGTTCTCCCCGTTTCAAATATTTTTTCGCATCCAAAGCCTTTAAACTTGCTTTCGCTTCATCATAAGGTGTTTTATAACTTTCTTTCGTTGAAAGTTTAGATTTTGCCCGAATATATAACACGACCAAAACAATACCGATGATAAATAAAATCAATGCGAGAATTCCGTACAACCAATACTTGTTCCAATAATCACGCATTGAATATTGTTCTTCCATTACAGGTTTTATCGGAAATATTGCATTCTTTGTCGTATCAACCGCAATGTCCTGAATTTCTATTTCAAGCTGTTTTGTGGTTAAGTCTTTTCCATTTTTTTGGATGATAAAAGCCGGTATATGAAATTTTCCGGCATCATATCCGGTCAATTCTAACTGTTGTACAATTTCAGATTTCCCATCCGTTTTTACCGTATCTAATCGATGATTTAAAACTTCGATATGATAATTCAAAGAATCTGAAATTGTCGGAAAAACAATTTTATCTCCTTCTTTGTACTTTACTTTGACCTCATATTTTATTGGTTCGCCAATTTTTATTGTTGTACGATCCAGTTTCGGTACAATTTCTTGCGCAAAAGAAAATTTAAGGATAAAAAAACTTCCTAAAAGCAATAAATTCTTCATTAGGCTTTATGACTTTTAAAGTAGTTTAACAATGGTCGCACATAATCTTCGTCAGTACGAATACTTAATGCACCTGAATTATTTTTTTTGAATATCGATTGATAACGTTGATCCAAGTCGTAGTAGTATCGTGCATATTGTTGACGTAATTTTTTTGATGATGTATCAATCAAACGGATTTCTCCTGTTTCATTATCTTGTACATGAACTAATCCGATATCAGGGAAAGATTGCTCTTTTTCATCATAGACTCTAATTGCAGTTACATCATGTTTTTTGGCTACAATTCGCAACACTTTTTCGTAATCAGAAGAATCAATAAAATCGGATAGAATAAACACATTTGATTTTCGTCGAGCTAAGTTCATAAACGTTTCCAAAGTGGCTGCTAAATCTGTTTTTTTACTTTTCGGTTCATATGAAACAATTTCCCGCACCATTCGTAAAACATGTTGTTTTCCTTTTTTTGGTGGAATAAATTTTTCGATTTGATCTGAATATAAAATCAATCCTACTTTATCGTTATAAGTTGTTGCTGAAAAGGCTAAAGTAGCGCTCAATTCAGCAATTGTTTCCATTTTTATTTGTTTTCGGGTTCCAAAGTTTTCAGAATTGGAAACATCAACCAATAGATACATGGTTAATTCCCGCTCTTCTTCAAAAACTTTTACATAAGGTTCGTTGTATCTTGCCGTTTTGTTCCAATCAATATTCCGAACGTCATCACCATATTGATAAGGACGAATTTCACTAAAAATCATACCTCTTCCTTTGAATGAACTTTGGTATTCACCCATGAAAAGGTTGCTTGCTTTGCGCTTGCTTTTTAGCTCAATACGCTTTACACGTTTGATGATCTCTTTTGCATCCAAAGTTTAAATGATTTTAAATAATAATTTAAGGAACCGGAACAACGTTCAGAATATTATCAATAATTTCTTCCGGAGAAACATTTTCTGCTTCTGCTTCATAGCTAATTCCGATACGATGACGCAATACATCTTTTGCCATTGCGCGCACATCATCCGGAATAACATAAGCTCGTTTACGCAGAAATGCGTACACCTTAGAAGCTTGAGCCAAGTTGATTGATCCACGAGGTGAAGATCCGAACGAAATCATCGGAACTAATTTTTCTAATCCAACTTTTTCAGGAAAACGAGTTGCAAAAATGATATCTAAAATATATTTCTCAATTTTTTCATCCATGTAAACCTGTTTCACCATTTCGCGTGCGTCCAACAATTCCTGAATAGAAATTACTTTCTCAATTTTTGGAAATGTTTGATTGATTGAATTTCTTAAAATTAATCGTTCTGCTTCAAATTCAGGGTATGTAATAACCGTTTTTATCATAAAACGGTCAACTTGTGCTTCCGGAAGCGGATATGTTCCTTCTTGTTCTACCGGATTTTGAGTAGCCAGTACCAAGAAAGGTTTTTGCAAAGGATAAGTTTCATCTCCAATTGTTACCTGACGTTCCTGCATTGCTTCTAATAAAGCTGACTGTACTTTAGCAGGCGAACGATTGATTTCATCGGCCAGTACAAAGTTGGCGAAAATTGGTCCCTTTTTTATACTAAAATCGTTTTCTTTTACATTATAAATTAATGTTCCGACAACATCTGCAGGTAATAAATCTGGTGTAAACTGAATACGAGAAAAAGAACCATCTACAGCCTCGGATAATGTTTTGATTGCTAAAGTTTTTGCTAATCCAGGAACACCTTCCAATAAAACGTGTCCATTTCCAAGTAATCCGATTAAAAGACTTTCAATCATTTTTTCTTGTCCGATAATCGTTTTATTAATTTCTGATATTAACCTCGCAATGCTTTCGCTTTTAGTTTCTATTTGTTGGTTTAATTGTTGTATATCCAAAATTCCGTTGAAATTAATGTTTGTATAATTGATTCAAATTTCCTCTAAAATTAACAATTCCAATTCATTTAGAAATTAAAACTTTCATACAATATTGTTAAACTTTGTTAAGACAAATGTAGGCTAGAAAACGTTTTACAAATTATTTTTTATGAAATTATGAAGACTCATAAATTGTTTCTACTCTGTTCCAATTTCTAATTTTATTAAAATAGAAAGATACTAATAACCTTCGAATTCCGTTATCTTCAAAATTAAATAATATATGAAAAATTCTTTACTTATTTTATTTCTTGCCATTGGCTCAACCATTTTTGCTCAAAAGGCCGAAGTAAAATTAGGCTCTCCCAAAATTTTGAAAGGACAAACAGAAGTTCGTGTCATTTTTGATTATTCAGCTTTAACACTGACTTCTGATAGTATATCGGAAGATGAATATATCAGAAATCGTATCGTAAAAATGAATGAGAAAACCCCTGGAAACGGAACCGTTTGGAAAGAGAAATGGATTGGTGCAAAAGAGTATATCTGGGAACCAAAATTTATGGAGTTATTAAGTAAATACGCTACTAAAAATTCTAAAATTTTATTTTCTGAAAATGCTACCGAAGCTCCTTATACGATGATTGTAAAAGTTGATTGGTTATATGCGGGTTGGGATGCAGGAATTATGAAACAACCAGCTAAAGTGAGTACAACTATTTCTATCATTGATTCGAATAATATGGATGATAAAAAATTCATTATAAAATACAAAGATGCTCCAGGAAATCAGTTTGGGAATAATTTTAGTGATGAATCCAGATTAGGAGAAGGCTTTGCTAAAACAGCCAAAACTTTTTCTAAATTTTTAGAAAAAGAATTAAAATAATAACGTCTAAAAAGACATTCATTAATCCATTCATCATTCGAGTGGATTTTTTTATTTTAATTATTATTTTTTTCTTAAAAAAATTAGCAAACTAATTCATTCACCGATACTTCAATTAGCTTTACCTCAATATTTTTGAAGATTCTTTTTTGTGTTGCAACTTTACTTTACCAAAATGAAAAGAATAGAATTCTATTCATTCGTTGTAAACAAAACATAAAGTATATGAAAAAAGTATTTTTATTAGCAAGCATGGTTATGGTAATCACCGTTTCCGCTCAACAAAGGGCTCAAAATCAAAAAAGTGATGAAAGAAAAGAGCAAAGGCAACGACCATCTGTAGATGACCAATTAAAAAAATTTGATGCATACCAGTTGACTTCTGAACAAAAGAAAAATCTAAAATCATTGATAGAAAGTAGAGATGCTGAAATCAAAAAATCTTTTGAAAGAGGTGAAAGACCAAAAAGGAATATGAATGATTTTGATGCAAAACTGGAAAAGATTTTAGACAAGGATCAGTACAAACAATACCAACAAAATCGCGAAGAGCGCATGAAATCGAAAAATTTCAGTATGCGCAAAAAAGGTGGTTTTAAAGATGGTAAACAATCAAAAAAACAAGTATAAATCAGTCGTAAAATCCTATTCACCGACAAAATTTATCAGTTCACCTTTATTTATTGAATAAGTAAAAAATTAAGCTCATTTTTACTTTGAGTTTTAAAATTATAGTATAGCACAAGCTATATTATTCATAAGTAAGTTTTTTTTAAAAATAGTTTTTAAAATTCATTTTCATTCAATTATCAAGTGAAAAGCGAGCTTATTCAGCTCGCTTTTCTATTTTTATTCTTCCGGCATAGCCTGCCATTTTTTGTACAAATTGATAATGAAATAAAAACTTATCACGTAGAGAATTGGATTAATTAAAAGATAGATTTCAGAAAACTTCTGTAGCATTTGTAATTCCGCATTATTTTCTCTCAATTCATACCTACTTCCTGTATGCGCTATTTGCAAAATATCTGTACGAATATCCGTGTAAAAGCTAAGCATCATAATTCCTATAAAAATATTTGTTGCGACAAACCAATTGAGCGTAACACCTGTTATGATTTTATATTTTTTTGTTCGTAATCCATAACTCATCACGAAAATAAAAATGAGGTAAAAGAAAAGTAAAATGAGATAAGGTGAATAGCGTGTATAACCAATAACAGCATCAATTGATATCCCAAAAACACTTCCTAAAATCGCTAAGATCCCTGCTCCTATTAATGAAATTAACCATACTTTGAATGAGCTAAATCTGAATGTAATAATTAAAACTGTAACAATTAATGCCGTTAATAAATAGTATTGAATATAGTCAAACCAAGTTGAATTATACTTGGCAAATTCTATATTTTCATAGACCTGATTTAAACTACTTTGATTAATATAATCTTGAATCTTAGATTTTTTATGAACGCCATTCGTTTCATAACTCACCAACTCCGAACTGTTCAATTTATAATCAATAAAATAATAAGGATAAACCGGAAGATAGTCGATCCATTTTTTATGCTTAAACTGATACCCAATTTCATTTTTCTTCAATAAACCTGTGTATTGATCTAATAAATTTTCAATGATTTTTCGATCATTTTTTTTCAATAAAGCCATCCATTGTTCATCATAAAATTTATGATTCAAGGTATCATCTTTCGGATTTTCAAAAGAAAGTGAACTATAATTATACAAACTTGCTAAATTATAATAAACTTCAGGTTGTCCTGAAGCGACAGTTGAAGCAGAATCTGCTGCATAATAAGCGGCTTCTTCCGCAGACATCGCTGCAGCATATGAAGGTTCTACATAAGAATTATTGTACAAAGAAATATCTTGATCGTTCACTTTATTTAAAGGAGAATAAGAATCTTGAAAATTAATTCTATTGTAACTTTTTCTTTCAGGAAAATGTTTCGCAAGCAACGTTTCAAATTCCGGATTTCTAAAATAGGGTTCTAAAAATGGAGCATAGCTATTTTTCGGATTTTCGTTTAAATAAGCTTTCTTATTTGCTTTGTACAACTCTTTTGTTTCTTTTACTGAAACCAAAGAATCAAAAACCTGAACAGGTAAATTTCTCGAATAATTGTTATACCCTAAATTACTTTGTAACGTAAAACCTTGTGTGCGGTTGATAATATCTATATCTTTTAGATATTGTTCTTCGCTCATATAATTTGAAACCCTGTTTTTTAATCCTATTTTAAATGAATTAGGGACATAAAACATTAAAAAGAGAATAAAAAAAACTGCTAAAAATTCTTTGAATAAATAATTTCGAGAAGTTGGATAATTTGATTTGAACCGATTATTTTTGATGTAAAAATAAATCCAAATCACCAGAATTATTACGCCTATTAACACATAGTAAACAGCAGTTCCGGTATTGTAAAAAACTTCGAAGAGGTTACTTTCTACCAACTGGGATTTTTTATTGAAAAACAAAAAACCATTTACAAGTGCGATAAGATTAAACACTAAAACGGTCAATAAAATCCAAATAAATTTCAGATTCCAAATTAGTGGATATTTTGTAATTAAAGTTTGATTAATTTTTTTGAACATAGTGAGTTGGTTTTAATTTACAAAAAATCGACGGCTTGATTTTGAAATATCTCGAATGTATTTCACTTGCAGCAAAGATTTACCTATTTCAGCAAGAATCGTATTCATCGATATTTCGGAGTCGAAATAGGCGATATACGAACCTCCGTTAAACTTGATTTGTTTAATTTCTAAATTGGATAAAGCTGTTAATAACTCTTCTTTTGAGTTTGCAACATCAATTTCAACAATTGTAAATTCGTCTTCAGTTTCTTCCTTATTTCCTTGTAACTTAAGCTTTCCTTGTTCTAAAAAGAGAACTTCTGTTGAGACCTTTTCTACTTCATACAATTGTTGAGAACTCAAAATAACTCCAAATGGATTCCGAATAGATTGTGACAAATATTTCAAATCTTCGAGAATAATTTGTTGGGCCAAAATATCCAGATTTGCCAAAGGTTCATCTAACAGCAATACTTTTGGTCGGCGTAATAATGTTCGCGCCAATTCGAAACGCATTTTATATCCGGAAGACAATTGTCTCCATTGCAAATCTTTGTATGGCCAAAGTCCTAAACGCGCCAGCATGACATGCGCCAACAAGCTATTTTCTTCATTTTGAATACTGTAACATGTTAAAGTAAATTGAAGATTTTCTAATAAAGATCCATATAAAACTTCGATACGTTGCGGAACATAAACCAATTTGGTTTTCAATTCGTAACTAAATGGTTTTGCATTCGAAAAATGGTACTTAATTTCTCCAGCAGTTGCTTTCAATTCGCCACAAATTAATCGCAACAACGTTGTTTTACCATTTCCGTTCTCTCCAACTAAACCTACAACTTCTCTCGATTTCAAATCAAAAGTGATGGGATGAAGTTTAAAGTTTCGACGATGATATGCTTTCTCAACATTGCTGGTTGATATCAGAACTTCCTCTTTTTGAAAGGATGGAGGCGTAACTTGTTTTAGTTTTTCAACAAGTTTTAACGCTTCTGAAGTTTTATATTCGTTGGTAGATTTTTCATTGTAATAGTTGTCTGAATATGAAATAATCTCTTTGTAAAAAGATTTTTCTCCCAAATCCAAGACACAATCAATTAATCTTCGATAACCTAAATCGAGATCGTTGTATTGCAAATGATTTTCTACTTCGTTTAATCGTTGGTTAAATTCATTCATAAACTAAGAATTAGTTGATATACGAATATAACAAACCTTTTCGTCATATAAAATCGCTAATTGCAGTGAAATTTTAATTTCAACAATTTTTAATAAACTATCTTAATTATTTTTTAATTTATTTATTCTCAAGTTTTTACTATTCACAATTTCAGATAATTTATACAAAACTTATACTCTAAATTAGTCATATTCACAAAATTTAATAAATGCTATTGATAACTTTTTAATTCACTTTAAAACAAGCTTTTACTATTCACATTTTTAAATTAAATGAAAATTTTTTATCCATTATCAACATTCTTTTTATAACGCTGTTGATTACAAGTTAATTCATTCATTTGAAATAATATAGTATTAACAATTTAGAATTAAACATTAAAAAAGTCGAGCAAAAGCCCGACTCAAATTTTATCTTGAAAAATACTTGTTTTCTTATTTCAGAATTGCAGCAACTCCAGGTAATTCTCTGCCTTCAAGAGACTCTAACATTGCTCCACCTCCTGTAGACACATAACTTACTTTGTCATCGTATGCAAATTGTTTTACAAAAGCGACAGAATCTCCACCTCCAACTAAAGAAAATGCACCATTCGCTGTAGCTTCTGCAATTGCATCGCCTAAAGCTATTGTTCCTTTTGAAAAATTTGACATTTCAAAAACTCCCAATGGGCCATTCCACAAAATCGTTTTTGAATGGTTAATAACATCAGCAAAAATTTTAGACGATTCTACACCTACGTCCATTCCCATCCAGCCATCCGGAATCTGATCTGAAGGAACAGTTTGAGTATTGGCTTCATTACTAAAATTATCTGCGATTACATTATCAACCGGTAAATAAACGTTGACGTTATGTTTTTTACATTCCGCTAAAATTTCTTTCGCTAAATCTAATTTATCATCTTCCACTAACGAATTTCCAATTTTTCCTCCATTTGCTTTTACAAAAGTATAGGTCATTCCACCACCAATGATCAAGTTATCAATAACTGGTAAAATGTTGTTGATAATGGTAATTTTTGAAGAGACTTTAGCTCCTCCAAGTACTGCTGTTACAGGTTTTTCACCATCAGCTAACACTTTGTTGATAGCTGTTAACTCTTGTTCCATTAACAATCCAAAACATTTGTTTTCTGCAAAAAAATCTGCAATAATTGCCGTAGAAGCATGTGCGCGGTGTGCCGTTCCAAATGCATCATTCACATAAATATCTCCGAATTCAGATAATGCTCTAGCAAAATCTTTATCACCAGCTTCTTCTTCACTATGGAAACGAACATTTTCCAATAATAAAACCTGGCCTGGTTTTAGATTACTTACTTTTAGTTTCGCGTCTTCGCCAATTACATCATTTGCAACAATCACATCAACGCCAAGAATTTCAGAAACTTTTGATGCAATATGCTTTAATGAATATTTATCATTGAATTCTCCTTTAGGACGTCCCAAATGACTCATTAAAACAACCGCTCCACCATCTTTCAATACTTTATCTATTGTTGGTTTTGCAGCTCTAATTCGTGTATCATCAGTAACATTTAAATTTTCGTCTTGCGGAACATTGAAGTCAACACGAATTAATGCTTTTTTATTTTCGAAATTGTAGTCGTTGATTGTTTTCATAGTTTGTTTTTGAAATTTTGAATTACACAAAAGTAATCAAAGTTTCATTTTCGAGCTCAAAATGGATCAACACAATTTTCAACTATTAACAATTCATAATAATTAGAATAGATGAATAAATTTTTAAATTTTAAAAAAAGAAAAAAATGTTACTATTATTAGCACTGTTAATATGTGGATAACTAAACTGAGATAAATTTTATTTAATAGCAATTAACAAGCTATTATTTGTAATTTTGTTTTGTAATGAAAGAGTTAGATATCCTATCAACAATTTATGATTTTAGTTGATAAACAACTTTTGTTAAAAAGAAGTTTTGTGAAAACTATTCATAACGGTGTGAAAATCTTTTGTGCCAAAATGAAAACTTTTACTTGACTTGTATTGATTTATTTCTAATTGAAATTTGTCATCAGATTTCCAAATTTTAGACTCGAAAAGTTATTAGTTTTATTCAATCATCTTTTAACAACTTGTTACTTTTACTTAACATTTGATTTACAATTATTTAAACAAAAACAACAAAAACACCTGTTAATTAAATGAAAATTGCAATCGGAGCGGACCATGCTGGGTTCGATTATAAGGAGAAATTAGTACCCTTTTTAACAAGTCAAGGGTTTGAGGTTGAGGATTTTGGAACGTTCTCAACAGAAAGTGTTGATTACCCTGATTTTGCACATCCAACTGCACAAGCTGTTGAAGATGGAAAAGCGGATTTCGGAATTTTAATTTGTGGTAGTGCACAAGGCGTAACAATGACAGCGAATAAACACCAAGGAATTCGAGCTGCTTTATGTTGGATGACTGATATTGCGCGTTTGTCGAGACAACATAACAATGCAAATGTATTGACTTTACCTGCACGATTTATTGCATATGAATATGCAGAAGAAATTGTGACTACTTTTTTAGCTACAGAATTTGAAGGTGGTCGCCATCAAGGACGTGTAGATAAAATTGCTTGTTCTTACAACGGCTAATAGGATATAAATATGTAGAGTTTCATCTGTCAATTCTTATAAATTGACAGATTTTTTTGTTTAAAAATTAAATTTTATTTTTGTTTTTATTTTAAATAGTTAACTAAAAATGATATTTTTTGTTTAAAATTAAATTTATTTTAAATCAATTTAAGTAAATATAAAACTTTAATTTTTTGCTTGTTCTACTTTTACATCCAGAAATTAATTATAGCTAATTATTATTAAAGATTAAAAGAAATGAGCAGAGCATTATTACTTAGAGAGCAAGCAATATCTTTCGTAAAAGAAGAATTCTCTAAAGGATTACAGAAAGAATTAAATATTATTCCTGTTTCAGGACCACTAGTTGTTTTAGATGGAACTGGAATTAATGATGATTTGAATAGTATTGAAAGACCAGTACAATTTCCGATTAAATCTTTGAATGATAAAAATGCTGTTGTTGTACATTCTTTGGCAAAATGGAAACGTATTCGTCTGAAAGAATTGGAAATAGAACCTGGAGAAGGAATTATTACAGATATGCGTGCCTTGCGTCCGGACGAAGATTATTCGCCTATTCATTCTATTTATGTGGATCAGTGGGATTGGGAAAAAGTAATTGTACCACAAGATCGTGAGCTAGATTATCTTTTTGAAACGGTGAAATCTATTTATGAAGTGATTAAGCAAACAGAAATAAATGTAGAAGCTAAATACCCTCAGCTAAAAGCAGTTTTACCAAAAGATATTACATTTATTTCTTCAGAAGATTTGTTACAGAAATACCCAACATATTCATCTAAAGAAAGAGAGAATGCCATTTGTAAAGAATTTGGAGCTGTTTTCGTATACGGAATTGGCGGTGAGTTGAGTAATGGAGAATTTCACGATGCTCGTGCTGCTGATTATGATGATTGGAGTACCATAAATAGTGCAGGTTTTAAAGGTTTGAACGGAGATATTTTAGTTTGGAATCCTGTTTTGGAATCAGCATTTGAATTATCTTCTATGGGAATTCGTGTGGATAAAAAAGCTTTGTTAAAACAATTGGAATTGAGAGATTCAACAGATCGTAAAAACTTACTTTTCCATTCGATGTTATTAGATGATCAATTAACCGAATCGATAGGAGGAGGAATCGGACAATCTCGTATGTGTATGTTTATGTTAAAATCGAAACATATAGGAGAAGTCCAGGCAAGTATTTGGGATAGAAAAGTAAAAGAAAAATTGAAAGAAGAAAGTATTGAATTACTATAATTTTAAAAAAGCAGTTTCATTATTTTGAAGCTGCTTTTTATTTTGATTATATCAAATAAACAATGTTTATAACTGTTGATATTTGATGTTAATTTATTGTAATAAAATATTTTAATGGAATTAAAATTGTTAATTAAGAGATTCGTTCATTTTTCTTTGCAATAAAACTATCATAGAATTTTTTTAAACCGTGATGATTCATTAAATAGAAATATTTCGGAAACACACGATTCAATTCATAACGAATTTGTCTTAATAGTTTAGCCTTTTTTAATTGTCTGTCTATTTGAATTTGAGTTTCGACCGGTGCCGGTTGTACAAGAGACGGAAGAAGGTTATATATTCTCAAATCAAATTCCCAAGCATGCTGTAAATCGCAATCGATTGGGCGTTGAATTGTAGGAAGCGGTTTTTTTATCTTTGTTAAAAATTTTTCTGCTGCTTTTCTTGTCCAAATGGCAGCAATTGTTGTAATTGGAATACTTGTTCCACACGCCGCAATAATATGTTTTTCGTCTACATTCGCTATTTTTATATGTTTTCTTTTTCCGTTAAATAATTTTAAAACATCCCATTGATCTTTTGTTGGAAGTCTATCATATATAGAAAGTGAATGTTCTACGGCAGATTTAAAATCGTCAGCTAAGATCGCATCATCTTCTATAATGACAGCAAACTCATTGTCAGAATTTAAAAATATTTCTAATGTTTTGACATGACTCAAATAACAACCAATTTCACCAGGAACTAAATCTCGGTCGTATTTATTATTTACTTTATATGAAGAAGGGTTGAGCGTTTTAGCATCTATAGCAGAAATCCTTTCATAAGAAATTTCACATTTATTGAACTCATTCTCCATTAATTTTAACCGTTCATCAGCACGATCCAGGTTAATCAAATAAGTTTGATACAAAGGTTTAGTTTTCATTCTATTCATTATCACCGCAAAAATAGTTTTTTTGGCTCAATTTTCGCAATAAATCAAAACATTACAAGTAATCTTATCCTTTGCATAACATAGAATTGGCTGTAAATTGTTATTTTAGATAAAGGATATGTTACCTTTGCAGTGGTTATGTTGTTTATTAACATCTTATCAATAATTATTAAAAATATATTGATAATCAATTAATTAAGGTGTTTATTTATTAACTATTTTATAATAAATCTCAAAATTTAAAAAAGAGATTTGACACAAAAAAAATTATGCCAAGAAGAAATTTTAAAAATACAAGGGCGAAAAAAGACAAAAACATAACAAAGTTTACGAAGTCTATCATCGAAATTTTATTTCAAAACCCCAATAAACCTTTAAATTATAAACAAATTGCTTCAGCACTTAAACTGACAAATAGAATTGATACTGAATTATTAGTAAAAAATCTGAATGTTTTATTAGCTGACAAAAAGATTTCCGAAGTAGAAAGAGGAAAGTATAAAATCAATGCGACCAACGATTATATGGTAGGAATTGCAGATTTGACTTCTTCGGGGAGCGCTTACATCATGATCGATGGTTTAGAACAGGATGTTTTTGTTCAAAAGGGAAAAACACGAAATGCGTTGATGGGTGATACTGTACGTGTTTATATTTACCCAAGAAAACATGCGAAGCAATCAAAAACAGAAGGGGAAATTGTAGAAGTTATTGAACGTAATAAAACAGAGTTTACAGGAATTTTCGAATTAGGAAAGAATGGAAATTTTGGTTTTGTTACGATGCAAAATGGAAACCATGATTTTTTTATTCCTAAAGAACGTATGAATGGAGCACAACCCGGAGAAAAAGTTGTTGTTCGATTAACAAATTGGCCAGAAGGCTCTAATTCACCATTTGGAGAAATTACAGAAGTTTTAGGAAGTCCTGACGATACAGATGTTGAAATTCATGCTATTTTATTGGAATACGATTTACCGGAGAAATTTCCGGATGAAGTAGAAGAAGAGGCAAATCAATTGGATACTTCGATTGATGAAAACGAAGTTGCACGACGTAGAGATATGCGAAATGTAACAACATTTACAATTGACCCAAAAGATGCAAAAGACTTTGACGATGCATTATCAATCAGAAAATTGGAAAACGGGAACTGGGAAATTGGAGTACATATAGCCGATGTTACACATTATGTTCGCCCAGGTTCGTTAATTGAACAAGAGGCTTATAAGAGAGCAACATCTGTTTATTTGGTGGATAGAGTGGTGCCAATGTTACCGGAGATTTTATCGAATGTTGCATGTTCTTTACGTCCAAATGAAGATAAATACACTTTCTCAGGTGTATTTGAAATGGATGATAATGCAAAAATTGTTAAAACGTGGTTTGGACGCACAGTAACACATTCGGATAGACGTTTTACCTACGAAGAAGCACAAGAAATTATAGAAGGAAAAGATGGAGATTTTAAGGATGAAATCTTGACATTAGATCGTTTAGCAAAAACAATGCGTCAAAAACGTATGAAATACGGAGCAGTTAATTTTGATAAAGTGGAAGTGAAATTTGATTTGGATCAAAAGCATAATCCGCAAGGAATTTTCTTCAAAATTTCAAAAGATTCGAATAAGCTGATTGAAGAATTTATGTTGTTGTGTAACCGTAAAGTTTCTGAATTTATCAGTTTAGATAAACATGGAAAAGAAAATAGCAATACGTATATTTACCGTGTTCACGACGATCCAAATCCAGATAAATTATTAGACTTAAAGAATTTTATCCGTCAGTTTGGATATGAATTAGAAATTGGAGACCGTAAAACGACTATTCAATCGATGAACAAATTGTTAGCAGATGTAAAAGGGAAACCGGAAGAAAATATGGTTGAAACTTTGGCAATGCGAACAATGGCTAAAGCAAAATATACGACAGAAAATATCGGACATTATGGGTTAGCATTTGATTATTATACACATTTTACATCGCCAATTCGTCGTTATCCTGATATGATGGCACACCGTCTGTTACAAGATTATTTAAATGGTAAAAAATCTCCCATAGCAGCTGTTTATGAAGATAAAACAAAGCATTGTTCTTCTCGTGAGAAAATTGCAGCAGAAGCAGAGAGAGAATCAATTAAATATATGCAGGTAAAATACATGGAACAATTTGTTGGAGAAACATTTGATGCTTTTATTACCGGTGTTCAGGATTATGGAATTTTTGTTGAAATTCCGGAAACGCGTTGTGAAGGATTGATTCGTTCTCGTGCAATGAAAGCAGATCATTTTGTTTTTGACGAAAAAAATCATGCTTTAGTAGGGAAACGTACACGTGTTAAATATCAATTGGGAAGCCCCGTTAGAATCAAAGTTTTAAATGCCGATTTGATCAAGAAGCAATTAGATTTTGAATTGGTTGATGCTTAAATTTCATAATTTAAACTTATCTTGCAGACCTTAATTAAGTTATGGAAATAATATTTTCGGCCATACTAATAGGTTTTTTGTTAAGTACAATTCTTATCGGACCTGTATTTTTCTTACTTATAGAAACTAGTTTACGTAGAAGTTGGAAAACAGCTGTAGTGCTAGATTTAGGAGTAATAGCTGCAGATATTCTATGTATTGCCGCTGCCTATTACGGGAGTAAGGATTTTACAGATTATGTCACCAGCCATCCGAAGTTCTACCGTATTTACATCATTGCCGGCTTCTTTGTTTTGATTTATGGAATTTTTATGTATTTCTCTAAACCAAAATTACATATAGAAAGCGAAGCGGGATTTGTGAGCAACAATTACATGAGAACTTTTATCAATGGGTTTATCATGAATTTATTGAATATAGGTGTCATTGTTTTTTGGTTTGTCATTGTTTCTTCAATTATGATTCAATACCCAAAAGGAAGTGATTTTATGCTTTATATAGGTGTTGTATTAACAACTTATTTTGTGATTGATTTGTTTAAAATTTTCTTAGCCGGAAAGCTTCAAAAACGATTCACAGATCAAAAAGTATTTATGGTTCGAAAAGGAGTAGGAATCTGTCTGTTAATATTTGGATTAATAATTATTCTTAAAGGTTTCGGATTCTTTAAAGAGATTGATCAAAAGATTGAAAGTCAACTTATAAATCAAGAACATACACATTAAAATAAAAACCTCCCATCAATTATTGAGGGGAGGTTTTTTTATGTAAATGATTTTCAAAAACCTTTATTATTTTTTTAATCGTTGGATGATTTGTTGGTAAACATATTCTGCACTAAGATTCTGGAAATAATCATAATTTTCAAACTCTTTCGGATCTTTTCCAAAAATAGAAGTTGGTCGACATTTCATGGTTTCATCCAGGATAACATCTTCCATAGCTTGTCCATAACCTAAAAATCCGGCATAAGGATGTGTTCCGCCCCAAATAGAAATTGTACGCGTTCCCATTAACGAAGCCAAATGCATATTGGCACTATCCATTGAAATCATTGTTTCCAGTTTCGCAATAGCATGTAATTCTTCTTCAAAAGAAATTGTTCCTGCTAAAGATGTAATATTGGAATGAAAATTTTCCCACGTTTTTAATTCTTCGACTTCTTTTTTTCCACCCCCGAACAAATATACTTTGTAGCCATTTTCGGCTAATTTTGTGGCCACAATTTTCATCTTTTCAATAGGATACATCTTACTTGTAAATGCTGCAAAAGGAGCAATTCCGACAGATTGATGTTCTTTGTTTGCTTTTGGGCGTATTTCATGTTTTAAATGAACGGTAAACCCAAGTTTTCGTAAAACATCAGCATAACGCTCTGTTGTTAATTTGAGTTGTTTAAAAACACGATTTTGTTGATGAACGAGTGCTTTTTTTTCCGCTCTACCTTTGTCTAAAGTAGCTGTTTTCGTTCCATTTAATTGAAAGAAAGTTGTGATAACTTTAGATCGAATAACGTTATGAAAATCAGCCACATAATCAAAATGATATGATTTCAATTCTTTGTATAATTTGAACAGTCCAAAAAAACCTTTATAGTTTTTGTTCAAATCAACAGGAATAAATTTTATTTGTGGAAACTGTTTAAAAATACTTTCCATAAAAGGACGCGAAGCAACATAAACTTCTGCAGTTGGATGTTGTTCAATGAATTCTTGTAAAACAGGTGCAATCATTGTGACATCACCTAATGCAGAAAAACGCAGAACCAATATTTTCTTATGAGTCGTTTTCTCCATGATTTCTATTGTTCATTTCTTTTGCAACCATTTTCATTTGTTTTTCAAACTCTTGTTTTGAAGCTTCAAAATACTGGTCAGAATTTTCGGCATGTTTGGCAATTTTACGCAGCGATTTTCGGTCACTTTTTATAAAAATCTCTCCAATTTTAGAGGCCTCTTCGTACGAAAATCCATATTTTAACAGAATCTGTCTTCCAACATAAACCGATGAGAAAAAGTTCTCCCGGTAAACTTCATTCAATCCTTCTTTCAAATAATTATAGGCGTAGCTACGATTTTTTGCACGTACAATAATTTCTAAGTTTGGAAAATTTTTGCGGACAATATGGACTAATTTCTGATTGATTTCCGGTGGATCTAATGCCGCCACAAAATATTTTGCATGTTCTGCTCCGGCAGATTTTAATAAATTAATATTTGTAGCATCACCATAGAAAACATTAAATCCTTGTTTGCGCATTTTTTCAACGCGCTCGCTATCATTATCCAATACAATAGATTTTATTCCGGTACTTTTTAATACACGGCTAATTGTATTTCCAAAATCTCCAAAACCAGCAATAATAATTTCACCATCGGCAGAATTCGGATTTATTTTATCATTTTGAATAATGGTTTTAACTTTCGTTTTTACACCAAAATATTTTAAAATTAATTTTTCATTTAATACCAAAAGTAGAGGAGTGATGACCATTGTAATTGCTGTTGTCGCTAACATTAAATCGTACCATTCTTTGTTTAGAATACCCAGGTTTCGTGTTAAGGATAAGATGACAAAAGCAAATTCTCCGATTTGGGATAAAAGCAAGATAAACAACCATTTTTGGTCAAAATCGAATTTATGCTTAATTCCTATGATCCATAAAACCACTGACTTTATTAACATAATTCCGAATGTTAATCCAAGAATCATCAATGGTTTTTCGGCAATTAATTTAAAGTTTATGGTAGATCCCACCGCAATAAAGAATATTCCCAATAATAGAGATTTAAAAGGTTCTATATCGCTTTCTAATTGATGTTTGTATTCGTTATTTGCTAACACAACACCTGCAATAAAAGCACCTAATGCGGGTGAAATTCCAACTTTTAGCATCAAGATTGAAACTCCAATAACTAATAATAAAGCGGATGCTGTGTAAATTTCACGAACCTGTAATTGTCCAACATATTTAAAATATGGTGTAATAATGTACCTCCCGATAATGTAAATAAACGTAATGGCTCCAACAATAACCAATGTTTTCATAAATGCCGGCCCACCTACTAATAAGCTTTTAGAATCATCTCCTATGGATTGTATTAACGAATCTCCGACCAATAAAGGAATAATTGCTAAAATTGGAATAACCATGATATCCTGAAACAATAAAACAGAGAAAGTAGATTTCCCAATGTTTGTTTTTGTAAGTCCTTTTTCGTTCAGTGTCTGCATAATAATTGCAGTTGAAGACATGGTTATTGCAAACGCGATTGAAACAGCCAAAGAAAAATTCATTTTCAAAGCAAATACCCCGACTAAAGTAGTAATCAAAATAGTACCTAAAACTTGCATTCCTCCCAGATTGATGATTTTGTTTTTCATCTTCCAGAATTCTTTTGGGTCAAGTTCTAATCCGACAAGAAAAAGCATCATTACAACGCCAAATTCTGTCGCATGCATAATATCTGTTCCGTCTTTTCCAACAAATTCGAAAACGTATGGTCCTATTAAAACTCCTGCTATTAAGTATCCTAAAACAGAGCCCATTCCAAGTTTTTTTGAAATCGGAACACAGATTACAGCAGAAAATAGAAATACAAATGCTTGGCCTAAAAAGTCGTTCATGTATGTTTGTGGTTGAGTCTAGATTATACTTTTATCTATTGGTTATTTTGTTTCGATTGAAATGCAATTGCATAAAATTTGAATTGTTTTATCATGGCCAATAATCCATTTGCCCGTGTAGGAGATAGAAATTCTGATAAGCCGATTTCATTAATAAAATCTGTATCAGATGCTAAAATATCTTTTGGCGTTTGATGGTTGTACATTCTAACCAATAGAGCAGCAATTCCTTTTGGTAAAATAGCATTCGAATCAGCGCTGAATTCAATTGTTTCTCCATTTAATTCTGCATCTAACCAGACAGAAGATTGACAACCTTTAATAATTTTATCGTCCGTTTTAGCATCTTCAGGTAAAGTCTTTAAACTTTTTCCTAGTTCGATTAAATATTCGTATCGTTGTTCCCAATCGTCAAAAAATGAGAATTCGTCGACTATTTCGTTTTGAATTTCTTTAATTTTCATAAGACAAAGTTAGAAAGTTTTTGATAGTTATTCCTTAAAAAAAGAGGTTAAATAGCTAGATTCTTTTAGATTTCCTATTTTTGTAGTTCGATAAAATCCAATTCCCAAAAAATGAAGTACACTTTCATTGTCAATCCTAATTCCGGAAATGCAAAACATGATATTTCACTCGATTTTTTAAAATCAAAATTTGATTCATCTGACGAAATTGTGCTGAAAGAAACAGCCTATCAATTTCATGCAAAAGAATTGGTGAAAGAAGCTGTGGCCGAAAAATCGGATGTCATTGTGGCTTGTGGTGGCGATGGTACAATCAATGAAGTTGCAAGTGCTTTAGTGAAAACAAATATTCCTCTTGGCATAATTCCTGCCGGTTCAGGGAATGGTTTAGCGATGAATCTTGCTATTCCGAAAGATATGAACAAAGCCATTGACATTATTAGAAAACATGCTGTTCATTCCATAGACGTTGGTCGGGTAGAGGATAAATACTTTTTTAGTAACCTTGGTTTTGGGATTGATGCTGAAGTCATCAAAACCTATGAAGAAAACCAGAAACGTACGATTACGGGATATATGGATGCTTCGGTGAAAACATTGTTGAACTATAAATCAAAACTGTTTCGACTTTATATAGATAATGTTATTATCGAGAAAAATTTTTATTATTTATTCTGCTCTAATTCTAATATTGCCGGTTATGGAATCTCTTTTACACCAAAAGCTGATCTATCTGACGGAGAACTCGATTTGTTGATGATAGAAGATTTGGATGTTTTTGAGCAGTTTTATTTTTCAGTTTTAGTACTAGCTAAAAAGATTGATTTGCTAGATAAAGCACAATATCGGAAAGTAAAAAAGTTTAAAATAGAAAGTTTGGATTCTAAACCAATTTCATATCAACTTGATGGCGAGATTCATAAGACAAATTCACTTCAAGTAAAAGTTAAGGTGTTACCACATGCTTTAAAAATTATTTACAACAGTTAGTTTTTTCTTCACAACTCTTCTTTTTTATTACTAATTAACAATATTACTATTTGTAATTCAATGAATTAAAATATTATTAACCTAGTTATAAACGTTTTGTTTATAACCATTTTTCTTTTCAATTTATATTAATTTACTTGCATTCGTTGTAGATTTGATGAAACTTTTAGAATGAAAACATCTCATAAAATTTTGGCTTTAGATTCTAACCATGAATGTTTAAATAATGGACTTCGAGAAGCAGGATTTATAGTTGATGAAGATTATACTTCACCAAAAGAAGTCATTGAAGAAAAAATTAGTAGCTATGATGGTTTAATTGTAAGGAGTAGGTTTCCAATAGATAGAGATTTTTTATCAAAAGCAACCAATTTAAAATTTATCGGTAGAGTAGGGGCAGGCTTAGAAAATATTGACGAAGATTATGCTGCTGAGCGCAATATTGTTTTGTTTAATTCTCCGGAAGGGAATCGTGATGCTGTCGGTGAGCATGCGATTGGGATGTTGCTGATGCTGATGCATCATTTGCGAAGAGCAGATAATGAAGTTCGAAATGGGATATGGAAACGAGAAGAAAATCGTGGTGATGAGCTGAAAGGAAAAACTGTCGGAATTATTGGTTATGGGAATATGGGCAATGCTTTTGCAAAACGTTTACAAGGTTTTGAGGTGAATGTGATATGCTATGATATTTTATCCGATAAAGGCAATGCTTTTGCAAAGCAAGTGACTTTAGAGGAGTTTTTTGAACAGGCTCAAGTTGTTAGTTTGCATACCCCTCAGACTTTGCAGACGATGAAAATGGTGAATTCCGAATTTATTTCTCGTTTTAAAAACCCTTTTTATTTGGTGAATACAGCGAGAGGAAAATCGGTTGTAACAAAAGATTTGGTCGCAGCACTGAAGTCCGGAAAAGTTTTAGGAGCAGCTTTGGATGTATTAGAATTTGAGAAATCGAGCTTTGAACGTTTAGTTGCTTCAGATTTGCCAGAAGAATTCCAATATTTGATAGAAGCAGAAAATGTTGTTTTAGCTCCTCATATTGCCGGGTGGACACATCAGAGTAAAGTGAAGTTGGCTGAATTTATCCGTGATAAAATTATAGAGTGGAAGAAGATGAAGTAAAAAAATAAACTAAAAAGGTTCCGAAATTTCGGAACCTTTTTCATTTTGTAAGCTTTTTATAAACCTTATACAAAATGACTGCTACTATAATTACCAAGACGATTTGAAATAAAATCCAAAGTATCACATTAAATGTAGATTCGCCTGAAATAGATAGCATATATATGTCTCATGTGTTAACTGAAAGCTAAAATATAAAATATTTTTAACATTTAATTAATAAATTTAAAAAAACTGAATTTTATTTTTATTCTGTTTGTAATTGAATAACTTATCACATATCAATTTATAAGAAGGATACCAACCTTAAATTTGTATAAAATTAATTACGATGAATTACCAAATATTTAAATCTGAATCGAGAGGAGGTGCTAACCACGGATGGTTAAATACTCGTCATTCATATAGTTTTGCTAATTATTATGATCCTTCACGTATTCACTTTGGTGCTTTGCGTGTTGTAAATGATGATATTATTACGGGAGGAATGGGATTTGGAAAACATCCTCATGATAATATGGAAATTATTACTATACCAACAAAAGGAGGAATTACACATAAAGATTCAATGGGAACAGGTTCTATTATCGAGTCTGGGGATATTCAAGTGATGAGTGCAGGAACAGGAGTTTTTCATAGTGAAATGAACGCTTATGAAAATCAGGAAGGACATTTTTTTCAAATTTGGATTATTCCAAACAAACAGAATGTTGAGCCACGTTATCAGCAAATTTCTATTCGTGATGTTGCAAAAACGAATGAATTGTACCAGATTCTTTCTCCTCATGTAGAGGATCAAGGTGTTTGGATACATCAGGATGCATGGATTTTCTTGGGTAATTACACAGAAGAAAAAACAGAAATGTACAACGTACAAAAAGAAGGCAATGGTATTTTCTTTATGGTTGTAGAAGGGGAAGTAGAGTTTGATGGAAATAAGTTAGAAAGAAGAGATGTTATTGAGATAACAGATACGAGCGATTTTTCGTTCAATGTATCAGAAGGAACTCAATTGATGTTGATTGAAGTTCCAATGAATATATAGATTTTTTCATATTTTAGTTGTTTTATAGAGAAAGCAGTCTTCATTCGTGTGGTCTGCTTTTTTTGTATAAAAAAACATTTTCAATACAAGTATTTAGTATATTTACTGTTTATAAAAAAATTATTAAAAACGTCTTAACCGATACAATATGAAACGTTTATTAATCATTGCATCTTTTGCATTAATGATTATCAGTTGCAAAAATGATAACATCGAAATAGATTCAACTTCTCAACAAACTTTTAGTGAGACGGTTGATAAAATTTCGAAGGCCTTACCTGTTTTGCAACAAGATAAGTTTAAGGAGGCTTTACAAATTATTTTTGAGTATAATACAAGTCAAACAATGGACAACGAGTCTCGTTGGGCTACTGTTCGTACATTGTTAGATGGCAAAACGGTTGATGAAGTTTTTGATATCGCAGAAAAAGTTGCTTTGCAAAATAAATTTACTTGGAATAGAAATCAAGTGCCTTTAGTAAACGGAATTCCAAAACCCGGAACGACAGAGATTGTAGAAACGCCAGTTGAACCAACTTCTAACGTTCAGCGCTTTGATTTTAGTTTAAAGCAGGATGATTCCGGAATTTCTATTTCACCATTTTTCTATAATGCGCAGGGAACGGAAATTCAATTGGAACAAGCTGTAACAGCAACAATAGAAATTTTCAATTCTGGAAATATTGTGTATACGTTTCGTTCAACAATAGATCCTAATTCTTTGGATGATTTGTATCGAAAGAATGCAATTCACATTAAATATGCTTCATTAGACGCTTCTAAAATAAAGAATGATCGTTTGGATATTTTAGTTCGTATACCGAATTCAGACCGTTATTTGACGAATCGTAAAGCAATAAAAGTTCCTTTGGATTTAGTTGGAGCGACACCTGTTGTTGATTCTGCTGCAGTGGACAACGTTCCTATACAGGTGAGTAAAGAAGCAGGAATGGTAAAGTCTTTATCCAATCGTTTTATGACAAATTTGTCAAAGAAAAATTATTCGGGAGCTTTTGCTTTAACAAGGAGTGGAGAATGGTCTACTTTTCAGAAATTTTCTTCTGATGATGCAATCAAGAATCTGGAGCAAGCGACGATTAATGATGCAAAAGTGTTAGATGCTGATGAAAAAGTTGCTTTGGTTGAGGTTCATGCTAATTTGAAAGATCAATCTACTAAAACATACCAAGTCACGTTGGAAAAAATTAATAATAAATGGTTTGTGGTTAATTTTAAATAAATTTCAAAACCTGTAGAAACAAAAAAAAGCGTTCAATTAGAACGCTTTTTTTATTTTATATCTGATTTTATTTTTGACCAGCTTCTTTTTCTGCATCAGCTTTCATTTTAGCATTTGCAGTAATTGCAATTTCTACACGACGGTTTTGAGCGCGTCCTTCAGCAGTTGTATTGTCAGCAATAGGCTCTTCTAATCCTTTTCCTTTCGATGTTAAACGAGAAGAAGAAATTCCTTTCGATACCAAATAATCTTTTACAGATTGTGCACGTTTTTGAGATAAAGGTAAGTTATAAGCTTGTGAACCTACATTATCTGTGTGTCCTACGATTAATAAATCAGTATCCGGGTATTCGTTGAAAACTTCTACTAATTTATCTAGATTGGTTTTAGCAACAGAAGTTAAAGAAGCTTTGTTGTATTCAAAAGTAACTCTAGAGTTTTCATCTAAAATTAAGTTAATTCCTTCTTCAGTTCTTACGACTTCAGCACCTGGTAAAACTTGTTCAATTTTTTGAGCTTGTTTATCCATTTTGTTTCCAATAACACCTCCGGCAGCACCACCAACAGCAGCACCAATAACAGCACCTAAAGCAGTATTACCACCTTTTCCTAGATTGTTTCCTAAGATTCCTCCGATAACACTTCCGGCAACAACTCCAATTCCGGCACCTTTTTGTGTATTGTTTGCATTTTGTACTGCTGTACAAGAAGACATTATAAATGACCCACCTAATACAATAGCAGCGATTTTAGTATTTATTCTTTTCATAATTTCTAAGTTTTTTAATTGTTTGATTAACGTTGGAAGTTATAAATTACTTGAGCAATTTTTCCATTTGCATTGATGTCTTGCACCAATCTCATCGAATTTGCATCAACATAATCTACACGCATTTTATATCCTGCAGTATTTTGTTTTGCTTTGATTCCTGTTACATCTTTAAAAATAAAATATGTTGTAGAACCATCCTGCTCTAAGTTCCAAATTATATCTGCAGTTCCTTGCGGACAATCTGCACCTGCATTATTAAATGTATACGTTCCTTTTTTGTTGTTTTGCACCAAGTTCCAAGCAGAACCTTCATAGCATTCCGGATTTGCTGTGTCAAAAACTCTTGAAACAGCATCTGTAACTTTTACGTTACCTTGAACTTCGTTTGTTGTTAACCCTGCATAATCTACATTGGTTAAAGTCCATGCTCCTCTCACTTCTTTACCTGTTTGTATTTCTTGTTTTGCAACAGTTGTAGAAGCACAAGAAGTTAAAAATGCTGAAGCGCATATTCCAAATAATAAAATACTTTTTTTCATAGCTATTTATTTATGATTATAGTCAAAAAATGGCTTTTAGAAATTGAATTTAATAAAGTTTTAAAAAAAAATAGACATAATATTCATCTGATTAATCAAAAGTTGCTCTAATGAGCTTATTTTAATTTTCAGCTTTAATAATATAGATCAAAGAAGAATATTCACCTGTTTTTTTTGCTTTCGAATTAGATTTTAAACCAACTCTAAGTGCATTAATAAATCCTAATTTATTGCCTTTATATTTTTCAGAAAGTAAACTCACATAAAAGGAATCTAATTTCATCGGATGGGTAGATTCAATTTTCATACCAAAATTGTTAAAAAGTTTATTCATACTTGTTGCAGAAAAATGCCAAAGATGTCGAGGAACATCATAAGCGGCCCAATATTTTCCATAATATGCGGCATCGTACGATTTATGATTTGGTACAGCAATGATTAACCTACCGTCTTCTGTCAAATGATTTTTTAACTGAATAATGATTTCATTCAAATTTGGGATATGTTCCAACACATGCCACAACGTAATGATATCAAATTTTTGGTCATTTTGTTCTAATTCTGTAGAAGTAACTTTTTCTGTCCCAATTTTTGACTGCGCAATTTTTTTTGCCGAATTATTTGGTTCCATTCCCAGAACATCATATCCATTTTTCTGAAGGTGTTCCAGAAAATCTCCAACACCACAACCGTAGTCCAAAACTTTTTTACCTTTTGCAATTTGATCAATCAATTCTAACTTGTTGTTTAAATTAATTTGTTTTGCCATTTGGTAAAACCGTTCGAAAATAGATTTTTTTCCATCCGTATGCGAAATGTAATTTTTACTCTCGTAATATTTACCTAAATTTTCGATGGGCTGGGGGAGAGTATAGAGAACCTCTGTTTTTAAATCTTCAAATAATTCGAATTTTTCTCCTGTTAAAAAATAATCGTTTAAGTCTAATTTTTTAATACCAGAAAATCCTTCTTTTGAAGGATTTTCCTGAGATGTTTCACGTGGAACGTTTTCCATTTTTATCTTCCCATGTAAATTAATAATACACTAATATCAGCTGGTGATACACCACTAATTCTTGATGCCTGAGCAACAGTTGCGGGTTTTATTTTTGTTAATTTT
This sequence comes from Empedobacter brevis NBRC 14943 = ATCC 43319, assembly GCF_000382425.1. Lineage (GTDB taxonomy): Bacteria > Bacteroidota > Bacteroidia > Flavobacteriales > Weeksellaceae > Empedobacter > Empedobacter brevis. The sequence goes on from NZ_KB908296.1 coordinate 48,040, forward strand.
TGACGAGCTTCGATTGACATTGAACCAAAAGAATTGTAGTCTATATTAACGGGGATTTTTAGATTTTCTAATCGGTGCAATTTATCAGCATTCTGCTGTTCTTTTTTAATATACCCCTTGTACTTTATTTGAATTTCTGTTTGTTCTAATTCTTCTTGGTTGTATTTATTTTCTTCAATAAATTCTTTTACCCGGTTTAATTTTGTGAAATCAGAAAGTTTTAACTCAGGCCGAGAAATTACAGCAATCATTTTATTTGGTTGTTTCAAAGGAGTACCGTCTCGCTCTTCAATAACATCATTTATTTCTTGTGGTTTGATTGAATGCTCTTCAAAATAATGAACTAGCTTTTCAGCTTGATCAAACTTTTCTTCCATTCTTCTCAAACGATCTTCTGAAGCTAAGCCAATGTCAAAACTTTTTCTTGTGAGACGTTCGTCTGCATTATCTTGTCTTAATAAAATACGATACTCTGCACGAGAAGTAAACATGCGGTAAGGTTCTTCCGTTCCTTTTGTAATTAAATCGTCAATTAAAACACCTATATACGCTTCGTTACGATTCAAGATAAAAGGGTCTTTTTCTTGAATTTTTAAAACTGCATTTATTCCGGCCATTAAACCTTGTGATGCGGCTTCTTCATAACCTGTTGTTCCATTGATTTGACCTGCACAATATAAATTATCAACTATTTTTGTTTCTAATGTGTGCTTCAGTTGTGTTGGTGGAAAATAATCGTATTCGATGGCATAACCGGGGCGCAAAATTTTTGCATATTCGAAGCCGGGAACAGAACGTAGAGCTCTTGCCTGAATATCATCCGGTAATGATGTCGAGAATCCATTTATATAAAATTCCATTGTTTCCCAACCTTCAGGTTCTGCAAAAATCTGATGACGGTCTTTATCCGCAAAACGATTAATTTTATCTTCAATTGACGGGCAGTATCTAGGGCCTGTTGATTTGATTGTACCATTGAACATAGGAGAGCGATCGAAACCTTCACGCAATAAATCATGTACTTCCTGATTGGTATACGTAATCCAACAAGAACGTTGTTTCGTTAATTTAGGTGTATTGGTGTACGAAAATTTTGAAGGATTTTCATCTCCGGGTTGTTCAATCATTTTAGAATAATCAATTGATCGGCCATCTACCCGAGGAGGAGTTCCTGTTTTCATTCGACCAGCTTCAAAACCTAAATCGACGAGTTGTTCTGTTATACCGAAAGCGGCAGATTCTCCCATGCGTCCACCTCCAAATTGCTTCTCTCCAATATGAATTAAACCATTTAAAAAAGTTCCGTTTGTTAGTACAACAGCTTTAGCACGTATTTTCATTCCCATCGCTGTAATGACACCACACACTTTTCCATTTTCAATAATTAAATTTTTGACCATATCCTGAAAGAAATCCACATTTTCAGTTCTTTCTAACGATAAACGCCATTCTTCAGCAAAACGCATACGGTCAGACTGTGCACGTGGGGACCACATAGCAGGACCTTTGGATTGATTCAGCATTTTAAATTGAATCATGGTTTTGTCTGTTACGATACCAGAGTAGCCTCCTAAGGCATCTATTTCACGGACAATTTGTCCTTTTGCAATTCCTCCCATTGCCGGGTTGCAAGACATTTGTCCAATGGTTTGTAAGTTCATTGTAACAAGAAGCGTTTTTGCTCCTAAATTAGCTGCAGCAGCTGTTGCTTCAGCACCAGCATGACCACCTCCAACTACAATTACATCATATTCTGATTGAAATATCATTTGATTTGTAAACTTATTTTTCTTGTTAAAATAATAAATGTTCCACGTGGAACATTATGAATTCAGATAGTGACTAAACGTTTCTAAATATTGATTTTCTTTAGAAGTCATCAATTCTTTTTCATCCGGCTCTTTGTCCATATAACCCGCAAAATGTAATATTCCGTGGATGACTACACGAGCCAATTCGTTTTCAAAAGAAACGTTATTTTGCGTTGCATTGTCTTTTATTCTTTCGATACTAATAAAAATATCGCCCATCAATTCGTCTTCAATCGAATTATCGAAACCGATCACATCCGTATAATAATCGTGATCCAAATATTGTCGATTAATTTGAAGTAAGTATTCGTCATCACAGAAAATATAGTTTAAATCTTCTATCGTTTTCCCTTCATTCTTCATACTTTCTACGATCCAATCTATCCAAGTTTGAGCATCTTTTAACTCAAAATCTGTTTCGTAAAATAATTCTATCATTGTTCTAAAACCAGTAACCTAAACTTAAATTAAATAATCCTTTTTTGGTATAAGGGGAATAACTCCAAATGAAATTTAATGGCCCCAATGGGCTGTCATATCCATAAGTGACACCATAACCAAGATATTTGTAATCTGTTAAACTCAACTGTTCAAATCTATCTGTAATATTTGCAATATTCATAAATAAACCTGTGTAATGATTTTTCAAAAGACGTGCCTGGATATGGGATCCAAAAACCAATTGATTGTCTCCAATCGCCGATCCGAAAGGAAGCCCATAAAACTTTGTATAATTGAAAAAATCTTGTTCAACATAACCTCCTAAATAAAATTTCTGAGGCATTGTTACATTATCGTTGAAAAAGGTTCCAAAGTTAGCAGTAAATCTGTAACTTAGGAAATTATTTAACGGAAAATTTGCCTCTAAACTAGATTCCAATAAATAGTTATTTTCGAATCCTTCTACATTAGAATCAAACAAATACTTGAAACTTCCATCAAATTTTAAACCACTTCGGGCGAAATTAGCATTGTTCCGATTATCAGCTTTAATATACCCGTAAGCTTTCCAGTAATAACCTTGAGATTTAGCAGGAAAATCTTCGTTTGCTGTAATGAAATTATTTGTAAAAACTTTTGTGTATTGATGTTCTAATCCAATCCCAATTGCAAACTTTTCTTTGATGGTCGATTGAATGTATAATTGATTGATGTATTCGCGAAAATTATAATTTACTTTTTTATAAATATTGTCTTGTCCAAAGAAATTTCTAAGGTCAATTTCTTTATCAAAATAATGCGAATATGAATTGAATCCGATGCTCGGTAAATACCCATTATCAATGAAGAAATTAATGTTATATCGTGCATAATCACCTACAACAACATCAGCTGAAAGAATTGAATTTTTTACAAATAAATTTCTTGAAGTAAAATTTAACAGCAGCCCGGTCTTGAATAAATCATCATAATGTAAGCCGAAGCGAATGGATTGTTGGGATCTATTTTCTTGTACTTTTAGCGTTAAAAGATTTTCATCTTCATTTATTTCTGAGATTTTATATGTGATATTATTAAAGTTTCCGGATGCATATAATTTCGAAATTCCGTATTTTAAATCATCATATTTAATAATCTCAGGCGTACGGATTCCGAGCTTACCTTCGATATAATTTTTGTTGTAATTTTTCAATCCTTCAATTTCAATTTCTTTTACCAAAACATAATCCTCTTGTTTAATTTCATTTCTTGTTTTGTTTAATGCATTTTGTCTTTTTCCAATTTCTTTCAGTTGATCGAATACTTTTTCAGAAGCAATCAATCCACGTTTGTAAATTGAATCGACTTCATCAAAGCTGGTTACAGCATAGTCTTTTAGTTCTGGTTTAATCAATAAATCGACTAATTTTTTCTGTTCATCTGTTTTTTTAACAATACTCATTGTCATAATCTGACTCAAAATATCAATTGCAGAATTCAATTCATCACGTTTCTGTAAACCGTCTCCTAGTTCAACACCAATAATAATATCAGCTCCCATATCTTTCACTTCTTTTACGGGGAAATTGTTGACAACACCGCCATCAACATAAATTTTTCCATCAATAGTTACAGGATCCAACATGGTTGGATAAGCACCCGAAGCGAGAATAACACGTGGTAAAAAACCAGAGCGGAAGACTTTTTCTTCGCCTGTTTCGAGATCAGTTCCGATACAAACAAACGGAGTAGGAAGTTGGTTAAAATCTTCAATATTATGAACCGGACGCAACAAATAAGTTAACAAATCCAGAGGGCCTTGTCCTTTCGAGATGGCATTTGGAATTGTCAGTTTAAATTTATCAAAAGGTAATTCGAGAATGTATTTTTCTTTGTACGATTTTTCGAAAAAAGGAATTTCTGCACGATCTTTATTCTGCGTAATTAAAGAAGAAATATCCAATTGATGCATTATTTTTTCAAGTTCATCAGGAGTGTAACCCGCAGCATATAACCCACCAATAATAGCTCCCATACTTGTTCCTCCAATGTAATCAATTTTGATTCCGGCTTCTTCAATTTTTTTTAAAGCTCCCACGTGAGCATATCCTTTTGCACCGCCACCACTCAAAACGACACCCACTTTTAATCGGCTAGAATCCTGTGTATTTTCCTGAGCAAAAGAAATAGACGAAAGTAATATTACGAAAGCAAAAAATCTACGCATAAGTTTATCTGAATTGAGGAATAAAGGTAAGGAAATTTTAAGTGAACGATTTGATTATCTATTTCATAAATAAATCTTTAATTTTGATAAAAATCAATTGACAACGCATGAAAAATGTTTTTTTATTCATCTGTTTTTGTATACTGAATTCTTGTGCAAAAAAAGAAGCTGAAGTAGTTGAACCGACTTTTGTGGAAAAAGAGAATGTTGATTTTTATGAAGGAAGTCATCCGGAAAATTTCAAAGCTAAACGAATGGACGGAAAAGAATTTGATGCTAAAAATTATCTTGGTAAAAATCTTGTTATTGTGATTAATAAGGTTGATTTTGAAGGAAAAATGTCGGATGATTTTAATGAGTTAATTGATAAACATAAAAAGGATAATGTTGAATTTGTTTTAATTGTTGACGGAGATATCAAGCCGGAAAATAAGTTAGACGATGTGGTTTCAATGTACGATTCTTCTGCAATTTTTATTGATAATAGAAGTCTGCCTTATAAGAATGAATCTCAAATAAAGCATTCTTTGCATTGTTGGCCAGCGTCAATTTTGATGGATACGAAAGGAGATGTGGTAAGAACCAGTTGTGGCGGATATGGATTTGCTGATGAATACAAGCGTAAACTGGACAGTTTGATCGCTTCGAATTAAATGCCAATTATTTATTGATAGGACCTTTTTATTTGGAACTATCCGCATAACAAGTTAGGAAATATGAATATTTAACAAAGCCTGCTATTAGAGAAGTATTTTCTTTCAAAAAAGGTTTCAGTTTTTCTATTTGCTGAAGTGTAAGTCTATATGAATCATAAATTTCATTTGGATAATCGTCGTCGTATAAGATGAAATTATCTAAATGGGTTAAAATTTGTTCAGTGGATATTTCTAATTCAAATTCATTGTGTAATGAATCATCAGAATGATCATATTCTTCTATAAATCTACTCAAATTTTGCATAGAAATTAGTTTTATTAAACATATAACAAAAGAGCTACTCGTAAAGTAGCTCTTTTGTTATATTATTCTTTGTAATAAACTCTTTTTATTCGTTGTGAGACAGAAGTCAGGACTTCATATGGAATAGTTTCTAACCATTCTGCAACATCAGCTAAAGTAGGAAAATCGCCAAAAATAGTGACTTCGTCACCTTCTTTGCAAGGAAGATCAGTTACATCTACCATCATCATATCCATACAAATGGTTCCGGTAATGGTTGCCAATTGTCCATGAATACCAACTTTTCCTTTTCCGTAACCTAACGAACGACGAATACCATCTGCATAACCAACAGGTAATGTTGCAATTTTGGTGTGCCGTTCAGCAGTGAAACGGCGTCCATAACTAACGGTTTCACCTTTTTCGATTTCTGAAATTTGAGAAATTACGGTTTTAAAACGGACAACAGGTTTCAAATATTTTTCCATAAAATCAGTATATTCCGAATAACCGTACATTCCGATTCCTAATCGAACCATGTCATATTGATGTGCTCCGTACGCAACAATTCCCGGAGAATTTAAGGCATGTTTAATCGGTTGAATATTCAGCGCAGTTGTTATTGCCTCATAACTATTGTCAAAACGATTCAATTGATAGGTTGCATATTCTTGCTCTTCCGGCATGTCAGCAGTAGCTAAATGCGTAAAAATTGAGCGAATATAGACATGAGAATTATTTTTTAAGACAGCAATTAATTCTTCAAAATCATCTTCATGAAAACCAAGACGGTTCATTCCCGTTTCCATTTTTAGGTGAATTGGATATGGAGATGAAATTTGTTTTTCCTGTAATTTTTGGATAAATAATTTCAGAACGCGCAAGCTGTAAATTTCAGGTTCCAACTGATAATCGATGAGTGTTGAATAGCTACTTTGCTCCGGATTCATGACAATAATCGGAATCGTAATTCCGGCTTCTCGTAATTCTTTTCCTTCGTCAGCAATTGCAACACCAAGAAAATCGACACCATTATTCTGTAAGGTATTGGCTACTTCAAAACTTCCGGCTCCATAGCTATTTGCTTTTACCATACACATTAATTTTATGGTTGGTTTTAGCAAAGAACGGTAGACGTTTATGTTTTCAATAAGGTGCTGCAAATTAATTTCGAGAACAGAATCGTTGGAACGCGTTTCTAGTTCATTCGAAATTTTCTCCAATTTAAATGGGCGAGCTCCTTTTAATAAAATCGCTTCGTTGTCGACATGTTGATGTTTGAATTGCTCTAAAAATTCCTCGGTTGAATTGAATGAACGGACATAGGATTGAAAAAGCGTTTTGAATTGTGAAATTTTTTCGCCAATTAAAACGATTTCATCAAAATGATAGGGATTTACCAAATCGGCAGCTTGCTGATACAAGTCTTCATCTGAAAGGTTACTTTGTAAAATATCTGTCAAAACCAATGATTTTTTATCACGTGGTTGTTGATTTAAGACATTTAAACCAATTTTCAACGAATTTAGATCAGAATTAAACGTATCATTAATTAAAATAGAATGATTAATCGCTTCCTTAACTTCCAATCGCATTTCAATAGGGAGTAATTGATTAAATTCATTTTTAAGTTGTTTGTAATCAATGTTTAAACTAATTAAAGTGGTCAAACAAATTAAACTGTTTTTAATCGAAGCATCATCGGTAAAAGGAATTAAATAAGAGAATGTTTCTTGATTATGTAAAATAGAAATTTGCGTATTGGTCTGATTGCTTAGGATTTGCTTGATCTGAACAGTGGCAGAATCGGAATAACCATATGTATATTTATCTATTTTTCTTAAATGATCGTTTTCAAGAATTGCTTGATGAACTTTTTCATTTTCGATATTGAAAACTAACTTTTCTACATTCGAAAATAATTTCAGTTTTTCCTGTATCAATTCATCTTGATTTTTAAAATTTTCTAGATGAGCTTCTCCAATTTTTGTCAATACTCCAATTGTTGGCTGAATAATCTCTTCGAGATTTTGCATTTCATTCGGCATCGAAATTCCGGCTTCGAAAATTCCCAAATCATTTTTTTCCTCCATTTGCAGAACAGAAAGAGCAGTTCCAAATTGAGAGTTATAACTTTTTGGACTACGAACGATGGAATATTTTTTCCATAACAATTGATTCAACCATTCTTTCACAATTGTTTTTCCGTTAGAACCTGTAATTCCGATTACAGGAAAATGAAATTGTTTGCGATGATTTTTCGCCCAATTTTGCAAAGCCATTAAAGGGTTTTTGACTTCAATGAAATTTGCATTTGGCAAATTATTCAATGCTTTTTCGACAACAAAATTTCGAATTCCTTTTTGATAAGCATCCTGTAAATACAAATGCCCATCTTTTTGATTGCCATGAAGAGCAAAGAAAATTCCGTGGACAGGATTGACAATCATACGAGAGTCAAAGAAAATTTGATCAATGACTTCGTCTCCATTTCCAATCAAAGTACCGTTGATGATACTTGAAATTTGATTTAGATTATACGTTTTCAACTTTATGTTTGTTATATTCTTCCCAAAAAGCAACCCGGCTTAATGGTTCGTATTCTGATGTTTCCCCTAATTCTACTAGGCGATCGCTGTCAATTTTTCGATGCGAATAGTTCGCTAAATTTCCTGTACGAACACAAATCGCATGTACTTTTGTTACATATTCGGCTGTGGCCATTAAATTGGGCATTGGACCAAAAGGGCGACCTTTAAAATCCATATCTAAACCGGCTACAATAACACGTTTTCCTTGATTTGCAAGTTGGTTGGCGACATCTACAATTCCATCATCAAAAAACTGTGCTTCATCGATTCCGACAACATCGCAGTCATCGGCCAAGAGTAAAATTGCAGAAGAATACTCGACCGGAGTCGAAGTGATGGAATTTTGGTTGTGTGAAACGACCTCGCGTTCAGCATAGCGTGTATCTACAGTAGGCTTGAAAATTTCGACACGTTGTTTAGCAAATTCAGCACGCTTTAGGCGGCGTATAAGTTCTTCGGTTTTACCAGAAAACATTGAGCCACAGATGACTTCTATCCATCCACTTTTTTTGTTATGATTAAAGGTATTCTCGAGGAACATAGTTCAAATAATTTAGTTTAAAATATTGAGAACAAATTTAAGGAATAAATTAGTTGAGTAAGCTAAAAAAATAAATGAAGATACAAGAAAAGAAAAATAATGGAAGATTAAAATACGTTCTGTTTTGTGTTTCATTGTATCACATATAGTCTTTATTATAAAATCTATGAAAAAAGTCAAGTAACAATGTGTATTACTTGACTCTATAAGAATTAGTGATTAAGCGGGTTACTTTTTTATAATTGTTTTTTCATGTAATGTACCCGTTGTATCTGTGAATTTGAAATAATATAAGCCGGAAGCTAAGCTATGGAGGTTAACTTTAAGTGTGTTTGTATTTTTATTATTTCCTGATAAAACAACTTTTGCATTGATATCATACACGAACCATTCATTAATCCCCACCGTACTGTTAATTTGTACTTGGCTTGAGGTTGGGTTTGGTGAAATTGTGAAATCGTTTTGAGTTGTTTTGGTTTCAGATATGGTTGAATTATCTGTTAATAAAGTTTTAGTTAATGTTGAAACATTTTGTATGTTGCAAATATTAGGATTTATTGATAAGGTAATTCTATTATTATTTGGTTTTATTTTAATTTCAGAATCTCCTTTTATTTTAATTTGTTTACCAGCAGGAATGTTTAAATTTATAGAATTCATACCTTGTAGATTTCTCATAATATTAGGATACTCTACACTTTTTATTTCTAAATTTTCACAGCCTCCTAAATAATTGTTAGGTTCATTAAATCTATCATTGAATAAGACAGTGTTTTTTAATATTCCTGCAGGACATCCGTTATTTTTTGCTAACCCAAATTGGTTTATACAAGCATCTTGATCATCTTGTACTCCATCTTTGTCAGAATCTTTTTTTGATGTTTTAATAACTTCTTTTTCTGAAAAAATACGTCTTCCTCTCATAATTCCATTATATTTTGCAGCGCCATACATGTCTAAATCAATCACTTCGTATGTTTTTGAATTAAATATGTTGAAGTTTCCGCTAAAAGGATTCTCAGCGTTTGCTTTGTATGAAATTAAAAAATTAAAATCCCAAGTATATTCAATTTTGTCTGTATTATATTTTCTTATTTTGTTACCATAATTTACAAAATAAATACCATCAGGAGTATCTATAGCCATTCCAACTTTTGTATTATTTGTACTAGAGAATAAATCTTCAAAACTTTTTCCAGTAACTCTTATTAATTGGTCTATTCCAGTTTTAATAAGATTATTCAAAACTTTACTATCAACTTTTGTAGATCCAGCAAAATAATAAATTTCATAATTAACAATATCTCTTTTGAAAGGCCAATTGTCAAAAAAGTTTTTAGGATCATACTTGAAATCTAAACCATTATTAGAAATAATAGATCCTGAAAAATTATTTCTAATGACAATATTTGCATTTCTTGCTTGTGTAGGAAGAGAAGGAAGTTGTTTGGGGTACTTTAAGGCAACATTACTTAATCCTAGTTCCAAAAAATCAGCATATTTGGTTTTATTCCAATAATTAATAATAAATTTCTTTTTTTCTTGAGACTTTACTTTTGCATAAGCAGAAGAAAAAATCAGATAGTTTTGATTGCTGAATTTCGTGACAATTCTTTTTTTATCTTCAAAATGATCTATACATTTTTCTGAGCTTCCAGGAAGTAAACTTTCAAAGAAGCCACTATCATCAAATTCACAACTAACTAAATTGTAAGGATTAAGTACATTTGAAGGTGTACCTCCTTTATTTTCTCCTATGAATTCAGAATGATAAGTAACACTATTTTTATAATCAAAAGGGAAAAAGTAAACATTACTATTTAATGCATAAACAGGCAGGTTGTTATGTAAAACAGTCTCTTTTTTTGTGAGTTCATTAATAAGAGAGGATTTGCCCATTAAATTAGCTGAAACAACTTCATTTTTTAAGCTTTGAATATTCGTTGTATTGGAAAAAAATACACCAACATCGTTATATAAGTAGAATTGATTGTTGACAATTAATTCTCTATTAGAATTTAAGAGCATTGCTAAACGATCGTCAGCTATATATATATCTTCTTCAATATCTTCATTAGGAATTTCTATTAAACCTTCAGAATATTGTTGTAACCTCCATGATTCATCTAACAAACTTTTAAACCCAAGAATTTTAAAATTATTTATGATACTAGTTAGCTGTGATTCTCTTTCTTCCACACTATAATAATCAATAAATGAATTTAGCTCTTGTAAAGAGTTGAATTTTAAAGTTCCAGTTTTAGAATCATATGTAGGTAAAAATGATTGAGCAAAGACATAAATTCCTAAAAAGAAAATTAGTAAAAAGCTAAATAATTTTTTCATACTACTATTGTTTATTTACAACTTGTTTTAAGGCATTGATTTCTTTTTGTTGCTCAATTAGTAACAAAGTCAATTCTTCTATTTTTTGTAAAAGAAGATTGTTCATTTCGCCAACTTTTAAACCTTTTTCTTGGATTTCTTTTGCAGAAGGAATACCCGGTAAATGGTTATTTTCTTTGACAAATTTTTCTACTTCTTCTAATTTAGGGAACTCGTAATCTGCTTTCAACTCAGATTTTCCTGTAAAGTATTTCTGGAATACATAATCTGCAGGTACAGCTAAGTCTACAATGATTTCTTCTGCGTGTATCTTTCCTTTTACAGTTAGTTTTTCATCCGGATTTTCTGTTCCTATACCAATATTTCCATTTCTATGAATAAGAAATCTTAAACTTCCCTCTGTAAAAAAACGCTGTCCATCAGCTCCAGAGATATTAAGATAATCACCAATTCTAGTCATACCATGCGAAGCAATTGTTTCATTTTTGTATGTAAGATTTAACCATGTATTGAATGCTATAAACTTATCATTAGATTCTAAATTTTTTGAGCTCAAATTACTTTCTATAACAACTCCATCACTGAAACTATTTGAAGGGTTAATGATTAAATTATTTTTATAAGGAGCAAAAGCGATTTTCCAATTAGTATCTCCAAGACTTGGTTTTCTAAGTAAAAAATTTCCATCATTTGATGATAAGTCAAAAGCATTTGTGTTAATTTGAGCAAATAAAGAGGTTGAGCCAATAAATGCCATTAAAGCTGATAATAAAATTGTTTTCATAATTGTTTTGTTTAATAATTTGTAAACAAGCCAAGTTGTAATACTTGGCTTTAGAATTCCTATTTAAGTATTGGAGAGATTTACTTTTTTATAATTGTTTTTTCATGTAATGTACCAGTTGTATCTGTGAATTTGAAATAATATAAGCCGGCAGCTAAGCTCTGGAGGTTAACTTTAAGCGTGTTTGTATTTTTATTATTTCCTGATAAAACAACTTTTGCATTGATATCATACACGAACCATTCATTAATCCCGACCGTACTGTTAATTTGTACTTGATTTGATGTTGGGTTAGGAGAGATCGTGAAAGTGTTTCCTGTAGTTGTTTTAAAAGTTGAAGTAGGAATAATATTGTTGGTAATAGTTGTAGAATCTGAAATTTCCGATAGGATATCACTATAGGTAATATTATCTATACTATTTTCATTTTTTCTTACATTACACCCTTGCACATAAACTCTAGTTTTAGGAAGAATTTTAGAATTTTTTACAATCACTTTACCTCCTCTTGCATTTGAATTTTTAAGCGTAGAATTTGAAATAGTTAAAATATTATTTGCTTGAATATTTAGGCTAGTTAAATTTGCGTTATCAAAAGTAGCATTTTGAGTACATGTATTATATGTCACGCTACTCCATAATTTACAGTTGGCTCTAACTGCCCAAACAACGTCTGTATAAGGATCTAGAGTTTTAGAAAAACTATTCATATTTGTTGTAAAGAAGTTCCAATTTTCATTTCCTATCTTTAAAGCAATTGTATATGGCATTGTCCCATCATTGACAGAATTCCATCTAAATATATGATGTCTATTATTTATAATTTGTTGAGTTCCTCCACTTGGAGCACTCGAACAAGTTCCAGTTCCATCAGTCAAATATTCACCAGTACCACTAGATGTTCCTCCTCCAGTTCCACCACCAGTACTATTATATAAGTTATTGACATTAATATATAATGTGTAGCTTTCTGCATATGGAGCACGTGTACTATTACTAGTAAAGTTAAATGTTAGTTGTTTTTGAGAATTGCTATTAACGTTGTTGTTAATCGTGAAAGTAATGTCTTTAGACCATGACGAAAAGCTAGTGAAAGCTCCACTTGAGTTTGTTATCGTAGTTGTATTTACCGAACTGCTTGACAATTGTTCTTTTATCCACCAATTATAAGAATCAGCTTGTCCCATGCTTCCTATATACTTTAATTTTAAAGTAACTTTTGTAGGGGTACCATATTTTACATCAATATTAACAAAATTATTGACTCTATTATTTGTTTTGGGATCTACAAAATATAATTCAGTATTTTGTGAAAAAACTTGAAACGTAATTAGAAAGAGTAAAAAACTAAATAATTTTTTCATGTTGTTATTTTTTAGTCTCTAATTCATTAATTCTTTCTTCTTGTTGTGCCATTTTTTTGTTTTGCTCAATTAGTAACAAAGTCAATTCTTCTATTTTTTGTAAAAGAAGATTGTTCATTTCGCCAACTTTTAAACCTTTTTCTTGGATTTCTTTTGCAGAAGGAATACCCGGTAAATGGTTATTTTCTTTGACAAATTTTTCTACTTCTTCTAATTTAGGGAACTCATAATCTGCTTTCAACTCAGATTTTCCAGTAAAGTATTTTTGGAATACATAATCTGCAGGTACAGCTAGGTCTACAATGATTTCTTCTGCATGTATTTTTCCTTTAACAGTTAACCTTTCATCAGGATTTGTAGTTCCTATGCCTATATATCCATTTGTATTATTAATAGAGGATCTGATATACAAAGATGTACTCCAGTCATTAGAATTTCCATGTTTAGATAAAAAGTTTAAGCCAGTTATACCATTTCCTTGATCTAATGGAACTATTTTAGTAAAATACCCTGAACCTGATTCTGAGTTTGTAAAATGAAAGCCATTATAAGACTCGATTAAACCTCCCGATAAAACTAAAGTTTTTCGTTGATTATTTGGTATAATCATAAAACTATATTGGTTAAATGTGTTTTCAAAGCTTATATATGGTCTAGTATTCACATTACTAGCGCTTAATTGAATAGCACCTCCTTGATCCGTAGTTAATTTAGAATTCGCCCATTTGATGTTTCCATTTTTAACTTCTAAGCTTTCTGTCGGTGCTGATGTTCCAATTCCAACATTTCCTGACGTTGGAAATACATTTGATTGTGCAAATAAAGAGGTTGAGCCAATAAATACCATTAAAGCTGATAATAAATTTTTTTTCATACTTGTTTTGTTTAATTTTTAATAAAATATTTAGTTATATGATTTGAGTTTTTTGTTTCCAATACTAAAATGTAATTTCCTTTTGATAAAAAAGAAACAGTTATCCGGAAGCTTGTAGTACAGTTTATTACCCTTTGATCCTTTTTATTAATATTCGCATCATAAATAATGTATTTACAGATTTCTTGGTCTGAGGAGATGTTGAGATATTGGTTAGCGGGAATCGGAAAGGTTACTGTTTTATTTGATTTTGTAGATAGCCAAGGAATTGTTTCCGTTCCTTTGTTACGAGAGCCAACTACTGTAGAATCTTCTTCTTCTACAAAGTTATTATTTTGGGAAATAGGTTTTAAAATGATTTTATGAGACGCTTGTGGTATAATTCTTACACTTCCCTGATTTGATGTAAAGTTAATTATTCCACTGAATTCTGTATCAGTTCCTTCTGTTGTGATGGTTACATTTTCATTATAATAAGATAAAAAAGTATTGGGTCTTTTTCCGGTGATTGAACCATCTGATGATTGGGCATAGGAGTAGATTGAAAAAATGAGTAGGAGAATGAGTAAAAATTGATGCATTTTTTTTTTGATAAAACTATATACTATATTGTTTTGATGAAATACCATAAATATGGTATTTTTACATGGCTACTATGACACGTTATATTTATATTTTTTTTATATTTTCATCAATTGTTTTAGGTCAAAAAAACAAAGGAGAAGATGCTATCCGACATTATTATACTATTTACAAAGACAACGCAGATTCAGATTTAGACAAGGCATATATAGGTGCAAGGAAGGCATATGATTTGAGTAAGAACATAAACAATGAAAATTGGAGAGCAAAAGCAGCATATGCTAGAGGTTATTGTTATTATTTGTATGAAAAAGATTCTGTAAGTGAAGTCTATCTTGACGAGGCAATTAATTATGCGAAAAAAATAAATGACAAAGCAATTTTAGCGAAAGCACTTAATGTGAAAGGAAGTATTTATTCATATAAAAATAAGAATAAGAAAGCGCTTGAATATTTCCATGAATCCATAAAATATTCAGAAAAATCTGCAAAGTTATCCAATAATACGGCCAATGTTTTGAATAATATTGCTGATATTTATGTCACACAACAGGATACCATCAATGCTAAAAAATATTATCACGAAGCTGTAAAAATTCAGCGAAAAAACAAGTTAGATAAGTCATTGAGTAATACGTACAACAGTTTAGGGGTTTTGTTTATGGATACAAACAAAGACAGTGCGTTGTATTATATCAATCAATCATTAACCTTAGCATTAAACAATAAACTAGAATATGACTTGGTAAACAGATACCTTAATATAGGTGTGATATATCTTAATTTTAATGATGCTGATAATTATGACAAGGCTAAATATAATCTCATAAAAGCATTAGAATTTGCCGAGAAAAATAAGATGACTCGGTATAAATTTCAGGGAAATTTATATTTGGGCATTTATTATAAAAAAGCGAAACAGAATTTTATAAAATCTAAACATTATTTTGAAAAAGCACTATCATTTATTGACCAAAATAAAGACCAAGAATATAATTTGGCTCTCTATAAGGAATTAGCAGAAGTTTATCATTCGTTATCAGATTTTGAAAAAGCATTTGTTTTTAAGGATTTAGAAAATAATTTAAAAGATCGTATTTCGAATCTGGAAAAAAGTAAACAAATTCATGAAATTCAAACAAAATTTGATGTAGAAAGAAAAGATTTTCAGATCAACTTGCTACATCTTCAGCGGAAGAATCAAAAAATAGAAAATAGTTGGACGATTATTGTTTCGCTTATAAGCATTAGTGGTTTATTAGGCTTTGGAATAATTTACAGAAGTAGAGAAAAAAAGAGACATTTAGTAGAACAACAACAGAATGATATAAAACGAATGCAAGATGTCGTAAAAACTCAAGATAACGAACGTAATAGGATTGCAAAAGAGTTGCATGATGGAGTAGGAAATAAGCTATCTGTGATTAAAAATATTCTTCATCAAAAAACATTTTCTGAGAAAGATGTTGATGATTTAAAAAGCGGAACAAAAGATTTAATGAAAGAAATTCGAGAGATTTCACATAACCTGAGTATTTCTATCATTGTTCAAAAAGGACCGATGGAACTAATCACAGAATTGGTTGAAACCTTTAAGCAAAAAACATCTATTAAGACCGAGTTTGTATTTTACCCGCAAGAAGCCTTTGATTTTTTGAATGAAGAACAAAAGATGCATCTGTATAGAGTTTTTCAGGAAGCTCTTCATAATATTGAAAAGCATGCTAATGCGTATAACGTTAGCATCACTGTGACAAAACGTGAAAAGAGGCTAATCATAGTATTAGAAGATGATGGAAATGGATTTGATGTAACTCAAAAGAGTCCGGGTGTAGGTATCTTAAATATGAAGGAAAGAATGCAACTTATAAAAGGAAGTTTAATCATAGATTCAGCCATAGGGAATGGAACAACAATAATAATAGAGCTCGATGAAAAATAAGATAAGAATAGCATTAATTGATGATCATCAACTTTTTTTAGATGGTTTAACAACATTACTTCAACAAGAAAAAGATTTTGAAATCATTTATACATCCACCAAAGCGACGGATTTTGTTGTTCAGTTAAAAGATCTTGCGGTTGATATTTTGATTGTTGATATTTCGATGCCGGAGATGAACGGGTTGGAATTGATAAATGAAATCAAACAACAAGAATTCTTACTAAAAATAATTGTTCTAAGTTCTTATGCTAATAGTATAGACAGCTCTTTTGTTGACGCAGCACTATTAAAGGAAATATCCGAAAAAGAATTATTTACAACGATTCGAACTGTTTATAATGATACATATAAACAAAAAGTTAACATGCAGAATTTTAACGTTATTCATTCTTCTTTCCTGAGTAAAAGAGAGAAACAAATCATTAATTTGATCGGAGAAGGGTTGACGGTAAATGAAATTGCGAACAAAATAGTTTTGAGCAAACATACCATAGAAACGCACAAGAAAAATATCTTTTTTAAGCTTGGAGTAATAAATAATGCCCAACTGATCAAAAAATCAATGGTATTGGGAATTATTGATGTATAATTTTGAATGGTTATAAAACGAGTTAATCATAAAAGAATTATAAGAAAAGTAATACTTTTGCGTTGTAAAGAAAAAATGATCCAATAGACATACAATTATGAAAAAAATTTTATTAAGTATCTTATTAATTTCATCATTTTTAACCTTATCATCTTGTGGAGATAAAAAAGGAGGAAGAAATGATTTGTCTGAAAAAGATGAAATTGAAAATAGCAATTCAGAAGGGGTAGTTGTAATATTAGAGGGAACTTTTTTGAAGAATGATATTTTTCAGTTATTTTATAGTAATGATACAACTTTTAGTGAACAAAAGTCCATAAAAACAATTGTATATGGTCAATCTATTTTACAAAAGGTTTTGTTTCAATTACCAAAAGAGGTAAAACCTCAAAGTTTGCGGTTAGATTTGGGTAGTAATCCTAATCAGACATCAGTGACTATAAAGAAGATGGAAATTAATTATAAAGATCAAATATTAATTATGGAAGGAGATACTTTCAGAGATTATTTTCAACCAACACCTAGTGTAGAATTTGATCAGGTTTCATTAGAGTACAATTTGAAACCAAATGAAGATGGGACATTTGATCCTGTATTGTTTGGAAATGATAAAGTGAAGAAAGGATTGAACAAAATATATAATGAGTTAAAAGAAGATAAATAATTAACTCGAGAAAATCTATATTTTACGGTACAAAAAATCACTCTTTATTGAATTTAGGGTGATTTTTTGTATATGTCAAAATAGACAGTAAACATATTATAGATGTAAATACAATAAGCCCTTTTTGTCTATTCAGATAAGATTCTGTAAAGAAGGCAAGAATTAAAATAATTGCAACAGTGAATAAAAAAATATTATTTGTTTTAATTGATTTGTAAATAGAGAAAACAAAAATGAATAATAAAATGAATAAACCTACTACGCCTAATTCTCCAAATGTTTGAAGGTATTGATTATGAAAATTCATAGCAAAGTATCCTTTGTATAAATTATAATAATGAAAGTATTGTTCTGTAAGATAATCTATATTCCCAAGACCTGTTCCTAAGAAACCTAATTGATTGTTATTAATCATTTCAAACACTATTCTCCAATGAAAAATTCTTAGATTGGAGCCATTAAATTCAAAATCAGAAAAATCTTGACCATAAAGGATTTGATCTAAATTGAGAATAGTTTCATCTAAGAATCGTTGTTTTATAGGATTATCTACAAATAAAATTACACCACATAAAATGATAAATAGAAATGCGAATTTCTTGTTTAAGTATAAATTTTTCTTCTTATATAGAGAGGAAATTATCAATAAACATGCAGTAGTTACTATTAAGTTTTTTGATGATAGTAGAATCAAAAAAATCAATAGCAAGATTACAATACAATAATCTAATTTTGTTTTATTTGGAAGGTTAAATTTTATTAAAAGGCAAATACTACTAAATAAGGCTATATAAATAGCATTGTTATTAAATATTGAAACGAGGTCATGATAAAAAAAAACATTTATCGATCTATGCAGAATGAATAGATAAGTAGAATGGATTAATGATATAAAAAAATATGCTATTAATGAATAACTAAAAATTGAAATGGTTATATTTAATTCTTTTATTGAGAATTTTTTATATTGGCTAATAGCTAAAGGTATAATTAATAAACCAATTGTTTTTCCAAAAGAAGATAATGTTTGAGGAGGATAGGTGGACCAAAAATAAGATAATATTCCCCACATAAACAAAACTATAAATGGCAATATACATAAATATAGGTTGATTTTTTTCTTAAGAAAAATTGTGATAAAAAATATTGTAGAAACAATTATTAAGAGAATACTATTAATGGCATGACCTGGGATTAATGAACTTAAGAACAAACCCCAAATTAGGGTTTTATTTTGTTCGATTAATTTTAATATTTGGCTTTTTGTTGGCATTCTATAATAAAATCTAAATAGTTTTGGTTAATCTTTTTCCAAGAATATAAATCATGTATTTTTTGTATGTTATTCAAAATAAAACTTTTATGTTCTTTTTTGGAGGAATTAGAAAGATTAATAATATCTGAATCATTATCAAAGTATAGTGCATCCTGACCTAATATAGATTGATTAAAAATATTTCGGTTTGCAATAATCAAACAATTAGAAGCCATAGCTTCTAACAAAGATGGGTTTGTACCTCCTACTGAATGGCCATGAAAATAGATATTTGAAAAAAATCTAAGATTATTTAATTTATTTAAATCATAAATACCTCCGTGAAATATAACGTTATCGTAAGATGAATAATTTTTGTAGAGATAATTTCCGAATTTTGTCCCTTTATGATTTCCGATGATAAATAGTCTCCGATGCGTATTGCTTTTAATGTAACCTTTTATAATAACTTCTATATTATTTTCAGGTTCCATTCGTGCGATGATAAGATCATAATTGTATGCTTTTAGCTGAAATTCAGTTAAAATATTCTCGTTAGGGGCATTAAAAACTTCAGCTCCATATGCAATGTATTTTGATTTTTTATTATATTTTTTTTGAATATATTCTTGTATACCAATTGAATCAGCTACTAAGAAATCACTATTGATTGCAGCTAATTTTTCAGCATATTTTAAAAAAAATTTAACTTTTGATGAATATTTAGATCTTTTCCATTCTAATCCATCCATATTTGTAATAATAGTTGAACTTTTAGGTAACAAAAAATGCCATATACTACTACTTGTATAACCTAATTGAAGAATTAGGTCAAATTTCCGTTTTCTCGAATCTAAAATACAATTTAGATCATAAATAAATTGTCCAGCAGTACCGATTTTATCCTCAGGATCTTTACAATGAATTAAATTTACCTTTCCAAACATCTTTTTTTGATAAGGATGAAGAGATGAGCAATACACATAAACTTCATGATTATTTTCAGCTAAGAAAGTAGAGAAAAACTCTGCAAACTGTTCAAAACCACCATGAAAATTAGGAATACCTCTAGTTCCTAAAATAGCTATTTTCATTCAGATTTTTTTCAATATTCGTACAAAAGTACATTTTTTATAATTATAAAAGTTATTATATTCTTAAATAGAGCAATCAGTAATAAGTTTTATTTAACTTTGAACCTTTAATCTATTTTGTATGAATTTAGGAATATTGCAAATCTTCTTGTTTGGATTTTGCATGTCTTTGATTATTCTAGGATGTGAACAAAAGAAACCTATAGTTGAAGAAAGTTTGATTGTGAGGCTAAAAATGTCAGTTTATAAAGACGATTCATTACAACTTTTTTATTTATTAAATGCTGATGATTCCTATTCAGAAGAGTTAAGTATTAAAAAATTTGTAAAAGGACTTAATTCTATTCAAAATATTGAATTCATATTACCCCCTAGAGTGAAACCTAAAAATTTAAGAATTGATTTTGGAGATAAGAAGAATTATCATGATTCAATTGGTCTATATAATATAAGCTTGATTTATAGAAATCATAAATTATCTGCTAAAGATGGAGAATATAAACAATGGTTTGTAACTAATGAAGATATTTATTTTGATAGCGATAGTTTATTATATCGTTTTAAGTCTAAGCAGCATAGTTTTGATCCTCAAATAAGAGGAAATGAATTGTTTAATAAAAAAATAGTAAAGTTATTTACTCCTGATATCTATGAAAGAAGAACTCATTAACTATTTTAAGCATATAAAATGTATTATATATTTATTTTTTATTATTCCAATTTTTGTGAAATCTCAGCCTCAAATAGGTGCTTTTTATTTTGACGCCTGGACTGAATTTCAATGGGATAATTACATAAATAAGGGATTTCAAAAAGGTGCGTACAATGATGTACTAGTTAACGACTTTTTTATTAGAGAACCTGCTTACGGGTGGGTAACATCAAGTCAAAAAAAAATTGAACAACAGATAAATGATGCGAGTGAAGCAAATTTAGATTTCTTTATTTTTAACTGGTATTATTGCGAAGGGGTTGGGTATTCAAATTGTTTTATGAATAATGCTTTACAATATTATATGAAAGCAAAGAATAGACATAAAGTTTTATTTTGTTCTATGATAACAAATGATACTTTTGATATTGGACCAGATCAGTGGATTGAAACGAAAAATAATTTATTTATTCAATTTTCAAATACGACATACTATAAAATAGAAGGAAGACCTTTACTATTAATTTACCAAGGAAATAGAATGATAAACTCTTTTAGTAATCTTAAATTATTTGATAGAGCTTTAAAGGAATTGAAGGAAGAGTCTATAGCGAAAGGTTTAGGAAAACCCATAATAGGAATAATGAATATTGATCAACAGTATTTTAAAAAGATGAGGAATGTAGATTTCTTTAGTACCTATAATGATCCTAATGCAGCTAAAAGAATATGTAATAAATGTGATCAAAAGGAATATTTGTATGAAGATTTACAAAAAGGAGAGCAAATTAGTTGGTATGAATCTTTAGTTTATTTGAATAAAAGGAAATTTTTTATACCAACAGTAACATCTGGTTGGGATGTTCGACCTTGGAAAGGAAAGAATGAACTAGGAGAGTGGAATACTGATATATGGTATAAGAGAGCGACTAAAGAAGAGTTGAAGACTTCTATTTTAAATGCTTATATGTTTAACAAGGATTATCATACAAGAAACAAGCATGAAATAATATTCATTAATGCATGGAATGAATATGGAGAAGGTGGTTATATATCGAAAATGAAGTCGGGTGAATTTTTAGGAAGAGCAATTTCAGAAGCTAAAAATGAAATTAAATGAATGTATTATTTATAGCTAGAGCAACACTGTATGAATCTCCAGGAGGTGATACTGTTCAAATTTTAAAAACAGCTGAAGAATTAAGAAAATTAGAAGTTAATGTAGATATTTATTTGGCTAATAATAAAGAAATTAACTATGACTTATATGATATTGTTCATTTCTTTAATATAATACGACCAGCTGATATTTTATATCATTTTAAATTCTCAAAAAAAAGTGTTATTTCTACAATTTTTGTTGATTATGAAGAGGCTGAAATAAAATCAGGAAATTTTATACGATCTAATCTAACAAAATATTTAGGAGGAGATTTTATTGAATATTTAAAAGTTGTAGCAAGACATGTTCTTGGTAAAGAACAAATCATAAGTAAAAAGTATTGGTATTGGGGAAATTATCGCTCCATTAAATATTTATACAACAATGCTTCAGCTTTGTTGCCAAATTCTGAAAGTGAAAAGAAGAGATTAATATCAAAATATGGTCAGACATCTGCTTTTTTTGAAAAAATAGTGAATGCAATTGAACCTATCGAATACATTGAATCGAATTATAAATATAGAGATGCAATTATATGCGTCGGAAGAATTGAAAGAAGAAAAAATCAGTTAAAATTAATTAAAGCTGTAAAAAATCTTAATATTCCGTGTTATATAATAGGTAAACCTGCTATTAATGATTTAAAATATTATGAATTATGTAAAGAGGAGGCAGGGGAAAATACATTTTTTATTGATGGTATGCCACAACGAGAAATCTATCAAATTATGAAAGCAGCTAAAGTTCATGTTCTACCTAGTTGGTTTGAAACAACAGGGTTAGTTTCTTTAGAAGCTTATTACTACCGATGTAATATAGTAATAACAAAAAAGGGAGATCAAACAGAATACTTTAAAGACTATGCCTTTTATTGTGAACCGGACGATATAAATTCTATACGTAAAGCGATATTAGAAGCTTATTCTAAGACTTTCAATGAAGAATTTAGAGAATACATCATAGCGCATTATACTTGGTCAGAAACAGCGAAGCAAACCAAAAAAAGTTATGAGAGATTATTACAGAAGTAAAAATAGCTTAAAGTGCCATTTTACCATTTTTATAATAAAAGTAGAGTAATACCCACAAAATATTTGTACCAATTAGCATACTATATAGTAAATTGGTCTCCATTAAACCATACGATAAAAAGCTGATAACAACACAGATTGGAATTAAAGCCTTTTTAGTTGTCATATTAATAGAGGCTAGAATGTAAAATAAACAAAAACCAATAAAAAATAAAATACCTCCTTCAAATAATAAATGTACATAGCTACTGTCGATAATTAAATCATCATAAGAACTACTACCAAAAAAGAAATCTTTAATGGTAATTTTATCAAAAAAACGATCATAATAAGTCAAACGTTTGCTGAATACACGATCAAGAAATAAGTACTTGTCTCTATTGAGAGAAAAATAGACTGTAATTGAAGTTAGAATAAGTACTAATAAAATAAAAGGAAATTTAGATATTTTTAAAATATTTTTTTTGTTTATTAATCCTCCTATATAATAATAAGAAAATGAAGAATAGAGCATTATTAAAGACAAAAGAAAACTTCTTGAAGTTGTTTTTATATATATGTATACCCATAAAGGAGTAATTAATAGTAAATACCAAGGAATATATTTTTTATAATCAGAATAATAAACCAATAGTAGACCATTTATAATCAAACAGTAATAATATAAAGTGGCTGCATTAGGATGCATAAACCCAAATGACATTCGTGTTGTTCTATCAATCATGTAAGAGTATCCTCCAATATTATCCCCTTCCCCATAAAAAATAAACATTAAAACAAGGGTAATAGCTGTAATAATAAAACTAAAAAGTAAAAATTTCTTAAATCTTACAGCTGAAGCGGATTGTATAATTAATAATGGCATTAATACATTTAGTTTATACGGAGAAAAGTTAATTAAAGTATAAATGCCTAATATAATTGATATTGTGAGTAAAGATTTATATGTCCAATTTGAATAATTAAATGTTACAATTAATAAAAAATAAACAAATAGATCAACAATTAACGAACGATCTTGTAAGACAGTGATAGAAATAAATTTTAAATTTAAAAAAAATAACAACAAAAAAACACCTAATTCTCTATAGGTTATTTTAATTTTTAAGCTTTTTTTATTATTGAATGAATGTGTTTGTTCCAAAGTGGGATAATATTAATTTCTTTATAAATAGATGTGCTTTCTATTGCTTGGTTAGCTAGTTCAAATCTAAAATTTTTACTTTCAATCAATTGTATGAGTTTCTTTTCATAGTCATCTTTATCAAATAATGTAACTAAAAGCCCATTAATGTTAGGCTTAATTAATTTTTTTGCTCCTTCATTTTCATACGAGATAACTGCTAAACCATGGTTCATAGCTTCTAAAAGAGCTAAACCAAAACTTTCTGTATAAGAGGTTTGAGCAAATATGCTACTTTTTTGATAAAAATCTGAAATATTTTGAACATTTTTATGTATTTTAATAACCTTCGTTAGGTTCTTGTTTTCAATAATGGATAAAAGATGGTTGTATTCTTCTCCTTCACCAAAAATAATTAATTGCCAATCACGAAAAACTGAATGAATTTTTTCGAAAATATGTATTAAGTCTGAAAAACCTTTTTGATGGGTTAATCTTCCTACTGCAATTATGGTTTTATTATTTTGGTTTGACTTTATTTTCGAATCAAAAGGAAGGCTATTTGGAATAACAAAAGTATTTGATAATTTATTGAAAAATTTTTGTTCTTCTTCACTTAAAACGACAAGACTATCTAGTCTTTTGTAAACATAATTTCTGATTTTTTGTATTAACTTGGAAGGATAGTGGTAAGTCACATGCTCACAACCAATCATTTTAGTAGAAGTTTTTTTACAAATAATGGGTAATAAAATATTATGCACATAGGTTGTACCCATTAATACATCAAATAAATATTCGTTATTAATACTTTTTATATTCTTAATAAATGAGTTATACCAGAAAATTTTATTATAAAGTTTAAAGCCTTCTTTTTTATTTAAATGAATAATTTTAATAGATGAATTAAGTTCATAAAAAGAGGTTTCAGTTGGATTTGTAAATATACTTATTATAGTTATATCGTATGCCTTTGGATAAAAGCTTATTAAGCCATTAGTAAGATTTGAAACAGCTCTTTCAGTTCCAGCTTTGTTAGAAATATTATCAATTATAATAGCAATTTTTTTCATGAAATGACCATATTGAACAAATATAGCATTGTCCATTAGTATTACAAAATAAAAAAACGGCTAAATAACTTTATTAGATAAGTGCTATCTTTGATTCATAAACTATTTTTTGAATGGATAATTGTGAAATTTCTGTAATTGTTGCTATTTATAATGCGGAAGAATTTCTTGAAAAATGTCTTGATTCGATTAAAGAACAAACATTTAAAAATTTTGAAGTAATCTTAATAAATGATGGTTCTTTAGATTCTTCTGCTGAGATATGTAATTCATATGTAAAAGATGATAATAGATTTAAAGTTTTTCATATAGCCAATGAAGGAGTTGGTAATGCTAGAAATTTAGGCATAAAATCTGCTCTTGGTAAGTACATAATACATGTGGATGCAGACGATTATGTTGAATCGGAATATTTAGAAATTCTTTACAATGAGATAGAAGCTAAACAATTTGACATGGTTTTTTGTAATTTTAATAGATTATATGATGATAATAAATTAGTTATTGAAAATATTGAAGGATGCTATAGTCCAATAGACCTTATTAAAGAAATTTTATTAGGTAATCAATTAGGTGTATTATGGAATAAATTAATGCGAACTGATATACTTAAAAAATATGGACTTAATGTTCAAAATCAAATTAACATGTGTGAGGATTTACATCTTACAATTCGTTATTTACTTAAATCCAGTAATATACATTTTGTAAATAAACCCTTATATAATTATCGTTATAATATCCATTCTTATAGTTATAATAGAAATTCTAATTCTTTTGTAAGTATGTTTTGGGTTGTATCTAGCTTAGAAACTGAATTATCTGAATATAAATCATTCTTAACTGAATATAAATTACAATTACGTAGGGATTTAGTTCTATTTGGTGATAGGAAAGAGTTTAAAAATATATATCCTGAAACTTATGATTACGTCATACGATCTAAAGTTTTAACTAATTTTCAAAAAGTATTATTATTACTTGAGCAAAAACAAATCTATTTTTTTGTAACATTCCTTTTGTATGTAAGAAAACTTATGAAGAAATTTAATTATTTTTTTTCAAAATAGGTAGAGCATAATATAACATCCCTATAGCTATGAATACTTGTATAAAACTATTAGCAATTGCTGCTCCTATATAATTAAATTTATAAATTAAAAGTAAACTGGTAGCCAATCCTATTATAAAACTTAATGAAAAAACTTTAAAAAAATCTTTTTCTCTTCTATTAGTCAGTAACACTAATCTTCCAAAAACTAAGTCTATGAAAGAGAATAAGGGAAATGTTATCATAATTTTAAATACAAGGATACTTTTCTCTATATTTAGTTTGTTTGAATTTTTGTAAACAATATCAAAGATTAATTCACTTGAATAAAATAATATAATGATTGAAATTATTAGAACTAAAGAACCATATTTTACAATTTTTACTAGTTCATTTTTTGCTTTATTATAATTAACTTTAAATAGGTTTGATATATATGGAAATAAAGTGTTAATTATAGGCAGAACTAAACCTCCTATTGCTCTAATCAGCTTCTCTGCAGCTGAATAAATTCCGACAGCATAATCGCCGGAGAGCGTTCCTAAAATTAAAATATTAGTATATGCGGTTAATGTAACATATAATTCTGAAGAAAAAAGAGGGAATGCACTTTTTAATTGTTCTTTTATATTATTGAAAGGACTGAAGGTAAATCTCAAATCAAAAATTTTATACGCCAATATGATAGACGTTATACCAGAGGCTATTAATCCTAGAGAATTAAAAAGGGGAACAACCCAAAGGGTATCTTTCGATTTTAGAAAAATAAAAATACAAATAGTAAATATTGTTTTATAAAAAACATTTATATAAGTTACAAATTTCATCTTTTGAGTACCATGAAATAACCATAAAGGAAAAATAACGTAACCTATTGTACTTAAATAACTATAAAAGTATATTAGGGAATTCTCTCTAAATTTAGGAATCAGGATTAATAAAAGAAAAAAAATGATAGAACAAGCTCCAAAAATCATTAGTTTAGTAGAAATAACATCATTAAATATTTTCTGAATCTTAGTGGAATTATGAATATTCACTGAGATTTCTCTAGTTGCAATTGTATTGAATCCAAATTCAATCAACATAATAAAGAAAATAACAATAGTAGATGCATAGGTTATAGTACCAAAACCATCAATACCTGCTTTTTTAATGATAAAAGGAAAAGTAAGGAAAGGGAGAATTATATTTAAACCTTGTAGAATACTAAGAGATACTAAATTAGAAATTAAAACCTTATAGTCCTTTTTAGTAATCAATTCAATTATTTTATACACAAGAGTTAAGAGTTAATTTTGTAAAAAAATCTTCTTTTTATTTGAATAAATTACAATTATTGTAAAAAAGAAAAGAAATAATAGTGGGAAAATAATTTTATATGGTATAGATTTAACTTCTATATCTGATAGTATAGAAATATCATAAAAAGTTTTAGTTTGCTCAATTTGGTTTAATTTTAATCTACCAATTTGATCTACCAACCCTTGTTTACTTAATAATAAACCATTAATATCAGGATACATCTCAATATTTAGATCACTTTTTCCTTGAGCAAGTTGAAGACCGCTTAATTTTTCAAAAACACCATTAGTATTTTTGATAGAAGCCAAAGTTTCTACAATTTTAAGTTCTGTATTTCTCTTTGAAATTTGTTGTGCTTTTAAAAAATGGGGTTGACTATTTAATTTAGATAAGAAAGATTTTATAATTCTTTCGCCTTTATCTTTACCTATTGTTGTTATAGTAAGTAAGTGGTATTTGTAAATCTTTTCACTTTGGCCACCCTTATTATGATTAATAATATTTACATTATTTTCACTAAGGTATTCAGCTATTTTTAAATTGCCATCTGTAGAAACAAATTGATATACATCTATTATAGGTTCAATGTCAACTTTAACTATAGGTGAATCTTTTGATAATTTATAATTTGAAATATACTCATATAAATAGGTTGAACTCTCAAAATTTGGAATCAAAATAATTTGATGTTCAAACTTTTTACTTTTATTTAGATCTAAAAAATATCCCACTACAAAACCTAAAACAATTAAAGTAGTAACAATATAAATATGTTTAATGAAGAATTTAATGACTCTAAAAAATAAAGAAAATAAATTATTAACCACTGATAAAAAATATTGCCATAAAACATATAAATCTATTTCCTGATTAGTTTTTTCTTTATCCATACTTTTTTATTATAAGAAATGTTAATTTTAGCCAAATATACTTAAAATATGTATATAGAGGAATAATATTTATAATGTAAATTTGTTATAAATTAAATTTTAATCAAATAAATACCATCAATCTTATTCAAAAAGATTGGTTCTAATCAAAATGCAGTTAAAAAGAAGATTTACTCTAATTGAAGCAATTTTACATAGTATTATTCTAACATCAGTGCTTTTAGTCTTATTAAAGATACAGTATAAATTACATATAAAATATATTGTTCCAACTTATAATGAACTGCTAGGGTTGCATTATAAAGCATTTATTTTAATTTTAATAAGTTGGTTTCTGTTGTCTTATAATTTTAAATTTTATAATCTAAGATTTTGGAAATTTTATAGAATATTAACAAGTTTATTCAAAGTTTTTTTACCTTTTTCATTTATAGTTTTTACTATTTCAGGATTAAAAAATGAAGATTTATTATCAAAAGAGTTAATATTTGTTTACTTAGTCAGTACATTTTTATTAATTTTTTTAGTGAAACTAATTTCATTTTTATTGCAAAAGAAAATTTTTCAAAAAGGTAATTATATCACGAATGTGATGATTTTTGGTTATAATAGTAATGTTTTAAAATTTAAAAAAATAACGGAAGAACGAAAAGATTTTGGGGTAAATATATTAATGCATATAGAATTTTTACATTTAAATGAAGGAATTGAAAAATATGAAGATTTAATTCTTCAAAATAACATAAAATCAATTTATATTGCACAAAACCCGAACAATAATCAAGATGTGTATGTATTCGCAAAAGAGCTTAGTGAAAAGTATCATTTAGAGTTATTCTTTATACCTTTTTCATTTGAAGAAAAATTATTGAGTTTGAAAATTGATTATTTTGACACTATGCCAATTTATAGTATAAGAAGACATCCTTTAGATCATTACTCAAGTCAAATAATAAAAACCTTATTTGACATAATTTTTTCTTCGTTTGTGTGTGTGTTTATTTTAAGTTGGTTATTTCCAATTATCGCTTTATTAATCAAATTAGATTCAAAAGGGCCAATAATCTTTATACAAAAAAGAAGAGGGCTCAATGGAAAAGAATTTGATTGTTTTAAGTTCAGAACGATGCGTAATGATGGAACGAACTCTATAAAGGCGACGGTCGTTAATGATAATAGAATAACTAGAATTGGAAATTTTCTTCGAAAAACAAGTATGGATGAATTGCCGCAGTTCTTTAACGTTTTAAATGGAGATATGTCTATTGTAGGACCAAGACCTCATATGATATCGCAAGATATGTACTATAGCGAAATCATAAGAAAGTATAATCTTAGAAATTATGTCAAACCAGGAATAACGGGCTTAGCACAAGTAAAAGGTTATAGAGGTGCAATAGATTGTGATAAAGATATGGAAGATCGTATACGTACCGATATTTTCTATGTACGAAACTGGTCAATTCTTTTAGATATACAAATTATTTATCAGACGGTTGTATTGGTTTTCAAAGGAGATGAAAATGCGATATGATCTAACCGAATAAAAAAACCTCTTATAAATTTTATAAGAGGTTTCTCGAAAAAATTCGAAAATATATTTTTATACGAACAATGATAAATTATCTGTTGTATTTCTTTTCATTTTCGGTTCCAAAGCTAGCGATTTTTACTAACCACCAAGCCATTAATGCTGTACCAATGATTGTAAATAACCATGCGAAAATAACTCCTATAGGAGATAATAAATTTTCGAAAGTCCATTTAAAAAAATCACCAATCGCAAAAAATAAATCAGTTATAATTCCCATATCCTAGTTTATTGCTTAATTTGCATCAAAGTTAATAAAATGTTGGTTAATCTACTTGGCAAAAGGAATTTTTTTATACAGATTTTTATCATCATACTGTTTACGCTGTTTGGAGCAGCGAATTTTAACAGTATTGACCTGAGTAATTTAGAAAAATTAGGAGCAATTCTTACACTTTTAACGATTGCTTTTGTGGGATACACAGATTATCGAAACGATTTAATCAGTACTTCTTCCTATTCGACATTTGTGTATATTTTATGGATCATGCCATTCATAGCCGGATTATCGGATTATCGGATTTCAGGAAGCTTACTGCTTATAACTTATGTTACAGCACAATTACTCTACTTTGAGTCAGAAAAAAACGATACATATAATGCCTTTGATATAGGTGTTTTTATGAGTTTTGCCATTTTACTGAATCCGCCGCTTATTTTGTTAGGAGCTGTAGTGTTTACTTACTTTTTGACGCTAAGAGTTGTAGAGCCTAAAATTCCAATACTTGGAATCTTAGGATTTATTCTTCCAATATTAATTGTTGCGCAGGTAAGTTTTCTACTTGACTACTATTTTATGTTAAACTTTTACAAAGAGCAATTGATGTTGAGAATGATACATTTCGAGTTAAAACAATTGTTTTTAATTCCTGTAATTATCATTTTAATCTATTCGATTGTCAACCATTTCAAGAATATCAATAAACTGACTGCACAAAAGAAAAGAATCTTTTTATTGATGCATCTTATGTTCCTTGCAATTCTGATTACATATCTATTATATGGAGGTAATAATGACACTTACCTTGCTTTTTTAGGGTTTAGTATCATGATTATGCTAACAAGATTTTTTAGCGAAAGCAAACCAAAAATAGAATGGCTAAAAGAAGCACTTCTTTGGATTTTTATGATTTGCTTGCTAATCTATAATTTTTATGATCGAATCCCTAGATTCTTCTCCTTGATTACTGAAGTAAGTTTTTAATTCGAATTTATTTCCATCAAAAGCACCATAGGTAAAATAGTTGATCCAATCACCAAGGTTAATGTGCCGCGCTTTGCCTATGGCAATTTCCATTGGTAAATGACGGTGACCATAAACAAGGTAATCGTAATATTTTCGTTTCAATTGCTTGCGGCTGTACATGATAAGCCATTCGTTATCAATCCCAAGAAAATGAACATCTTCATCCCCCGAAATCATCTTATTTTTTCGGGAAACCGTAATGCCTAACCACATCGCTAAATCCGGATGCAACAGGTAAAAAAGAAATTGACAAATTTTGTTTGTAAAGACTTTTTTCATGCGTTTGTAACCATTGTCACCAGGTCCTTTTCCATCTCCATGAACAATAAAGAATTCTTTCCCATTGATGATAAAGTCTTGCTTATCCCGGAAAACAATAGCGTTAATCTGTTCTTCCAAATAATCTTTCATCCATAAGTCATGATTTCCGACGAAGAAATAAATGGGAATACCACGATCCGAAATTTCAGCTAACTTTCCTAAAACACGAACAAAGCCTTTTGGAACGACATGTTTATACTCAAACCAAAAATCGAATAAATCTCCAATCAGAAATAAAACACCACAATCGTCCTTTATTTCGTCAAGCCATTTTACAAACAGTTTTTCGCGTACTAAACTCTCTTTTTCATTCGGAGCGCCAAAATGATGATCCGATGAAAAATAGACTTTTTTATTCGCTTCTAACTGAATTGTTATTGGTTGTCCTCCGCTAACCATTCTGCGTAAGAGTTTTCAGTTTCATGTAATTTCAAAGCGACCAAATCGATATTCTTTGGTAAAAGCGGCTTTATTTTCTCCACAATCCACAAAATCATATTTTCAGCAGATGGTTGATAATCAGTAAAGACAACATTGTGTCCTTCTGCTAATAACTTTTCTCCTAAACTTTTGTGCGGAGAGTTCTCGTTCAATAAAATGGCATGATCAAAAAGATGAACAATTTCCTTGTTCACAATTTTCTTTAAATCTCCAAAATCCATCACCATTCCAAGTTTAACATCGTTTGGATCTTCTGATGGAACACCTTTTACTGTTACAAATAATTTGTACGAATGCCCATGTATATTTTTACACTTCCCGTCATAACCATGCAAAGCATGTGCAGTTTCAAACGTAAAAGCTTTTGTAAGTCGAATGATTTTCATTAAATTTAATACTAAACTTTAATTTGCAAAGGTAATGGAAATCAAAACAATCGTAAATTCTTTGATTGATTTATTTTTTCCGATGCGGTGTTTGAATTGTCAAAACATTATTCAACCTTCGCAGTTTCTGTGTGTTTCATGTTCAACCAAACTCGTTTTGACTCATTGGGAATTTGATCAAAACAATATGGCTTACACCAAATTGAGAAATCATTGCCGGGTAGAACAAGTTTTTTCTTTGTTAGAATTTAAACATTACAATACAACGCCAGCCATTTTACATGAGATGAAATACAGAAATCGTCCTGAGATTGGAATTGATTTAGCACAACTCATCACGTTTGATTTGAGAGAATACGATGGCATCATTCCTATTCCCCTTCATCCTAAACGCTTGAAAACAAGAGGGTACAATCAAGTAGAAGGTTTTGCACGTCAATTGGCAGAAATCAATCAAATCAATTATTTTTCAGATGGATTAATCCGGACAAAATACCATTCTTCACAGGTAAACGAAGATAAAACTCACCGGTTAAATAACTTGAAAAACGCATTTGAAATCAATTCCAATTTGCAGCCTGGACATTATATTTTGGTAGATGACGTTTTGACGACTGGGGCAACAATTGCTTCTGCTGTTAAAAAGTTTAATCTTTCTGATAATTTTAAGATAAGTGTAATTACCATTACTTGTGCTTAATAACAAGCTTTTTCTTAACTTGCGCCCATGAATAAGACGACACGTTTTTCGCTTTTGATGTTAACCATTTTACTGGTTATTTCTTGTGCAAGACAGGGTTCACCTACAGGCGGACCTAAAGATGAAACTCCTCCGGTTTTTATAAAAGCTAATCCGGACACCTTGGCAACAAATGTGGATGTCAATCTGCAAGAGGTGACAATAACTTTTGACGAGTATATTCTTTTGAAAGAGTATAGCAAAAATGTGGTTGTTTCACCATCATTTCAAATACCGCCAATTGTAACTCCGCAAGCATTGGCAAAGAAAAATATTTCGATAAAATTTCAAGAACCTTTGTTACCAAATACAACTTACAGTTTCAATTTTGGTGATGCGATTCAAGATTTTAATGAAAATAATAAACTTTCGAATTTTCAGTATGTTTTTTCTACAGGGAGTTTTATTGATTCTTTGAAGGTTACGGGGCGTGTAAATTCGTCTTATGATTTCAAGTTACCTGAAAAAATATTGGTCGGGCTATATAAAGTAGATAGTACTTATAAAGACAGTGTTATTCTACAAAAAAAACCTTATTACATTGCGCGTGTTAATGATAAAGGCGAGTACCAGTTAAATTATCTGGCAGCAGGAAAATATAAGTTAATTGCATTTGAAGACAAAGTAGAAAATGTGATGTATGATTATGGGAAAGAACGCTTGGCTTTTCATAATGAACCGATTGAAGTGAAAAAAAATCAGGAAATTAACCTTAATTTATTTAATCAAAAACCAGCTTATCGTAAACCGGAAGCTAGTTTTAAACAACAAGGTCTGATTGTTTTCAAAATTGCAGGAGCGACTGATGATGTATCGATAACATCCGTAACAAAAGAATTTAAAACAGCTTATATACAAAAGTTTCCAAAACAAGATTCGATTAATTTTTGGTTCAATCCAAAGGTTGACACAATTTCAGGAAGAAGTGCCAAGCTGAATTTTAACGTTCAACATAAAGATCAAGTCGATGAAGTAAGTGCCTTGTATACGAAATCAAATACAGAGCGTAAATTGGAGTTTAAACCGTTGAATGATCAAAAATTAGCACCGAATAAAGATTTTCAAATTCAAGCAAATGCTCCAATTCAAGCCGTTGATGTTTCTAAAATTCATGTATTTAAGGATTCTGTTTCAATTCCTTTCAAAGTTTCAATCGATTCGATAACAGCTCAACGCTTAAGCTTTGTATTTGATAAAAATCTGGATGAAAAATTTGAAGTGAATATGTACCCAAATGCAGTAACAGATGTTTTAGGGGAAAAAAATGATACGCTTGCCTATCCGATAAAAATGGGAACTCGCGGAGATTTTGGACATTTGAAATTAACGGTTCAAAATGCACCGAATAAACCCTTCATTTTACAATTTTTGAAAACGGATAAAGATTATACTGTAATTGAAGAATTATATAATCCTGCCAACAAAAATTATTTCGAATTCAATTTTATTGAGCCGGGAGAATATTTATTTAGGCTACTGGTTGATGAAAATGAGAATGGTAAATGGGATACGGGTGATTATTTATCAGGGAAACAACCGGAACCAATTTATCTGTATCCGGAACCAATTAAGATACGCGCGATGTGGAGTGCAGAGGAAACATGGGTATTAGGAGAAGCAAACCAACCTGTTTCGCTGCCAAATGACGCTGCCGATTCGGATAAAAACAGAATTAAGAAAGGACAACTGAAAGAAGGAGAAGAGTCTAGTCGTTCAAAAACAGAAAATAAGAAATCAGAGGAATAAGTTGCTCTGATTTTTTTGTTTTATCAACTCGCAAATCTTTATATCAGGCTGAAATTAATTATGCTATTAGTACATAAAAATTAAACTTCTGGAGCCAAATAGATAAAAGGAGAAATCGGAATATTTCTTAAAATAGAATAAACCAAAAGGAAGATCAGAAAATTGCGCGCAAAATTTGCAGGAAGATGTAGTTTACCTGTCATTGTATTTCCTAAAAAGATATTTCCAATGATCGAATAATAGAGTTGTGCACAAATGTAAAGTGCAAAAGGAAGCAAAAGATTGTACCGTAATGATTGCAGAATATGCCCGTGTACAAGTAAAGAAAATGCCCGTTGTCCTCCGCAACCGGGGCACCACAAGCCCGTTAATTCATGAAACATACATTTGATAGAAAACGGACTTT
Organism: Empedobacter brevis NBRC 14943 = ATCC 43319; assembly: GCF_000382425.1. GTDB lineage: Bacteria > Bacteroidota > Bacteroidia > Flavobacteriales > Weeksellaceae > Empedobacter > Empedobacter brevis. Next base: position 83,229 of record NZ_KB908296.1, read on the forward strand.
GGTTGCTGTAATAACTGTAAAAATATACAATAACCAAAAGAGGTGCTAATGTGGCTAAACCATAAACCAAAATCCGTTTCATCTTTTTATTTTAGTCATCAATACTTCCTCCGCCAGAACTTTCTAAAATACTTTTATATTGTTCCATGTAGGCATCCATTCCTCCTGTAACTAACATCACAACATTAATAATAACACCTAATACTCCTAAACCAACAGCAATATAAGCTAGAATTTTAGAGTTTTTTGCGGCTTGTTCCGCACCTGTGTAATCACCAATAGTATGCTTTGTATTGACCTGATTTGCAAAAACAATAGCAACAATCCCAACAATGGTTCCTACACAACAAGGAGAGCAAAGACCTAAAACAGTTCCTATAATGGCCAAAACAAGGTTGTTTTCCGGTTTTGGTTTTATTTCTTCGAAAGAAGATTGTGGGGGTTGGTTATAATCTAAATTTGATTGGTTTGAATAATCCATAATAATGTTTTTTAGTTTTCAAATAAAAGTATAAAAAAATACGTATTAATTGATCTGTTGAACAAATATTTAATACTCTTATTGAAATAACATTCGATACAAATCTTCCACCTTTGAAATACGAACAATTCTAATTCCGTAATCCGTATCCTTTATTTTGTTGTATTTTGAAATGAAAATAGCATCAAAACCTAATTTTTCGGCTTCTGTAATTCGCTGCTCAACACGGTTAACAGCCCTGATCTCTCCACTCAAACCTACTTCACCGGCAAAACAGCAATTATCGGGAACAGCAGAATCTTCACTCGAAGAAAGAATTGCAGCGATTACAGCTAAATCAATTGCAGGATCATCTACACGGATTCCTCCGGTAATATTCAGGAAAACATCTTTCATGTTTAACCGAAAACCTGCCCGCTTCTCCAAAACAGCCAGTAGCATATTCAGCCGTTTTGCATCAAATCCTGTTGCGGTACGTTGTGGAGTTCCGTAAACAGCTGTAGAAACCAATGCCTGAATTTCAATTAACATTGGACGAACACCTTCGAGAGTTGCTGCAATTGCATTTCCGCTTAGCAATTCATCTTTTTTAGTGATTAATACTTCGGACGGATTGGTAACTTCTCTCAATCCTGCACCTTGCATTTCATAAATTCCAATTTCTGCAGTCGAACCAAATCGGTTTTTGTTCGCTCTCAAAATACGGTAAATATGATTGCGATCTCCTTCAAATTGCAACACAACATCCACCATATGTTCCAAAATTTTTGGTCCTGCAATGACACCTTCCTTCGTAATATGACCAATTAGAATAATCGGCGTATTGGTTTCTTTTGCATATTGAATTAATTCAAAAGTTGTTTCACGGATCTGAGAAATACTTCCTGGAGACGATTCAACATAAGAAGTTTGAAGCGTTTGTACCGAGTCGACAACAATGAGCTGAGGTTGAATTTCTTTGGCGTGAGCAAAAATTTTCTGTGTATTGGTTTCAGGTAAAATAAAACATTGATCTGATTCTATTCCAATTCGCTCCGCACGAAGCTTTACTTGAGAAACAGATTCTTCCCCGGAAACATATAAGATTTTAATCGTATCTAATTTTAAGGCAACTTGCAACATTAACGTCGATTTTCCAACACCTGGTTCACCACCAACCAAAATCACCGATCCAGGAACAATTCCGCCGCCTAAAACTCTGTCTAATTCTTGGTTTTTTGTCGAAATTCTAATTTCTCCCAACGGATTTATTTCGCGAATATTCAGTGCAAAAGTTTTCTCTTTTTTGTCCGATTTTTCTTTCCACGATTTTTTTTCGTCGCCTTTGTCCACAATTTCTTCCACAATGGTATTCCATTCGCCACAACTTTTGCATTGTCCCATCCATTGAGAGGTTTGCGTGCCACAGTTTTGGCAGAAATAGGTCGTTTTTGTTTTAGCCATAGTTTCAAATTTAGACAAAAATAATGTTTTATCGCGACAAGATATGGAGCTATAAGTGTGAAAAATTTTAATACAACAACTAAAAAACGTTAATTATAAAATGGTTTTTTAACAAATAATAAACTTTAGATAAAGTTGAGTTAAATATTGATTTTTAATTCATTTCTCTATTATTTTTAAATCAGATTAGAAGGCTGATGAAAAGAATTTTACTTTTTAGTTTATTTTTTATTTTAACGATTTCGATACATGCACAATCAATCCTAATTTCGGGTAAGATTATAGTGGATGATGCGGAAGAAATCATAGATTTGAATGGAGCAACGATAGAAAATTTAAACACTCATGCGAAGACAGTAGCAACTACTAGCGGACTTTTCTCGATAAAAGTTCATCTAAATGATGAGTTGTTGGTAAAGCATAGCGGGATTCAAGAAAGAAGATTGAATGTTTCTGAAACGATGCTTCGTAAAGGTTTTATAACGATTCATGTGAATGAGGAGATAATAGAGTTGGCCGAAGCGAATATTCAGAAGCTAAATAGAGATCTGCTCAAAAATTTAGGAAAAAACAAATCGTTTCAAGAAAGAATAAATGATGAAATGGGTATAAGTTCTTCGGAGTTTAAAGCACAATTAAATCTGAAGCGAGAAGAAGAGAAAGTGAATCGAACGATCAAACAAGTAGGAGGTGTTAGTGTAATAGGCTTGATTGGGTTGCTTACAAAATCGCATAAAAAAATAAAGAATACTATTCCGGAAAAGAAAATAAAAGAAGAACAACTAGCTGCTCTTCATCAATTTTATACAACATATTATTTTGTACATGATTTAAAAATTCCGGAAGGAAAGATCACTGAATTTTTAGATTATTGTTATTCGAATTTTAATTTTTCTAAGTTGTTAGAAGAAAACAATTATGATGAAATTCTTTTTATACTAGAAGAACAAGCGCCAGGATATCGTTCAAAAATAAAAGAAAATGAATAGAACTCTTTACACAATAATAATTGCTTTGATCAGTGTTTTTACATTTGCTCAAACGACTTTGATTACAGGAAAGGTTGTAATTGATGACGGAGTGATTGGACAAGATGCTGTTGACCGTATTATGATTACCAATGAGATGACAAATGCCAAAACATTTACCAATGACAGAGGGATGTTTTCGATTAAAGCCTCTGTAGGAGATGAATTGGTTTTTACACATGATTTTTACAAAGAAAGGTCATTGAAAATAACAGCTGATATCTTAACAAAAGGGATGATTACCGTTCATTTGAATATTGAAACAATTGAATTAACTGAAGCGAGAATAAATACGTTAAACAAAGATTGGAAAAAGAATGTAAAAGTTGAAAAGACCTCAGTTACAAAATTGTACGAAGGGTTGGGGCTTAATCCAAATATGCAATATCATAAGGTTAATCCTAATGCATCATCCATGCTAAATAGTAATGGATTGATGGATCCGACACAATGGATCTCTATCATTACAGGACAAAAGAAAAAAGCAAAACAACAAGATCTGTATTTTAAAAGGGTAGATAAAATAAAAAGTTTAGAAAATTATTTTACCCGCAATTATTTTATCGACAACCTTGAAATTCCGGAAGGGAAAGTTACAGACTTTGTGACATATTGTTATAGTAATTTCGAATTGGAGAAACTTGTAAAGGAAAATAGATACGACAAAATAACAGAAATATTAGAAGAACAAGCGCCTAAATATTTAGGAATGATAACGAAATAGGTTTCTTATAAAATAAATCTTTGCAGATCAATAAAATGATGTAACAGAAAATTTACGGATGAATGAATTCGAATAAATGGAGTTATACTGTTGAATCTCTCCGGATTCGAGCTATTTTATAAATTGCAATTAATCCAAAGCTTATCATCGAAATAACTTGAGCTATATAAAGAATCAATCCAAAATAATCACCAATTGCTCTTCCTTCATGTTGATCACCACCTTTGGCAAGATAAACGGCTGAAAAAGCGATGGACATGATATAAGGGTAAGCTAAGCCTCCTGAAACAGGTAAAATCATTCCTAAGGAACCGGCAATTAATAAAAATAATCCTTCAGGAATTCCAAATTCTTTGGTATCAGGAAAAGCAAAAAAGACAAGATAAGTCATCAAGAAATAACAAATCCAAAGCGCAAAAGAATAAAAAAGAAATAATCCTTTTTTTTCTAATTTTGAAATCGATTTTATTCCTTCCCATAGTCCTAAGAAAAAAGTTTTAATCTTATCAAAAAATGCGAGTTGAGTCATTTTTTTCCGAAAGAAGATAATTAAAATGATTCCTAAAATAATGATTCCTAAGGTGATATAATAGTTTAGGAAAGAAGGTTCTGTATTCGTGTGATGTGCTTTTTCGCTATGACCCAATTCAACAAAACGGATAAAAGTTTCATAATTAAAGAGAAGAGTTAATCCAAAAACAAATCCCAAAAATAAGACGTCTATTACTCGTTCTAGTACAACTGTTCCAAAAGATTTTTCGAATGGAACGTTTTCCATTTTATAAAAACTTGTCGCGCGAGCTACTTCACCGCTTCTAGGAATGGTCAAATTCATAAAATAAGCAAAAGCAATTGCCCAAAAACCTGATGAGGTTTGGGTGTGGTAGCCCATAGGTTTTAAAAGAAGATTCCAACGAGCGGCACGTATCCAGTACGTTAAAATACTGATTGCCATAGATGCAAAAATCCAAAAATAATTGGTTTGTTTTAAAACTTCTGCAACTCGTTCGAAATCAATTTGCTTCACTGTTATCACAATAAAAAAAACAGCTAACAATGAAGCAATGATTAAGAAGAGCGATTGTTTAATCTTACTCTTCATTCTATGTTTTAAAAATTAATTTCTTAATTTAATAGGTTGCTCTCGTTAGGGAAAACAATTGTAGGCTCGTATGTTTTAGCTTCTTCAAACTCCATCATCGCATACGTAATAATAATTATCGTATCACCTACTTGTACTTTGCGTGCCGCTGGTCCATTCAAACAAATTTCACCACTTCCACGTTTTCCTTTAATAATATAGGTTTCAAAACGTTCCCCGTTCTCCTGAACAACGATTTGTACTTTTTGTCCTACTACCATATTTGCCGCATCAATCAAGTCTTCATCGATTGTAATGCTTCCAATGTAGTTTAATTTTGCGTCTGTTACCTTAACTCTGTGTATCTTAGAGTGAAAAACTTCTACCATCATAATTTTGCAAAGTTACGCTGAACTTATGAATTTCAAAACCTATTCCAATAATTTTCAAATCATTTCAAGGTTGTGTTAAATTTTATTTTAGAATTGTATATTGTCGATTAAACGAACATCGCCGGCATAAGCAACGACAAATCCTCGAATATGGTTCGCTTCAGAAAAATGTTGAATAGACAATAATGTCTCCTCATCTGTGATTTCAAAATATTCTAATTCGAATGGAGAATTTTTGAATTCGTTCTCTACAAATACTTTAATTTCGGCAACATCTTTTCCTCCTTTTTTTAGCTCAACAGCTTTAGATAAAATCTCATAAATTTGTGGAGCGTCAGTTGTTTGTTGGTGTGATAATCGAGCATTCCTAGAACTAAAAGCTAAACCGGAATCAGCACGATAAATTGGCATCGGAACAATATCTACATCTAAATTCTCTTGTTTGACCATTTCCTGAATGATTCGAATTTGTTGAAAATCTTTTTCCCCGAAATAGGCTTTTGTTGGCTGTACTGCTTTGAATAATTTGCATACAATTGTTGCAACTCCATCAAAATGTCCCGGACGAGATGAGCCTTCCATTACTTTGTCAATTGTACCAAAATCATAATGTTTTGCGCCTTCGTTTGCAGCATATAAATCATGAACAGTCGGCATATAGACAAAATCGCACCCATTTTTCATTAACAATTCTTTATCATTTTCCTCAGTTCGAGGGTATTTTGCTAAATCTTCCGGATTATTAAATTGAGTAGGATTGACAAAAATGCTAACGATTGTGTAGTCATTTTGAGCTTTAGATGCTTTTACCAAAGACATATGTCCTTCGTGCAGAGCGCCCATTGTAGGGATAAATCCAATGGTTTTGTTTTGGTTTTTTAACTCGACGATTGCGGGAGTTAATTTTTCCTTTTCGTTAAATATAACCATAACATTGATGTTAAAAAAAAACTAATATCTGGCAAAGCTACTATAAGCAAATAATATATCAACATTTTTTTGTAAATTTGTACCTTATTATTCATTAGGAAAAGAGAGTAGAAATTATGGAAGGAAAGCGCATATTGTATGTAACAACAGAAATGGTACCTTACTTTCCTGAAAATCCGATGTCTTCACAAGCATTAGATTTGCCAAAAATCATGCAAAGTAGTGGTGCAGATGTAAGAATCTTTATGCCAAGATTTGGAGCAATTAACGAAAGAAGACACCAATTACATGAAGTAATACGACTTTCAGGTATGAACATGATTATTAATGATTTGGATCAACCTTTAATCATTAAAGTAGCATCAGTGCCAGGGGAAAGACTACAAGTGTATTTTATAGATAACGAAGAGTATTTTAAACGCAAAGAGATTTATGGAGAAGATAATGGTTTATTTTCTGATAATGACGAACGTTCAATCTTTTTTGCAAAAGGAGTTTTAGAGACCGTAAAAAAATTAAACTGGAAACCAGATGTTGTTCATGTAATGGGGTGGATGTCTAGTTTGGTTCCGTTGTATCTGAAAAAATACTATTCTGATGATCCGTTTTTTCAAGACGCCAAAGTTGTGGTCTCATTATTTGACAACGAGTTTGAAGGTGAATTGGACAATGAATTGGTGAAAAAATTGGCTTTCGATAATGTAGAAGCTGATGTAAAACAATACTTAGAAAAACCTACACATTTAGGAATGATCCAGGCTTCTTTGTACTATGCTGATGCAGTAGCAAAAGGAGAAGAAATAATTCCTGAAAATGTTAAAAACTATATCAACCAACAAAATATTCCTTTATTAGATTATTGCTCAAAAGAGCAAGCAAAAGAAGTGTATAACAACTTCTATAGCGAGGAAGTAATGAACTCTAATTAAAATCCGTTGAGGTTAATGAAAAAATTTTTGAATGTCCTTTCTGTATCTGTTGCAATGATGATTGGAATGGGAGCAGTTGTTTCGTGTGAAAACGAAACATTAGGATTAGATAACAATGTAATTGGTGGTGAGGCAGACGGAAATGTAAAATCATTGGACGTTATTGCATTTAATGCTGAATTTGATACACTTCGTACAGATAGGTTTGTATTACAAAATGGTGCTTTTGGCGTGTATAGTGAACCTATTTTTGGATCGACATCTTCTAAGTTCTATACACAGCTTAGGCCGTCATCTATAGGAGATCAGGATTTTGGTACAGAAACAAAAGTAGATTCTGTTAACTTGATTATTCCGGTTTATTACAATACAACAAAAGATCCTATTTCTAAAGACACAATCAATTTATCTAAACCGGGTGAAAAACCGGGTGAAACAGATACAATTCAGATTACAACAAAATATGCTGTAGATTCTTTATATGGAAATAAAGATCTGAAAATGACGTTGAAAATTAAGGATATTAATACTATTTTATACCGAGATTCTAAATATTTTTCAACATTAAACGGTAAAGAATCTCCAATCTCAACGAATGAGAGAGTTATTGGTACTGCAACAATTGGAAATACTGTTATTGGTAAAGTTGTCAAACAAAGAAACGGTTCTAGTAATATTTCTGAACAGATAGCAGGATATAAAGTTTCCTTAGATAAAGACTATTTTGATGAAAAGATAATTAAAAATGCTAAAACAGGCTTATTGTCTGATTATGCAACCTTTATTCGTGAAAATATAAAAGGATTAGAGTTTTCTGTAGAAGAATCGAATGGATTTATTGTCAATTTTAACCCGAATAAAATTGACTTGAAGATGTATTATTCGTATAAAAATCCTACACCTAAAAAAGATTCGGACAAAGATTATAAAGAGCGTTTGAATGTAACATATGGATTTGATTTTACCAATCAATGGAATTCAGGCACAGCAAATAATGCCAATATAATTGCCTCTCAGATTGTAAATAACACAACAGGATCTGTTTATTCTACGGTAGAACCAGATACTACTGCAGGTGATGCAAGACTGTATTTAAGTGGAATGAGTGGAAATTATGCCCAGTTAAAAATAGATTCACAACAATTGAATGATTTAAAAACTGAGATGACTGAAAGTAACATTACCATTCTTGGGGCAAAATTAAAATTCTATATTGATGATTCATATGGCTTTCCTAAACCTCCATATTTAGTTGCTTGGAATAACTATACGAAAGATGATAAAAAAATCAGTGAATTGTATGCTGATGTTTTAGAGTTCTACAATTCATATCCTAATTCTGTACATTTTAATCCTAAAGTAACAGGAAAAACGGATTTTTATACGATTGACATTACGAAACATTTGAAAAGTATGTTAGAAAAAGGAAATGAATTTAAAGATCAAGTGATGTACATTACAATGGGTAATTTTATAACATCAGTTTCTGATGCAACAACAATCAATAGTACAAATCCATATCAAAATAATAGAGCATACAATCCTTATAGAGTTGTGTTGCATGGAAATAAAACGGAGGATGATGCTAAAAAATTAAAATTGTTAGTATATTATTCAAAAAAATAAGGATTTAACTTAAAAATACTATATAACGTTATGTGTGGAATTGTAGGATATATTGGTCATCGCGAAGCGTACCCAATTATTATAAATGGACTAAAAAGACTGGAATACAGAGGGTATGATAGTGCAGGTTTGGTCCTTTCTACCGGGACAGATTTTGAATTGGTAAAAACAAAAGGAAAAGTATCTGATTTAGAAGAAAAGTCAGTAAGCTTAGATAAAACACCTCATTTGGGAATCGGACATACACGTTGGGCTACACATGGTGTGCCAAATGATGTAAATTCGCATCCGCATATGTCGAACAATGGACGCTTGGTTTTAGTTCATAATGGAATTATTGAAAATTATGAAGCAATCAAACAATTGCTGGCAGAGAAAGGATATATTTTTCACAGCGATACCGATACGGAAGTTTTGGTAAACTTTATTCAATTATTTCAAGATGAGCAGAACTTAAACTTAACAGATGCAGTTCGTTTAGCTTTGAATGAAGTGGTAGGAGCTTATGCAATTGCTGTTTTAGATAAAGAACAACCAAATACAATTGTAGTAGGACGTTTAGGGTCTCCATTGGCAATCGGTATTGGTGAAAATGAATTCTTTGTAGCATCTGATGCTTCTCCATTTATTGAATTTACTAAAGATGCTGTGTATTTAGAAGATGGCGATATGGCAACAATTACTTTAAACAAAGAAGTTGATGTACGTACGATTAAAAATAACGAAGCAGTTTCTTTAGATGTTCAGGAGTTACAATTGAATATAGAGGCAATTGAAAAAGGAGGGTATGAGCATTTCATGTTAAAAGAAATCAATGAACAACCTCGTTCAATTCGTGATACAATGCGTGGTCGTTTACTCGTAGACGAAGGAGTAATCAAAATGGCCGGTATTTGGGATCATCAAGAAAAATTCTTGAATGCTAAACGTATTATCATTGTAGCGTGTGGAACTTCTTATCATGCAGGTTTAGTAGCAGAATATATGATTGAAGATTTTGCCCGTATTCCAGTGGAAGTTGAGTATGCTTCTGAGTTCCGTTACCGTAATCCGATTATCAATAAACATGATGTGGTGATTGCTATATCTCAATCAGGAGAAACAGCAGATACCTTAGCTGCGCTTAAATTAGCAAAAGAAGCAGGAGCATTTATTTTCGGAATTAATAATGTTGTTGGCTCTTCGATTGCTCGTATTACAGATGCAGGTGCTTATACACATGCCGGACCGGAGATTGGAGTAGCGTCAACAAAGGCTTTTACGGCTCAATTAACAATTTTGGCTTTAATTGCTTTAAAATTAGGAAAACACAATGGAGAATTATCGACAGAGAAATTCAACTTATTAACTCGCGAGTTAGAACGTATTCCTGAATTGGTTCAACAAATATTAGATAACTGTGAGGGAGTTATCGATCAAATTGCAGATAAATACAAAGACAATAGAAATGCGATCTATTTGGGAAGAGGATACAATTATCCATCTGCATTAGAAGGAGCATTAAAATTAAAAGAAATTTCGTATATCCATGCAGAAGGATATCCGGCAGCAGAAATGAAGCATGGACCTATTGCGTTATTGGATGAAAATATGCCGGTAATTGTTATTGCGACGAAAAAAGGATATTACGAAAAAGTAGTTTCTAATATTCAGGAAATTAAATCTCGTAGCGCTAAAGTAATTGCAATTGTAAATGAAGGTGATGAGCAGGTAACAGGAATGGCAGATGATTTTGTCGTAATTCCTGAAACAGCAGAAGAGTTCTCTCCGATTTTAACTGCGATTCCTTTACAATTATTGTCATATTGGATTGCTGTTAAGTTAGGAAAGAATGTAGATCAGCCTCGTAACTTAGCAAAATCAGTTACTGTTGAGTAAAAAAATAGTAGAAAAATAAATTTGAGGGGATGATGTTTTAAAATCATCCCTTTTTCATTTTATAAGTTTAAATTAATTATTATTTTCACAAAAAATATCATCATGTTTACCGGAATCGTTGAAGGAGTTGGAAAGCTTATTAAAACAGAGAAAGATCAGTCAAATTTACACTTATGGATTGAGGCTGATTTTTGTGATGAATTAAAAATTGATCAAAGCGTTGCTCATAATGGAGTCTGTTTAACTGTTGTTGATTTTAAAGATAATCTTTATAAAGTCACTGCTATAGAGGAAACACTTCAAAAAACAAACTTTAACACATTAAAAGATGGCGATTTGATTAATTTAGAACGATGTTTGCAATTCAATGGACGTATCGATGGTCATATTGTTCAAGGACATGTTGATCAGACAGGAAAAATTGTTTCAATTGAAAACCAAAACGGAAGTTTTTTTCTTACTGTAGAATATGATGAGGCTTCATCAGGGAATGTTACAGTAGAAAAAGGATCGATCTGTCTTAATGGAATTAGTTTGACTGTTGTAGACAGTAAAGTAGGTCAGTTTTCTGTCGCGATTATTCCATATACTTGGGAATTTACAAATTTGAATCACCTGCAAGTTGGTGATACGTTGAATTTAGAATTTGATATATTAGGAAAATACGTCAAAAGATTATTCCAAAAATAAAAATGATTAGAAAAAAAAATAACCTATCGCTGCCTGTTCGTATTATCATTTATATGGTAACGATTTTGTTATTTACGGCTGGAGCAATCCTGTTAATTACAGCCAATCATTTTAATGAACAAACAAAACAATATCATGAAGATATTCTAAAAAGAAAAGTAAGAGCGGTAGAATCTGCAATAGATTACGAAATGGATAATTATCCTGGAGTCGCAACCAAGAATAATATTCATACTATTTTGGAAGATGGATTTCTTCGAATAGGGGATATCAACAAAACAGATATTGTGATTTATGATCTGAGGGGAAATAAAATATTAACGACACAACCCGTTTCTACAACTTATGATGTTTTACCTCAAAAAATACTCGATAAACTCAAAGACTCAAATGATTTTATCGTAACGAATAAAGATACGAACAATGAAAATGACATTTATTCGTCTTATAGTAATATCAAAAACTATTACAACGAAAACATAGCTATTCTATGCTTGCCGTATCAGTCAAATCAAGACTTTTTGCAGCAGGATATGTTTACATTGATAGGAAGTTATGGTTTAGCATTTGGCGTGATTTTGTTGTTTGGAACATTAGCGGTATATTTTGTTACAAAACGTACACTGAATAAACTTTGGTCATTTGCAGATCGCATTCGGGAGACAGAAGTTATTGTAAACAATATGCCTATTCGCTATGACGGAAATGACGAAATCAAAGTTTTGGTCGATTCTTACAATGATATGTTGTATCGTTTAAAAGATCAATCCGATTTAATAGCCAAACAAGAAAGAGAAGAGGCTTGGCGAGATTTTGCGAGACAAGTTGCACATGAAGTTAAGAATCCATTAACTCCAATGCGATTGATGATTCAGAATTACATGCGAAGATTTGACCCAAATGATCCTGATATTGAAGAAAAAACAATGCGTACAGGAAATATTTTATTGCAACAAATTGATACCATTTCAGCAATAGCAGAAGCTTTTTCTGACTTTGCAAAAATGCCTTCTCGTAATGATGAAAAAATTGATGTGATTGATGTGATAAAAAATACACTGTATGTGTTTCCAATGGAATATATTGAATTCAATTATTCTCCCGAAATCATTATGATGCATTTTGATAAACAATATTTAAACAGGGTTATCACCAATATTACGAAAAATGCATTTCAATCTATTCCCAAATCACGTAAGGCAAAAGTAAAAGTTGATGTTCTACTGATAGATGGTTTTCTGCATATCAGTATAAAAGATAATGGGGATGGAATTCCGGTAGAATCTCAAGACTCTATTTTTGTTCCAAAATTTACAACGAAGAATAGTGGGATGGGGATTGGTTTACCAATGGTCAAAAAAATTATAGATGATTACGATGGAACAATTCGTTTTGAAACAGAGGTTTCAGTTGGGACAACGTTTTATATTTTGATTCCTTACAATGAATAGAAAACCTTTTCGATTCAAACAATTCGAAATTTTTCAAGATAAAACCGCAATGAAAGTAGGAACAGATGGAGTTCTACTTGGGGCATGGTCAAATCTCGAAACAGGAGATAATATTTTGGATATCGGGGCTGGCACCGGTTTAATTTCTTTGATGCTGGCACAACGTTTTCCAAACTCAAGAGTAGACGCAATAGAAATTGATTATGATGCCTTTTTGCAAGCGAAAGAAAACTTCGAGCATTCTATTTTTTCTGAACGATTAAAGATAAAGAATACATCACTTCAAGTTTATTCAAATGATAAAAAATATGATCTAATTGTTAGTAATCCTCCATTTTTTACCGTTAATAATTCGGTTGATTTTGATGCACGCAAGCAGGCTCGTCAACAAGAAACGTTAACTTTTGCGGAGTTAATAGAAAAATCCGCGAAATTACTTCATAAAGAAGGTGTAGCAAACTTTATTATTCCATACGACCAAATGGATATTTTTTGTGAGAAAACCGCTCAGAATGATTTAAAACTATCTAGAATAGTTTATGTAAAGGGAAATTCTAGTTCACCAATTAAACGTGTCTTATTGGAATTTAGTTTTCAAGAGCGAATAGTTAGAAAAGAAGAGTTGGTAATAGAACGAGAACGTCATCAATACACCAACGAATACATCAGCCTTACAAAAGATTTTTATTTAAAAATGTAATCTATATCTAGAATAGATTAGAAATAAAAAAACCGAGCAAATTGCTCGGTTTTTTTATTTTATTTGAAAGTCAATTTTTAAATTGTCGGTCCACCGGCTAATAAATCAGCAGTTGCAAATTCCTCAAACTTTTTGAAGTTTTCTTTAAATTTAGCAGCTAATATTTGAGCATTTTCTTTATAAGCTTCTTCAGTTGTAAACGATGTAGCAGGATTTAATTTTTCTTGTGCAACACCTTCAATAGCAACCGGAACTTCGAATCCGAAATATGGATCTTTTCTGAACTCGACATTATTTAGGTCTCCATTCAGTGCAGCATTAATAACGGCACGTGTATCTTTTAAAGACATACGTTGTTTTTGACCATTCCATCCAGTGTTGATCAACCAAACATTAACACCTGTTTTCTCTACTTTATCACTTAACATTTCTGCATATTTAGTTGGATGTAATGGCATAAATGGTGCGCCAAAACATGTAGAGAAAGTTGTTTGAGGTTCTGTAACACCAGCTTCTGTACCCGCGACCTTAGATGTGTATCCTGAAATAAACAAATAAGCAGCTTGATCCGGATTTAACCTTGCGATTGGAGGGAAAACACCATAAGCATCAAAAGATAAGAAGAAAATATTTTTAGGATTTTTCCCAACAGATGGAACGGCAATATTTTCGATATAATCAATCGGGTAAGAAACACGCGTATTTTCAGTAATAGAAGTGTCTGTGAAATCTACTTCGTTTGTTCCTTGAACCAATTTACAGTTTTCTAATAAAGCTCCGTCTTTAATCGCTGCAAAAATTTCAGGTTCACCTTCCGGAGATAAGTTGATTACTTTTGCATAACAGCCACCTTCAAAATTGAATACAGTATTGTCTTCAGTCCAACCGTGTTCGTCATCACCAATTAAACGTCTGTTTTTATCAGCGGATAAGGTTGTTTTACCTGTTCCGGATAAACCAAAAAACATGGCTGTATCTCCGTTTTCACCAGAGTTAGCAGAACAGTGCATTGGCAAAGTTTTTCTAAATACTGGCATAATAAAGTTTAATGCAGAAAAAATTCCTTTTTTCATTTCTCCTGTATAGCCTGTTCCACCATTCAAAACGATTTTGCGTTTGAAGTTTAGAATCGAGAAATTGTGTTGTCTTGTCCCGTCTTCTTCTGCATTTGCAACAAAAGTTGGCGCATTAATAATCGTCCATTCAGAATCTCCGAAGTTTTTTAACTCTTCTTCTGTTGGACGGATAAACATATTGTAAATAAACAAATTAGCTGCAGGAGTTTCAGTAATCGCTCTGATTTTTGTTTTGTATGAGTCATCTGCACAAGCAAAAGCATCGCGTACATAAACTTCACGGTTACTTAAGTGAGCAACAACTTTGTCATACAGCGCATCAAATTTTTCAGAATCGAAAGGAATATTAATATTTCCATCCCACCATACGTTATCTTCTGTAATTTCGTCTTTTACAATAAAACGATCTTTAGGCGATCGTCCTGTAAATTCTCCTGTAAGCATATTCACTGCTCCAGAAGAAGTAATTTCTCCTTGTCCTAACTCTACCATCTTCTTGGTAAGTTCTTCAGGAGATAATTGATAGTTGATTTTGGAATTTTTTATTCCGTAAGATGCCAATTCTATGCTCATTTTTGTGATTTTATAGTATCTTTATAAGATTAAAGGTAAAAACTTTGTGCAAAGTTACAATAAAAAAAAGCGTGAAAAATTTGACTTATGTCATTCACTTAAACGTTTTCGTAAAAATTTATTCACGTTATATTTGTAAGTTCTTATGCGTGCATATAAAAAAAAGCTTGTATTTAATATAAGTTTTATATTTTTGCACTAGTTTACAACAATTAAAATTAGAAAATTATGTCTGACATTACATCAAGAGTGAAAGCAATTATCGTAGATAAATTAGGAGTTGACGAAAGCGAAGTTACTCTAGAAGCAAGTTTCACTAACGATTTAGGAGCTGATTCATTAGACACTGTAGAATTAATCATGGAGTTCGAAAAAGAATTTGACATCCAAATTCCAGACGATCAAGCAGAAAAAATTTCTACAGTAGGTCAAGCTGTTAAATACATCGAAGACTTAAACAAGTAATAGTTCCTAATTTTTATGGAATTAAAAAGAGTAGTAGTAACAGGTTTAGGCGCGCTGACACCAATCGGAAATACATACCAAGAGTATTGGGATGGATTAGTGAATGGTGTAAGTGGCGCTGCGCCTATTACGCTTTTTGACGCAACTCTTTTTAAGACACAATTTGCTTGTGAGGTCAAAAACTTCAATATTGAAGACCATTTTGACCGAAAAGAAGCGCGCAAGATTGATCGTTGTGCCCAATTGGGAATTGTGGCTGCAAGAGAAGCTATCAAACATAGTGGTATTTTAGATGCTGCTAATGCAAACAAAGAGCGTATAGGTGTTATATGGGGATCTGGTATTGGTGGAATTAAAACTTTTGAAGAAGAAGTTTCTAATTATGCTACAGGAAATGGAACACCTCGTTTCAATCCTTTCTTTATCCCTAAGATGATTGCAGATATCACACCTGGTCATATTTCAATGGAATTTGGTCTTATGGGACCTAATTATACAACTGTTTCGGCTTGTGCCTCTTCAACAAATGCAATTATTGATGCTTACATGTTATTAAGACTTGGAAAAGCTGAAGCAATAGTTACAGGAGGTTCGGAAGCTGCAATTACAGCATCTAGTATTGGAGGATTCAATGCTTTGCATGCGTTATCAACTAGAAATGACGATCCGCAAACAGCTTCTAGACCATTTGACAAAGACCGAGATGGTTTTGTAATGGGAGAAGGTGCAGGATGTATTGTTTTAGAAGAGTATGAGCATGCAATTGCACGTGGGGCTACAATTTATGCTGAATTAGTAGGAACAGGAATGACAGCAGATGCTCATCATATTACAGCACCACATCCGGAAGGAATTGGGGCATTGAATGTGATGAAAGAAGCTTTATTAGATGCAAATATCAACGTAGAAGATATCGATCATATTAATATGCACGGAACTTCTACTCCATTAGGGGATATAGCTGAATCTAAAGCTATTCAAAAATTATTTGGAGAACACGCATACAATATTCAGATCAATTCGACTAAATCAATGACAGGTCACTTATTGGGTGGTGCTGGAATTATCGAAGCGATTTCGACTATTGGAGCAATCAATAACAGTGTTGTTCCACCAACGATTAATCATTTTACGGATGATGAAAATCTTGATCCAAAAATTGATTATACATTTAACAAAGCCAAAGAGAAAAATGTAGAATACGCATTGAGTAACACGTTTGGTTTTGGTGGTCACAATGCTTGTGTGATATTTAAGAAGTATAAGTAATGTCTTTCTTAAAAAAATTATTTTCTTTTAAAAATCATCGTGGTGATTCAAATTCATCTGATCCTTTTTTGAGATTTTTGAAGTCGGTTTTGGGTTATACTCCTCAGAATGTTGAGGTTTTTAAAGAAGCATTTACGCACAGATCGGCTCAGAAAAAAGATGAAAACGGAAACAGTATAAATTTTGAAAGATTAGAGTTTTTAGGAGATGCATTACTTGGTGCTTCTGCAGCAATGCACTTATACTATAAAGCACCAGGTCAGCAAGAAGGCTATTTAACAAAAATGCGCTCAAAAATAGTTTCTCGTAAACAATTGAATGCTGTTTCGAAACAGCTTGGTCTATTGGATTATTTAGATCCAATGAATAACCACAATAACTTAGGAGAAGATGTGAATGGAGACATGTTAGAAGCTTTGGTTGGGGCGATTTACGTAGATGGAGGAATAGATGCAGTGCAGAAGTTTATTCAAGTCAAAATTATTGACCCTTATGCGGATTTAGACCGTTTGGAACATACCATTACAAGTCATAAATCATTGATTTTGGAATGGAGTCAGAAAACGAGAAATACGATAAGATTCAATACGTTTGAGGAGCAAAATGCTGAAGATCTTCAGGTTTTTGTGTCTGTCATTCGTCTCAATGATAAAGTCATCTCAAAAGGGAGGGGAACTTCAAAAAAGAAAGCGGAAGAAAGCGCAGCAAAACGTGCTTATTATTCGCTACAAAAGAAAATAGAAAAAGTATAGTAGAATGGCAGAATTACTCTTATATGATGATTGGATAGATTTTCATCTGATAGGCGTAAATTCTAGTTTTAATACTTCAACACAATTTATTTTCCATCTTAATTCTACTTTTGATACGCGATTTCAGCGTATCAATGATTTGGATATCTGGTTAGATGATCATACCTACTATTTCGAGACTTATGAATGGTTGGATGAAGCAAATAAAATAGATTATCATATCATTAAAAATACACCAAATCAATCTGATTCTCAAAAAAATGAAGTAGATTTATCAAATCTTTTCAAAGAGAGTATTATACTTGTGCCTAATTATAAGGACTGTAACTATATTGTGAAAGTATCAGGATGGGAAGATGGTATTCAGAATCTTCCACTTCCATTTGTAGAAAAAGATTTTATAAAAAAGATAAAAAAAATAGAGATTGATCTTATTGGTGTTGCTGATAGATTGGTTTTCTAACAAAATATTGTGCATAAAAAAAGGGAAAAAATTATGATTTACGATAGACAATTTCTTAAAAAGACAAAAATTGTCGCGACTTTGGGTCCGGCAACAGAAAGTCCAGAGATTTTATTAGAAATGATGAGAAAAGGAACAGATGTGTTCCGTATCAATTTTTCACACGCAGATTATGCAGATGTGAAACGTAAAATTGAGACTATTCATCAACTAAATAACGATCATGGATACAATACAGCAATTTTAGCGGATTTGCAAGGGCCTAAATTGCGTATTGGAAAAATGGAGCACGAAGATTTCGTGATCAATCCGGGAGATATTTTAACATTTACGAACGAGGATGTTGTAGGAACCAAAGAAAAAGTTTTTATGACGTACAAAAGATTTGCTCAAGATGTGAAAGTTGGAGAGAATATCTTGATTGATGACGGAAAATTAATTTTCAAAGTAATTGAAACAAATGGAACAGATACTGTAAAGGCAGAAACTATTCAAGGTGGTCCATTACGTTCAAAAAAAGGAGTTAACTTACCAAATACAAATATATCATTACCGGCTTTAACGGAAAAAGACAAAGAAGATGCAAAATTTGCGATTGAAAACCGTGTCGATTGGTTTGCATTATCGTTTGTTCGTTCAGGGCAAGATGTAAAAGACTTATCAGATTTTATCAAAGAAAATGGAACATTAAAAATTCCAATCATTTCTAAAATCGAAAAACCGGAAGCATTAGAAAATATTGATGATATCTTAGAATTTTCAGATGGTTTAATGGTTGCTCGCGGCGATTTAGGAGTTGAAGTTCCGTTTGAAATCGTACCAAAAGCCCAAAAACAATTAATTGATAAAGCAAAATTAGCGCGTAAACCAGTGATTGTTGCAACACAAATGATGGAAACAATGATTTCGAGTTTAACACCAACGCGTGCAGAAGTTTCAGATGTTGCAAATGCAGTTTTTGATGGAGCTGATGCAGTGATGCTGTCTGGAGAAACGTCTGTTGGTCAATATCCTGTGCAAGTGATAGAGAAAATGACGAAGATTCTTCAAACTGTTGAGGACGACGAACATGTTCATGTGCCTGAGCATAAACCGAAAATTAAGAATGAACGCTTTGTAACTGACATGGTTTGTTATAATGCAGCTAAAATGGCTGAGGATACAGGAGCAAAAGCAATCGCAACCTTAACATATTCTGGTTATACGGCTTTCCAGATTTCATCACATCGTCCAAATTCATTTATTTTGGTGTTTAATCCAAGTAAACGAATCAATCGTATGTTGAACTTGTTGTGGGGTGTAAAAGCTATTAATTATGACCCGAGAGATACCTCTACCGATCAAACGGTAACAGAAGTGAACATCTTAGCTAAGAATGCAGGTTATGTTGATTATGGTGATTATATTATCAACTTAAATGCAATGCCGGCATTTGAAAAAGGAATTACAAATACATTGCGTATTTCGATGATTTAAAAAATTAGATATATAGAATAAAGAAAGCGTTCAATTTTGAACGCTTTTTATTTTTATAATTTGACCTTTTTGAGGTTTAAATAATTGTTGACAGGTTTTTGTAATTTTTATTAAAGAAATAGTGTATTTTTCTAATTCAGAAAGAATAATTAATAGAGATTTATTGATTCAAATAAACAAAATAAATTATTCTAATTCAGGTTTAAACTGAAATTGATTTCATATCTTTGTTAGTTCGAATTAGAAGAATCTATGTGTATTTATAATGTGATATTGTCTGGAGGTGTAGGGAGTAGACTTTGGCCACTTTCAAGAAAAAGTCATCCGAAACAATATTTACCGTTGTTTAATGAGCAGTCATTGTTTGAATTAACGATTCAACGCAATCGTTCCATAGCAGATAAATTAATTGTTATCGGAAATAAAGATAATGATCATTTAAGTCAAGAAGTTTTAAATAATCTTGATGTAGAATATACCAAAATTGTAGAAGCAGTTCCCCGGAATACAGCTGCTGCAATTGCATTTGCTGCATTAGCAGTTGATGATGATGATATCTTAATTGTTACACCTTCAGATCATCTGATAGAAGATTTAAAGGCTTATGAAAATGCCATGAAAAAAGCGATTGATTTAGCTCAAAAAGATTACATTGTGACATTTGGTGTACATCCAACCCGCCCGGAGACAGGATACGGATATATTGAGCATAAAGGAGATAATGTACTTTCTTTTCGGGAAAAACCAAACCATATTACAGCACAAGATTTTATAGAGCAAGGTAACTTTTTATGGAACAGTGGAATGTTTTGTTTTAAGGCAAAAGTTTTACTGAAGGAGCTGAAGAAATTTGAAAAAGAGATTTACGAGAATTCAAAAATAGCTTGGAAAGAAAATACAAATGGAGAGTTGAACGAAGAGCTTTCAATGAATATTCCCTCTAACAGTATAGATTATGCTGTGATGGAGCGAAGCAAGAAAATAAAAGTAGTTCCGGCTAAATTTATTTGGAATGATTTGGGTTCTTTTGAGTCTTTGTATGATTATTTTGTGTTAAATGGTCATTACGTGGATAGAAATGGAAATATGGTGATAGGAACAGGTGTATACACTTCTTTTGTGGGGTTACAAAATACCATTTTTGTACACACACCAACAGCAAATTTAATTCTGCAAAAAGAATATTCTCAGGAAGTTAAAAATGTGTACACGCATTTAGAAAAAAGAAATTCAGAATTAATATAATATAAAAAGCGCTGTTAGTTAGCGCTTTTTTAATGTCCAATTCCTTAAAATTTATCCAATTTTATTCCTTAAATTTGTGGTTCCAACAATATTAGTATAAATGACGACTGGAATTACTTTCGGAATATTTGATTTACTTCATGCAGGCCACGTAATGATGCTTGAAGAATCCAAAAGACAATGCGATTATTTGATTGTAGGACTTAATACCGACCCTACATCTGTTGATCCTTCTAAAAACAGCCCCACCCAATCAATTGTAGAACGATACATTCAATTAGAAGGCTGTCGTTATGTTGATGAAATTATTCCTTACGAGACAGAGCAAGATTTGTTTGATATGTTAAGTGCTTTGCCAATAAATGTTAGAATTATTGGAGAAGAATATAGACATATAGATTTCACAGGGAAACAATATTGTTTGGATAACAATATCCAAATTTACTACAACAAACGTACTCATCGCTTTTCTAGTTCAGGATTGAGAAAGGTTGTGGCAACTTCTGAAAAGGAGAAATAATGAAGACAATACTCATAACCGGTGTAGCAGGTTTCATAGGTTATCATTTAGCAGAAAAATTAGTCAAGAAAGATATTCAGGTTGTTGGAATTGATAATATCAACGATTATTATGATGTTCAGTTAAAATATGATCGATTAAAAGAACTAGGAATTGAACAACAATTGGCTACTAATTTTAATCAGGAAGTAATCTCTTCAATACATGAAGAAAAACTGGTTTTTTATCGAATGAATTTGGAAGCTCGCCAAGCTTTATCAAATTTATTCAAACAATATTCCTTTGATGTTGTGATTAACTTGGCTGCTCAAGCAGGAGTAAGGTATAGTATTGAAAATCCTGATGCTTACGGTCAAAGTAATTTAATTGGTTTTCTGAATGTTCTAGAATGTTGCCGTCATCATCAGGTCAAAAAGTTACTGTATGCAAGTAGTTCAAGTATATATGGTAATTCTTCTGATGTTCCGTTTTCTACAATGCAGAATGTTGATAACCCGATCAGTTTATATGCAGCAACGAAGAAAGCAAATGAATTAATGGCACATGCTTATAGTCATTTATATCATTTTCAAACCATAGGATTACGTTTTTTTACAGTTTATGGACCATGGGGGCGTCCAGATATGGCCATGTTTTTATTTGTTGATGCAATTTTAAATCATCAACCACTGAAAGTATTCAATCATGGTGATTTGTCACGTGATTTCACTTATATTGATGATGTCATTCAAGGAATTGATGCAATTTTAGAAGATAATACAATCATAGAAAGATATCAACTTTATAATATTGGTAATAGTAAACCTGTGCAATTGATGGATTTCATTAAAGAAATAGAAAATTCAACAGGAAAAAAAGCAATTTTAGAAATGTATCCTATGCAAGCTGGAGATGTCAATCAAACGTGGGCAGATGTTCAAGATTTAAAAGATAAATTTGGTTACAATCCAAAATTTCCAGTCAATAAAGGAGTTTCTAATTTTGTGGATTGGTATAAGAAATATTACAAGAAATAATGAAGGCTACAGAAACGAAATTGAAGGGATGTTTTATTTTAGAACCAACTGTTTTCGAAGATTCAAGAGGTTATTTTTTTGAATCTTACAATGAGAATAAGTTAGAAAATGTTTTAGGTTATAAACCAACTTTCGTACAGGATAATCAATCCCGTTCATCCTATGGTGTTGTTCGAGGATTGCATATACAGGCAGGAGAACATGCGCAAGCAAAATTAGTCCGTGTTATAGAAGGAACTGTCATAGATGTGGCAGTAGACGTTCGTCTAGGTTCCGATACATATGGACAGTATGTGGCAGTAGAGTTATCGGCAGAGAATAAAAAGCAATTATTTATTCCGAGAGGTTTTTTACATGGTTTTTCAGTTGTATCTGAACATGCAACTTTTTTTTATAAATGCGATAACGGATACAATAAAGAATCAGAGGATGGAGTACATCCATTAGATAATGACTTAGGAATAGACTGGCAAGTGCCAATGAATCAAATGATTATTTCGGACAAAGATCAAGAAGCTCAATCATTTAAAATATTTAAAAATAAGAACAACTAAAACTCTAATAAATCTCGTTGAGCGTTTAACGTTTAACGTAAAACGTTAAAAATATGAAAGGAATAATATTAGCAGGAGGTTCCGGGACTCGTTTACATCCGTTAACCTTAGCCGTAAGTAAACAGCTAATGCCGGTGTATGATAAACCAATGATCTATTACCCGCTTTCAACATTAATGCTGGCTGGTATTCATGAAATTTTAATTATTTCCACTCCTCATGATTTACCCCATTTTGAAAAATTATTAGGTGATGGATCACAAATTGGCTGTAAATTTTCTTATAAAGAACAACCTACCCCGGATGGTTTAGCACAAGCGTTTATTTTGGGTGAAGACTTTATTGGAAATGATAAAGTTGCCTTGATTTTAGGGGACAATATATTTTATGCTTCAGGGATGTCTAAATTACTACAAGATTCAGCAGATCCAAATGGTGGCGTAGTTTTTGCTTATCAAGTGAGCGATCCCGAAAGATATGGTGTAGTTGAGTTTAATCAGAACAATGAAGTGGTTTCGATTGAAGAAAAACCAAAAGAACCAAAATCTAATTATGCCGTACCGGGATTGTATTTCTATGACAACGATGTTGTGGAGATTGCGAAAAATATACGACCGTCTTTTCGTGGAGAATTAGAAATTACGGATATCAATGCTGAATACCTGAAAAGGGGAAAATTGAAAGTAGGTGTATTTAACAGAGGAACAGCTTGGTTGGATACGGGAACTATTAACTCTTTGATGCAGGCAGGTCAATTTGTACAAGTGATTGAAGAGCGTCAAGGAATGAAAATTGGAGCAATTGAAGAAGTTGCATATCGCATGGGATACATTGATAAAGAACAATTAATCAAAATAGCGGAGCCCTTAAAAAAAAGTGGGTATGGCGAATATTTGATGAAAATTATAAAATAATAGAAACTAAATCAGAATGAAGCACATATTAATTACCGGAGGTGCAGGGTTTATCGGGTCAAATTTAACAGAATATTTTTTAAGCAAAAACTATCAAGTAACTTGTTTAGACAATTTTGCAACAGGACATCGTCATAATATCGAGCCTTTTTTTGAAAATTCGAATTATACGTTGATAGAAGGTGATATTCGAGATTTAGAAACGTGCCATAAAGCAGTTACAGGAGTAGATTATGTGTTACATCAGGCGGCTTTAGGATCGGTTCCCCGATCAATTAATGATCCGATAACGTCGAATGAAGTGAATGTTTCAGGTTTTTTAAATATGCTGGTTGCAGCTCGTGATGCCGGAGTTAAGCGATTTGTTTATGCTGCTTCTTCTTCTACCTATGGCGACTCAGAAAATTTGCCTAAAGTAGAGGAAATCATCGGAAAGCCATTATCGCCTTATGCCATTACAAAATATGTAAATGAGTTGTATGCAGACATCTTCAGTAAAACCTATGGCTTATCGTGTATAGGATTACGTTATTTTAATGTATTTGGACGCCGCCAGGATCCGAATGGAGCATATGCTGCAGTTATTCCATTATTTGTCAAACAGTTTATGAACCATGAATCGCCTAAAATTAATGGAACGGGAGATTTCTCTCGTGATTTTACCTATATTGATAACGTTATTCAAATGAATGAACGTGCAATGTTAACCGAAAATGAAGAAGCAACAAATACAGTATACAATACTGCGGTAGGAGATCGTACTACATTGAATGATTTAGTCAAATACTTAAGAGCATATTTAAGTGAATTTGACGCTGAAATTTCCAAGGTAGAAGTTATACATGGTCCTAACCGAGTGGGAGATATCCCACATTCATTGGCATCCATTGAAAAAGCAAAAACATTATTAGGGTATGAACCGACTCATACAATAGATAAAGGCTTAAAAGAAGCGGTAAAATGGTATTGGGAAAATTTGAAATAATCCAAAAAAATAAACGAACAAAAAAAAATCAATGAGTACATCACATAAAATAGCAATTATAGGTTTAGGGTACGTAGGCTTACCTTTAGCACGTTTATTTGCAACGAAATATCCTGTAGTAGGATTTGATATCAACCAACAACGAATCGAAGAATTAAACCAAGGAACGGACCATACATTAGAGGTTGATAATGAGGTTTTACAAGCTGTTTTAGTAAAAGAAAACCCTTTTACCAGCGATTCAAATGGATTGTATTGTTCCAATAACCTGGATGACATTAAAGAGGCAAATATTTATGTTGTAACGGTACCAACACCTGTTGATAAACACAATCGTCCGGATTTAACACCCTTGTATAAATCTTCAGAAACGGTAGGAAAAGTATTGTCGAAAGGAGATATTGTAATTTATGAATCAACTGTTTATCCGGGAGTTACGGAAGAAGAATGCATTCCTGTTTTGGAAAAAGTATCCGGCTTAAAATTCAATGAAGATTTCTTTGCTGGGTATTCGCCGGAGCGTATCAATCCGGGAGATAAAGAACATACTGTTGAGAAAATCTTAAAAGTAACATCAGGTTCTACACCGGAAATAGGTGAGGTCGTAAACAATATTTACAAGTCGGTGATTGTTGCCGGAACCCATTTAGCACCAACGATTAAAGTTGCTGAAGCGGCTAAGGTGATCGAAAATTCACAACGCGATATCAATATTGCATTTGTAAACGAATTGGCTAAAATTTTTAATTTATTGGACATCGATACCCATGCGGTTTTAGAAGCTGCGGGAACAAAATGGAATTTCTTGCCATTTAAACCGGGATTAGTAGGTGGACATTGCATTGGAGTCGATCCGTATTATTTGGCACAGAAAGCACAAGAAAAAGGGTATCACCCGGAAATTATCTTAGCAGGTCGTCGTCTGAATGATTCGATGGGACAATATGTTGCCTCACAAGTGGTGAAAACGATGATTAAGAAAAATATCAAAGTAAATGGTGCCAAAGTGTTGAACCTAGGAATTACATTCAAAGAAAACTGTCCTGATGTCCGCAATACAAAAGCCGTAGATGTAATCGAGGCCTTACAAGATTATTCATTAGACGTCACAACGTTTGACCCGTGGGCAAATCCTACTGAGGTTCAACATGAATATGGGATGAATATCATCAATGAATTATCAGATGAAAAGTTTGATGCGATCATTTTGACCGTTGCTCATAAAGAATTTACAAATTTAGATTTGAACCAATATTTAAAAGAAAATGGAATAATCTATGATGTAAAAGGAATTTTAACAGCGAGCGATAATAGGTTGTAATTAACTATGAAAACTATTTTAATAACAGGAGGTGCTGGTTTTATCGGATCGCATGTCGTACGAGAATTTGTCTTAAACTATCCTGAAACAAAAATCATCAATTTAGATGCTTTAACGTATGCAGGTAATTTGGAAAATCTGAAAGATATTGAAGATCGCCCAAATTATGAATTTGTAAAAGCAGATATTGTGGATGCACAACATATATTAGAGGTTTTTGAACAGTATCAACCGGATGGTGTTATTCATTTGGCAGCGGAATCACATGTAGATCGTTCGATTACTAATCCGTTAGAGTTTGTGATGACAAACGTTATCGGAACAGTAAACTTGTTAAACGCAGCTAAAACAATTTGGAATGGTAATTTTGAGGGAAAACGTTTTCATCATGTCTCAACCGATGAGGTTTTTGGAGCATTGGGAGATGAAGGATTCTTTACGGAAGAAACGTCTTATGATCCGCATTCTCCTTATTCTGCTTCTAAAGCATCTTCAGATCATTTTGTAAGAGCTTACCACGATACGTATGGTTTACCCGTTGTGATGACAAACTGTTCAAATAATTACGGTCCGAATCATTTTCCTGAGAAGCTAATCCCATTGTGTATTCACAATATTCTGAACAATAATCCACTTCCAATATACGGAGACGGTAAATATACACGCGATTGGTTGTTTGTAATTGATCATGCCAAAGCGATTGATTTAGTTTTCCATGAGGCAGAAAATGGAGCGTCTTATAATGTAGGAGGTTTTAACGAATGGAAAAATATCGATTTAGTGAAAGAATTGTGTAAACAAATGGATGAAAAATTAGGACGTGAAGTAGGTACTTCAGAACAATTAATCACGTTTGTAAAAGATCGTCCTGGACACGATCTACGTTATGCTATTGATGCTACTAAAATTAATGAAGAATTGGGATGGAAACCATCCGTCACTTTTGAAGAGGGTTTATCCAAAACAATTGATTGGTTTTTAGAAAATCAAGAATGGTTGGATAATGTAACTTCCGGCGATTATAAAAATTACTATAAGAAACAGTATAATTGATATGGCGCTTATGTCCATCAAAAATAAAATTTTTAATTCTTCTTTTGCTAGAAAATTACTTTTTGGAACTTTTTGGATGACCTTCGGTACTTTAATGTCAAGAGGGTTATTGGCTTTAGCTTCAATAGTACTTGCAAGAATACTAACTTTAAAAGAATATGGTGAATTTGGAATGGTAAAATCCACAATCGATAATTTTTTAATTTTTGCTTCAATGGGGATAGGACTCACGACGACAAAATATATGTCAGAATTAAAAGACGTTGACAAAGATAAAGCCTCTTCTATGTTGGGAGCATCGCTAAGTCTTGTTACAATTTTGGGTGTATCAGTAGCATTGTTAGTTTGTTTATTTTCAAATAATATTGCTATTGTTTTTTTGAATAATCAAGAATTAGCAATTCCTTTATCAATAGGAGGTTTAACATTAATATTTATTGCAATAAATGGAACTCAAATGGGAGCTTTACTTGGCTTTCAAGCTTTTCAAAAAAACTCTTTATCTAATATCTTACAGGGAGTTTTTTTATTTATAGGGCTTATTGTTGGTGGATATTTGTTTGGAGTTGAAGGTGCTTTACTAGGCAATTTGATTGCGATTTTTTTTGTATCAATTGTTCTACAAATCTTATTAAAAAAGGAAAGTAAAAAATTTAATATACAAATTAATTTAAATGACTGGAAGACAAATATTAAGACAATTTATAAGTTTGCGATTCCTGCATCTTTAAGTACAATAGTTGTAGCACCAACGATATGGATATTAAACACTATATTAGTTAATCAAAAAGATGGATATTCAGAGCTAGGTTTGTATAGTGCAGTAATCATATTTTCTACAGCTATACAGATGTTTAATGGAGCAATAAGTAATGTATTATTACCAATTTTTTTGTCAAAATCAGAAGAAAAATCCCCTAAAAAAGAGTTTTTCAATTATTTCGGTTCTTGGATTATATCAATAATTATTGCTCTTCCATTGATTGTTTTTCCTGAACTAGTTTCTTTGGTTTTGGGAAGTAAATATGAAACGGACAAAATTGTTCCAATATTAGGTATGTCAATAGTAGCTACTTTAATAATTACTAATAGAGCTGGTGTTTCAAGAGACCTTATAATAAAAAACAAAATGTGGCTAAGCGTTTTTAGCATGGGTCAATGGGCGATTACTAATCTATTAATTTTTTATTTTTTGAAAGAATATGGAGCATTAGGGTTTGCTTTTTCTTACATGGCCTCTTATTTAATGAACTACCTTATTTTTTTACCATATTTTATTCATCAAAAAATATCACCGTCAATTATCTTTTATAACAAATGGAATTTTATATTATGGGCTTTAATACTAATTTTGGTAGGTTGTAATGTTTTTATGTATAATCAATTGATTATTAGAGTTATTGTGACAATCATAACTGTTGGTTTTATTATTGTATCTATATCTAAATTATATAAACAATGTTTGAAAAAATTATAAAATTATATTGGTTGTTAACAACAAAAAATACTTTAAAAAGAATCAGCAAAATAGGAAAAGGTGTACAGCTATCTTTGCCAATAACAATTAGCAAACCAGAAAACCTGGAAATAGGTAATTATGTGTATATTGGCCCAGGAGCTTGGATTTCTACTTATGGGAAAGTGAAGATAGGCTCAGGAACTATTTTTGGACCTAGGTTAAAGATATATACAGGAAACCATAATTATGATAGTGATAAATTAATACCATATGATGAAATTACTATTTCTAAAGAAGTTACAATAGAAGAAAATGTTTGGATAGGAGGAGATGTAACAATACTTCCTGGAGTTATAATTGGTGAAGGTGCAATTATTGGAGCAAGTGCAGTAGTTACTAAAGATGTACCTAAGGGAGCTATAGTAGGAGGGAATCCAGGAAAAGTTATAAAATACAGAGACTTAGATAAGTACGATAAATTAAAACATGAAGGTAAATTTTATCTAAAAACAAAACAAGAAGGTAAAATTAAAATGAAAATAGTAGAATATGAAAGCAATATTTAGTGGTTATTATGGTGCAATGAATTCTGGAGATGATGCCTTTGTAGAAGTATCAGCTTGGGGTAGTAAAAAATATTGGAATTCTGATGAGCAATTATTTTTTGCCAATCAGTTACCTGAAACTAGAACAGATACATCACATTATTTTGCGCATAAAAACTATATAAATTTTGCGAGAGCAGTAAAAGATATTTTTTTAAGTGATATTTTTGTTTCTGCAGGAGGTTCTACTTTTCATTCTGCTTTAACAAAAACAGATCTTAGAAGCTATGCTAAGTTAAAAAGGACCTTAAAATTTGGAGGAAAAACAGGTGCAATTGGGATTTCTCTTGGTCCTTTTAAAAATACTAATGCTGAAAATAATACATTAGATTACTTAAAAACACTTGATTTTTTAGCCTTAAGAGATAAAAAATCATATGATTTAGCTAAAAGTTATAATCTACCTTATCAACCCATAAAAGCATTTGATTTAGCTGCATTATTACCAGAAATATACAATTTCGATATAAATAAAGAAAAGATAAAAACGAGTAAAGAGTCTATCGTGGGAATTAGTGTTTGTAATTACGAATCTTATACTAATGGTAATTTAGCAAACGAAGAACGTAGAAATAAATTTATTATAGATCTAGTTAACGAATTAAAGAAAAATGAAAGTATAAAATTTAGATTTTTCATTTTTAATGGAAACTTAACAATGGGTGATGAAAAGTTAACAAAAGAAATAATAACGAAACTTAATACCGATGACAAATTAAATTTTGAAATCATACCTTATTTATCAAAAGTTGAAGAAACATATCATTTAATTGCTTCTTGTGATGTTGTGGTTTCTACTAGATTACATGCAAGCATTTTTGCTTGTTATAGTAATACACCATTTTTCTTATTAGAATATCATCGTAAGTGTACAGATTTTTTAAATGATGTTGGACAATTAGAAGATTATCGAATTATGGATGCTGAAGTAGAGGTTGGGAAAGTAGTATCAGAAATTGAAAAAATATTGTTTCACAAAAAATTTGAAGTACCAATCAATTTAATTGATACAATAGAAAGATCACGTCTTAATTTTACCGCAACAAAATAATAATTAAATGGTTTCTGTCGTAATACCTTTATATAATAAGGAAAATAGTATTTTGGACACAATACATTCTGTATTGAATCAAAGTTATGATGATTTTGAATTATTAATCATTAATGATGGATCAACAGATAACAGTCTATCAGTTGTTAGTAATATTCAAGATCCGAGAATTAAAATTATAGATAAACCGAATGGAGGAGTTTCTTCCGCAAGAAATGTTGGAATACTGAATTCACAAAATGAGTATATAGCTTTTCTTGATGGTGATGATTTATGGTTTGAAACGCATTTAGAAACCTTAGTAAATTCTATTGAATTATTAGATAAAAATGATATAGGAGGAATAGGTACTACTTTTTATAAATCAGAAAACAAAATATTTGATGAAAAAAAGTTTATAAAAAATAAGCCTCTAATTATTGATGATTATTTTGAATTTATGTCTTCTCCAATACCAAGATTTAACTCATCTACTTTAATGGTAAAGAAATCAAAAATAATGGAAACGGGGTTATTTGATGAAAGTCTTAAATATGGTGAAGATGTTGAATTCTGGTATAAACTATTTTCAAAATATACATTGATTTATTTGAATACTATTACTACAATTTATTTTGTTGCTGCAGAAAACAGGAGTGCTCATTATGTAATGCCATTAGATAAAAGATTCTTAAAATACAATTATCTAAATAAATCGAAATCGGAAAAAAAATATTTAGATAAACTTGTTGCATTAGTCTTAATAGATTACTTTAATCAAAAAGCGTATAAAGAAGTAATAATTGTTTTGAAAATGTATTGTGGTAGGCTATTTGGTGTTTCAGATTACATATTAAAGTTAACTAAGAACAAATTGAAAAAATAATTAAGATGAAAAAAGTATTTTTATTATTCCTATTAACTCTACCATATTTTATTTTTTCTCAAACAAAATATTTAGATTTAACGAGTTCATTGCCTAAAAATTATGTAAAAGATGGTAGTGTAGATTACACTTCTTATCTTCAGAAAATGATAGATACTCATAATAATATTTTATTTCCAAATTTTCCGATTCGAATTAATTATAATGGTTTAAAATTAAAAAGTAATTCAGTTTACAAATTTCAAAGTAAATCCAAATTAATAATGGATCCAAATGATAAATCTGGTTACAATATGCTAGATAGCAATGGAAAGGAAAATATAAAAATAATAAATGCAGTTTTAGTTGGAGATAAGGATCAGCACAAAGGAACTAATGGAGAATGGGGATTTGGAATAAGTATTAGAGGATCAAAAAATATCACGATTGAAAATGCAAAAATATATAATTGTTTTGGAGACGGCATTTATATTGGAAGGCTAAATAAAAAAATATCTGAAAATATAGTCGTATCAAATAGTTATGTAACTAACAGTAGAAGGAATGGTCTTTCTATAACATCTGGAATTAATATAAAGGTTTGCGATAGTAAATTTGTTAGTTCAAAAGGAAAAGGACCTTCAAGTGGGATAGATATAGAACCAAATAATTCTAGTGATGAAATTAGTGGAATTGTGTTAGATAATATTACCACAGAACGAAATGAAAATTGGGGATTACTTATAAACTTAGTTAACTTAAGAAAAGATAACAATAGTAATAAAAAAGTTTCGATTACAATCTCTAATTTTACAGATAATGAATCTAAATATGGATTATCTTTTTGGTTGAATCGAAAAAATAAATTCACTAGAAATGTTACAGGAAGTATCATTTTTAATAAAGTTAAACTCAATAATAATAAAGAAGAACCTATAAAGTATTATGATACTAATAGTAACGAAATTAATCTAGTAATTAATGATTTATTTGTAGACTCAAATTCTGTAAATAAATTAAATAATGTAATAAAGAATTATAAAGAGAGTGATAATAAAATTAAGTTTAAAACTATTAAATAATAGAATTTGTGATTAAAATTAATAATCAAAATAAACAAATTTCACTATTAGGAATTATATTTTTTGTTAGTGCATTTCTGTTATTTGTATTTCCAAACTCATTTCGAGGAATTAAGTTACCATTATTCATTTTTTTAATGATGATAGGTGTCACTAAAATTCTAAAGCTTAACAAAGTTGTAATATTTTCATTATTTCTAAGTATAATAGTTACAACAATATATTTAATAGTAGGTATAGACAAATCCAAGAACCCTGATGAAGCATTTAGTCAAGTCTTGATTGTTTATGTATTTACACCAATTTTATGGTCCGTCATATTAAATTATTGTTTAGAAAAATATCAAATTAATAAAATTGTAAATTATTTAAACATTTTTATGACTTTTGGATGTATTTCTGTTTTTATTGCCATATGGTTATTTCAAACGGGACAAAAAAAAATATTAGAGCTTTTGATTGAAGATCCGAATATGACTTTTTCTAGTAAAGGAATTGTAGAAATGAAATTATTTGTATATGGATCATTAATTTTTTTCATCCCTGCTTTTATTCAATTAGAAAAAATATTTAATAATAAATTATACTATTATTTAGGAATATTATTGATATTTATTACTGCAGTAGTATCAGGAAGATCTGCTTTACTATTAAGTATATTTATAGGAGTTATTTTTTATGCAATGGCTAATTTTAATTCTAAAGTAATTAAATATATTTTTTTAGGTATTGTTTTATTTTTGTTAGCAAATACGATATTAAATTATTTTGGTGTAAACTTATTTAATATTTTATTAGAGTTTAATTCAAAAGTTTTAAAAGGAGGAGATAAAGAAAGACCTCTTCAAACAAAAGCTTTAATAGAAGGTATAAATAATAATATATTTGGAGCAGGACATGGAGTTGGAGTGGATTATATTAGAAGTGTGAAATTTCCTTGGAGGTATGAAAATGTACCTTTTGCACTTATTTATAGAGTTAGTTTTTTTGGTTTTATTATCTATTCAATACCATTTATCTATTCATTGAAAAAGTATTTTAGTTTAACAAAAAAACATCCATATGATAATTACATGATAATTGGTTATATCTCTATGTTGATTGCTACATTTACTAATCCGTATTTAGAATCATTTGAGTTTAATATTTTTTATGTATTACCATTTATTTATTTTATAAAAAGAGATAAATTTTTTGTATGAAAAAAGTACTTTATCTTACCAAATACACATCATTAGGAGCAAGTAGTCGATTACGAAGTTTACAATTCATACCGTTTCTTAAAGAAGAAGGATATGAAGTTAATTTTTCCCCATTATTTAATGATAAATACTTAAAAGCACTTTATAATAAAAAATTAACAAAAAATATTTACTTAATATCAGGGTATTTAAAAAGATTTTTTTTATTATTTACTATAAATAAATTTGATATTATCGTAATTGAAAAAGAACTTTTTCCTTATTTGCCTAGTTGGTTTGAGCAAGTATTTAATAAATTAAATATCAAATATATTGTTGATTATGATGATGCAATTTTTCATAATTATGATTTAAGTAAGAATAAAATTATAAAAAAACTATTATCAAATAAGATTGATAAAGTAATGAAATATAGCAACTGTGTTTTTGCAGGTAATTCATATTTAGCATCAAGAGCAAAAGTTTCAGGAGCTAAGGAAGTAATAATATTACCAACAGTTATTAATACAGAAAATTATTATAGAGTTGAAAAGGAGAATCAGGATGATAAGTTTATTTTAGGATGGATAGGCTCTCCTTCCACTTATAAATATATAGAAAAACTAATTCCTGTATTTAACGAATTGAAACAAAAGTACCCTAATTTCTATGTAAATATAATAGGGGCAAAACAATATGAAGAAACAATAAATAATTTTATTTATTATATACCATGGAGTGAGGATACAGAAATAATTGAAATAAATAAGTTTAGTTTGGGTATAATGCCTTTAGATGAAACTCCATGGGAGTTAGGTAAATGTTCATATAAATTAATTCAATATATGGGATGTAGTATTGCAGTGCTTGCTTCACCAGTTGGAATGAATAATGATGTTGTAATTGCTGATTTTAATGGAAGCTTTGTAAATTCTAATGACTGGTTTATTGCTATAGAAAAATATATATGCAATATTGAAATGACAATTGAACAAGGTAAAAATGGAAGAAAACTAATAGATTCTACATATAATTTAACACATAATTTGAAATTAATAATTGAAAGTTTTGAAAACTAAACTCATCCGCATTACAACCATCCCTCTTTCACTTAAAGTGTTATTAAGAGGACAGTTAAGATATATGTCTAATTATTTTGAAGTAATTGGAGTTTCTTCCAATGACAAAGAGTTGGAAGAAGTGAAAAATGAGGAAGGAATAGCAGTGGTTCCGATTGAGATGTCTCGTAAAATCACACCAATTCAAGATATCAAATCCTTACTAAAAACGTATAATTATTTAAAAAAAGTTCAACCGAAAATTGTACACACGCATACCCCAAAAGCCGGAATTGTAGGCATGTTAGCGGCAAAATTAGCAGGAGTGCCTATTCGATTACATACCGTTGCCGGTCTTCCCCTAATGGAAGCTACAGGGAATAAACGTAAGATTTTAGATTTTGTTGAGAAATTAACTTATTCATCGGCAACAAAAGTTTATCCAAATTCACAAGGATTATATAATTTTATCTTACAAAATAAGTATACCTCAGTAGACAAATTAAAAGTAATAGGACAAGGTTCTTCAAATGGAATCGATACGACGTTTTTTTCTCGTTTACAAATTCCGGAAGAAAAACAATCCCAATTAAAAAAGGAACTCAATATACACCCAGATGATTTTGTTTTTGTTTTTGTAGGTCGATTAGTAGGAGATAAAGGGATCAACGAATTAATTGAAGCTTTTTCAAAACTTAAAACTCAACACTTAAAACTTTTGTTGGTAGGACCTTTAGAAAGTGAACTCGATCCTTTACAAGGCGAAACATTGAATGAAATTGAAACCAATTCAAATATCATCAGTGTAGGTTTCCAAAAAGATGTTCGTTCTTATTTTGCAATAGCCAATGCATTAGTGTTCCCAAGCTATAGAGAAGGGTTTCCAAATGTTGTGATGCAAGCCGGAGCAATGGAATTGCCGAGTATCGTTTCTGATATTAATGGATGCAATGAAATTATTGTTGAAGGAAAAAACGGCACAATTATTCCGGTAAAAAATACTGAAGTATTAAAGATAGCTATGCAGAAAATGATTGAAGATAAAAACCTTTATCATCAATTAAAGAAAAATGCTCGACCAATGATACAATCTCGTTATGAACAATCAGTAGTTTGGGATGCTCTTTTGGAAGAATATAATTTATTGCTTCGCCAACTACCAAATTAACAAAACCATGTACAAAAACTATATCAAACGACTTCTTGATTTTTTCATTGCATTAGTCGGCTTAATCATATTATCACCCATATTTATCATCATTACAATTGGTCTGTATTTTGCCAATCAAGGAAAACCATTTTTCTTTCAAGCTCGTCCAGGATTGAAAGAAAAGATTTTTAAAATCATCAAGTTCAAAACCATGAATGATAAAAAGGATAAAAATGGAAATCTTTTGCCTGATGCTGATCGATTGACAGCTATTGGAGCCTTTGTTCGTAAAACATCGTTGGATGAGATTCCTCAATTGATCAATGTTCTAAAAGGAGATATGGCCATTATAGGACCGCGACCTTTATTACCACAATATTTGCCTTTATACAATGAAACTCAAAAAAGAAGACATCATGTACGTCCTGGGATAACAGGATGGGCACAAGTGAATGGACGAAATGCCATTTCTTGGACAAAGAAATTTGAATTGGATGTTTGGTATGTCGATCATATTTCATTTGGAACCGATTTAAAGGTCTTTTTTACAACCTTTAAAAAAGTATTTAAATCAGAAGGAATAGCAGCAGACGGACATGTAACAATAGAACCTTTTAACGGAAATAATTAACCTATGTATCTTTACGGAGCAAGTGGACATGGAAAAGTAATTGCAGAAATTGCCGAAGAAAATAACATCAAAATAGAAGCATTTATAGATGAAGATCTTTCTAAAGATGAACTTCTAGATTATCCAATTTTACATCAGGTACCGGACGAACAAATTGAAACGGTTATTTCGATAGGGAGTAATCAGGTACGAAGAAAAATTGTCGAAAACAATTCCCGTTTTAAATATAAGGTTTTAATACATCCAAAATCAGCTGTTTCAAGACGTGCTACTATAGGAGAAGGGACAGTCATAATGGCAGGAGTATCAATAAATACTGAAGTGGTAATTGGAAAACATTGCATTATTAACACAAATGCTTCAATTGATCACGAATGTATAATTGGAGATTATGCTCATATTTCACCAAGTGCTGCCTTAGCTGGAAATGTTGAAGTGGATGAAGGAACCCATATTGGAATAGGATCTTCTATTATTCAGGGAATTAAGATTGGAAAATGGTGTACAATTGGAGCAGGAGCCGTTATTATTAATGATATACCCGATTATGCAGTAGTTGTAGGAAACCCTGGAAAGATTTTGAAATACAATAAAAAAGGTTGATCCTCAGATTTTAATAAATTAGTACGCAATTTAGCTTCATAAATTCAGTTCAGCTTCACAGAAAATGGAATAAAGATTTCGTTAAACTCGGAAATGAAAAATATTCAATAAGATTTTATTAACATTAAGAATAAGTTTTGTTAAATATATCTTAAATTTTATTTAACCTCTTATCGTTTAGTGTATGATAATTTTGGGCTTCAAAATAAACATACATGAAACTCAATTTATTTCAATTATCAGCAGTAGTCTTTACTTTAGGTGCTTCAACAGCTGTTTATGGACAAGGAGACTTGGCCGGTATTTCTGGAAAGATAACCGATAACGAGGGATTTGACTTGCCACAAGTGACTGTGATCGTTAAAAACGAATCGACAGGTTTTACAACTTCTACTAAAACAAATGAAAAAGGAGAATACAATTTAAAACAATTGCCATTAGGCTCTCCTTATACAATTACATTTATTTCTGAAGGACAGGGGGAAGAAATTTTAAGAGGGTATAGTCTTAATCAGGGAGATTTGATTTGGGTACCCTTTAAATTCTCAAACGGAACAACAACGAGTTTGAATGAGGTGACTGTAAATGGGCAGACATTAAAAAGTTCAATCAAACAGGTTGGAGCTTCAACTTCAGTTTCAGCTAAAGATTTACAAACATTACCCGTCAATGGGCGAAATTTCACATCATTAATTGATTTATCTCCATTAAGTAACGGAACAAGTATAGGAGGCCAGCTGTCATCATCTGTGGATTACACAATTGATGGAATGTCCAATCGTGGAACAATTGCAGGAGGTTCAACCTCGTCGTCTTACTCAATTTCAATGGAGGCTATTCGCGAATTTAAAGTAGTGACCAATGAATACGATGTAACAAATGGTCGTGCCGGAGGAGGAACAATAAGTACTGTAACCAAATCAGGAACCAATAAACTGGAAGGAAGTACATTTCTTTATGGACGTGCCGATTGGTTATCGAGCCCATATGATATTAGAGGAAATAAACGAGACAATGAATTTTCAACTTTCCAATACGGGTTCTCATTAGGAGGTCCGATTAAGAAAGACAAAGCGCATTTCTTTGTCGCTTGGGACAGACAAGTGGATAAACGCCCTTTGTTGATTGCCAATATTAATAACCCAAGTGATGAGGCTTTGTATAACGTTACCCAATCAACTTTAGATCAATTTCTATCAATCGCTCGTGATAAATATGGGGTATCGAATAATCCTCAATTTGGTTCATTTGATAAAAATAAAGATACAAATGCGGCTTTTTTACGTGTCGATTGGCAGTTAAATGCTCGGAATTTGCTGACTTTACGTAATAATTTTGTTCATGAAATGGATAAACTTTCTGAAGGAGACAATACATCGATTAATATGTACGAATCCTATATTGACAGAAAGAAAACCGATAACAGTTTAATGCTATCGTTGAGAACTGATTTTAATGATGATATTACCAATGAACTGAAAGTTCAGCATTTTGTAGAGCATCAGAACATTATCCCTTCAAGTGAATTACCAAGCCAATCTATTCCCCGTGCAATTGTAGAAAGTATTGGCTCTCAAATCGGAGAAAAAACACAGTACACAAACATACAATTAGGAGGTCAGCGATTTTCGCCTGAATGGTTCAAAGGAAATGTTCTGCAATTGGTTAACAATGTTTATATCAACCGAAATAATATCAAATATACATTGGGAGGTGATTTTTCTTATTACCACATGAAGAATGTATATGGGAGCGAAATGAATGGTCGTTTCTATTTTACCGGAATGGATAATTTCAAGAACATGACACCTTACCGTTATGCGCGAGAAATTCGATTAACAGACGATCCGTCAACAGTTATTAATCAATTGTCATCAGCTGTTTACGGACAATTGGAAACAGAGATTCTTCCTGGTTTAGATTTAATGGCCGGTATCCGTTTCGAGAATATGCAGTATTTAAATGCAGCGAATTACAATGAAGTTGCGGATAAACAATTAGGAGTAAGAACGGACAATAAAATCAATACATGGCAGATTCAACCGCGTTTTCAATTGACATGGGATATCAATCAAAATAGGAAAGATTTCATCAAATTTGGGGGAGGAATCTTTGGTTCGTCATTGAACCCGTATTCAATGATCAATAATATGTTGTTTGATGGAACAAAAGTTGCCGCTGTTGATATTGTAGGAAATTTGGTTCCGACACCGGATTTCATCGATTATAGACAAAATCCTGATCAAGCGCCGGGAAAAGATCTTTTCAATAATCCGGCGATCGAAAAATTGATTACCATTAATGCAAACAGTAAAGAGGCGAAAGTTCCGACGGTTTACAAATTAAACGCTTCTTATAACCATTTCTTCAGTGACCGCCTGAGAGTAGGAATTAGTGCATATGCAAACTGGGCACGAAACAACTATATGTATGTTGACCGTAATATGGTAGATGAACCTTATTTCAGAATAAAAGAAGAAGCAAACCGAGGAGTATATGTACCTGCCTCAACAATTAATCCAACCAATGGAGCAGCCAATTGGGTGAATGGAAGAAAAACGAATGAATTAGGACGGGTGCTGGAATTAATCAGTGATGGTAAAAAAGACCAATATGCAATTGTATTGGACGGTACTTACCGTTACTTTAAAGATGGACAGATTTCTGTTTCTTATACATGGAACGATTCAAAAGATAATACGTCTTATAATGGGAATGTCGCGAATACAGCAACTTTAAGTCTTATGGTTGCTGAAGATCCGCGAAACTTGAGTAAAATGAATTATTCGGATACACATTTCCGTCATAAATTAGTTGTTTATGGTCAATCACCTACATTTTGGGGAATGACAGCTGGTATTCGGTTCAGTGGAATAGGAGGGACACGTTATTCGTTGGCGGTTAATGGAAATATGAATGGAGATTTTGTTAACTCAAACGATTTGGCTTATATCTACGATCCTAATTCGGCATCGACTCCGGAATATTTGAAAAAAGGAATTCAAGCTATTTTAGATAATCCTGAGGTTGAAAAACATACGAAAGAATATATCCGCAAGAGTTTTGGAAAAATTGCAGAACGAAATGGAGGAATTAACGGTTTTTCCGGAACATTTGATTTAAGATTAGCGAAAAAAATCAAAATTGTTGAGAAACACCGCTTTGAAGTAGCTGTTGATATTTTCAATGTCGCGAATTTAATGAACAAAGAATGGGGTGTTGGACCAAGAATAGGGAAACAAAACATCTATTCAATAAAGAGCTTTGATACCGCTAACGAACGATTTGTTTATAACGTGAATACCAATACAGGAAAAACAAGTTATGCGTTTAATCCTTACCAGATACAGATTGGATTCAGATACAGTTTTTAAATCTTTCTTTTGATGAAAAAAATACATTTATGTATTGCGCTATTGGCTACACTTACTGTAGCCAAAGCGCAATTAAATACAGTTGATATTCGAAATTTTGAGGAGCTGAAATCTTACTTTAAACAAGATCAGTCAAAACCCATTATCATCTCAGGACATAGAGGGGGTATGATGCCCGGTTATCCTGAAAATAGTATCGAAGCTTTTGAAAAGACGTTATCCATTATCCCTTCTTTTTTTGAGATTGACCCTCAATTGACAAAAGATTCGGTGTTAATACTGATGCATGACGACACGCTTGATCGGACGACAACATTGAAAGGAAAGGTAAAAGAGTATACTTACGCCGAGATTAAAAAAGCCAATTTGAAAGACAGAGATGGTAAAGTGACCAACTTTAAAATTCCAACCCTAAAAGAAGCATTGGATTGGAGCCAGGGAAAAACAATTTTTCAATTGGACAATAAAGGAGTTCCATATGCGAC
This sequence comes from Empedobacter brevis NBRC 14943 = ATCC 43319, assembly GCF_000382425.1. Classification (GTDB taxonomy): domain Bacteria; phylum Bacteroidota; class Bacteroidia; order Flavobacteriales; family Weeksellaceae; genus Empedobacter; species Empedobacter brevis. Next base: position 123,787 of record NZ_KB908296.1, read on the forward strand.
TTATGTAAAATTTTTAAAAGAGAATCCTTATCCAAATGTTGTTTTGGGACTGAGAAAAGATGAAGAGGTTGCTTATTATGCCAAACACCTGGATGATGTTATGTTTATGAAACCTTTCCACACGATGAAGGACGTCAGGAGTTTTGAAGAATTAAACATTCCATTCAACCGTATGATTGCCTGGATAGGAGGAGAAGTGAAAGAAGAGCAAAAAGAACTGATTGCTTATTTAAGAAGTAAAGGTGTAATGATAATGATTGCGATTGCTCCGACCACTGATAAATTACCAACTGATCTTGAACGAACAAGAGGTTATATCCGACATCTTATTAATCGTCCTGATATTATTGAAACAGATTATCCTGCTCAATTTATTAATTGGTAATATTATAATAGACAAAATCATGAATGGTCTGTATCTTTTCAAAAAATACGTTGGAACAGAGGTTATTTTTCATTTTAAGCGAGTAGGATAAAGTAAAAAAGTTAAATCTGATTAAAATTGATTCTTTTACTCTAAATTTGTACAGCAAAAACAACTATAAAAATGGCTGAAAAAATATGGTTATCATCTCCCCACATGGGAGGCAATGAGTTAAAATATATTCACGAAGCATTCGATGCAAACTGGGTAGCACCTCTAGGTCCTAATGTAAATGGGTTTGAAGAAGACCTGGAAAATTATTTACATGGAGATGTTAAGGTTGCGGCACTTTCTGCAGGAACGGCAGCACTTCATTTGGCATTAATCGAATGCGGTGTATCTCACGGAGATGAGGTGATTTGTCAATCAATGACATTTTCAGCGACTGCAAATCCAATTGCCTACCAAGGAGCAACACCTATTTTTGTAGATTCGGAAAAAGAAACTTGGAACATTTGTCCGGTAGCTTTAGAAGAAGCAATTAAAGATCGTATCGCGAAAGGAAAAACACCAAAAGCGATTTTAGCAGTTCATTTGTATGGAATGCCTTATAAGGTTGAAGAAGTAACTGCCGTTGCTGAAAAATACAATATTCCGGTTATTGAAGATGCAGCCGAAGCTTTAGGCTCTACATTCAAAGGAATAAAATGTGGAACATTCGGGCGTTTTGGTGCTTTATCTTTCAATGGAAATAAAATCATCACGACTTCCGGAGGAGGAGCATTGGTTTGTCATTCGCAAGAAGACAAAGACAAAGCTGTCTTCTTATCTACACAAGCTCGTGATAACGCCCCTCATTATCAACATTCGCATATCGGATACAATTACCGAATGAGTAATATTACGGCAGGAATTGGACGAGGACAAATGGAAGTTTTGGATAATCGTATTGAAGCCCGCCGCGCAATGAATCAATTCTACCAGGATTTATTTGCTGATATTGATGGTATTACGGTATTTACGGAACCAAATACAGATTATTTTTCGAACCACTGGCTATCAGCGATTCTAATTGATCCTGAAATTGTCGGGAAAACACGCGAAGATTTACGTTTAGCTTTCTTGGAAGATGAGATTGAGTCTCGACCATTATGGAAACCAATGCATATGCAGCCTATTTTTGCAGATGCACCTTATTATGGAGGAAAAGTAGCAGAAGAATTATTTGAAAATGGATTATGTTTACCTTCCGGTTCTAATTTAACAGATACAGAACGCAATAGAATTACAGCAAAAGTAAAAGAGTTTTTTGGAAAATAATTTTAGAAAATAAGCATAAAAAAATCCTTGCAATTGCAAGGATTTTTTTATGCTTCGTTGTACACTTTATAGAGCAAAATGAGGTAAAAACTATAAAAAATAGAGAATTTGTATCACCTTTACATAAAAGTAAACCACATAACAGTATGAAAAAACGAATCGTTGGAATGATAGCCTTATCGCTAGTGGCAGCTTGTCAGCATAAGGCGGAAGAAACGGAAAAAAAGAGAACTTCAGTAGTAGACCTTCCGGAAGTACAGGAACTTTTCAAAAATGAAACAAACGAACTTTCTATTTATAAAAACAATACATTTGAACTGATTGAAAAAGAGAAAAATAGTTCGCATACCATCAAAGGAAACGTGAATTATGAACGAGGTTTTGAAGATGATCAGGATGCGACTGTATATGTTTTAAATTTTGATCAACCGTCAGAAGAACGCTATTTCGTACGGTTTTCGAAAAATGACAGTATTCTTTTTCCGTTAGATACAAATAAGAAAAGAAAGAATGGTTCCACACTTTATAGAGAGCAATAAACCATTTTTATACAGAGTTTTGATTGAGAGAAGATAAAATTACATGAATAATTTGTTATAAGGCTATTATCCGTTAAATTTGCGTCTAAATTGATCAGAAATTATGATTGACCAAATCAAACAATATATTGAAGAAGTAAAAAACTTCCATTCAACGAATGCTTCTGAAATTGAAGAATTCAGAATTAAATTTTTAGGAAAAAAAGGAATTTTAACTGACTTATTTGCGCAGTTTAAATCTGTTCCAAATGAACAAAAAAAGGAATTTGGTCAAGTTGTAAATGAATTAAAGACATTGGCAACTGAAAAATCAACTGTTCTTAAAAATGAAATTTCGAATGAAGGAAAAACAGATATTTCATTAGATTTAACTCGTCCGGGAGAACCTTTTACATTAGGATCTCGTCATCCAATCAATGTGACAAAAAATCGTATTATCGAGATTTTTAACCGTATTGGATTCAGTGTTTCTGAGGGACCTGAAATAGAGGATGATTGGCACAATTTTACAGCGCTTAATTTACCAACATACCATCCGGCACGTGATATGCAGGATACGTTCTTCATTGAAAAAGATCCGGACATCGTCTTGCGTACACATACGTCTTCTGTTCAGATTCGCCACATGGAGAACAACCAACCGCCAATGCGTTTTTTATCACCGGGACGTGTTTACCGTAATGAAGCGATTTCGTCTCGTTCGCACATGATGTTTCATCAAATCGAAGGGTTGTATATCGACGAAGGTGTTTCTTTTGCAGATTTGAAACAAACATTAAGTTATTTTACAACGGAATTATTCGGTAAATCTGAAATTCGTTTAAGACCTTCATATTTTCCATTTACAGAACCTTCTGCTGAAGTTGATGTTTATTGGGGATTAGAAACAGAAACAGATTACCGTATGACCAAAGGTACAGGTTGGTTAGAAATTATGGGATGTGGTATGGTCGATCCAAATGTTTTGCGTAATGTAGACATCGATCCTGAAAAATATTCGGGATATGCATTTGGGATGGGAATAGAACGCATTGCACTATTGCTTTATCAAATCGGAGATATCCGTTTATACACAGAAAATGATAAACGTTTCTTAGAACAATTTAAATCAGAATTATTCTAATTCATTATAGTTTAAAACATAAAAAGGGAATCAAAAATTTGGTTCCCTTTTTTATTTGTTAACTTTATGGAAACAATTCTTTTTCGATGAAAATACTCTCAGCAGAACAAACCAAGGAATGGGACCGATTGACAACTGAAAATCAAAAAATATCTTCATGGGATTTGATGGAGAGAGCGGTTAAAAAACTGACAGAAAATATGTTGAATGACTTTGCGCCAATTCAGTCACCAATTGTTATTTTCTGCGGGAAAGGAAATAATGGAGGAGATGGATTAGGAGTTGCGCGATACCTGAATTCGCAGGGTTTCGATCCAATTGTTTATCTACTTCATTCAGAGAAGTACAGTGAAGACAATTTAAAGAATCAGAGGTTATTGAAAGAGGCCGATGTGCGGTATTTTAAACCAGATGATCAAGTTGAAATTCCTGAAAAAGCTTTTATTATTGATGCCATTTTTGGAACAGGTTTGAGTAACCCTTTAGATAATCAATGGGCACTGTTTTTTGAACAAATTTATCAAGCGAATCCACAATCTATCATTGCTGTAGATTTACCTTCCGGTTTTATAGCAGATTATCCAATGAATAAAAGATTTCCATGTCTTAAAGTTCAACGTACTTATACTTTTCAAGTTCCGAAAATAGGACTTCTTTTACCTGACAATCAAACTTATTCCGACTCATTGTCACTAATAGATATTGGACTGGATAAGAGTGTCTTGAATCAGTTCAAAACCAATTTTTACTTTCTTGAGAAAAAAGATATACAAAAACGGTTAAAGACTCCAAGCTGTTTTTCGCATAAAGGAACATTTGGGCATGCACTTATCGTAGGAGGAAGTCTTGGTAAAATTGGTTCAATTGTTTTGAGTGCCAAAGCAGCTTTAAAAACAGGTAGCGGACTTGTAACATCTTATACGCCAAAATGTGGGCAAGATATTCTGCAGGTAAATCTAATTGAAAGTATGTGTTTAACAGACGAAACAAATGACTTGATTAAAAACTTCCCTTTATTACAAGATTATCAAGGGGTAGCAATTGGAATGGGATTGGGGCAAACGGCTGAGACAGAAATAAACTTTATAGAATGGATAAAAAAACAAGCTCAACCGCTTGTGATTGATGCTGACGCACTGAATATTTTAGCAAAACAAACGAATCCTTTTTTAATTATCCCCAAAGAATCTATATTAACTCCGCATCCCAAAGAATTACAGAGACTTATTGGGAATTGGGAAAATGATTTTGATAAAATAAAAATGGTGAAGGATTTAGCATTACAATACCAAATCACTTTCGTGATTAAAGGATTTTATTCCGTAATTACTACCTCTGATGGTAAGGTGTATTTTAATTCAACAGGGAATTGGGGAATGGCTACAGCTGGATCTGGTGATACATTGAGCGGAATAATTGCGTCGTTAAAAGGGCAAGGTTATCAATCTGTTGATGCAGCTTTAATAGGGGTTTATCTGCATGGTTTAGCTGGAGACCTGGCCATAAAGAAAATACATCCGCATAGCTTAACAGCTTCTGACATTAGTGATTATATCAGCGAAGCTTATTTTAATTTGGAGAATTTATGATCATAAGCTAAAAAATCAGGTCAAAAGAATTTCTTAACCTGATTTAAATGGGAGTCGTTGTATCAAATACAAGAATCTTTATCTTGGTTGTTGCTATTTCAATTGTTGATAAAAGTATAATTCGTAAGTGGGAAATAAATTAGGGTAAAAAATCTTTCCTAAATCGTTTAGTACAATATCCGGACGTAGAATACCTTGTTCAAAGTAATCATTTGATCCTTTTGAATTCATACGTTTGTTATAAGCATAGACATTCCCTTTCTTAAATGCTTCAAACCAAGTGTAATTTGAATAAGCAGCTTTCATTTCTGCTAAAGAATTTACATTCGTTACGTTAATCCAATATGTTGCATTTTTTCCTTTTGTATAGACTTCTTCAAATGTTAGACTCAAACTATTTTCACCGGTTTTATCATTAAAAATATAATTTCCTTTGGCATCATCAATCAATTTTGCTTGCAGCAAATCTTTTGTAGGAGCATACCAAATATCGCCATACATTGTATTCACAATTGTCGAAACATTGCCTTTTGCTTTGGCTTGAATAATGTTTTTGATTGAATCGTAATTATTTTTTACCGTTTCAATACGTTTTTGAGCTTCGTGGTCTTTTCCGAATAATTTTCCAAAAACTTTCAAATATTCAACCTGTCCTAATGGATTCTGTTCTTTGTATTCATCCAAATACAATACGTTTATTCCATTCTGCTCCAATTGCTGATGAAATTTGGCTAAAACAGGGTTAGAACTTGCAATAATTAATTGAGGTTTATTTTTTAGGATAATTTCTGTGAATAACTCGTTCGAATTTCCAACTTTTAAGATTGAGTTGTTTGCGATTTTTTCTGCGATTTTAGGATTGTAAATAAAATCAGCATCAGTAACTCCTTTAATCAAATCAATACTTCCTAATTCATCTAAAAACGATACGGCTGCAGATGTTTCAACCATTACTGTTTTAATAGGTAAATCTTCCTTGTCAAAGGTTATAGTATTCCCGGTAGATTTTATGGTAATGGTTTTTTCATTTTCATCAATCGAAATGTTTTTTGCAAATTGAAATGATGTATTTTCTTTTTCAGAAGACAGCTCTTCTTTCGACTGTTTACAGCTGCTAAAGGCAAGAATAATGAATGAACTTAGAATTATTTTTTTTATCATTTGGATTGAATTTTGACGAAGCAAGTTAATAAATATTGTAAAATCGTAAAAAAATATTTTTGTAAGCAATTGACTAGTTGTAGATTAAATTATAGTTAAAAAATTTTCACAAAAACCTTAGGTTTTTACAATAAAAGTGCTGTATATTTGCATTCGAAAATAAGGGAAATTACTTTTCTATTTTTTTCAAATGGCCGAGTGGCGCAACTGAATAGCGCACTTGATTACGGCTCAAGAGGTTACAGGTTTGAATCCTGTCTCGGTCACAAAAATGCTCAGCGTCAATCGTTGAGCTTTTTTTATGAATGTTAAATTCTATTGTTATTCAATAAAAAAGTCCATCTACACTATGTAAATGGACTTTTTGGATTTTTATTATTTCTTTCTGAAGTAAACTTCGATTGGAACACCTTCAAAATTAAATTCTTTCCTCAATTGATTTTCGATAAATCGTTTATAAGGATCTCTAATATATTGTGGCAAGTTACAGAAAAATGCAAACTGTGGCGTTTTTGTAGGTAACTGCGTGACATATTTTATTTTGATGTATTTTCCTTTTACTGCAGGTGGAGGCGTAATCTCGATAATAGGTAACAACGTTTCATTTAACTTACTTGTTTTGATACGACGGCTACGGTTTTCATACACTTCGATAAAAGTATCAACAGCTTTTAATACACGTTGTTTTGTTAACGCTGAAATAAATAAAACAGGAACGTCTGTAAATGGTGCAATACGTCTAAGAATAGCATCTTTGTATTCTTTCATCGTATTGGTTTCTTTTTCAAGTAAATCCCATTTGTTGATTAAGATGACAACACCTTTTCGGTTTCGTTCTGCTAAATAAAGAATATTCAAATCCTGTGCTTCAATTCCACGCTCTGCATCAATCATCAAGACACAAACGTCACATTCTTCGATTGCACGAACTGAACGCATTACAGAATAAAATTCTAAATCTTCGCTAACTTTTCCTTTTTTTCGCATTCCGGCTGTATCTACCAAAACAAATTCGTGTCCAAATTTATTGTACAATGTTTCGATAGAATCACGTGTTGTACCTGCGATATCAGTTACAATATTACGTTCTTCACCTAATAATGCATTAATTAATGTAGATTTTCCGGCATTTGGACGACCTACGATCGTAATTTTAGGTAAACCTTCGAATGGATCAATGTGCTCTTCTTCTGTAAAAGTATCCACAACATCATCCAATAATTCACCTGTTCCACTTCCGCTCATAGCAGCGATTGTGTACATTTTTTCGAATCCTAAGTTATAAAACTCATAAGAATCTTCTAAATTTTTGTTGGTATCGACCTTATTCACAACTAAGAATGTAGGTTTCTTAGTGCGTCTTAAAAGGTTGCCAACTTCCTTATCCATATCCGTTAATCCAACTTGATTGTCTACCATGAACAATATGACATTTGCTTCATCAATAGCCAATTCAACTTGCTTGCGGATCTCTTCTTCAAAGGTATCATCTGAACCAACGACATACCCTCCGGTATCGATTACGGTAAATTCTTTTCCATTCCAATCAGATTTTCCATAATGACGGTCACGTGTAACACCAGAAGTGTCGTCCACGATAGCTTGTCTTTTTTGGATTAATCGATTGAAGAACGTAGATTTACCAACGTTTGGTCTTCCTACAATTGCAACTATATTTGACATTTTGCAAAGGTATAGTTTTTAGAATTATTTTTTATATTAATTTTTTGATTGAGAAAGTATTGTAAATAAAAAAGGTTGGATAAAATCCAACCTTCATTAAAAATTTTATTTTACAACTTTTAAAAGTTCTTTTTCTGCAACCACTTTTCTTAATCCTGAACTTGAAAAACGGTGATCTCTCGAATTGTAATACAATTGAATCCCTTTTTCTTCACAATACTTCCTTCCTGTGAAATTCTTATCTTGGTATTCAATTCCTAAAATACGGACATCAATTTTAAATGATCTTAAAACATCTTCTAAATCTTGTTCTGTCGCGTAAGGAACGATTTCGTCTACAAATTTGCATCCTTTCAACTGGATATAACGTTCTACAACTGTTTGTGTAGGTCTGTTTTTCTCCGGCCTGTCTAATGTAGGATCAGTCTGTAGCCCGACAATCAAATAATCGCATTGTTGTTTTGCATCTTCAAGCATTTTGATATGTCCTGCATGCAACAAATCAAATGCACTGAATGTAATTCCGATTTTCATAGTATGATTAGTTTAGTCTTTTATAGTTTGTTTTTAGTAATTTAGTCGTCACTTGAACGATTGTAATCATCGTCAATACGAACGATGTCCTCTTCACCAAAATACGTACCATGTTGTACTTCGATAAAAATTAAGGTGTCATTTCCGGTATTTTGAATACGATGTTTAGCTTTCAAGGGAATAATAACAACTTCTCCGGTGTTGTATTCATATTCAACATCGTCTAATGTAACCAAAGCTTTTCCCTGAACAATTGTCCAAACTTCAGCACGATGATTATGGTATTGGTAAGATAAGCGTCCTCCAACATTAACTTCAATTCTTTTTACTTTATATATATCGGTATCTTCTAAAACATAGTAAGATCCCCATGGTCTGTTTCCTATTTCCATCTGTAATGCAATTTACTGAATATTTAAATAAGTGAATACAAAATGTTCAATTAATAAATTGTTATAACGCTTCAAAAAAAAAACCTCAAACAAATGCTTGAGGTTTTAAAATGTGGTGCCTCCAGGAATCGAACCAGGGACACAAGGATTTTCAGTCCTTTGCTCTACCAACTGAGCTAAGGCACCGCTCATTTTGGATTGCAAATATAAGCACCTTTATTTATTATTTCCAAAATAAATTTAAAATATTTTCCATTATTTTTTTAAGCAATTGATTTTTATTCAATTATTTTTTATCAAAAAAATGAAAAGTTCATAAAATGGAATGGTTATCATCACTTTTACAGATCTGGAATTTTATTAAAGAATGGTACTGGATTCCTTTGTCTTTTTTCTATATCATGGTTTTAACAACTATTCTAATAGAAAACAGAAACCCAACAAAGACAATTGCATGGATATTAGTGATTGTTTTTCTCCCTTTTATAGGGATTATTCTGTACTTTTTCTTTGGACAAAAATTTAAGAAAGACGAATTTTTTAAACGTATAGACAAGAATCATCAACGGATTATCAATGAAAAATGGAGCGAATTGGATGAATTTGTTCAAGAAGATTTGTCCAAAGTAGAGCAGAGGATTGGAGCTTTTGCTCAAGTATACCGGTATTTGAATAATGCAAGGGTGGCTTATCCGTCAACGAAGAATAGAGTGAAATTATTGATTAATGGTGAGAAAAAGTTTCCCTTATTTTTAGAAGCCTTGAAAAATGCAAAAGATCATATTCATCTTGAGTATTATATTTTTGATGAAGATCGTATTGGAAATGAGATTATTTCAATTCTTGAAGAAAAAGCAAAAAACGGAATAGAAGTCCGTGTAACTGCTGATGATTTTGGCTCTCCAAAACTAAACAAACATCAAAAGAGATTGGAAGCTTCAGGAATAGAGTTTCAAACCTTTCTTCCTGTTCGGTTTTCATCTTTAGCAAATTCCAATTACCGTAATCACCGAAAGATTCTGATTGTTGATGGGACAAAGGCATTTGTAGGAGGAATTAACATTAGCGACAAGTACATTAATCAAAATGGAGAAGAAAGCCCAGATAATAAGATTTATTGGCGAGATACATCGGTGATGATTGAGGGAGAATCAATCAATAGTCTGCAATTACATTTTTATTTGAATTGGATGATGACGGAAGGAAAGAAGTTTAATATTTCAAATCCAAAATACTTTTATCCCGTAGAAAGTAGTTTTTTTGAAAATGATGCAACGGTTAGTTTCGGACTTTCTTCGCCAGGAAGTGATGTGCATTCGGCTATGGAAGCGATGATTTTAGCAATTACTCTAGCAAAGAAGAAAGTACAGCTATGTACCCCTTATTTTATTCCAAGTGATGAATTTAAGACAGCTATGATGATTGCTGTTTCTACAGGAGTGGAAGTAGAATTGATTATCCCCAAGAAAGGAGATTCTATTGTAGTTCAGCAGGCTTCTCTATCTTTCCTGAAACCTTTGATGAAACGTGGGGTAAAAGTTTATTTGTATGAAAAAGGATTTATTCATGCCAAAACAATTACGGTTGATGATCAATTGGCTTTTATTGGAACAGTAAATTTAGACTATCGCAGCTTCATGATTAATTTCGAGATTACATCAGTTATAGAGAATGACATATTGCTGAACCAAATGAGTAATCAGTTTGAAATAGACCGAAATGATTCAGAACAATTGACAATTGACAAGTGGGAGAATAAACCTTGGTATAACCGAGCATTTGCTTCCGTTTGTAGATTATTGGCACCAATATTATAGACAATAGAAAAAAGAAGATACGAAAAAGCCACTTCATTTAGAAATGGCTTTTTTTGAAATTATTGATTTTTAAAATCTTCGATTTCTTTTCTGATTTGTTCGTATCGACTTCTTAAATCATCTGATATATTATTTGGCAAATCTTTTATTTTTTTCAATTGAAGCGAAATAAAAATGGCAAATAATCCTGATGAAATTACGGCTAATCCAAGCCATGCGACAGCAGTTAACCCGGCTAACTGTGGAGAGGATAGTAAGATCAACGAAATAATTAATCCTATGACAGCTAAAAATAAAGACACTCCCCAATCTTTTACACCATAATTTTTCAAATCAAATGCATAACTAATCCCCGATATTGAACGGAATAAAATAAGGAATCCCACATAATAAGCAAAGACTTCTAAGCTTAAAATTGGATTGACCACCAACATAAATCCGACAATGGTTGTTACAATTCCATACGCTAGCGTCCAACCCCAACTATCGATTTCATCCTTGTTCGAGATAGAAAAGATGATTTCTGAAATTCCGGAAAACAAAAATGATACCGCAAAAAAGACCGAAAGAGCTACATATGAGGCCGTCGGGAAAGCGAAGCAATAAATGCCCATTCCTATAAACAATAATCCTATAAGAAGTAAAATCCACCAATACTTGATTGAATTTTTGATCGATTTATAAAAAGTTCTAGCCATATTGAAAAAGATATTTAAAATTATCTTCTATAAATTTAGTAAATATTATAAAAAAACGCATGGTTTATTGATTAATTTATAGTGAAACTATATTTCGGAGAATTCAGGATTTATTTCATGCCGGAATAAAATTAAAATACCCTTAAATTTGATGTTCGCTTTAAAAATAAACGAAAATGAAGTATGGAATAGAGGCGGTTTCAATCTACGTTCCGCATATATATTTACCAATAAAAGATTTAGCAATTCAACGTCAGATTGACCCTGATAAACTTGAAATAGGATTAGGTTTAAAGAAAATGTCTGTTTTAGATGTTCACGAAGATACCGCTACAATTGCAGCGAATGCTTTGTTGAAATTAATCCATGATTTTGAAATTAATCCAAATGAAATCGGACGGATTTATTTAGGAACAGAAAGTGCTTTAGACGGCGCAAAGCCAACAGCAACTTACGCAGTACAGTTGGTAGAATCTGTTTTAGCAAATAAGTTTGGCGAAAGACCGTTTAAACACACGGACGTTGTTGACATGATATTTGCTTGTGTAGGAGGAGTTGATGCCTTGCATAATTCGATTGATTATGTTCGGGTAAATTCTGATAAAAAAGCAATTGTTATTGCAGCTGATTATGCAAAATATGGATTAGAGTCTACAGGAGAGTACACACAAGGAGCTGGTGCTGTGGCAATGTTAATCTCTGATCAACCAAATTTAATTACATTTGATCACCATTGGGGAATTGGAATGGAATCAGTTTTTGATTTTTTCAAACCTCATCAGGCAACTTCTAATGCAACTATTTTGGAAACTTTAGGAACATCAAAATCAGAAATAGAGATATTTTCTGATGAACCTGTTTTCGAGGGACAGTATTCAAACGAATGTTACAAAAATAGAGTAAGAGAAGCGTATTTCAACTTTAAAGAGAAAGCAGGAGTCGAAGGAAAATTATATGAAAATTGGCGTTATATTGCGTTTCATTTACCGTATGCATTTCAGGGAAAAAGAATGTTTTCGGATGTTTTTGCTTTAGAAAATGGACAAGATAACTCGAACGATCAGTTAAAAATAGTTTCAAAATCTGAAGCATATAAAACATTGATCAAAGAAAAAGTAGAACCAACCCAACGTGCTTCTTCGGAAATCGGAAATATGTACACAGCTTCCATTTTTGCAGCATTTTTATCAGCTTTGCAAGTTAGCGCTGACACGAATGAAGAATTGACAGGAAAAACAATCGGGTTTATTGCATATGGTTCAGGATCTAAATCAAAAGTGTTCCAAGGACAAATTGGTGAAGGATGGAAAAACGTCATAAATAAAGTTGATCTGTTCAATTATTTGAATCAAAGAGAGGCTATTACGTTTGAACAATACCAAGATTTACACAATAAGAATTTGAAAATTTCGATCAATGCTTCAAAAGGTTTTGCTTTGGATAGAATTGAAACTGAAAATCTAGACTTAAAAGGGGCTAGGTATTATACATTCAAAGGATAATTTATACCCTTTATTAAACTAAAAAAGAGTTCTTTCTAAGAACTCTTTTTTAGTTTTAAATCATTTTCAGTTTCCATTTTCCTCGTTTAAAAAGGACAAATGCCAATATAGCAATAAAGGTTTCTGAAACAGGAATTGCAATAAAAACCCCCTCTTCTTTCAAGTTAAAATAATAGGAAAGAACATAAGCTAATGGAATTTGAAACAACCAAAAACCAACCAAATTAATTAAGGTGGGAGTCATTGTATCGCCGGCTCCATTAAATGCATTCATCATTACCATTCCAATTCCGTACAATAAAAAACCGCTCGCTAAAACATACATTCCTTCTTTCGCAACAAGTTTGATATGTGCTTCCGTTGTAAAAATAGAAACCAAGTAATTGCTCAGTCCATAAAAAATAACACTTACAATTAACATGTAAATAATGTTGAATTTCATCGTCATTAATACCGATTTTTCAGCTTTTTCGGGGGCTTTATTTCCTAAATTTTGACCAACTAAAGTCGCAGCAGCATTGCTTAATCCCCATGCCGGTAACATGAAAAACATCATTAGTCGTAAAGCTGTTTGATAACCGGATGAAGCAATTTCTCCTCCGGTTTGAGCAACAATTCGAGCCAAAATAATCCAACTGCAACTCGCTATAATGTATTGAACAATTGCAGGAACAGCTATTCGCACAATATTGAGAATTAACTTAGATTTTGGAATAAAGTAAGACCATTTTATCTGAATCAAAGAGTCTTTTTTCATTAAGCAGTACAATTGATAAATAACACCGCAGCTTCTACCGATTGCAGTAGATAAAGCAGCTCCTTCTAATCCCATTTCAGGGAAAAAGAACCAACCACGAACAAGAATCGGACATAAAATAATGTTGATTCCATTTGCCAGCCATAAACTTTTCATGGCAATGGCAGCATTTCCTGCACCACGAAAGATTCCATTGATTAAGAACAATAAAACAATGCTTAAGCAGCTTGCCATCATGATTCTTGTAAAATTCTTACCATATTCAGCAGCAGCTTCGGTTGAGCCCATCCAAATCAGTAAATCCTTTGAGAAAATAAATCCCAAAATACTTAATAGAACAGTAATGATTATTGCTAATAATATTGCCTGCGAAGCACTTTCTGAAGCTTTTTCGGGTTTCTTTTCTCCAACTCTTCGTGCAATAATGGCGGTTGCGGCCATACTTATCCCGATTGAAATAGAATAGACAATTGTCAACAATGATTCTGTTAAACCAACTGTTTGTATGGCAAATGCACTTTCTTTTAAATGGCCTACAAAATATAAATCGACCAAAGCAAAAACAGATTCCATCACCATTTCGAACATCATCGGAATGGCCAATAAAAACACTGATTTTTTGATTGGCATCGCGGTTAAATCTAAGTTTTCGCTTGAAAAAGATTGTTTAATCAACGAAAAAATAGACCCAATTTTGGCTGTTAAAGACTTTTCTACAGTCATTTTTTTAGATTTTACAAATTAAAATAATTGATAAAAATTAAATCCAAATGAAGTAAACGTTAAGTTGCCGCGAAGTTTTAAGCATTCATTTAAATTTAAAAATCTGAGAGAGATTTCGCACAAATGTAAATCATTTTTTTCAATACCAATTTATGTTTTTGGATTTATTATCTTTACCAAAACAGCTATATATCAAAAGAAATGAAAAAAACTACTTTTATTTTATTAAACGTTGCCCTTATGATAGGAGTGAATGCTCAAAGCTATAAGAAAAAGTACCCGGAAACGAAAAAAATTGACCATGTTGACACGTATTTTGGAGAGGAAGTACAAGATCCATATCGTTGGTTAGAAAATGACTTGTCTGAGGAGACAAAGAAATGGGTGATTGAACAAAATAAAGCGACTTATGCTTATTTGAATGAAATTCCATTGCGTACGCAATTAAAAAAATCGTTGACGGATATTTGGAATTATGAGAAAATTTCAACACCATTTAAAGAAGGAGATTACACCTATTACTACAAAAATGATGGTTTACAACAACATTCAGTTTTATACCGCAAATTAGGAGAAAACGGAACAGAAGAAGTTTTCTTAGACCCAAATAAATTTTCGAAAGACGGATCTGTTTCATTAGCAGATGTTAGCTTCTCAAAAGACGGAAGCTTAGTTGCTTACTCTATTTCAGAAGGAGGTTCGGACTGGAGAAAAGTTATCGTATTAAATACAAAAGATAAAAAACAAGTTGGAGAAACATTGATCGATGTTAAATTTTCAGGAACAGCTTGGAAAGGAAACGATGGGTTCTATTATTCATCTTATGATAAACCGAAAGGATCTGAATTATCTGAAAAAACAGATCAACACAAATTATATTACCATAAATTAGGAACAGCTCAGAAAAAAGATCAATTGATTTTTGGTGGATCTGAGATTCCTCGCCGTTATGTCGGAGCCTATTTAACAGACGATGAACGTTTCTTGATTATTACAGCTGCAAATACAACGACTGGTAATGAGTTGTATTATAAGGATTTATCCCAAGCAAATAGCTCAATCAAAACAATTGTAAATAATTTTGAGACGAACACTTCTGTCATTGATAATGATGGAGAAACATTCTACATCTTTACGAATAATAAAGCGCCAAATAATAAAGTGGTAAAAGCGACGATTTCTGATTTAAGTGAAGCTGCATGGACAACTGTTATTCCTGAAACTGAAAATGTGTTATCTGTATCGACAGGAGGTGGATATTTATTTGCGAAATATTTGAAAGATGCAATTTCTGTTGTTGAACAATATAAATATGACGGATCAAAAGTTCGTCAAATCGAATTGCCGGGAGTGGGTTCTGCTTCAGGATTTGGAGGGAAAAAATCAGAAAAAGAAATTTATTTCGGATTCTCTAATTATATCACACCATCTACTAGCTACAAATACAATGTAGAAACAGGTTCATCAGATGTTTACATCAAACCAAATGTGAAATTTAATTCGGATGATTACATTTCTGAACAAGTTTTCTATACTTCAAAAGATGGAACAAAAGTTCCGATGATTATTACCTATAAGAAAGGTTTAAAGAAAAATGGGAAAAATCCTACAATCGTTTATGGTTATGGAGGATTCAACATTAGTTTAACACCGGGATTTAGCCCTGCTACAGCAGCTTGGATTGAAAATGGTGGAGTTTACGCTGTTCCAAACTTACGAGGAGGTGGAGAGTATGGAAAAAAATGGCACGACGGAGGTCGTCAATTCAATAAATTGAATGTATTTAACGATTTCATAGCAGCAGCAGAATACCTTCAGAAAAATAACTATACTTCACCAGATTTTACAGCTTTATCCGGAGGTTCTAATGGAGGATTATTAGTCGGAGCAACAGAAACAATCAATCCAAAAGTGGCAAAAGTAGCTTTACCAGCAGTTGGTGTTTTAGATATGCTACGTTATCATACATTCACTGCCGGAGCAGGTTGGGGATACGACTACGGAACGGCTGATGACAGCAAAGAAATGTTCGATTATTTAAAAGGATATTCACCTGTTCATAATGTAAAAGAAGGAACATGTTATCCGGCAACATTGGTCACAACAGGAGATCATGATGATCGTGTAGTTCCTGCGCATTCGTACAAATTCGCTGCGAATTTGCAAGCAAAACAAGGATGTAATAATCCGGTTTTAATCCGAATTGAAACAAAAGCAGGTCATGGAGCAGGTCGTTCAACAGAAGTTGTAATCAATGAAACGGCTGATAAATATGCGTTCACTTTGTGGAACATGGGAATAAAGAAATTGAAATAAATTCAATTTTAATAAATACAAGAAATCCATCTGATTATTCAGGTGGATTTTTTTAATTTTATCCAAAATATAAACGAATGAAAAAATTATTTACTCTACTTATCCTATGTTCAACTTTTGCTTTTGGACAGCATATAAAGAAAGCGACTTTTGTTTTAACGGATGGCAAAATCTTAGAAGTAGAAGATGTTGTTTATGGAGATAAAGTTTATGAGTATAAGATTAAAAAAAAATCTAATCTGGCTATAACAAAAGAGTCTGTTTCAGAAATTATTTTTGATTCTATTGACTTTACGAAACAAGTAGAGCAAAGAACATATTTTGAAGTAAGAAATATGTATTATGAAAATGATTTGCCTGAAGGAGTTTATGAAACAATTGAAGATTTTTACAAAAAAAGTCCATCATCAACTGAAAAATTAGTAGGAAAAGAAGAAGGCGGGAAATTTTATGAAAATTCAAATGATTTAATGGCATTTAACTATTCAAAAAGTGGAGATATTATAAAAAATGCTTTTGCAATTGTTTATAAAGGAATTCTTTTTTTCGGAATAAAAGCAAGTAATAAACATGAATCCAAAAGGATGAAAGGAGCTTTTGCAATTACTTATTCAAAGAATTATTACATTAAAGTAAAATATGCTACACCTGAATATTTTTATACAGAAATCTCTTCAATTCCCGCTGGTAAAGCAATTGGAATAATGGGATCTGCTAATTATTATGGAACTAGCTATAGCTTAATGAATAGTAAATATCCTTTCATTTTAGTAAACAAGGAGCAAAAATTTTATACGGTTAAGAATTGTAAGCGATTCAATGAATATTTTAAAGATAATCTAAATAAAAAAATTTCTTGTGGAAAGGATGATGATTTTTTAAGTGATGTCAGAGAATTGATGATAGACAATTAAAATTGTATAGAATACAAACAAATAATAAAAATATATAAAAAATGAATACAAAAGTATATGCAGCATTTAACGAAACAGACGCATTAGGCCCACATACCATAGAGCGTCGTCAGCTATCGCCAAAAGATATTTTTATTGATATCGAATATTGTGGTGTTTGTCACAGTGACATTCATACCGCGAAAGGGGATTGGGGAAAACCAAATTACCCTGTTGTTCCCGGACACGAAATTATTGGTCGGGTAAAAGAAATAGGCTCGGAAGTGACGAAATTCAAAGTTGGAGATCTGGTTGGGGTAGGTTGTATGGTCGAGTCTTGTCAACATTGTCATTCTTGTGACGAAGGTTTAGAACAATATTGTGAGAATGGGTTTACAGGTACTTATAATTCTAAAAATTCAAAATATGGAGGAGTGACTTATGGTGGTTATTCAGAAAATGTTGTAGTAGAAGAAGATTTTGTGCTTCATGTCCCGGAAAATATTGATGTGAAAGCAGCAGCTCCGTTATTATGTGCCGGAATTACGACTTGGTCGCCTTTGCGTCATTGGAAAGTAAAAGCTGGTGATAAAGTAGGCGTAATCGGACTAGGTGGTTTGGGACATATGGGGGTTAAATTTGCTAAAGCAATGGGCGCTCATGTTGTGATGATTACAACTTCGGAATCAAAAGGAGAAGACGCTAAGAAATTAGGAGCTGATGAAGTTTTAATTTCGAAAGATGCAGATCAAATGAAAGCTCATCAAAATACATTTGATTTTTTGTTGAATACAATTCCTGTGAAACACGATGTTAACCCCTATTTAGCATTGTTAAAGTTAGACAAAACCATGTGTATGGTAGGAGCAATAGAACCTTTAGACGCTGTTCATGGCGGTTTATTGATTATGAAACGTCGAAATTTAGCAGGTTCTTTAATTGGAGGAATTAAAGAAACGCAGGAAATGCTTGATTTTTGCGGAGAACATAATATTGTTTCTGATATTGAAATGATCGATATTCAGAACATCAATACAGCTTACGAGCGTATGATGAAATCGGATGTTAAATATCGTTTTGTGATTGACATCAAATCGTTGAAAGAATCTTAGTCATTCCTATAAAAAACTAAAAAATCCGCTTATCTAGCGGATTTTTTAGTTTAGGTTTTTGATTTTTTATTTCGTTGCAGCATCTTTAGAAGCCTCCGCTGGTTGTACAATTTTAGAAGAGTCTACAGTCACACCTTCTACAGAATCTGCAGCAGGAATTTCGGTTTTCTCTACAATAACAGAGTCTTCTACAACAGTTGTAGGTTCTCCTGCTTTAGGTTGTTGTTTGCATGATAATGCTGTAAAAGAAATCGCCACGAAAGCGAATAATACTATTTTTTTCATCTGATCTGACTTTAATTTATTCTACAATTATTTTTTCTCTGTTGTTGTCTTCGTTTCAACTTTTACAGGTTGTTCTTTCACAACTGTCGAATCTGTAATTACAACAGAATCTTTTCCTACAGAATCTATTTTTATTGAATCTTCGATCGTTGTAATGGTATCATTTTTTACTTCTGTTTCAGTCTTTGTTTCTTTTGATCCGAATAAATTACAAGAAGACAAACCAAATGCAGTTCCGAATACTCCTAATACGATTACGTTTAATGCTAATTTTTTCATAACTTTAATTTTTTTAAATGTTTTTAATTGATTTTCGTTTTTGTTGATTTCTTAATCATTTTGTTGAATCAAAGTTAAATATGGAATCAATATTTTTTTAAGCAAAACAGTTGTAAGATGATTGTAATCGATCAGCTGAGTAATCAACAACTATTTTACAACAAAAGAAATCATTTAACATGGCATTAATAAAGAAATACAACTTATTATATCAAAAAAATTATTTTATTTGTAGTTGTATTGAAAGACAAATTGTAAAATAAAAACTATTTTACAAAATAGTAAGAATCAAAATTTTAAATTATATTTTTTGAGCAAATTTACAGATATAGAAATTTTCGAAATTCTGAAAAAAACGATTGCCAATCGATTTTTGGAAGAAAATTCTGCTCAATCCGAAAAAATCTCTGATTGGAAAGGTCAGGAAATCACTTCTTTTCAAGATGATTTATTCAATAAAACCAGATCTACCGTTAGCGAAAAATGGTTTTATACGTATTTTAAGTCAGATTTTAAGAAACTTCCGCGTATAGATATGCTCAATCTTTTGGCGCAATATTGTGGATTTAAGAACTGGGCGCATTTTGTTCAAACACAAAAAAATGAGCAACTAAACTCAAATCAACCAACTGAATCGACAGAAAAAGCAGAAGAAACCGAAAAAGAAGGATTAGAAGGAACAACTTCCGTAGAATTAGAAAGTGAAATTAAGCAGGAAGTTAAAGGACCTATAAAAAAGGAAACAGTTTTAACAAAAGATGAACTTCAGCAACAAAAACCGAAGTTAAAATTGATTTCGATATTGGTTGCAACAGTTGTTTTGTTAAGTGGAATAGGAGCAGCCGTTTATTACACTTTTTTTAGCCAAAGGGAATATGAATTTTGTTTTGTAGATTCAGATAGACAAAGCAAAATTACCAATTCTGTTGAGGTCACAATCATTAGAGATGGTTTTACGCCACTGTATTTATCGACGAAAACAGGTTGTATTAAATTCGAGTCGCAAAAAGATACAATCAAGATGTTTGTGAGTTCTCCTTATTATAAACAAGATACATTTAAGGTTAATTTACATCAGTATAATCAACCTGAAAAGTTGTTATTAGAACCGGACGATTATAAAATTATGCTGTATTATTATTCTAATTCAGCAAAAGATTTGAAACAACGAATTTCTAAACTGAATCAAATGATTGCTGATGATGCTTTGATTTATCAAGTATATGACAATGATTTTTTTGGTGTAGAAATTCTTTCAAAACAACAGTATATCAATTTGGTTACAATGCCTACGACATCATTAAAGAATTTTTCTTTGATCGAATCGGAAAGTAAAAAAGGAAAAATTGTAAAATTAAAATTTAAAATCCAACAAGATGAAAACGATAAGTAAATTGGTTCAGTTTAGCATCGTATTGCTATTGAGTGTTTGGATTATATTTTCGTGTAAAGACGATAAATATAACGGGGATTATAACCCAGAAGCGATAAAAGGATACAAGAACGAATCGTCTACCGTTAGTAGTAAGATGGATTCTGTAGAAGCGGTTAATTTTATTGCAAAACAGAAGTTACGCGAATTATACGAACTTTCAGCACTGGCATCTAATACGAGCGATACAGTAGTGGATAGTTTGTTGCGGGATCAATTGTTATCATATTTTCCGAAAAAAGATACGACAGAGATTTTCTCTTTGTTGAGAGATTTACGTGCTAAAAAAGTAACCTATACTTCGGTTTCAAAATTTGCTATTTTACCGAAAGATTCTATTGCTCCGGATTCTATCAAAAGGATAGCTTATACAGTTAATTACTTTAATTCTGATAAAAAATTAATTGAAACGAATAATCATGTTGGTGTATTTGTTTTAAAACAAGAACCAATAAAATTTCAACGCGAATTTAAATTTTACTTTACAACGTTAATGGATAAAAAAGATTCGATTCAGAAAGACTCAATTCCTTCAGGCGTAATACAGAAATCAAGTGGAAAATCACCAAAATAAATATCTTCAAGATGTTCAATAGGTCTAAAATAAGTTAGACCTATTTTTTTTGAATCAGGTCTGCATCGTGCTAAAAACTTATCGTAATAACCGCCACCATAACCCACGCGGTTTCCTTTTTTATCCGCGACAAACATTGGAATAAAAATAACATCTATTGTCGAATCATCTACTTCTTTATAGTCGATAGGCTCCGGAATGTGAAGTGAATTTAAAGAAGTTTGAAAACCTTTTTCAACGTGGCAATTTATCATATCATCACCAATAACCAAAGGTAAAACAACTTCTTTTTGTTGTTGAAATAACCATTCTATAATAGGATAAGTATTGATCTCATGATTTTTTTCAATTGGTAAGAAAATGTGAAAAGACTTTTCAGAAGAAAAATCGATTTGCTTGACATACTGGAAAATCTTTTCACTTAAGCTATACACTTCTACTTTTGTGAACTCTTTTCTTAAGGTTCGATAATACTTTCTGGCTTCTGCTTTTGTCATCTTTCTTCGTTTGAAACGAAGTTAGGGAAAATTAGCCCAAAAGTAAATAGAAGGTTTTTTTAGTTTTAATTAATAGATAAAAACTAAAAAGAAGATAAAACAAGCAATTGCCATAAAAAGCAATATGTTGACAGGTTTTACTCTCATTTTACTGAATACAGACTTTTTATAAGTCTTATGGATTCTCTTAGGCTTAGGCATTTTAGTTGATTGATTTATAAATAAAGATGCAAATTTCACCAAAAGGTTGCTTAAAAAAAAAGGAAAACCGTAAAAAATATTCATCTAGCTGATTATTAGGTGAATAAAATTTAATGCATTAACTCATTTTTTCATTCGTTTTTCAGCTTCATCTAACCAGGGTTGATGTTTACAGTGTTTTTGAATTGCTTGATAAATTGCCAGGCTATTGGGGTCTTTTGAATCAAGTTCGTAGATTAATGAATGAATGAACCCATTTTTTATCGATTGACTTTCTATTTCTTGTAGCAAAGCATCAGCAGAGAACCCTTGATACAATTTTTCCTGCAAGTTAGTCAATACAATACTACGGTAACTTTGGTAAGTTCTGTAAGCGTCCTCATTGTCCAAGTCAATTTTATCTAATTCTGTTAAAAAGTTAACAGGCAATTGTTGTGAAGCAGGATTATAGTAGGTATATGAATCTTTGTAGGTATACAATAAGTTAATAAAGTCGTAATTCAAATTATTTTTCTCTGTTTTAATAAACGAACTATTTACTTCTAATTTTTCTAAATCTTCAAAAACTTTTAGATGAAAACGTTTAATACGATTCTTAAAATCCGATGGAGGTAGTTTGAATAGTTCGGTATTTTCAGTTAAAAAATGATCTGTTTTAAAGCTTTTTTCAACAAGATAATTGTTTCGGTTTTTTCCTTTTCCTGAAAATTTAAAATTGCTTTCAAGTTGGGTCAGATCTGTATTTAATACCAGACTGTCACCTGGAACTAGATAGATTGTGAATTCTTCCCGTTCAATAGAAAGTGTTTTATAGCCTTCGTCAACCAACTGAAGAGTATCCGAAAAATTTCCGTCAAAATCTAAAGCAAAAGCTTTTTCCCGATTATTCAACAATAGGTAAATGCTATCCGTTTGCGCATTCGCTATTCGCCCACTAAAGTAGATTATTTCACCTTTTCTTTCTTTAGGTGAACAATTGTATGATACCATCAAAATTAGTGGGAGTAATCCCCACAACGTCTTCATTTTCATTTTTCTCTCTGCCTCACAAAAGTAGAAAATTATTCTTCGTTTTGATGAATTTCAAAGAAAGAATCGACTTTAAAATTTGCAGGATCATTGGCTGCAGCAACAGCCAATTGATCGGCCATTTCATTCCAATGATGACCGGCATGTCCTTTTATCCATTGAAATTTTACACGATGAATTTTATACACCTCCAAAAACCTTCGCCATAAATCGGAATTCTTTTTCCCTTTAAAATTCTTTTGCAACCAACCAAAAACCCAGCGTTTTTCCACTGCGTCAACGACATATTTAGAATCTGTGATAATTGTAATTTCAGTATTTGTAAACTTTAACGTTTCCAAAGCAGTAATCACGGCAAGAAGCTCCATTCGGTTATTCGTTGTTAAGCGAAAACCTTGAGAAATCTCCTTTTTCACTTTTTTCTCCGTTTCCAACAAAATACAACCAAATCCACCCGGACCAGGATTTCCTAAAGACGAACCATCTGTATATGCTACAATTGCCATGGTTTTTATGGTTTGTAATTTAACATGGAATCAATTGTTTGACGAGCTACAAAATGGTAGTTTGGACGTGCATCTTTGTAAATATCTTTTGCTAACTCGATTTGATTTGATTCTTTGAGTGCTAAATACAAAGGCTCTAAAAATTTGCGGCGACCAACATGTACTAAAAATTCTTTTGCATTGGTATTCACTTTATCATAATGCATTAAGAATGCTTTTTCGTACCAGGCACATTCTATTTCCGGATTTTTAGAATTTGTAAAATCATAAATGGCATCCAAATAGGCTAAATCTCCTTTTGTGTTTTTCTTTGGGTCTATTTGGCGAATAAAGTGAACCCATTCATTTGTAGATTTTGTTGAAATCTCTATTTTTTTAGGAGTAACTTTAGCTCGTCCGTTTTGAATATCTTGTTTTAACTGTGCCTCTGCTAAATCAAATAATGTTGACGTTGGTTTCTTTAAATCTTTTGGCCATCCCGTGTTGTAAATCCATTCCTGAACAAAGCTATCGTCTCCATTTGTCAGATTTTCTTTCAGATAGTCTACAAACTTTTCTGTTGTCATGGTTTGAAAAGCATGCGAAGAAAAATATTGTTTCAAGAAAGGATCAAATTTTTCGCGACCATATTTGTCCTCCAACATTTTTAAAAACAAATATCCTTTGTCATAAGGGACATCAGAAAAGGCGTCATCAGGATTAGCACCTTTCATGTCAACTTTTAAAGAAGTGTATTTTTCAGGAATATTACGCATTGAAGTTTCTAAATCCTGAAAACCAATAACTGAAATCATATCAGCATAATCTTTTCCTTCTAATTCTTCCATAATTCGACGTTCAAAATAAACCGTAAAACCTTCGTTTACCCAGAAATCATCCCAAGTGGAATTGGTTACTAAATTTCCTGACCAAGAATGTGCCAACTCATGTGCAATAAGGTTTGTCATCGAGCGGTCTCCAACAATTGCAGTTGGCGTAGCGAATGTTAAACGAGGATTTTCCATTCCTCCAAATGGAAATGAAGGAGGTAAAACCAAGACATCAAATTGTTCCCAAGGATATGTCCCGTATAATTTTTCGGCGGCAGTTACCATTTTTCCCATTTCTGCAAATTCCCATGCAGCAGCTTTCAATAATCCCGGTTCTGCATATACTCCTGTTCTGTTGTCTATGGGTTGGTAGTTGACATCACCTACAGCCAGTGCAATCAAATAGGGTGCAATTGGTTGTGGCATATCGAATGTATAGGTTCCATCAACAGATTTTTCTTTTGGATTGATCGCGCTCATCAATGCCATTAACTCTTTAGGTGTTTTCACCTTTGCATCATACGTCACACGAACACTTGGTGTATCCTGGATAGGAATCCAAGACCGTGTTAAAATTGCTTGTCCTTGCGACAATAAAAAAGGGTGTTTCTTGTCGTGAGTTTGCTGCGGATTTAGCCATTGTAAAGCATTTGCATCTGGTGAGGTTTTATAAAAAACTTTTACAATTGTATCCTTTTGCGTTACATCAATAATTAGAGCCTGCCCTTTGATGGAATCTTTTTCTCCTAATTGATAGGTTGTTTTTTGACCATTTGCTAATAAAACAGAATCAATTGTTAGTTTTTCGGTGTCTAAAATTAATTGTTTCGCATTCTTATTTTCGAATGTATAAGTAGCAGATCCTTTAATTTGTTGCGTCTTGAAGTCTGTTTCAATATCCAAACTCAAATGTTTAATTCGTGCCTGATCTAAATCGGCAAAGGTTTGGTTATCTTTTGCTTCAATGTTTTTTGTAGAGGTTATTTGTTTATTACAGCTTGCGGCAATTAAAGCAGTTCCAAGTGCAATATAAACTAACTTTTGCATTCTTCTAAATCTTTTAATATTGTATTGAAAGCAGCTTCTTTTAAAGCAGCTTTGTCTTTTTTTACGTCTAAATCTTTGGTTTCAAAAGTAGCCAGTAATCGAACTTTTATTCTTCCCGGATAACCTCTGAACCAATTGAAAGGAAACATTTTATTTAATCCGTGAATTGAAAAAACGGCTAATGGTGTTTTCGTCTCGATAGCAATATTGAAAGCACCGTCTTTAAATGGATCCAAATAAATTCTAAACTCTTTCTCGTTGGTTACTCCTCCTTCAGGAAAAATAAAAATGCTGAGATTTTTATCTAACTTTTTCTTTGCTTCAGGATAAACAAGTGCTTTACTACGAACACTTTTTCTATCTACTGGAATACAAATTCTTTCAAAGATTCGTCCAAAGATAGGGATTTTAAGTAATTCTGCTTTACCAACAAACACGATTGGATGATGTTTTAGAATTGTCAACATCAACATAATATCCATTACTGAAGTGTGATTGGCGATAAAAATATAGTTTTCTTTTGAATCGAGCGGAACAAGTTTTTTATAATCAATTCTGAAACCGGTTCCATACAAAACAAATTTTCCCCAATAGCGAATAAAAGGGTAGATATATGGAAAAGTTTTATCGAAGTTAGCCAAAGGCAACACGATAAAAACACCTATTGTTAAAACATAAATTGCGGCTAACAAAATCATCCAAATGCGCCAAATAAGGACGAAAAAACTTGTGATGTATTTCATGAAGTTGGTTTAGCGAAGTAAAGATATGGAGAAATTAAAAAACTAAACCTGCCTTTTTATTTTTCAATTTTTCAAAAATTTCAAAATAGCATCATTCAGTTTCTTGGGTTGTTCAAAAGGTACATAATGTGTAGAATGAGGTACAATTAACAATTCTGCGTTTAAAATACTCTTTTGAATTTCTTTGGTATGACTTTCTTTTACTTCATCTTGTTCTCCGGCAATTACCAACACACGGTTTTCAATCTTTTTTAGGTCAGGCTTAGTAATATTTGGTTCATTTAGCATCAGTTGTATTAAACGTAAATTTGTAGTTTCTGAAGGAGTTTCAATTAGGGTTTTAAAACTTGCTGTTAACTCTTCTTTTACGCCTTCAGGATTAAGAACGGCTCCTATTGTTACAATTTTATTGATTAACTCAGGATGCTGGGTGTTGAAAATCAAAGCTGTATTTCCGCCATCACTCCAGCCAACGAGATTTACTTTTGTCAAATGAAGTTGTTGAATAATTTTATACAGGTCATTCGCAAATAATTCATAAGTATAATTATTCGTTGTTAAATCTGTGCTTCTACCTTGTCCACGTGTGTCAATTGCAATCACGCGAAAATATTTTGCAAAAAAAGGAATTTGCAGGTAAAAATCTTCAATGCTGCCATTATTGCCATGTAATAAAATCAATGGTTCACCGCTTCCATATTCCTCATAATAGATTTTTGCATTGTCCAAATCAATATATTTTCCTGACTTATTTTTTCCATAAACAGATTTTTTAGCTTTCTCTTTATGTTGGTAATAGGTAATTAAGTGTTGCGTTTTTGCGTCTATTTCTTCCGCTTTTTCCACTTTTTCTTCTTCTTTATCTTTTGAATACAGCACCTCTAAATTTGAAATAAATATACCAGCAGAAGCTTCCCAATTTCCTTGACTTTGGAAGCGAAATAATAACTCTTTTGCCAGCGATTTTTTTGCTGAAACACCAAATACGAAATCTTCATCATTTGGTTTTTTATACTCAACCAATTGAACGGTTACAGCAATTTGCTCCAAGTTTTTGAAACGAAATTTATAGGGTGTCAAATCAATTTTTTGCCACGCTGTCGTTGAGGTTTTATAAATGATATTTTCGTCCAAAAGCGATTCGTGCGGCAATCCATTTTTAACGGAATAGATGTTGATTTTCAGTGTAATTTCTTCAAATTTAGAACTTGGAATGATATAAAAATTGTAGGCACTAAGTGTCGTTTTTGGATAGATGTCAAAAATATTTCCTTGTTCAATTGTCGGAACATTCTCATTAAACATCTTAGAAAAAGTTAACATTGGACGAGTTTTCTGCCCAATTATTTTCGCTTTCATTTTTTCGCTTTTTACCATTACTTCTGTTAATGAAATCGTTTTTTCTTTGAGAAGAACAATAGGATTCTGTTGCATTTCTTTAATGGATAAAGATTTTTCCTCATAGCCGGAAGCATCAAAAATAAGCGGGCTATTTACTAAGCTTTCAGGAATTACAATTGAAAATTCACCATTTTCATCCGTAATTGTTCCGGTTTCTGATTCTTTTATTCCGATCGAACAATATGGAATAGCAAGGTTGTTAACATCCTTGACAGTTCCTTTTAATTGAATTTGAGCCGAGATGATGTTACAAATGATTAAAACTGTGACGAAAAAATAGTTGCGCATAACTTTACTTGTTTGTGATAAGACGAGATGTTTAACAAAAGGTTACACAATGGGGGACTATTATTTATTAAAATTTTTTCTTCTAAAACGTTATCGTTGAATTATAGGTTTTGAGATGAACTTGAAATGATTAAATTTGTTTAGGAAAGAATACTAAAATATTATGGCTTTAAATACCCTCAATCCAACAAAGACAAATGCTTGGAAGGCATTAGAAAAACATTTTCAATCTATTCAACAAACAACAATCAAAGAACTATTTGCTCAAAATCCAAATCGCTTTGAAGAATTTTCTATTCAATATCCATCATTATTGGTGGATTATTCAAAAAATAGAATCAATTCTGAAACAATTCAACTCTTGGTTGATTTGGCAAAAGAAATGGATGTTGATCAGGCAATTCAACAGATGTTTGAAGGAGATGTGATCAATTCAACTGAAAACCGAGCTGTCTTGCATACAGCTTTGCGCAATCGTTCTAATGAAGAGGTTTTTGTTGACGGTAAAGATGTAATGCCACAAATTAATGCAGTTTTGGAACAAATGAAATCGTTTTCAGAGAAGGTAATTTTCGGGGAATGGAAAGGTTTTTCGGGGAAAGAAATTACTGATGTTGTGAATATTGGAATCGGAGGATCTGATCTTGGACCTGTCATGGTGACAGAAGCATTGAAACATTATAAAACTCGTTTAAATATTCACTTTGTTTCAAATATTGATGGAACACACTTAGCAGAGACATTTAAACAAATAAATCCAGAAACAACATTGTTCATCGTTGCTTCTAAAACATTTACGACGCAGGAAACAATGACAAATGCTTTTTCTGCAAAGAAATGGTTCTTAGATTCTGATGCTATTGAAGCGGATGTAGCCAAACATTTTGTTGCATTATCAACAAATGCAGAAGGTGTTTCAGATTTCGGAATTGATACAGCAAATATGTTCCAGTTTTGGGATTGGGTTGGTGGCCGCTATTCATTGTGGAGTGCTATTGGCTTGAGCATCTCCTTGGCAGTTGGTTTCGATCATTTCGAAGAATTGTTGGAAGGAGCTCATGAAATGGATGTACATTTTAAAACGGAAACATTAGATCAAAACATTCCTGTTGTATTGGCTCTTTTAGGAATTTGGTACAACAATTTCTTTGGAGCTGATTCTGTTGCTTTATTGCCATATGAACAATATTTATCCCGTTTTGCTGCATATTTTCAGCAAGGAGATATGGAAAGTAATGGTAAATATGTTGGGAGAGATGGAAAAAAAGTTGATTATGAAACAGGTCCTATTATTTGGGGAGAACCGGGAACAAACGGACAACATGCTTTTTATCAATTGATTCACCAAGGGACAAAATTAATTCCAGCCGATTTTATTGCAGGCGCTAATTCGTTGAACGTTTTAGGAGATCATCATGCAAAATTACTATCCAATTTCTTTGCCCAAACAGAAGCGTTGGCTTTTGGAAAAGATGAAGAAACTGTTGTTGCTGAATTAGAAAAGGCAGGAAAATCAAAAGAAGAAATTGATTTTTTAACAGCATTTAAGATTTTTGAAGGAAATCGCCCGACAAATTCAATTTTATATGAAGTTCTAACGCCAAAAGTTTTAGGGAATCTAATTGCAATGTATGAACACAAAATCTTCGTTCAAGGAGTTATTTGGAATATTTTTTCTTTTGATCAATGGGGAGTAGAGTTAGGAAAGCAATTAGCGAATGTTATTTTACCGGAGTTAGAAAATGAAGAGCAGGTAATTTCGCACGATTCATCTACAAACGGATTAATAAATACGTATAAATACTGGAGAAAATAAATAACCTTAAAACATAAATAAAACCGCTTAATAAGCGGTTTTATTTATTGTAAATCTTGCTGTTTTTGACCTGTTTCTTTTAGGAATAAAGTGAGAACGATGGCGATGAGTATTCCGATGATCCAAAACCAAATAGCATGTTGAAAATGTTCCAATTTATCGGTAACGGTTGTGATTTTATTTCCATACATTTTTGCAAATAATGGACTAACAAGAGAGGTTACTCCAAAAGTCAAAAAGTTTTGAACACCGGTTGCAGAACCCTTTACATGATCAGGATTAGCTTCTTTTATAACAGAATAGGGAATCATTGCCACGCCTGAAAATATTCCAAAAATAAACAAGGTTATTTTAGGGTTCATGAAGTTAGGTAAATAAATGAATAGTACTAACATCAAAATCATACCCATACATCCTATTAAAATAACAGGCTTTCGTAAACCAATTTTGTCTGTTAAAATTCCCATTAAAGGACAGCCAACAACCCAACCTAATGAAGCCATTGCAGCTGTTAATGCGGCCTTTTGTGTATCAAAACCAAGATCTAGTTTAAAGAAGGCCACAGCCCAGGTCATTGCAAAAATGGTGGTCGGAATAAAGAGTAATCCGGAAATAATTCCTGTTAACCATGACTCTCTGTTACTGAAAATAATTTTGAAAGGCTCAATAAAAGAGGTGGTTTTACTTTTTTCAATTTCTTGCTCAGAAGCTTTTGGTGTAATGATTAACATGGCAATCGCAGGAATAATACACAAAATACCTGCAATAATCCAAAATACTTTGAAGCTTAAACCATCTTCTAATAGTGGTTCAACAACAAATTGTCCTGCAGCTCCACCCAACATTCCTATACATTGGGTAAAGCCTATGGCGGTTGCCAATGATTTCGAAGAAAATCCTTTTGTGGCTAAATAGACACAACCGGGAAATGCAAATGCACTACCGGCTCCTTGTAGTAATCGTCCTGTTTCTCCAACAAAATGAGAAGAAACTATAAATAAAATACATCCAATACCGAGTATAAAGCATCCTGCAAACATGGAATATTTAGCACCAAATTTATCCAAACAAATTCCAGCAATTAAAGCACAAATTGAATAGGTGTAATAATAAGTTCCGACTAACGAGACAGTGTCTTCTTTAGAAATAGCAAAGTTTTCAGCTAAATCTTTTATCATTAATGAAGGTGCAGAACGGGTTGCATAGTCGATAAAATAAAAAAGCAAACCTAAAACCCAGGCCGTAATGAAAAGTTTCTTATGAGATGGAGTAATTGCAGTTGCATTCATCCTTATAAATCTTTCAAATGTTTATAATTGGATTTGATTGTGTCCATGACTTCATCCATTTTTCCACCTAACATTAATTTAGCCATAGATTTTGTCATTCCCAGCATTTGATTGAAATCTATTTTTGGAGGCATTGCCAAAGCATTTGGATTCGTAAAAACATTCAATAAATACGGACCATTATGGGCAAAAGCCCTGCAAATAGCATCAGGTAAATCATCAGGATTTTTAACAGCTTCACTTTCAATTCCCATCGCTTTTCCAATTAAGGCAAAATCAGGATTTTCCATATCTGTTTCATTATCAGGTAAACCTGCGACTTCCATTTCTAGTTTCACCATTCCTAATGTTCGGTTGTTAAAAATAATTATTTTCACAGGTAAGTGATATTGTTTTATCGTAGCCAAATCTCCTAATAACATCGAAATTCCTCCATCACCGCACATTGCAATGATTTGTCTTTCGGGGTAAGCCAACTGTGCGCCTATTGCTTGAGGCATCGCATTTGCCATAGATCCGTGATTGAAAGATCCTAACATTTTTCGTTCGCCTGTTCCTGTAATGTAACGGGCTCCCCATACACAACACATTCCTGTATCAACTGTGAATATTGCATCTTTTGTTGCTAGCTCATCCAGTAAATAAGCGGTGTATTCTGGTTGTATAGCATTTTCTGTTCCCTTGTCATGGACGTATGTCAATTTATTTTCCAATACTTTTTTGTACAATTCTAACTGGCTGTCAAGAAAATCACGATTGTCTTTTGGTTGAACTAAAGACAATAATTCCTGAACTGTTTCCTTCGCATTTCCTACTAATCCTAAGTCCACTTTTGCACGTCTACCTATTTTTGCACCCTCTGTGTCTATCTGAATGATTTTTTTATCTGTAGGAATAAAATCTTTATAAGGAAAATCGGTTCCAATTAAAACAATTAGATCTGCTTTATGCATGGCGTGATAAGCAGAAGGTTGTCCTAATAACCCTGTCATACCTACTTCATTCGGGTTATTGGGTTGAATACTCATTTTTCCTTTGAAAGAATAGCCGACAGGAGCATGGAGCTTTTTAGAGAATTCAATAATTTCCTGATTAGCTTCCGAAGCACCAATTCCACAGAATAGAGTGACACGTTTAGCTTCGTTAATGATTTGCGAAGCTTGTTGCAATTCAGTTTTATTTGGGATAATAATCGGTTGGTTGAAAAATAGATTCGTAGTATAAGCTTCGTCAATTGCATCCATTTCAGCAATATCTCCCGGAAGGCCAATTACTGCAACATCTTTTTTTGATATTGCATGTTGAATTGCAGTTTGGACAATGCGTTGGGCTTGTTCTGGTCGTGTAATGATTTGATTGTAACAACTACAATCGTCAAAAAGTTTTATGGTGTTTGTTTCTTGAAAATAATCGGTACCAAATTCTATGGTGGGAATTGTAGAAGCAATAACAACCAAAGGTGTTCTCGATTTATGTGCTTCGTATACTCCGTTAATCAAGTGAACATGCCCCGGACCGGAACTACCTGCACAACATCCTATTCCATTTAGTTCAGATTCTGCTGTTGCAGCATATGCACCTACTTCTTCGTGTCGTACATGAACCCAGTCAATATTATCGGATTGCTTGACAGCGATATTGAAAAAATTTAAACTATCTCCGGTGACTGCATATACACGTTTTATGTTTGCTTTTTCTAATAATTCTACAATTTGATGCGAAACATTTTTTGCCATAATCGTAATTTTTGTTGTTGATTAACAAGTTAAAACTATAATTGCAGAAATAGATGATAAAAAATTGTTAAAGATTTAATCATCAAATGATTGAAAATAAAAAAAAGCCTGTTGTAAAAACAGGCTTAAAATTAACACATGAGGACAAAATTTACTCTACTAAATCTTATACGTATATGTTTGTTTCAATATTTATGCCAAAACTTTATTTAGCATGAAGTATTTTTAATAAATCTAGAAATTTTCTAGATTTATTAGGAATTATATAATTTTACAGTATTTTTTGGAGGCTATTTTTTTGTATTGTTAATTAGTTTGCACGACTTTTATCTTCAAAATTAATTTTCTTTGTATTGCCTTTTATTTCTTTATTTCCAAAAGAGTAACTCAAGCTCAAGGTTAATTTACGGTAATCCATAAATTGGTAGAAGGATGAATTGTAACCCGACATATTGGCATTCCCATAATTCCTTACCTGATTAAAAATATCATTGACAACTAAACTTGTTTGTAGGTTTTTGTTAAAGAAAGAAGCTCTCAATCCGAGAGAAAGATCATTTCTTCCATTCATTTTTGTATTGGCATATGTCCAAGGCAAATCCTGCCAATAATTCACTAATAGAAAATAAGTTTTGTCTTTATTTAACGTAAACGTATTATTAATAGAGAGATAGAAGGAATAAATACTGAGACTTTCCACTTCTTTGATCAACGGGAGTGTTTTGGTATAAGATGTATTTGCAACAGCAACCATTTCCCAACGTTTAAAATAGGTATCAAAATAATTTAGGTTCAAGCCAAATCTATTCTGGTTAAAACTATTTTCGATGACATTACTATAGATTCCATCTTCTAAACGAGAAACATTGGTCAAATCATTTTTAGTAAACTGATAATACAATTGTGCATTGAGTTTACTTTTGTAATTGAATGAAAATTCAATATTATCATTGAAAGAAGGTTGAACAGAGGCGTTTCCTGCGTAATATAAATACGGGTTAGAGTACCATCGGAATGGATTTATTTCTTGGAATCCCGGGCGATTAATACGTTTTGAATAGTTTAGAGTAAATGTATTTTGATTCGTTTTATAGCTGACATAAGCAGTCGGGAAAAATTTTCCGTAATTATTTTTTGCAACACTTTGGGTTTCCGATTTACCTTCATAATCAGTGACTTCATAACGAAGTCCGGCTTTTGCAGACCAATGTTCATCAAAATCCTTTTGTATACTTACATAAGTTGCATAATTTTTTTCTGAATAGTCAAAAACATTACTGTTCATCGGATTTAGCAAATAATCATCATTTTTTAATTCATAAAATTTAACATCCGATTTGTTGCTTAGTAAAGTATATTTCGCACCAGTATCCATCTTGAAAGTAGAGAAAGGTAATGTAAAATCGATTTGTCCGGAAAAAATAGAATAATTCATTTTGCTGAAATTTCGAACAAAAGACAAATAATCAGTATCTGAAATTGTGTTAAGCTGGTTTCTTTTATCTGGGGTAGTGCCAAGATAATTTGTTGTAATACTCATTTTTTTACCGATTGAATCGAGCTTTAAATCATAATATAAATTAAAAGTATGTGTGGGGGTTTTCCAATGTTGATTTTCATTTGTTGTTAGAATAGAATCCTGAATAGTTCGTGTAAAATAAGTTGCGGTATTTTCTGCATTTACGTTGTAATTACTCTGACTAAAATCGTAAATCAAACCTATATTCGATTGTTCATTCATCTTATAATCTAAACTGTAATTGAATCCACCGCCGCGAGGAGAATCTTTTCTATTGCTATTGGTATAAACACTTTTTTCAGCGCTGACTAAATTTCGCCAAGAATCCATTTTATAGCCCATATTATAATAACGAATTTTTAATGACGAACTTATTTTTTCGGATTGATAGTTAACAGTTGGATGAATACGATAGCCATTATAGGAATTGCGTTGGTAGGTTGTAGAAATCGACCCGTTCCATCCTAAATTTGTATTTTTCTTCAAAATAATATTGATGATTCCGCTATTTCCTTGCGCTTCGTATTTTGCCGGAGGAGTTGTAATGACCTCGATTCTCGCAATATCTTCTGAACGTAATGAGCGCAAATAATTCTGTAAATCAGATCCTGAAAGCTGAAGTGGACGATCATTAATCATAACGGAAACATTGTTTTTACCGATAATCGAAATGGCATCATTTTCTAAACGGACCAAAGGCGTATTTCGTAAAGCATCCAAACCATCCATCCCTTGTGCTGCAATAGAATTCTCGACATTAAAAACCATTCGGTCAATCTGTTGCTCAATGAGCTTTTTCTTTTTGGTAATCGTTACACCTTCCAGATTGAATGTATTTTCCACTTTTAAGCTTCCAAGCGCCATATTTTTATCAAGTAAAATACGTTGTAGAAAAATCTCTTGCCCTTGTTGTTCAAGGGAAACATCGTAAGAATTTTTTTCAACTTCAAAAATAAATTCCCCCAAATCATTGGTAAGTGTTTGTTGATTCGCCAAACTATCTTTTACGGCTAACAAAACAAGTTGATTGGACAATGCTTGATTATTTTGATCAACAATTTTCCCTGTTAATTGATAGGTTTGTCCAAAGACAAAAGAATAAAATAAAAGACAAAGGAGAGCAAATATATTTTTCATATTCTATTTTTATAGACAAATAACGATTGTCTATAAAAGATAGAATTGTAAAAATCATTCAAAATTTTATTTTTCTTCGTAAATCCAAATCAGTTCATTGTCTAATACACTAATTTTATGATTGGTTTGCTTAGGTGTAATACCGGAAATTTGTTTAAAATCTTTGATCAAATGTGCTTGATCGAAGAAATTGTGGGTATATGCTATTTTGGTCAATTCATTTTGATGAATTAAAATATCGTTTAAAACTTTGCGAAAACGGACTGTTTTTATATAATTTTTCGGGCTCTGTCCCAGTTCATTTATACATAACCGATACAACGTAGCTTCGCTTATTTGAAAGTGTTTCGCAATTTCCTGAACACCATAATTTATATTTTCTTGATTGTGAATAAACTGTAAGATTGTTTTTATTTTGACGGAATGATTCGAAATGACAAGTTGTTGTAGCAAGAAATTTTCGAGAATAGTAGTACGTTTCTCTAATTCAATTTCTTCAAATAATTTTTCTAAAATAAAATAATTTGAAGAATTAAAAGCTAACTGAAATGCTTCGTTAGAATTCATTAATTCATTGAAATTTACATTCGTAAAAGCCCGAAGAGCACTTGGATAAAAGAGTACACAAATTTCATCCATAAAATTCTCTATTTTTACACTTAAAGCTTTTTGATGAAAGCCTGCAAAATAACTTTTGATAGAAGAATTGGAAGTCTCAACATCAATTTGATTGACAAGTCTCTCTTTTTTAAAGTCCACAGAATTATTTCGGTAAATAGACAAACACAAATTGATATTTGGAAAGGTGGAATAGCTAATCGTTTCATTTTTCTCAGATTGGAAAAATAGAAAATACTGAATGTAGGGCTTCAGTAAAGGGTTCTTTACATGAATAATTCTCGTTAGCATTCTTAAAAATACAAAATTACATACAAAAGAACCTCTTTTTTATGAAAGAGGTTCTTGTAAAATATTTTTTCGATGATTATTTTATCGCTGTAATTTTTCCGTTCATTGTTGCAAAATGCCCGGGAAAAGAACATAAGAAATCATAAGAGCCTTCTTCTAAAGTGAATTTGATTTGGTCGTTTTCTTTACCTCCTAATAGTTTTGTATGGGCAATAATTTCAGATTGTAAATCAGTTGGAATATAATCTGTCGCTTTGGCCGATGCTGCAGTATTAGCAAATCCGGAAGCATCAGCACCCGGTTTTAATAAAACAAAATTATGTCCCATTGCTTCTTTCGACATCTCACCAGAATTCATCAAAATTAAAGTCACCTCCTCACCAGCTTTCACAGTAAATGCTGTTTTGTCATAACGCATATCATCTCCAGCTTTTAGAACGATATGATTATTTGTAGCAGGAGTAGCTGTAGAAGATTCTGAATCTTCTTTTGGTGCTGTACTATAATCAATCTCCGGCGGAGTAGATTCATCTTTCTTCGAACCTCCGCAACTCATCATTAGAATTGCAGCGAAGCTCATTAAAACTATTTTTTTCATCATTCAACTTTTTGTTTGAATAAAAATAATGAAATTCAGAAACTTAAAAAAGTTTACTGATGATAAATAGAAATGATTTTAAACAGACAATTTCCTATGGAATATCCAAATATTTATGTGTTTGTAAAGAATAACGCCATTTAGGGTTTTCTTTGACGTACTCAATGATTAATGGAAGATTTTTGTCGCGTTTACTCCATTCAGTTTGTAAGAATAGTGTACAATCTTCTCCAACTCGTGCAGCCTGTTCTTCAGCAAACTGAAAATCGTGGTTATTGAAAATAATACATTTCAATTCGTGCGCAGCTTCACAAACTTCATCCAACGGAAGCATTGTTTTCTTTGGAGAAAGACAAACCCAGTCAATTTCACCACTTAATGGATAAGCACCAGAGGTTTCGATATGAATTCTGGCTCCTTTTTCATGCAGTTTTTTGGTTAAATAAGTCAAGTCCCACATCAAGGGTTCTCCACCTGTGATAATAATTGTTTTGGCTTGAGAAGTTGCCAAATCGACTAATTCATCAACGTTGGTTAAGGGATGCTTTTCAGCATCCCAGCTATCTTTTACATCGCACCAATGGCAACCAACATCACACCCTCCTAATCGAATAAAATAGGAAGCTACACCTGTGTACATTCCTTCACCTTGAATAGTATAGAAATGTTCCATAACAGGTAATAATTTTCCTTCTTTTATCAGTTGTTGTTCTTCTGCAGTTGTCGATGCAATGTGTATCATAATTTTATTTTTTATTGTTGTAAGCCAACAATGTATTTTTTAATAACATGGCACGTGTCATAGGACCAACTCCTCCCGGAACCGGTGTAATCCACGATGCTTTTTCTTTTACGTTATCAAAGTCTACATCACCAGCTAATTTGAAGCCTCTTGGATTAGTTTCATCATCAACGCGAGTAATTCCAACGTCAATGATAACTGCTCCATCTTTTATCATATCAGCTTTTAAAAAGCCTGGAACTCCTAAAGCGGTAATCACGATATCAGCTTCTTTTGTAAATTGTTCTAAATTTTGGGTTTTAGAGTGTGCTAACGTTACTGTACTGTTTCCGGGGTTTCCGTTTTTACTCATCAAAATACTCATTGGACGACCAACGATTCGTGAACGACCAATCACAACTGTATGTTTTCCTGTTGTATCAATGTTATAACGTTCCAACATTTCCATAATTCCAAAAGGTGTTGCTGGCAAAAATGTTTCCATCTCTAAAGCCATTTTACCAAAGTTCATCGGATGGAAACCGTCCACATCTTTTTTAGGATCAATTGCATTAATAACAGCTTCTTGATCAATGTGTTTTGGTAAAGGCAACTGAACGATAAATCCATCTAAGGTCTCATCATTGTTCCATTTTTCAATTTCCGCAATTAAATCTTCTTGGGAAATGGTGTCAGGTAATCGTAATTCAGAAGATTCGATTCCTACAAAATGACAATCTTTTATTTTATTGTCAACATACGTTTGTGAAGCACCGTTGCTTCCTACTAAAATAGCACCCAAATGTGGTACACGAACTCCTTGGTCTTTGTAATTCTGTACCAGCTCCTTGATCTCTTGTTTGATCTCTTTTGCCAGTTTAATTCCGTCTAAAATTTGCATTGTTTTGTTGTGTTTGCGCAAAGATAAGGACAAATTGGAAAATAAATAATTAGAAGTTGAGATTATGATTTTTGTAAAAATAGAAAACCACTTCTTTTTGAAGTGGTTTGGTTTTATTGATATTTTTTCTGAGCCTCCTTGAGATAAGAAAAAACCTGTGACGTTTTCATTTTTGATGAACTTGTATGGAAAATAAATAATCCTGTTTCGACATTAAAATAATAATCTTGACCACCATTTCTAATTTGAAACCATTCTAATAATCCATTTGCAAGATTAACACCAATCCAGTTGATTTCAGAAGTTTTCAAATCGAAGATAAAGTTATCATCGGGATTATTGGTTGTCACGTAATGTATTTTATCAGCAATGACATACAAAACGCCACTTCCTTGAAACGCTTTTAATTTGAAAAATTGTGATTGATTTTTTCCGAAATTATACCGTAATACTGCCTTAAAATCGGCATTGGAAGGAACGGTTTCTAATAAGGTATTTTGCTTCTTTTCTCTCGATTTACTTGCCCAAAAAGCAATTCCAAAGATGAGGATAACAGGTGAAATACAACATAATAATGAGGATAAAAGTGAAAGAATGTCGTTCATAGTAGTTTGATTTAGATTTGGTTGAAGATACAAAAAAAGCAATTAGTATACTAACCGCTTTTATATTTTTGAAAATGATAATGGTTTTAAATCAATCTTATTTTCTCTTCAATAACTTTTCGTTCCTGTGCGATTAAGTTATCTTCTTCTGTCGGAAATTGAAAAATTCCAGAATTGAGGCTCTCAATACGTTTTAAAACTTCATAAGAGGTTAACGCTTTTTCCGAATTATTCTGGTTGATATACACACGAATCGCTTTCATAAACGTTAAAATATTCTTCTTTTTTAATTCGTCAGACAATAAAAACTGGTCACGTTCCTCGTTAACTTCTAATAATGTTGACAAATTATTATCATCAATTTTATAATACGATTGTAACATTTGATTGAACATAATCAAGAAGCCATCATCCGAATTTCCAATTTCTAAAGAGATAATTCGGGCCAATGTTTTATTTAGTTCCTGAATATATTTTGAAATAAAATCTTGTTTAATCATTTTAATCTAATTTTTTAGATAATTTTTCTATGGTTCTTGCAGGATTTTTTCCTTCGTATAAAATTTTATGAACGGCGTTGATAATCGGTGCTTTAATTTGATACTGTTCATTCATAATGGCTACACCTTTTGTCGCATAATAACCTTCGGCAACCATATTCATCTCTAAAATAGCAGATTTTACAGTATAGCCTTTTCCGATCATATTTCCGAACATTCGGTTTCTGGAGAAAAACGAATAACCAGTTACCAGTAAATCGCCAAGATAAGCGGAATCATTTATTTTACGTTTCAAAGGGCTCGCCGTTTTTAATATATGATTCATTTCACGAATTGCATTACTCATTAAAACAGCCTGAAAATTATCTCCGTAGCCTAGTCCATGTGCGATACCTGCAGCAATGGCGTAAATATTTTTCAGAACAGCTCCAAACTCCGTCCCATAAATATCGTTTGATAGTTTCGTTTTGATAAAGTCACAAGCCAAACAATCGGCTACAATTTGTGCTTTACTCTCCTCTTTGGCAGCAATTGTCAAATATGAAAGGCGCTCTAAGGCAACTTCTTCAGCATGACAAGGCCCACTCACAATCCCTAATTGTTCTTCTTTCAAGTCGAAATTGTCAAACAAATATTGCCCTACCAATTGAAAATGGTCCGGAATAATTCCTTTTATCGATGTTACAACAAATTTATCTGTCAATGGAACAGTTAATTTGTTCAAACAATCGGCAACGTAAATGGATGGTACAACCAAAAAGATAATATCCGAATTCATGACAACTTCGTTTATATCCGTCGATATTTTAAGTTTCTCTGACTTAAATTCGACATCAGTCAAATAATTTGGATTGTGTTTATTACGTTCCAAATATCCTTTTACGTACTCGTCTTTTACCCACCAGTTGAATGTCTCAAGATTTTTATTCAGCATTTTTGCAATAGCAGTTGCCCAGCTTCCATTCCCGATTAATCCAACTTTACGATTAGATAACTCTATCATAATATACT
Organism: Empedobacter brevis NBRC 14943 = ATCC 43319; assembly: GCF_000382425.1. Classification (GTDB taxonomy): domain Bacteria; phylum Bacteroidota; class Bacteroidia; order Flavobacteriales; family Weeksellaceae; genus Empedobacter; species Empedobacter brevis. The sequence goes on from NZ_KB908296.1 coordinate 164,143, forward strand.
TATTGAACAGACAAAGTTACAGATTTTGTAGCTTAGGTATTTTGAATTTTACGAAAAGAAACTCAATTTTGTAAAAATTTTAACGGCTTTGTACAAAAAACTTTTTAGTGAGACCATTATTTATGGTATTGGCTCAATTTTGCCGAGGTTAATCATGTTTGCGTTAAATCCTTTCATTATTGATAAAACGTCAAATACGGATTTCTCTATTTTCGGACAACTGTATGCCGCAGTTTCATTTCTAAATGTCATCCTGACTTTTGGTTTCGAAACCGCATTTTTTCGGTATGCTACCGAAGAAGGATTGTACCAGAAAGTGCTGAATACATCCTTTTGGTTTATGGTTATAACATCATCTGCAATGATGACGCTGTTGTATCTCTTCTTACAGCCTTTGGCTGATTTTGCGAATTATACGGATCATCCCGAATACCTATTGTGGTTTGGTTGGATTGCTTTTTTTGATACAATTTGTGTAATTCCTTTTGCTGTATTACGTTTTAAAAACCGACCGATTTTATATTCAGCCATTAAAGTTTTTCAAAATGTGTTCCAGGCAGTTTTTACAATTGTTTTATTGTATTATGTTTCGAGGAGTTTTATGAGTAGCCTAGGTTTTGAGAATACCATCTCTTTTCCTTTTATAGCGAATTTAATCGCAAGTATTCTTGGAGTTGTTTTATTGTTAGGTGTTATTCGTCATGTTCAATTCAGGTTTGATAAACCTTTATTCAAAACAATGTTTATATATGGTTATCCTATCATGATTGCGGGTTTAGGTTATATTTTAAATGAGAATTTCGACAAATTAGTTCAGCGGCAATTTATCAATGAAGCTGACGCAGGTTCGTACGCAGCGTGTTATAAATTAGCAACTTTGATGACGCTTTTTGTAACAGCTTATCGAATGGGTATAGAGCCTTTTTTCTTTAAAGTAGCAAAAAAAGGAGATGCAAAACAGATGTATGCCAATATTTTATTCTTCTTTAGTATTATTTGCAACATTGTAATTCTTGGTATTTTAGCAAATATTGATTGGATTAAGAAAATTTTTATTCCGGATTCTTCTTTTTGGGTCGCTTTAGATATTGTGCCAATTATTTTAATCGCCAATTTATTTTTTGGGATTTATTACAATCTTTCTATCTGGTACAAAGTGACAGATAGAACAAATATCGGAACAGTAATTTCCTTAATAGGAGGTGCAATTACCATTCTTTTAAACATCTTTTTATTGCCAAAATATGGATTTATGGTTTCTGCTTGGACAACTTTATTTGCATATGGCATAATGATGGTGATTTCGTACATTTGGGGTCAGAAAGTTTACCCAATTCCATACAAAGTCAATAAAATATTATTTTATATGGGAATTGCAATTGCTTTGGCTTGGACAAATTATTTTATCCTTGGTTCGAATTTGATTAGTGGTAATCTGATTCTAATCGTGTACATTGCGTTTATTGCATTTGCGGAAAGAAACACACTTAAAAAACTAAGAAAATAAAAATGAAAGTAAAAGTTATTAATATTTCGAAACATGCTTTGCCTGAGTATAAAACAGCATTATCAGCTGGAATGGATTTGACAGCTAACATTGATGCTCCAATTGAATTGAAGCCATTAGAAAGAAGATTAATTCCGACAGGATTGAGTATCGAATTACCTGCAGGTTATGAAGCACAAGTTCGTCCCCGTAGTGGAATGGCATTAAAATATGGATTAACATGCCTTAATTCTCCGGGAACAATTGATGCGGATTATCGTGGAGAAATCGGTGTGATTTTAGCCAATGTTTCAAATGAAGTCTGTGTGATTAATGATGGTGAACGAATTGCACAATTGGTGATCGCTAAACACGAAACAATCGAATGGGAGGAAACAGAAATGTTGAACGAAACAGAAAGAGGAGCCGGAGGTTTCGGAAGCACAGGAAAGCAATAAAGAAAGGTTTGAATTTATTTTCAGAATCTTATCAATGATACAATCTAACAAAGATATTTTTTAAAATAAAATGAAAATTATTATCCCAATGGCTGGACGTGGTTCACGTTTACGCCCTCATACATTAACAACACCAAAACCGTTAATTCCAATAGCAGGAAAGCCAATTGTTCATCGTTTAGTGGAAGACATTGCAAAAGTATGTTCAGAAAAGATTGATGAAATAGCTTTTGTAATCGGTGATTTTGGAGCTGAGGTTGAAGCTGATTTAATTGCAATAGCTGAAAAATTAGGAGCAAAAGGAACAATTTGTCATCAGTTAGAACCTCTGGGAACAGCGCATTCTATCTGGATGGCGAAAGAAGTTTTAGATGGACCTGTTATTGTAGCTTATGCTGATACTTTGTTCCGTGCTGATTTCAAATTAGACATGGAATCGGATGGCGTTGTTTGGGTAAAACAAGTCGATAACCCTTCTGCTTTTGGAGTTGTAAAACTAGATAACCAGAATGTGATTACAGATTTTGTGGAAAAACCGAAAGAATTTGTTTCTGATTTAGCAATTATTGGAATTTATTTTTTCAGAGATGGACAAAAGCTGTACAAAGAAATTGAATATTTACTGGAAAATGATATTCAAAAAGGTGGCGAATATCAATTGACAGATGCTTTGGAGAATATGCGTGTTGCAGGTGATAAATTTACGCTTGGAAAAGTTGATGAATGGATGGATTGTGGAAACAAAGCTGTTACAGTGGATACCAATACTCGCGTTTTGAATTTAGATCAAGAAGACTTCAAAGAAATTCATTCTTCAGCAATAATTGATCATTCATTAATTATTGAGCCATGTTTTATTGGTGAAAATGTAGTAATCAAAAATTCGAAAATCGGACCATTCGTTTCGTTAGGAAATGGAACGGTTGTTGAAAACTCAAATATCGATAACAGTTTAATTCAAGAAAATTCAAGAATTTGTAATGCAAACTTAACAGATACTATGATTGGAAATAATGCCAAGTATTTTGGAGTTTCTCGTAGTATCAGTTTAGGAGATTATTCTGAATTAGATTTTAAGTCACATGAAGCTTAAGAAAATATGATGAAGAAATTAACGTATATCTTTTGTTTAGGAGTTATTACAACAGCTTGTAATACTCAAAAAATAGCAAAAGTTGATAAAAATAATACCGAAGTAATATCAGCTTCGGCAAAAATTATTCAGCAAACATTGTCCAAAAAATCGGAATTCAAAGATTTGACAATAAAAGCAAAGGTTACTGCAGATTTAGAAGAAATTTCGGGTGATGTAAATGCAACAATTGCGATAAAAAATGGACAAAAGATATGGGTTAATGCAACCAAATTTGGTTTTACCGGTGCGCGTTCATTGATTACGCCAAATGGTTTTTCGGCTTATGAGAAATTAGGAGGAACTTATTATGAAGGAGACTTTTCTATTGCAAATAAATTATTGAAAGTTGATTTTATTGATTATCAAAAATTACAAAATTTAATGCTAGGAAAGGTTTTCGTTGATTTAAATCCGACAGATTACACAGCTGCTTTTTTGAATGATCAATACACAATTACATACAATAAAAACCAAGATATTGTAACTTCTCCTAAAGAAGGGGAATACATTCAGACGTATATTTTTGACAATGGATTTCGCTTGAAGGAAGCACATTTAAAAGATCCAAAACGTAAAATGGAAGTTGATTTGGTTTACAATAACTGGATAAAAGCCGGAGAAGAGGAGTTTCCAAAAAATGTTAAAATTATTATAAAAGAGAAAAAAACGCGTCGAATAGATTTGGAATATAATAGTTTTACGTTTCAGGAAACGAACACACCGTTCTCAATTCCAGATGGGTATAAGAAAAAAGAAATAAAATAATGAAGTTTGTTTTATCAACTGTATTTTTAACGTTGTCATTATCAGTGTTTGCGCAGGTTCCGTATAATAAAGCGAACTTACAAAAGCAAAATGCTCAGCTAAAAAAAGAGATTATAAACTTAAACAAACAACTCGAGGTTAATAAACGAAATTCGAAGTTAAATGTTGATTATGTACAGAATTTGACAAAAAAAATTCAAGTTCAGAGTAAATTAGTGAACAACTTATCGAAAGAAAAACGATTTATTGAGGATGAAATTTATTTAACTCAATTAGAGATTAATAAGCTTTCGCGTGAGTTGGTAGAACTAAAAAAAGAATACAAACAGGTTTTGGTTCGTGCGTACAAGAACAAATCTGTTGAAAATAAATTACTTTTTGTGCTTTCTTCTAAAAGTTTGGGAGAGGCGTATCGTCGTATCAAATATTTAGAGAAATATTCGGCATTCCAATTGGGACAGGCGAACGAAATTATTGGTAAACAAACCGATATTCAACATAAAAAAGCACAAAAAGAGAAAGCAAAAGACGAAAAAGCAAAAGTCCTTTCTCAGCAAACGCTATTTAGTCAAAATCTTGAAAAGGAACGATTGACAAAAGAAAAAGCAGTAGAAGAATTTCATAAAAATGAAGGCGTTATTGTTGCTGAAATCAATGCAAAAGAAGCTCAGCAGCGCCAAATAGATGCCCAGATTAAGGCTATTATTGAAGAAGAAATTCGCCAGGCTAAAATCCGTGCTGAAAAAGATTTAAAGGATTGGAACGAAGCAAAACGTGGAAATACAATTGCATCTTACAATGAATATTTGAGAGATAATCCGAAAGGAGATTATGCAAAGTCTGCTCGCACAGCTATTTTACGAATTGAGAATGATGCTAAAGCTTGGAACATTGCACGTTCTGCACATACAAAACAAGCATATCAATCTTATTTAAAGAATCATCCTGCTGGAAATTTTGTCTCTACCGCAAAAACTGAGATTTCAAAATTTGAACAGTTAGAACGTGAGGCAGAAGCAGAGCGTCAACGTATTATTGCGCAACGTAAAGCTGAAGAAGAAGCTCGTTTAAAAGCTCAAAAAGAAGAAGATGCACGTAAAATTGCAGCTGCAAAAGCAGAAGCAGAGCGTAAGGCTAAAATAGAAGCAGAACAAAAAGTGGTGACAAAAGTTCCGGAAAAGGAACGTGTTGTTAAAGTAGATGCTGTAAAACCAGCTGAAACTCATGCAGAACGTCCGGACTCTGAAGGTATTTCAGGAGAGTTTTCTTCTAATAGAGGACGTTTACCTTGGCCGGTTGATAAAGGAACAATTGTGAGCCGATTTGGATCAAATTCACATCCTGTTTTGTCCAACATCACAACACAAAATAGTGGTGTAGATATTTCTACTTATAAAGGTGCGCATGCTCGTGCTGTATATGAGGGGACTGTTCAAGGTGTTATAGCCATTCCCGGAGGAAATAAATCTATTCTAATTCGACATGGGTCATATTTTACAGTCTATACCAATATCTCAAGCGTAAGTGTTTCAAAAGATGATGTTGTAAAACGTGGGCAATCTTTAGGAATTGTCTATACAAGTGGAGAAGGAGAAACAGTAATGAATTTCCAGGTTTGGAGTGGGACAACGAAACAAAATCCTGCTTCTTGGGTAGCAGGAATGTAAGAAAAAAATTATATATTTGCATTAAAATCAATTCAGTATGGGATTAGGAGGTAAAGAATGGATCGTAATCGTACTTGTTGTTTTATTATTATTCGGAGGTAAAAAAATTCCTGAATTAATGAGAGGATTAGGTTCGGGTTTAAACGAATTTAAGAAAGCAACAAAAGATGAGAACAAATCAGAAGCAACAGAAACGACTTCTGAGAAAAAGGAGAATTAAAATCTATTTTTAATTAAATAATAAAGCATTGTAGTTGAACAATTTTAATTGCAATGCTTTTATTTTATAAACAAATACACATGAAATTTACAGATAAAGCTTGGTCTATTTTTAATCAAAGCATTAATGACTATCACCAATATGATGACGTAAATCGTCAAATCGAAAATCCATATAACGAAGATGATTTGATTGCTCACTTATTGTACAAGAAAAACTGGATTGATACTGTACAATGGCATTTAGAAGATATTATCCGTAACCCGGAAATTGATCCTGTTGAAGCACTAAGTTTGAAACGCTGGATTGATAAATCGAACCAAGAGCGTACGGATATGGTAGAGTATGTAGATAGCTGGTTTTTAAAGCAATATGAAAATGTTGAAGTGAAAGCTGATGCAACCTATAATACTGAGTCCCCTGCTTGGGCTGTGGATCGTTTTTCAATTTTATCTTTGAAAGTTTACCACATGAAACAAGAGGTAGAACGTGAAGATGCTACCCCAGAACATAAAGCAGCTTGTCAATTGAAATTAGATATTCTGAATCAACAACACCAAGATTTATCTATTGCGATTGAAGAATTGTTAGCAGATTTTGAAGCAGGAAAAAAATACATGAAAGTGTATAAACAAATGAAAATGTACAATGACGAGGATTTGAATCCTGTTCTTTATGCAAATAAAAAATAGAATGTAAATAATCATTCAACTATTAAAAACTCATCTTTCGGGATGAGTTTTTTTTGTTCTGAAAATATTTTGTCAAGAAAGTGATCAAATTGATATTTTTAGGCAGAAATTTCATTTCTTTTAATATGCACGCATAGGAATTAAGTAAATTAGGTGATTTAAAAATCATTGGTATGCAGTATCATCAACTTTATCAACAGTTAAAAGAAGCTTTTGATCTGAATCAAACTTCAACCAAATATCCGGCGCTTAATTTAAAACTAATCAAACATCAAATTACTTCAGATTCAGCTGAAGATTTGTTGACAGATTCCTCTCAATTAATATGCAAAGATCACCATCTTAGTTTTGATGAAAGTGATTCGGTAAACATGATTTATGGAAATGATGATGTTGACATTCGAGATTACAACATAGAATGCAACAAAAAATTCGATTATACCATTGTTCAGCGTTTGGATACAGAAGAAGCAGAAGGAGCAATTATTTTTTTTCATGGATTGAATGAGAAAAATTGGGACAAGTATTTACCTTGGGCTTATGAAATAGCTCAACAAACAAAAAAAGCTGTTATTCTTTTTCCTATAGCTTTTCATATGAATAGAGCTGAAGATACCTGGAGCGATAGACGTAAAATGGTAGAAGTATCTAAAATGAGAATGAAAGATAACCGGGACAATTCAGATTCTTCTTATGTAAATGCCGCTATTAGTGCAAGACTGGAAGCGTATCCGCAGCGAATTTTTTGGTCTGGTTTTCAAACCTATTCCGATACGATAAAATTAGTCAATCAAATTAGAAATGGAGAATTATCTTCTATCAAGAAAAATGCTAAAATTGATTTATTTGGTTATTCGATAGGCTCTTTTTTATCTGTAATTTTGATGATGGCAAATCCGAAAGGTATTTTTTCAGATTCAAAGTTATTCTGCTTTTGTGGAGGGATGACAATTGATCGAATGTATCCGATTTCTAAATATATTATGGACTCTAAAGCTGCAATCACGATGCAAACTGTTTTTGCTGAATTGTTAAGTACAAACTTCAAAAATGACAAACGTCTGGGGCATTTTCAAAATCCGTCTTTACACAAAGAAGAAAGCTGGTTCAAGATGATGCTACGTTACAATTATTTTCAAAAAGAAAGAGAAGAACGATTAAAAGACCTTCAGCTGAAAATAAAATCATATGTGTTAGAAAAAGATGAAGTGGCGCCGCCAATAGAAGCATTGAATACATTACAAGGAGGTTATCGAAAGCTGAAAACAGCTGTTGAAATTGTTGATTATGCGTTTGATTATTCACACATGGTTCCATTTCCTTTGACAATCAAAAAAGAAAATGAAATAACACAAGCATTTAAACACTTTGTCAATTCTGCAAGTCAATTTTATTTAAAGTGAGTGGAATGAATATGTTTTCTTAAGAATAGAGAAATACTTGAAACTTATTTGATGTGTTTGAAAAATTAAAAGTAAATTTAACGTTGCTGTAAAATTTCACACATGAAAAAAAATTATTTCAAACCTATCTTTTTAGGTATAAGCTTATTTTCTATTGCTGTTTTTGGACAACAAGAAAAACCAAAATACGATTATCAAGAAGCTTTCAAACCTTTTTTTTATCAAAATAATGCAACCGAAACTCGTTCAGCGAGTGGAAAACCTGGTCATAATTATTGGCAAAACCGTGCTGATTATACCTTGAATGTGAGTTTAAACGAAGAAAAAAACGAAATTTCAGGAACTTCAGAGATTACGTATACCAACAATAGTTTTGATGATTTAGACTTTTTATGGTTGCAATTGGACCAAAATTTATTCAAAAAAGATTCACGGGGAAGTACTTTGGTTCCTCTTTCCGGAAGTCGTTACGGAGATTCTGTGTCCCAATTTGAAGGTGGATATAACATAAAATCTGTTCAAATAGATGGGAAAAATGCAAACTACACTATTTCTGATACTCGGATGCAAATTGATTTAGCGAGCCATTTGAAAGCGAGAGGAGGAAAAGCTAAAATTAAAATTGAGTATTCGTTTACTTCTCCTGATTATGGAGCGGATAGAATGGGAGTAGAGCCAACAAAGAATGGAAAGATTTTTACAATGGCACAATGGTTTCCGCGTATGGCTGTTTATGATGACATCATGGGATGGAACACTTTACCTTATTTAGGAGCTGGAGAATTTTATTTGGAATACGGAGATGTAACAGCTAGTATAACAGTTCCATCTACACATTATGTTGTTGGATCGGGTGAATTATTGAATCAGAATGAAGTGTATTCTAAAGAAGAAATAAACAGATGGAACAAAGCAAAAGCAAGTGATAAAACAGTAATTATCCGTTCAGCAGATGAAGTGAATAAAGCTTCTAAAACAGCAAAAGGAACGAAAACATGGAAGTTTAAAATTCAGAATACACGCGATTTTGCATGGGCTTCATCATCTGCTTTTATCGTAGATGCTGCAAAGATTAATTTACCAAGCGGTCAAAAATCATTAGCAATCTCTGCTTATCCTGTCGAAAGTGACGGACAAGCGGCCTGGGGAAGATCAACAGAATACACAAAGGCATCAATAGAGCATTACTCAAAACAATGGTTTGAATATCCTTATCCTGCTGCTACAAATGTAGCGGGAAATGAAGGGGGGATGGAATATCCGGGAATTGTTTTCTGCCACATGAATTCGAAAGGAGAAGGCCTTTGGGGCGTTACAGATCATGAATTCGGACATATTTGGTTCCCGATGATTGTTGGTTCTAATGAACGTGTTCATGGTTGGATGGATGAAGGTTTTAATACGTTTATCAATGACATTTCTACAAAAAATTTCAACAATGGAGAATATTATAAAAAACAGTCTTTACAAAGAATGAGTAATTTCTTTTTCAGTGAAAATCTAGAACCGGTAACAACTCAACCGGATAATATGCGAGAAAGAAATATTGGAGCTCTATTGTATTATAAGCCTGGAGCAGGAATGACAATTTTACGTGAAACAATTTTAGGCGAAGAAAAATTTGACAAAGCTTTACGACACTATATTAAGTATTGGTCCTTTAAACATCCAACGCCGGAAGATTTTTTTCGTACAATGGAAAATGTTGCAGGGGAAGAATTGTCGTGGTTTTGGAGAGGTTGGTTTTTGAATAAATGGACAATTGATCAAGGAATTAATAGTGCTAAATATGTGGACGGTGATTATAAGAAAGGATTGATTCTGAAAGTTGAAAACTTTGGACAACTACCAATGCCAACAACAATTCAAATAAATTTCAAAGACGGGACTTCTCAAGAAATGAAGTTGCCTGTTGAAGTTTGGAAACGTAATACGGAATGGTCATTTAAAGTACCTTCAACAAAAGAAGTTGCGACAATAAAACTAGATCCTAAAGGGGCTTTACCGGATACTGATCTCAAAAACAATGTTTTCAATATGACAGAAGCAAAGCCGGTAGAAAAGATTAATCCAAAAGAATATGAAGGAACATTTACCAATAAACAGATGAACGCAGATTTTGTGTTAAAAGCAGAAAATGATAAGTTGAATTTTGTTTTTAATGGACAAACATTTCCATTAAATTATCAAGGTGAAGGTAAGTTTATAAACGAACAAGCTGGACTTGATTTAAATTTTTCGAAAGATAAAAAAACGTTTACAATAGAAGAATCAGATCAGAAATTTGAATTTATAAAAAAATAAGTTGAAGCTTATATAAAGGCTGAATTTTAAATCATACAGAACCTATTTCACGATCTCACGAAATAATAAAAAAACCACTTCGAAGGAAGTGGTTTTTTGTTGACTATTATTTTTGAGATGTACCTTCTGGTTTAAGATATAAATCGAAGTAATCTGTAATTTTTTGCATCAAATGAACGCGATCTTTTCCACGAACATTGTGCTCATGTCCGGGATAAACAAAGTAATCCATTTGAACACCATTTTTCACGGCTTCGCGAATAAAATCAATAGAATGTTGCCAAACTACCACATTATCTTGCGCTCCGTGAATCATCAATAATTTACCTTTTAAGTCTTTTACACGGTTAATTAAATTCGTGTTTTTGAAACCTTCAGGATTATCTTGTGGCGATTCCATGTAACGTTCTGTGTACATGATTTCATACTGTGCCCAATCTAAAACTGGTCCACCGGCTACTCCAACTTTGAAAACATCAGGTTTACGTAACATAAAAGAAGTGGTCATAAATCCACCATACGACCAGCCATGAATTCCCATACGTTCCGCATCTACGAAAGGTAAGGTTTTCAAGAAGTTGACACCTTTCATTTGATCATTCATTTCTGTTGTTGCTACATTTCCATGGATAGCTTGCTCAAATTTAAGACCTCTATTCGCTGATCCTCGTCCATCCATTGTAAACACAACATAGCCTTTTTCGGCTAAATGATCGTACCAAAGATTTCCTGTTGCAGGAAAACGATTCGTGATTAATTGCGCGTGAGGTCCATTGTATAAATAAACGATAACTGGATATTTTTTCGAAGAATCAAAGTTTGTGGGATAGATTAATTTTCCATACAAATCTGTTCCATCATCCGCTTTTAACGTTACATTTTCAACTTTCGCAGTGTTGTAATTTGTTAAAGGATTTTGAGCAGTTAAGATATTTTGTTTGAATTTTCCATTCGCATCCAACACATCAATTTTACGAGGCGTGTTGTCATTACTCCAGTTGTCAATCGCATATTCTCCGTTCGATGAAACCGAAACATTGTGTGTACCTGCATCTGTTGTTATTTTACGCAATTTTCCATTCTCCCAATTTACCGCATATAAATGACGATCTTTCGGAGAATCTTTTGTTGTCATGATTAAGAATTCTTTTTTCTTCGCATTTTCTCCAACAAGATCTGTTACAATCCAATCTCCTTTTGTGATTTGGTTTAATAATTTTCCGGCTGTATTGAAACGATACAAATGCATAAAACCATCACGTTGTGACCACCAAACAAACTCGTTTGTTTTTCCGGGAATAAAGTGTAATTCGTTCTGAGGTTCTACATATTTTGCATCATCTTCTTTGAATAATGTTTTAATCAATTTTCCTGAAACGGCATCATATTGGTTTAATTCCAAATGTTTTTGATTACGAGACAATAATGCAATGTAAATATGTTTTTCATCAGGAGACCACGTAACCGAAGTAAGGTAATGATCTACTTCCGGATGCGTTTCTAAGAAAGTTGTTTTCTGAGTTGCCGGATTATAAACACCTAATGTTACCGTATGATTTTTGGTTCCGGCAAACGGATATTTGATGTTTTTGTTCACCGCAGGTTGAACAGACCAATCGATAATCGGATAATCTGTTACAACAGTTTGATCCATTCTATAAAAAGCAACTAAACTTCCTTTTGGCGAAATAAAAATTCCTTTGTGAATCCCGAATTCATTTTGATGAACCGATTTTCCATTGACGATTTCATATTTTCCGTCTTTGGTAATTTGATGTGTTTTTCCCGCTTTATCAACAAAAAATAAATTGTTATCAATCACATATCCAACTTGATTATTTGTTGCGTCAAATTCTATATTTTCTGCATTATCAGGAAGCTTTAGCCAATCTGTTTGCTGACCAGCAGTTGTAATTGTTTTGTAACCCGTTTTTGTAGAATAATATGCTTGCTTATCATTGATCCAATTCAAAGAAGGAATTCTTTTATTCTCGAATTGAGAACTTCTGAAAATGGTATCCGTTTTTAGCGAAGGAACTTCTTTCTTGATTAAAGCTTCTCCGTAAGACGTTTTTACATTTTGCGTGTACGCATTTTGATTCGGGATCCATTGAACTTGATTTAGACTTTCGATACGTAAATTTGTCGATAATCCAAGTACAGCGTCTTCCATTGTGACATTCTTTTTCTGAGCAAGTAAACTGGCGCTCATCAAAAGCGTACTGAATAAAATTGTTTTTTTCATGTGTGATTTCTATTTCAAATATTGCCCTAGGGCTTCTAAGTTCTTCTTTTCGTTACCGATAAAAATTTTATCTCCGTCAACAACCACAGGACGCTTCAAGAATGTATAATCCGATAAAATATAATTTTTGATATCCTCTTCAGAAAGTTGTTGATCTTTCAATCCTAATTTTTTATAATTCTGAGCGCGACGCGAAAAAAGAGCTTCATAGCTTCCTGCTAAATCTTTCATTTCGGCTAATTCTTCTTCAGAAATTGCGGTTGATTTAATTTCATGCAAGTCAAAACCTGTAAAATCAAACTCTTTCATGATGCGTTTGCAAGTATCACACGTCTTCAAAAAAAATATTTTTTTCATTTCTCAAAAATCTTTGGTTGTGTAAATATAAATAAGATTCTTCTTTTTTGAGGAGGAGAAAGAATTTTGTCGGGATATATTTCAAGTCGATAAAAAACTATCTTTGTAGTTATGGAGGAGACTAGTTTTTTACGTTTAAATAAATACATCAGTGATAGTGGGTTCTGTTCGAGACGAGAAGCAGATCAGTACATCGAAAACAGATTGGTTCAGATAAATGGAAGAGTTGCTAAAATAGGTCAATTTGTAGGGCCTCATGATGTGGTAACGGTGAAAGGAGTTGAGATAGAGCCAAGAGAAAAGGAAAACGCTGTTTATATTATGCTGAATAAACCTGTTGGAATTACGTGTACAACAGATTCTACAGATCCTGATAATATTATTGATTTTCTTTCTTTTGGAGAGCGAATTTTTCCGATTGGCCGTTTAGACAAAGATTCACAAGGATTGATCTTATTAACGAGTGATGGAGATATTGTGAATAAAATTTTACGGGCAGGGAATAATCATGAAAAAGAATATATTGTAACGGTTGATAAGCCCATTACAGACGATTTTTGCGAACGAATGTCTAAAGGTGTTCCGATTTTGAATCAAGTCACAAAAAAATGTAAAATAGAGAAAATAAGTAACAATGTTTTTAAAATTACGTTGATACAAGGTTTAAATAGGCAAATTCGCCGTATGTGTGATTATTTTGGTTACAATGTCAAAAAATTAGAACGGGTTCGAATAATGAACTTAACCTTGAATGTAGGAATTGGTCAGCACCGAGATCTAACTGCAGAAGAATTAGCAGAAATCAATCGTTTGACAAAAGATTCGGAAAAACATGAAGAAAAGAAAACTACATCAAAACCGAAAAAATCATCTGTAAAAAAATCAAAAGAAATTTCTCCTGATTTCAAAGATTCAAAAGGGAAATCAATTAAAAAATCAAAGCCAAAAACCAAAACTTCACAAGCACGAGTAGGGAAAAGCAATCCCAATAAGGCGAAAGGAGGAAAGAGAAGATAAAAAGAGAGAGACGTTTCAAATGATTCGTCTTTTTTTATTCATTTTTTATCGAATACTAATTTCCGTCATATTGCTTTACGAAAGATTCAATATCTTTATCATGTAAAATATCAATCACACATGAAGAAAATTGTTTATTCATTGCTGTTTTTAGCGATGACTTTAGGAACATCGGTAAATGCACAAGAAAATGTTACATTTCAATTACCGCCACAAGAAATATTACAATTGGCAGATGCAGATATGCCACCATCAATTAGTACAGATCGTAAAGCAGAAAATGCATTTTTGTCTTATAGAAGTCGTTATAAAACAATTAACGAATTGTCAGAAACAGAATTGCGCTTGGCTGGATTGCGTATAAATCCGGTAACAAATATTAATTCTCGAGAAACGTTTAGCGAGAGAATTACGTTTTTTGATCTTAAAACATCAAAAGAAAAAGTGATTGCTGGTTTACCAGCGAAAGGTCGTTTTTCGAATCAATCTTGGAACACAAGTCAATCAAAATTTGCACTAACAAATACAACAGATAAAGGAGTTGAATTGTGGATTGTAGATGTAAAAACACAGGTTGCAATTAAAGTGTATGAAGACAAATTGAATGCAAATTTAGGCCGCCCTTTTAGTTGGATTTCAGATTCAGAAGTATTGGTAAATGTGATTCCTGCTTCTAGAAAAGCGTTGATAAATACGGTTGATGTGATTCCTACTGGACCAACAGTTTCTGTTGCAGATGGAAAAGAAGCTCAAAATAGAACCTACCAGGATTTATTGAAGAATAAAAATGATGAGTTCAATTTCGAACAATTGGCGATTTCTGAATTGGTAAAAGTGAATATCGAAACAGGAGCAAAGTCGAAATGGAAAGATGCAGCAATGTATACAGATGTTGCAATTTCTCCGGATGGACAATATGTCTTGGTCAATGAGATCAAAAAACCGTTCTCTTATTTAGTCACATATAGTAGTTTTCCTTCTACAGATGTTGTATATGACATCAACGGGAAGTTAGTAAAAGAAATTGATCATAAAGAATTGCAAGAAGTAGTTCCTAAAGGATTTTCTTCTACTATAATAGGGAAAAGAAGTTTGAATTGGAGAGCTGATAAACCAAATACATTATACTGGGTTGAAGCTTTAGATGGTGGAGATGCTAACAAGCCGGCAGAGTATCGTGACGCGCTTTATCAAGTTACAGCACCATTCACATCTGAGAAAGAATTATTGGTAAAAGTAAAAGACCGTTACAGAGGAGTTACTTGGGGGAATGATGAGGTCGCTTTAGTTCGTGATGCGTGGTACAATACACGTAATGAAAGTACTTATCTTTTCAATCCATCGAATCCAAAACAAGAACCGGTTCGTTTCTTCAATAGAAATACACAAGATGCCTACAATAATCCAGGAAATTTTGTTACAGAAATGAATGATTACGGATTTAATGTACTTTCAATCAACAAAGGGAAATTGATGTTAGTTGGAGAAGGTGTTTCTCCGGAAGGAATTTTACCTTTTGTAGATGATTTTGAGATCAAAACACAAAAAACGTCTCGTTTATGGAGAGCAAAGAAATCAGATAAGCTAGAAACAATCGCTCGTGTTATTGATCCAAAGAAAGGAATTATTTTAGAACAAATTCAGTCTAAAACAGATTATCCAAATTTATATGTTCGTACTATTTTTCAAAAAGGAGGAAAGCCAAAACAAGTAACATTTACAAAAAATCCTTTTGAAGCGATGAGTAAAGTTTCAAAAGAATTAATTACTTACAAACGTGCTGATGGAGTAGAGTTATCAGGAACGTTGTATTTACCGCCAAATTACGACAAATCGAAGAAAGAAAAATTGCCAATGTTAATGTGGGCTTATCCGCGTGAGTTTAAAGATGCTTCAACAGCAGGTCAGGTCACAACTTCTGAAAATAAATTTACTTCTCCTTCTTATGGAGGTCCTATTTTTTGGGCATTGAGAGGATATGCAGTTTTAGATGATGCGGCTTTCCCAATTATCGGAGAAGGAAAAGAGGAACCAAATGATACTTTTGTCCCACAATTGGTAGCGAATGCTAAAGCAGCAATTGATGCTGTGGATAACTTAGGTTTCATTGATCGTGAAAAAGTAGCTGTTGGTGGGCATTCTTATGGTGCATTTATGACAGCGAATTTATTAACGCATTCAAACTTATTTGCAGCAGGAATTGCACGTTCAGGAGCATATAACCGTACATTAACGCCGTTTGGTTTCCAGTCAGAACAACGTAATTATTGGGAAGCACCAGATGTTTATAATATAATGGCACCTTTTCAAAATGCGAATAAAATGAAAACACCATTATTGTTAATTCATGGAGATGCGGATAACAATACAGGAACTTTCCCAATGCAATCAGAACGTTATTTCAATGCATTAAAAGGTTTAGGAGCGACAACTCGTTTGGTATTATTACCTAAAGAATCTCATGGATACGCTGCCAAAGAAAATGTTTTACACATGTTATGGGAACAAGATCAGTGGTTAGAAAAATATGTAAAAAACAAAGGTAAAGAAATCGAAAAGAAATAATTTTTTCCTTTAATAACAAAAAAACGACTCAATTTTGAGTCGTTTTTTTGTTATATTTATGATTATATAATCATAAATAGCATGAAAATGAAAGGTTTAATATTTGTTTTGATGACTTTTACTCAAGCTGTATTTGCTCAAAATTTATGGAAAGTAGAATATGAAACATATGATAAAATATTCTTAGATGAAAAGGATGCAAATTTTAAGGCAGAATTGGATAAAAATAATTCAACACCAAAATATTACGCTTTACTTTTTGATGAAAATCAGTCTTATTTCAGCGAAATTGAACGAATAAAGAATGAGCAAAATCAATCATCCATGTCAATGAGTACAATTACAGATCACATTTATATCGATTATAAGAATTCGAAATACATGATTGAAGATAATTATCTGAATAAAAATGTTTTAATAACCGATCATTTGCCAACCTATAACTGGACGATTAGTAGAGAAACAAAACAACTTTTAGGAATAACAGTCAGAAAAGCAATGACAGAACATCAAAATTCAAAAATAGAAGCTTGGTTTGCATCAACTTTACAACCAAAAGGCGGACCTGTATTTTTTAATGGTTTACCGGGGTTAATTCTAGAATTAAAAGCTGAAACGATGTTAGAAGATGAACAGTATGAAACTGTATTTAAAGCAATTCATGTAAAAGAGGCTTCGAAAAGAGAAAAGATAAAAATTCCTTCAAAAGGACAAAAAATGACACAAAAAGAGGCAGATGATTTTGTAAAAGAAGCAAATCGAAAAATAGTGGAAGCTTCGGGAAACAGGGTAGAGAAAGACTAAACAAAAAATCTCCCATTTGGGAGATTTTTTTATGAAATATTTTGATGAGGTATTATAACATTTTCAAGAAGTTAACTTCTAACTCGGTTAATTTTCTGTATTCACCTCTTTGTAAAGTTTTCTTTGTAAGTCCTGCAAAAGAAACGCGGTCTAAAGCTTCAACTTCGTATCCTTTCTCTTGAAAAATACGGCGAACCACACGGTTCCAACCTATGTGCAATTCTACTCCAACCTCATTTTTTGGTCTTCCTTCGATAAATGAAATTGCATCAACAACTGCAATTCCTTCCGGAATTAAACGAACACCTTTTTTGATGTCAGCTAAATCATTTGCTGTTAATTTTTTGTCCAATGTAACATGATATATTTTTTTAATATCATGACTTGGATGCGTTAATTTTTTTGTTAGGTAACCATCATTTGTAAACAATAAAACCCCTGTTGTTTGTCTGTCCAAACGTCCTACAGGAAAAATACGAGCTGTAGTTGCGTTTGCCATCAGGTCCATTACGGTTTTACGATCTTTTTCATCTTTTGAAGTTGAAATAAAACCTTTTGGTTTATTCAACACAAAATATACATTTTTCTCTGAAGAGATTTTACGACCATCGAAACGAACTTCATCTTCGGGTTGTACTTTGTACCCCATTTCAGTAATCACTTGACCATTCACTGTAACGATTCCAGTTTTGATCAACTCGTCAGCCTCTCTTCTGGATGCAATCCCTGCATTCGCTACATATTTATTTAAACGAATAGTCCCGTCATCAACTGGTGCTTTTTTCAGTCTTTTAACAAATGGTTTTTCACCTTGTTTGTTAAACGGTTTCTTTGGTCCAAAACTTTTCTTTCCGTCTTCTGAAGGTTTTCCTCCAAAAGTTGGTTTTCCTTTCCCTGAAGATGGTTTAGAAGAAGCGTTTCCTCTGTTTCCACCTTTTCCACGATTGTTCCCGCCTTGGGAATTTCTGTCGTTGGATTGATTTCGTCTGTTATTCATCTGAATTTGATTAATTTATGCGCTTATTAAAATTTTGCGCAATAGTTTGCAAAGTTAAGGGATTTATTTCGATTAATACGATACTAAATACGCCTGCAACAATCATTCCCTTAAAAAAATAGTGTAAAATCTTATATCCTTGCATTGTTTTGATTCTCCAAATGGTAAATAGAATCAGGGTAAATGCAATATTAGAAGCAATAAAAAAGTATTTCATTGCACCCACATCATTTTTCATCACAATAATGAATCCGATAATAAGCTCCGTAATAATCAAGCATGAGATTAAAACTTTTGTAAAGTCAATCCCGTATTTGATTGGAATAGAATCGTAACTGTAAATTAAATCTGCTTTTTGTGAACTGAGATCTTTAACGATATCTGTAATCAACAATAGAATGGTTAAAAAAGTGGCATGTAAAGCTAAGTTGAATGTAAAGTTATCGAAATACACCAGTAAAGCAAAAAACGGCATGACGCGAATAATGACGAGATAAAAGTTTTTAATCAGTGCAAATCGGTTGATTTTATGACTGTAAAACCAAACCAGAAATTGATAAACTAAAAAGAAGATAAAAACTTTCCAAGAGATTAAAGCAGCAAGAAGTAAAGCAAATGCATTTAAGACAATATAAACGGTTAATTTAAACCCTTGCGAGACTTGTTTTTGCAAATAGACTTGCAATGGTCGTTTGAGCTCATCTTTTTCTAAATCATAAAAATTATTGATAATGTAGCCTGCAGCTACACAAAGAATAGAACAAAGAATAAGACCATCTAATCGAGGATTTGTTAACAATTGACGATGGCTAACTTCTGGCGCAAAAATAAAAAGAGCGGCAAGATATTGTGCTAAAATGAGTACAATTAAGTTGTATCCACGAACAACAGAAAATAAAGCAATAATTTTTACGATTATTTTCTGAACGTTCATCGGTTATATTTTTGTGAGATTAGTTTGTTAGAATTTGTAAATGACTTCCGTCTGAAAGTCTTTTAAATAACTTTTCGCCTTGTCGTAATCTTGTGTAAAACCAAGTACATAGCCTCCTCCACCAGAACCGCAAAGCTTTAGGTAATAGGTATCTGTGTCAATTCCCGTTTTCCACGCATCAACCAATTTTTGAGGAATCATAGGTCGAAAATGCTCGTACCCCCAAGCAGATAACTTCTGAAGGTTTGCAAAAAGCGGATTGTATTCACCCTTCACAAAATACTCAATACAAGCATTATTGTATTTAATAAATTCTTCTTTCAATGTTTTACGGAAACCTTCTTTTTTCATTTTCTCAAAGAAAATATGAATCATAGGAGCTGTTTCTCCCGGAGTACCGGAATTAATCAAAAATACAGCGCCTTTTCCGTTGGCATTTGCAGAAGGTAAACCAATTGTAGAAATATCATCTTTTGACTGAATCAGTAAAGGAATATTCATGTAGCAAATTAACGGATCAATTCCTGAACTTTTTCCATGAAAATGCGATTCTAGCTTTCCGAAAAGAGCTTTTAATTCGCTAATTTTTTCTTTATTCAGATGCTGATTGATGTCTATTTTAGACAACGCATACTTGTCATAAATAGCGGCAACCAAAGCGCCGGAACTACCTACGCCATATCCTTGAGGAATGTTAGAGTCGAAATACATTCCGTTAGCAACATCTTTCGAAAAAGATTTCGTATCAAATGTGTCGGCAAAATTTTCTTCTAAAAATTTTGCATAATTTTTAAGGTGAGCGTTTGATTGTTCTGCAATTTCAGAAGGTTCAAACTTTAATGCACCTTGATAAAAATTATAAGGAATTGTTAATCCTTTCGAGTTTTCAATAATTCCATATTCGCCAAACAGCAAAATTTTGGCATAAAATAATGGGTTTTTCATTCAATGCTATAATTGGTAGTGCAAAGCTACAAAATTTAAGCCATTCTTTTTTGAATTTATGAAAGAGCTTCAGTTTAATAAATTGTAAATCATGTTTATTTTTATTCGAAATTATATTATTTTTCAGTTAAGTCTTGTTTTTGGAATATATTTTGACTAAATATTTTAAAATAAATTGGTTAAATTTTAATTAATAATGAGTGATTTTAACTGAATTAGAACTGAAAATAGAGAATTAATGTATTAAAATATATAAATTTGTGCCATGTATATTACTGAATATTTATCGAACGAAGTGAAACCAGGAAAAGTTGATTCTTCTCCAAGCCAACTTTTAGAAGTTGTTCAAGAGAATAAATTAACTCATCTACCTTTATTGAAAGGATTGGATTTTGTTGGTAATATTTCGGAAGAAGATTTGATAGAGCTATCTATTGATGATGAAAAAGTGGATTATATGTCATATTTAGAAAACTTCTACCTTTCGGAATCCAGTACACTTTTAGATGCTATTCAGATGATGTATGCGAATCAGGCGAATATCTTACCAATTATGAACGAGCAATCGAGATATCTTGGTTCTATAACAGAAACTGATATTATCAATACGTTTGCAAATTTCCCTTTTGTTTCTGCCCAAGGAGTTTCAATGTTAGTTTCGATAGCAGAGAAAGACTTGTCGATGACTGCAATTTCTAACATTATCGAAGTGAATAATGGAAAAGTACTGGGAATGTTGATTGTAGGTTACAAAGAAGATAGCGTTTATGTTTTATTAAAATTTAGTTCATCTAATTTATTAGCAATTGGAGAAACTTTTGAACGGTATGGATACCAAGTGATTCAAAAATTTTATAACGATGAAAAGCAAGAGCTTCTGCAAAGTCGTTATGCACAATTGTTAAAATACATGAATACCTAATGATAAAAGTTGCACTTTTTGGACAAAAAACAAGTACGTCTTTAACGGACATTATTCCTCCATTTCTTAATTATTTAATTCAAAATAAAATTGCTTTTTGTGTTGAGCAGAATTTTCTTCAAATTTTGAAGGATTCTACAAATATTAGTTTTGAACAGGTAGAAACATATACTTCTTATGAAGATTTAGATAAATCGGTAAAATTTTTATTTAGTTTTGGAGGAGATGGAACCATATTGTCTGCGACGACAATTGTCAGAGATTCTAATATTCCGATAATAGGCGTCAATACAGGTCGTTTAGGGTTCTTAGCAACAATTAATAAAAGTGTTTTACTGGAACAAATGGATAGTTTTTTCAATGGAGAATACAACATTATTCCACGTACGTTATTAACGGTCAAAAGGAGTGATGGGGTAGAAATTGAAAATAATTTTGCCATTAATGAAGTGACTGTTGTTCGTCGTGAAACGACAAGTATGATTACAGTTGATGCTTATTTGAATAACGAATTTCTAAATTCTTTTTGGTCGGATGGGTTGATTATTTCAACACCAACAGGATCTACAGGATATTCTTTAAGTTGTGGAGGACCTATTGTACATCCTTCTAATCAAAATTTTGTCATTACACCGGTTGCACCACATAATTTGAATGTACGTCCATTAGTTGTTTCGGAAAACGAAAAAATAGACTTGAAAATTCGAAGTCGTGCCAATGAATACTTCTTATCATTAGATTCTCGTAACTTTCCTTTAACAACTGACGTTGAATTAACCATACAAAAAGCAGAGTTCAAAATCCTAATTGTTGAAGCTATTGATGCGACTTATTTCACGACTTTGAGAGAAAAAATGCTTTGGGGTTCAGATAAAAGGAATTAAAATTTACAATAAAACTTCTTAATTTTTGTTAAATCAGTTACGTTGAATTGACTTTTGTTTATATTTGTTCGAATTTAAAAAGAAGAAAAAGCAAAAGCCGAAAAAATAACACAACATTATGATGAGATTATTTTTGTTCGTTTTTACATTGTGTTTGTCGCAAATGATTTTTGCCCAAAGACACGAACTCGGAATTTTTGCTGGTGGGGCAAATGTGATAGGTGATGTTGGAAAAGCCAGCTATATCAATCCATTTCCTACAAAAACTGAACCTGGAGGGAAAATTTTTCTGCCTATTTCGATTGGAGGGTTGTATCGTTTTAATATAAATCCACAAATGGGATTTAGAGCAAATATTTCTTATTCGAAAGTAGGTGCAAGTGATCACCGTTCGAAAGAGCAATATAAATTAGACCGGAAAAAAAGTTTTCGAAACAATATAGTAGAAGGGTCAGTAATGTTTGAGTATAATTTCTTTAGCATAAATGATGATCAGGAAAAAGCTCAATCTCCTTATATTTTTATAGGTTTGGGTGCTTTCTCTGCCAAAGGAAAGGAATATGATTATGACGCAGACAATGATTTGATTATAGAAAAAACAAAATACAATACTGATTTGACGATTCCTTTTGGAGTTGGCTATAAAGTAAGATTCAATTACAATTGGATTTTATCTTTCGAAACAGGTGTTCGTTATGCAAATGTAGATTATCTTGATTATAACACAGGAAAGTTTTCTGATCGATTTAATGAGGCAATAGCAGACGGAACTTTATCAAAAAGTGAATTTGATAAAAGACAATTTGGAAATATGTCTAGTAAAGACTGGTATGTATTAACAGGAATCACCTTAACTTATAGTTTTGGTCGACCTGCATGTTATTGCGATTAAAAAGAATGGAAATTAGTTTAGTAGAACAAATAGATAAAAATAATATACCAAATCATGTAGCCATTATTATGGATGGTAATGGTAGATGGGCAAAGAAGAATGGTAAAGAAAGAACCTTTGGACACAAAAGTTCTTTGGGTGCTGTGAGATCTTCAATAGAAACTTGTCGCAAATTAGGTATACAACATCTTACACTTTACGCATTTTCAACTGAAAATTGGAACCGTCCAAAATTAGAAGTCAATGTTTTAATGACTTTGTTAAGTTCTGCAATAAAGGACGAAATAAATGAGTTACACAAAAATGGAATTCGTTTGAATGTCATTGGAGATCTATCAAAATTACCAAGAAAAGCATACAATGATTTGGAAAAAGCGATGGATAAAACAAAGGACAATACAAGTTGTGTTTTGACATTAGCATTAAGTTATGGCTCAAAAGAAGAGTTGTTACATGCAATGAAAACGATTGCAAAAAAATACAAAGACGGTGAAATATCCGACGATGATTTTAATGAAGAATTAGTTCACCAAAACTTATATACACACGATTTACCAATGGTAGATCTTATGATTAGAACAAGTGGCGAAACTCGAATTAGCAATTTCTTATTGTGGCAAATAGCCTATGCAGAATTGTATTTTACAGAAGTTTTGTGGCCTGATTTTAACGAAGAAGAATTTTATAAAGCAGTTTTAAATTATCAAAACCGAGAACGCAGATTTGGTAAAATAAGCGAGCAATTAAAGAACTAATCGAACTGAAATAGAGGATTATGAAGAAAATTTTTTGGACAATGTGTATGCTAGGTGCTTACATGGCACAAGCGCAGATCGTAGACTCTACGAAAACCATTGATTCAACACAACAAGATAATTTTGTCTTAGACTATACCAACGCAAAAACTTTCAAATTGAAAGATATTATTGTAACTGGAGATAGTAAATATTCTAAGAATCAAATTATCCGTTATGCAGGTTTTGCTATTGGTGAAGAGATAGAATTACCAGGTACGAAAGTTAATAATGCTGTAAAAAAATTATGGAGATCTAATATTTTCTCTGACATCGATTTGTATGTAGATAAAATAGAAGGAGATCAGGTAACTTTAGAATTAGCTTTAGTTTCAGTTCCAAGTTTAGGAGAAATAAAGATTAACGGAGTGAAAAAATCTCAACGAGAAGATTTAATTAAACAAAATAAATTAAATCCAGGAGTTAAGATTACACAAAGTTTAATCAATACGACAAATAATAAGATCAAAGATTATTATACAGGAAAGGGATATCCTAACACAATAATTAATGTCGATCGTCAACCAATTGTTGGGAAAGAAGATGAAGAAAACATTACATTGAATGTGAATCGTGGCGAGCGTGTTAAAATCAAAAATATCGTTTTTGAAGGAAATGAAAATTTAACAGCTTCTCGTTTGCGTAAAAAAGGAATGAAAAATACCAAGCGTAAATCAATTAATATTTTCAAATCATCTAAAATGATTCCTGAAAAGTTTCAGGAAGATTTGAAAACCTTGGTTGAAGAGTATAAATCTGTCGGATTTAGAGATGCGAAAGTTGATTCCTATGATATCGAAAAAGTTGATGATAAAAACTTATTGGTAAAAATTAAGGTTAACGAAGGAAAACCATATTTCTTAGGGGATGTAACGTTCTCAGGAAACTCTATTTATACTTCTGAGCAATTGCAACGAATTTTTGGATATAAAACCGGAGATCGTTATGATGCTGTCGGAATCAATAAAAAGATTTCGGGATCAGAAAAAGATGATGATATTTCAACGTTATACATGGACAGAGGGTATTTATTTGCACGCGCTATTCCTGTTGAAAAAAGTGTGAAAAATGACACGATTGACCTGGAAATCAAAATTTTTGAAGGAACTCAAGCAACGCTTAATAAAGTAACAATTAACGGAAATACAGAGGCACACGATCATATTTTATACCGTGAGTTGAGAACAAAACCGGGAGATTTATTTTCTAAATCGGATATCAAGCGTACCATGATGGAGTTGGCTTCTTTAGGATACTTAGAGCCAACGCAAATTGTTCCGGATATTCAGCCAAATCAAGATAATAATACAGTAGATGTAGAATGGAAAGTAGCTCCAAAATCTTCTTCTCAAGTAGAATTACAAGGGGGATATGGTGCAGGTACTTTTATTGGAACTTTAGGATTGACATTTGGAAATTTCTCTATTAAGAACTTGTTTAATAGAAAAGCATGGAAACCTGTTCCTATGGGAGATGGACAACAATTTTCTTTAAGAGCACAAGCTGGTAATGGATATAAAAACTATAGTTTATCGTTTGTAGAACCTTGGATTGGAGGAAAACGTCCTACCGCTCTGTCTACATCAGTTTATTACTCGCAATATAATTATAGAGATAGCTACGGACAGAAAGCAAACTTAGATATTTTGGGAGCTTCAGTTGGTTTGACTAAATTATTAACTTGGCCGGATGATTACTTTAGATTATCTAATTCTGTGTCATACCAGTTATATAATTTTGATAATTACAACATGTCTGTTGGTAATTTGCAATATGAGAATGGTTCGTCGAATAACTTAAATTATACATTAGGTTTGACACGTAATTCTGCTGGGCCAGATCCAATTTTCCCACAATCAGGATCAGAAATTAGTTTATCATTTACAACAACAGTTCCTTATTCTTTATTCAAAGAAAAAGATTACAATAATATGTCTGATGTAGAAAAATTCAAATGGTTAGAATACTATAAATTCAAAGCCAAAGCATATTTCTATAAAGAATTAGCAGGAAAACTTGTTTTAAAAGCCGGTGGAGAATTTGGAGTATTAGGTACATACAACAGAAAAATTGGAACAATTCCTTTCGAACGTTTTTATTTAGGAGGTACAGGACTTAACCAAAACCGTTTTGATGGACGTGAGATAATTTCATTAAGAGGTTATGAAGATGCCACAAATTCCGGAGGACAAACAGGAGATATTACACCAGAAGGAGGGGGAACGATTTACAATAAATATTCGCTGGAATTACGTTACCCAATTACAATGAGTCAAACAGCTAAAATTTATGCTTTAACTTTTGCTGAAGGAGGTAATGTTTGGAACAATACAAGTGAATTTAAACCGTTTGAATTAAAACGTTCTGCAGGAGCAGGAGTACGTATTTACATGCCGGCATTCGGTTTATTAGGATTTGATTTTGGATATGGATTTGATAAAGGATTTGGACAAACAGAACGCTCTGGATGGCAAACACACTTTATTATCGGTCAACAATTCTAATAAATTATGTAAATTTGTAGAACACGTTTTGGCATAGTTTTAGAATTAATACACTCAGAATATGAAAAAATGGATTAGCTTTATAGCGCTATTCTTGGGACTAGCAAGTTTCACTTTTGCACAACGGTTTTGTTATGTGGACTCTCAATATATTTTAGAGAATTTACCAGAATATACATCATCTCAAAGCAAATTAAAATCTCAAACTGACTCTTGGCAGAAAGAAATAGAGCAGAAACAAGAAAATTTAGCTAAATTACAAGCCGAATTTGAAGCCGAAAAGATTTTATTAACTGCTGAACAGGTTAAAGAACAAGAGAAAAAGCTTGCAGAAGAGATTACTGCCGTAAGAGTCTTACAAGATAAACGTTATGGTCCGAATGGCGATTTAGTGAATCTGAGAAGATCGATGGTCAAACCTTTACAGGATCAAATTTATAATGCAACAAAAGAAGTTGCCGATAAACGTGGATATAGTTTTGTTTTTGACAAAGGAAGCGATTTAATTATGATATATACTGATCCTAAATTTGACATAAGCAGAGAGGTTTTACATACACTAAGACCAGATTTGAAACCAAATAATTCAAATTCTAAAACAAAGAATAAGAACACAAATAATACAACAAGAAAATAAATTTTAAAACAAATTAGACTAGAAATGAAACAAATTAGATTGATAGCAGTATTTACAATGATGGTTTTCGGAAGCGTTTTATCTTTCGCTCAAGAAATTGCACATATTGATACGCAAGCAGTTATTGAAGCAATGCCAGCATACAAAAAAGCAGAGGCTGATTTAGAAGCTTTAGGGAAAAAACACCAAGAAAAAATTTCTAAATTACAAGCAGATTATAAAACTTTTATGGAAACTGCACAGAAAGATTTAGCTGGTAAATCTCAAGAAGAGCAACAAAAATTAATTGCGGCGAATAAATACCAGGAAAAAGAGCAAGAAATGCAAAAAGCATACGAAACAGTAGCTAAAGCAGCTCAAGAGGAAATGCAAGCAAAAGAAAAAGCTTTAATGGACCCAATCGAGAAAAGAGTAATGGATGCAATTAATGCTGCTGCTGCAAAAAAAGGAGTTAAATATGTTTTACCTGCTGGTGTATTGGTTTACAAAGCCGGAGGGTACGATTTATTAAACGATGTTAAAAAAGAATTAGGATTATAATTTTTTGAATTATTAATATCTTCAAGCCACTAGTTTAGTGGCTTTTTTTATATATGAAAAGAATCTTAGTTACCGGGGCTAACGGACAGTTAGGCCAGTCAATCTTAGAACAATCTAAAAATTACAAAGAAATAGAATGTTTTTTTGTGACTCGAAATGAATTAGATCTTACAAATGAAGATTTGGTTAAGCATTATTTTGAAGATAAATCGTTTGATTTTGTCGTGAATTGTTCTGCTTATACTGCTGTTGATAAAGCTGAAGATGATCAAGAAAATGCATATTTAGTGAATGCGAAAGCGGTAGAGTATTTAGCAAAAATTGCAAAAGAAAAAAATAGTCAATTTATTCATATTTCAACTGATTATGTTTTTGATGGAACAGAACCTATGCCTCGTACAGAATCTGATCAAACAAATCCAATTGGTGTGTATGGAGAGACAAAACTGAAGGGAGAAAATTTAGCTTTAGAAAATAATCCAAATACAATCATTATTCGTACCGCTTGGGTATATTCCAGATTTGGAAATAACTTTGTTAAAACGATGCTAAGGTTATTTAAAGAGAAAGAATCTATTTCTGTTGTTGCAGATCAAATTGGTTCTCCCACGAATGCATTAGATTTAGCAAAAGCTATTTTGGATATTACTTCGGTAGATAAGCCGGCGTACGGAATTTTTAATTATTCAAATGAAGGAGAATGTTCCTGGTTTCAATTTGCTCAAAAGATTAAAGAATTGTCCGGAGCAACGACAGAAATCCATTCGGTTCCGACATCTGCTTATCCTACAAAAGCAAAACGCCCGGCCTATAGTTTATTGGATAAATCTAAAATAAAAGAAGTTTTTCAAGTCGAAGTTCCAAATTGGGAAGATAGTTTAAAAGAAGAATTAAAATATTTAGTTTGAAAACTGTTAGAAATAAAAAAGCTCGAGAAATTTTCTCGAGCTTTTTCTATCTGAATTTTAATTAATCTAAAACTTCAAAACGTGTATAAGGTTGTAAAGCTTTCGGAATTCTAACTGTTCCATCAGCTAGCTGATGATTTTCTAAAATAGAAGCTAAAATACGAGGTAAAGCCAAAGCAGAACCGTTCAAACTATGAGCCAATTGTGTCCCATTTTCATCTTTGTAACGTAATTTTAAACGATTTGCTTGAAAAGTTTCAACATTCGAGACTGAAGAAACTTCTAACCATTTTTCCTGAGCTTCAGAGAAAACCTCAAAATCATATGTAATGGCAGCTGTAAATCCAGTATCACCACCACATAATCTTAAGATACGGTAAGGTAATTCTAATTCTTCTAGTAAAACTTTTACATGCTCTACCATTGCATCTAATGCTGCATATGAATTTTCAGGCTTTTCAATTCGTACTAACTCTACTTTTTCAAATTGATGTAAACGATTTAAACCACGAACATCCTTTCCGTAAGAACCGGCTTCACGACGAAAACATGGTGAATAAGCAGTATGGGCGATAGGCAAATCTTCAGCTTTCAGCACAACATCTCTGTATATATTCATGACAGGAACTTCAGAAGTCGGAATTAAGTAGAACTTGTCTTCATTTATATAATACATTTGTCCTTCTTTGTCGGGTAACTGTCCGGTTCCATAACCAGAAGCTTCGTTTACAACAAACGGAGGTACGATTTCTGTGTAACCTGCATCCGCATTTTTATCTAAGAAATACTGAATCAAAGCGCGTTGCAAGCGAGCACCTTTTCCTTTGTAAACAGGGAAACCTGCACCGGTAATTTTAACACCCAATTCGAAATCGATGATATCAAATTTCTTTGCAATTTCCCAATGAGGTAAATTGTTCGGTTTTGCGGTTGCAACTCCATGTTCAAAAACAATTTCATTGTCATCAGCATCTTTACCGGCTTTAACAAGTTCATTCGGGATATTTGGAATTTGATATAAAATCTCTTTAACGGAGTTCTCGTAAGAAGATAATAAATCTTGTAATTCTTTCGATTGTGTTTTTAAATCGACAGTTTTGTTTTTTAATTCATTAGCCTCTTCCGATCTACCATCTTTAAACAAATTACCAATTTCTTTTGCTAACTTGTTGGATTCAGCTAATATATTATCCAATTCAAACTGAGTTTTACGACGAAGTTCATCCACATTTAAAACTTCATCCACAAGATCCAATTGTTTGAAGTTACGTTTTTTAAGTCCTTCAATTACACGATCTTTGTTTTCTTGAATGTAAGAAACTACTAGCATACTTTTTATTTAAGTTTATACAAATGTATAAATAATTAACTTTTCTGAATAAAGTTTAAATCATTTACAATTAAAAATAGAACAATTTTGAATATTTTGTTAATTTGACAGACCTAAATTGATAAAAATTAAAATTAATTTATTTTACAAAACGAATTATATATTTGTAAAATATTTTTTAATTATTTGATTATCAGTATTATTGTTTTTAATATTTAAGAATTATTTAATACAATTATATTACATTGATTTTACATGACAAACTTCAGTTTCCGAAATAAATTTGTCAAAGAAAATTAATCGAAAATTATTAATAATTAAAACAATAAAACAATGAAAAAATTTTTCGCAGTAGTTGCAGTAGCAGCTTTATCATTAGGAGCAGTATCTTGTGGAGAGAAAAAAGCAGAAGAAGCAGTAGAGAATACAGTAGATTCAGCTAACGCAGTAGTAGATTCAGCTAATACAGTAGTAGATTCAGCTAACGCAGTAGTAGATTCAGCTAAAGCTACAGTTGATTCTTTAAAAGCAGAAGCTCCAGCAGCTACAACTCCAGCTACTGAAGCTCCAGCAAAATAATTGAAAGAAAATTCAATCATATAATAAAAACCACTCATTAGATGAGTGGTTTTTTTATGTTGTTTTACGATGCAAATACCGAGTGAGTTTGATGGACAGATCTAAAAGTATAATTTTTGAATTTCCGTTTCTTTCGATGTGATATGAAGCTTGGTTGATTTCATTTAAAATATCTTCGATGTTTGCTCCATGAATAAAAGGAGCAAAACCTTGCCATTTAAATCCTTCAGCATTAATTTGTAGAAACACCAAATCGTTTGATTGGTATGTTTTGAGTAACGCTTGACGAAAAATTTCTGAACAATAATTTAAGAAATCTTTTTGCTCGCTTCGCGACCAACTCGAAATTTGATTCGACCAATCAATTAAATCTTTCAAAACAGTTGGCGTTTTAGCAGCCATAAATGCTTTCCTAACCCAAGTTACAAAGTATTTATCAAATAAATGCTCGTCATCATTTAACTGATGTAGTGCTTCTCTCAAATTTCCTTGTGACAAAAAAGCAAGATGTTGTGCTTTTTCTTGGTTAATATTTTTCTTCTCAATCAAATAATCTTTGATATCAGTTTGAGACAAACGAGGAATTTTAACCAATTGACAACGCGAAATGATGGTTTGTAAAATCAAATCTTCTCGTTCTGTTACTAGCAAAAAAAGTGTTTTTTGAGGAGGTTCTTCAATTATTTTCAACAATTTATTTGCAGCAGCAATTGTCATTTCCTCTGCTTGCCAAATAATCATCACTTTATACCCGCCTTCATAACTGTTTAGTGCAAGGGTTTTTACAATTTCGTCTGCTTCATCAACAGGAATTACACCTTGTTTTTTCTCAATACCAAGATGTGACATCCAGTCGGTTAAATTTCCATAGATATTTTCGTTTACAAAACTTCTCCAATCATTTAATAAATACTTTGCAAGTGGTTTTTTTACAGATTCAGTTGCTGAATAAGGAAAAGAAAAATGTAAATCAGGATGCTGTAATTTATCAATTTTGAGGTGGCATTGCGAATTGTTTAATCCACATAAAACTTCTCTCGCATAAGCAATCGCCAGTGCTAAAGTACCTGAACCTTCTGGTCCTGAAAAAAGTTGTGCATGACTAATACGACCGTCTTTTATAGATTGTTGAAGTTTGTTTTTAATCTCTTGTTGTCCAATTACATTTTCCCAAAGCATAGGCCAAAGTTACTATTTTTATTTTTCTGAATGAATCAAACTTTTTAAACGATTGATTTCTTTTAAATCTGCAATTCCAGAATCATCAATTACTGCAGAAGAATGAAAATATGATGCATTCGTAAATGAATTGATTTCTTCAATATTTATGGAGCGTAATCCTCCTCCCGGCATAATTGTAATACGATTTTCAGAAAGCTCTACCAAAGTTTTCAAGGAGATTTTCCCATAATCTACAGAACGATTTAAGCCAGAAGTTAAAATTGTTGTAAATCCTAATTTGATAACTGTTTCTAATGAATTGACTTCATTTGATGTTCTGTCAAATGCACGATGAAATGTACACGGAAAAGGTCTTGCAAGTTCAATTAATTTTTGATTTCGTTCAAAATCAATTTCATTATCTTCATTCAAAATTCCGAAAACAAACCCATCAATTCTGAAATTTTTTAGTTGAATGATTTCTGATTTCATTTGTTCATATTCTTGATCCGAATAACAGAAATCTCCTCCACGAGGACGAATCATCACCATAATTTCTTTATTTGTAGCTTTTCGTAAAGTTTGAATGTCTTCAAAATTTGGCGTAATTCCTCCTGAAGATGCGTCGGCACATAATTCAATTCTATCTGCTTCCGATTTTGCTGCGATTAAAGCAGACTCAAGATTAAAACAAGCAATTTCTAATTTTTTCATTTTGTAATAGATTTTCCGTCAATCAATTGATTCCCTGTTTGATCATATACGGCAAAGTTAAACCCCGGATGAATACAATACGAACCATATTCGCCTTGTTTGTTAATTGCAATAAAACCAACCTGAATGTTCTCCAGTTCTTTTTTCCGGGATTTTGTTAATTTAATAATACGCTGTACGGCTTCTTTACAAGCGTTCTCAGGCGAATACCCTTGACGCATCAGTTCAACAACCAAATGACTTCCTGCAATGCGGATTACTTCTTCTCCATGACCGGTAGCTGTTGCCGCACCAATTTCGTTGTCAACATACAAACCTGCGCCTATAATAGGAGAATCTCCTACACGTCCATGCATTTTGTACGCCATTCCACTCGTTGTACAGGCTCCGGAAAGGTTGCCATTTGCATCTAGAGCAATCATTCCGATTGTATCATGATTTTCAATGTTGATAGGCATTTGATAATTGGTATCTTTCAACCATTCTTTCCATTCTTTTTCAGAAATAGCTGTTAGCAAATTTTCTTTTTTGAATCCTTTTTCCAATGCGAATTGGAAAGCTCCATTTCCAACGAGCATCACATGGGGAGTTTCTTCCATTACTTTTCTGGCAACAGAAATCGGATGTTTAATATATTCCAATCCGGCTACAGACCCAATATTCGCTTGATGATCCATGATGCAAGCATCCAAAGTAACCTTTCCATCTCGATCAGGACGCCCGCCATAACCAACACTTCTTTCGTTCGGATCTGCCTCAACAAGTTTTACACCTTGTTCCACTGCATCTAAAGCAGTTCCGTTTCTACTCAAAATTTTCCAAGCTTCATTGTTGGCTTCAATTCCAAATCGCCATGTCGATAAGACAACAGGTTGATGAACTCTTGCCGGTTTTGTATGTTTTGTTTGAGCGTTAAGGTCTAATTTTGAAGTGCCTAAAAGAAGTCCTAAAGCCCCCAATTTTTTTATAAAATTTCTTCTGTTACTCATGTGTTAATCGATTTCTAATTGTGTCGAAAACAAATATAATCCATATTATTGTATAACAGTTTATCTGAAAATCAAAACACTAAAACTTATGAAATCAACTTTCCTTTCTTTATTTTGGATAATAGTTTCATCATTTATTTGTGCTCAAAATACCAATTATGCTCAATACGTTAATCCGTTTATAGGAACAGGAGGTCATGGTCATACATTTCCGGGAGCAACTTTGCCGTACGGAATGGTTCAATTGTCACCTGATACGAGAATTGATGGAAGTTGGGATGGTTGTAGTGGCTATCATTATTCGGATGATTTTATTTATGGCTTTTCACACACCCATCTAAATGGAACTGGTGTATCCGATTACGGTGATATTATGTTAATGCCTACACTTAACCAAAAAAGCTTTAATCAAGCTGATTACGGTTCAAAGTTTTCACATCAAAATGAGAAAGCAACTGCGGGGTATTACCAGGTTTTGTTGGATAAATACAATATTAATGTCCGCTTGACAACAACTACTCGTGTTGGCTTGCATGAATATACTTTTAACAAGGCAGGTGATGCAACTATTATTTTAGATTTAAATCACCGTGATAAACTTGTAGAAGGAGAAGTTAAAGTTGTCGATGCAAAAACAATCTATGTTTACAGAAATTCGGAAGAGTGGGCTAAAAATCAAAAGATTTTTGCAAAGATTGAATTTAATGTGCCACTTCAATTAACAGCATCAAAAGAAGGAAATCCTAAGTCTACAAAATTTAAAGGAAAAGAAATTGCTTTGGCCTTTGGCAAAAAAGTAAAGAGGGGAGAAACAATTTTAGTAAAGGTTACTTTGTCTACAACAGGTTATGATGGAACAGATGTAAATAGTGCAGAATTACCAAATTTTGATTTTAAGAAAACAAAAGCAGCAGCAGAGAAAACTTGGAATAAAGAGTTGTCGAAAATAGAAGTTAAATCTTCAGATAAAAATAAATTAACTATTTTCTATACCGCTTTATACCACACAATGATGCAACCCAATATTTCGCAAGATATGAATGGAAATTATCGTGGAATGGATGATAAAATTCATTTGGCAAACAATTTCGATTACTATTCGGTTTTCTCGCTTTGGGATACTTTCCGAGCAGCACATCCGTTGTATACATTAATCGAAAAAAGAAGAACAGTTGATTTTATCAATACGTTTATCAAGCATTATGAGCAAGGAGGGCGTTTGACGGTATGGGAATTAGCGAGTAATGAAACCGATTGTATGATTGGTTATCATTCAGTTTCTGTCATAGCAGATGCGATGGTAAAAGGTTTCAAAGGATTTGATTATGAAAAAGCATTTGAGGCAGCTAAACATTCAGCTACTCTGGACCACTTGGGGTTAAAAGCATATAAACAAAACGGTTTTATAGCAATTGATGATGAACATGAATCGGTTTCCAAAACATTAGAATATGCTTACGACGATTGGTGTATTGCTCAAATGGCTTTGCTTTTGAATAAACAAGATGATTACCAGTATTTTATTGAGCGTTCGCAATATTGGAAAAACTTATTTAATCATGCAACAAGAT
Organism: Empedobacter brevis NBRC 14943 = ATCC 43319; assembly: GCF_000382425.1. GTDB lineage: Bacteria > Bacteroidota > Bacteroidia > Flavobacteriales > Weeksellaceae > Empedobacter > Empedobacter brevis. The sequence continues at coordinate 198,562 of NZ_KB908296.1, forward strand.
TTATTCAACCCAAGAAAAATGGAAGCTGGCTAGTGCCATTTGACCCGAGAGAAGTGAACAATAATTATACGGAAGCAAATGGATGGCAGTATACGTTTTTTGTTCCGCATGATATTCATGGAATGATTGATTTTTATGGTGGAAAAGTGGGGTTCGAAACGAAATTAGATGAATTATTCAATGCTCCTTCGGAAACGACGGGGCGAGAACAAGTAGATGTGACGGGGTTAATCGGGCAATATGCGCAAGGTAACGAGCCAAGTCATCATGTTGCTTTTTTGTACAATTATATTAATGAGCCTGAAAAAACACAAGAGTTGGTTCATCGAATATTAGATGAACATTATAAAAATTCTCCAGATGGTTTGATCGGGAATGAAGATTGTGGACAAATGAGTGCTTGGTATGTTTTGGCTTCGATGGGAATTTATAGTGTAACACCAGCCTCAGGAATGTGGACGGTAGTTGAGCCGTACTTTGATGAGATTACCATTCATTTGGAAGATGGAACAAAACGTATCATGACGAAAAATAATTACAAAGAAAACCAGTTTTTAGGCTTTGAGTTTTTAAAAGATAGGGAAATAAAACCTCTATTAGACGAAGAAAAAATTGTAACTGTTCCGGTTTTGATTGCAGAAGATAGAACATTTCAAGAGAAATTAGTCGTAGAAGTTAAGTCTGTTGAACCTGCTGCACAAATTTTTATTTCAATAAACGGGAAAAAATCTGAATTATATAAAAAACCAATTTTAATTAAAGAAACGTCTATTATTTCAGCTTTTGTAGATACGAATGGTAAAAAAAGTAAAACAGTTTTTGGGACATTTACAAAGAAACCGAATGATTATATACTTCAACTGAATTCTACCTATACGCCTCAATATCATGCAGGAGGAGCACAAGGTTTATTGGATGGAATCTTTGGGGATGCGAATTGGAAAAAAGGGGATTGGCAAGGTTATTATGATCAAGATTTTGAAGCGATTATCGATTTGAAAAAAGTAAAATCAATTTCATCTGTTTCGATGAATTTTTTACAAGATTCGCGTTCATGGATTTTACTTCCAATCAAGCTAGAGATTTATACTTCAAAAGATAATAAAGATTATAAGCTGGTTGGATTACGAGAAAAACAAGTTGATGCATTTGACAATACTGTATTTTCTGATCCGTGGAAAACAGAATTCAAATCAGAAAAAACGCGCTATGTGAAAGTGAAAGCAACAACTTATGGAGCCTTTCCTAAAGGTCATTTAGCAGAACCTTTTAATGGAAAATCATATATTTTTATTGATGAGATTACAATTAAATAAAAATAATTCAAACTTTTGTAGAGACGTATATCATTGCTGATTTGCCTCTTTTTTTGTAATTTTATAGAACGAAATCGAAAAAAATGCAAACAGAAATTTTAAACAAAACATTACAAAACCGTTCCATCAATCCGACTGCGATGCGATTGTTGGTCTTGGATAAATTGATGAATGCAGAGGTTGCGTTGAGCTTAGCAGATTTAGAAATAGAAATGGATCAGGCAGATCGTGTAACAATTTACCGGACCTTAAAAACCTTTGAAGAGAATAAATTAATTCATTCGATAGAAGATGGAACAGGTTCTATAAAATACGCATTGTGCGAATCGAGTTGTAAATGTACTCCAGAGTTTACACATGCCCATTTTCATTGCACGACCTGTAGCCAAACATTTTGTTTACGAAATATTCACTTGCCGGAAATTAGTCTTCCAAAAAATTTCGAAGTGGAGCAATCTTCGTTTATTCTGAGAGGAATTTGTGATCATTGTAAACATTAACCACTTTGCAACTTAGTTGCACAGGATTCGTTCTAGCTTTGTTCTTATAAAAGTTAAATTATGGCGAATTGTAATAATTGTTGCTCAGTAGATGAGCAAAAGAATCATTCTCATGAAGGACATGATCACGATCATGAGCACAATAATAGCAAGGTTTTATTAGGAGCAAGTTTAGCAATTTTCTTTGCAGGGATTTTTATTCAATATGGTTTAAAATCATCATGGTTTGTAGAAAATCAAACCATCCGTTTGATTTGGTTTGCTGTTTCATATATTCTAGTTGCCTTTTCAGTTTGGAAAGAAGCATTTAAGCTTGCGAAGCGATTCGATTTTTTCAATGAATTTTCATTGATGGGAATTGCAACTTTAGGAGCTTTCATAATAGGTGAATATCCGGAAGGAGTAGCGGTTATGCTGTTTTATACAGTTGGAGAAATGTTTCAGGAAGCAGCGGTTAATAAAGCGAAAGGAAACATCAAAGCTTTATTGGACGTTCGCCCTGATACAGCACATGTCTTACGAAATGGTAATTTCGAGACTATAAAACCACATGATGTGGCTATAGGTGAAACAATTCAGGTTAAAGTAGGTGAAAAGGTGCCGTTAGATGGAATGATGATTTCAGATAAAGGAAGTTTTAATACAGCAGCATTGACAGGAGAAAGTAAACCTTCAACTTATAAAACAGGAGAAACTGTTCTGGCCGGAATGTTAAATCTCGAAAATGTAATTGAGATACAAACAACGAAAAAATTTGAAGACAGTTCAATTGCTAAAATTTTACAAATGGTTCAGGAAGCGGCTTCCCGTAAAGCACCTACTGAATTATTCATCCGAAAATTTGCAAAAATATATACGCCTATTGTATTCTTTCTGGCAACAGCTTTGGTCATTATTCCTTATTTCTTTGTGGATAATTATGATTTCAACGATTGGTTGTACAGAGGCTTAGTTTTCTTGGTGGTTTCTTGTCCTTGTGCATTGGTTATTTCAGTTCCATTGGGTTATTTTGGAGGAATTGGAGCGGCTTCTCGTAATGGTATTTTAGTCAAAGGTTCCAACTTTTTGGATTTAATTGCTAAAGTGAATACTGTTGTGATGGATAAAACAGGAACAATGACAGAAGGGGTTTTTGAAGTTCAAAAAATAGAGACAACTCTTCCTGAACCTGAGTTTCTAAATCTTGTTTCCGCTTTAGAAAAACAATCTACACATCCTATTGCAAAAGCGATTGTAGAGCATCACCCATCTGGTCTAAAAGCCGTAGAGGTAGAAGAAATTTCCGGAAAAGGATTGAAAGGAAATGTAGATGGAAAAATTGTTTTAGCCGGAAATACAAAATTATTAGATCATTTTTCAATTGAATATCCGCAAGAAATTCATGATATCGTAGAAAGTATCGTTGTGGTTTCGGTAGACGGTCAATATGCGGGTTATATTACGATTGCAGATAAAATAAAAGAAGATGCCCAACAAGCTATTCAGAGAATGAAATCTTTGGGTGTGACAAAAACGATTATGCTAAGTGGTGACAAAAATACGATTACGCAAAAAGTAGCAAAAGAAGTTGGCGTGGATGAAGCTTTTGGAGGATTACTACCTGAAGGAAAAGTAGAGAAGGTAGAAGCATTAAAAAAAGATCCTACTCAACTAGTTGCTTTTGTGGGAGATGGTATTAATGATGCGCCGGTATTGGCTCTTTCTGATGTGGGAATTGCGATGGGTGGTTTGGGAAGTGATGCAGCGATTGAAACGGCGGATGTCGTGATACAAACCGACCAGCCATCTAAAATAGCCACTGCTATGAAAATTGGTCACGAAACTAAAAAGATCGTGATACAGAATATTGTTTTGGCATTGGGAGTTAAAACTATTGTTTTATTGCTTGGAGCTGAAGGGATTGCTAATATGTGGGAAGCTATCTTTGCTGATGTTGGTGTAGCCTTGTTAGCTATTCTGAATGCAGTAAGAATTCAACGAATGAAATTTCATACATAGAAAAATAAAGCGGCCAATTGGCCGCTTTATTTTTCTATGTATAAACTTCTCATTAAATTTAAATCTACATTTAATATGTCTGTTAAATAATTTTCAACAGAACCAAAATTATTTTTAATAGCTGTGTAAGAGCATTCCAGATATTCAGGGAGAACATCGATTAAATATTTATAGTTCGGATCAATTTTTAATATATGTGCATATTTTTGTTCTAAATAAATATTCGAAGCCAAATAATCTTCCATTATTGTTTCAAAGTCTACTTTCAGCGCAGATAAAATCATAGCTGTAGCAAAACCAGTTCGGTCTTTTCCTGCTGTACAATGAAATAATATCGGTGTTCTATTTTTATGTTGTATAATGTCGAAAAAGCTTTTGTATTGCGCTTGACAAATTCTGTCCAAGACAAAATCTTCATAGATTTTGCACATAAATTCTTTCGGATTTGATATCCCGGCTTTAAATTGTTTCACTAAATTTTCAAAATGCCCGGAAGAAATATCCAGATGAACTTCATGATTGCAACTATTTGGGATATGATCCTGATTTTTTAAACGCTCGTAAGTTGTCCGTAAATCAATAATTGTCCGAATAGGATAATCATTTAAAATTTCTAAATCATCATCCGTTAAATTAGCTAAATCATCAGATCGGATTAACAATCCTTTTCTAATGACTTCATTTTTTTTGTTTGTTATTCCACCTAAATCTCTGCAATTATATCCGCCTTCAATTGGAAGAGTTCTTTTGTCAAGCTCGATTTCACATAAAGTATATTCCATTTTCTGTTCGTTTTTTAGGTTATTTTTTCAATACCTAAAAGTTACGGGGAATAATCTAGTTTACCACATTAAAAAAACTATAAGTTTTTACTTTAACATTTTATTATTTTAATTCAATCTAAATTTAGTTTATCTTCGCATAGAATTAGAATAAATCTAAATAATCTGATGGGAGAAAAAGTCAAAATTGCGAAGGAGAAGTTCATCTTAAAAAAGAAAGAATTTGTAACACCACATCTTATTCGCGTTTATTTAGAAAATGATGATGTTTCTTTTTTTGAAAATACTACAATAGGAGGAACGTGTAAATTATTATTTCCTCCGCTTGGAATCCGAGATATTCATTATGCAGAGTATGACGATGAAAATAAAAAATGGATTTCACCATCAGAAAAGTTCAAACCTGTTTCCCGTACCTATACTTTACGTAATATAGATACAGAACATAATGTGATTGTAATTGATATCGCAAATCATGGACTAAACGGACCAGGTTCTCGTTGGGCAAATGAAGCGAAAGTTGGAGATATGATTGGAGTTTCGATGAAGTCGAAAAAGAAGGAATTGGCTCCTAAAACGGATTTTATTTTTCTGGCAGCTGATTTAACAGGTTTACCTGTTATTTCTTCAATTATAGAATCTTTACCTGCAAAAACGCATGGAGTTGTTTGCGTGGAAGTCCCAACAGAAGACGATATTCATAAAATAGAAACGAAAGCGAATTTAGAGTTTAAATGGATTGTGAATCAGAATGTAGGAAGTGGAACAGCTTTGTACAGTTTGACTAAAAATCAACAATTTCCGAAACGAAAAGAAGGAAAACGTTTTGCATATGTCGCAGGCGAATCGAAATCTGTTAAGGAAATTAAATCATTTTTTAAAGATGATTTAGAATGGAAAAAAGACGAATTTTATTGTACATCGCATTGGAAAGCCGGTAAGGCAGAGAAAAATGCATTAGAAGATTGTCACAATAAAATAGAACAAGAATTGTTGGTAAGAGTTTTCTAAAAACAAGAGGGATATTTACAAAAAAAAGCTTCATCAGAAATGGTGAAGCTTTTTTATTTCTTATATTTAGTATCTAATTCAATTAAAATGAAATACATATTATTGTTATTTCTCTCAATTTGTTCTTTTGCTCAAGATAAATTTAAAGTAGAATATGAACGAAGATATTTTATTTCTTTAGATGATCCGAATCCTGAGTCAAAGAAGCTGAGAGAAGAAATGTTTTCTAAACCAAAATACATTGCTTTATCTGTTGATGCGAACCAATGTCTTTCCCAAGAAGTAGAGCGAGTAGATAATTCTCAAGGGCCAAAATATTCGATGAAAGTAATTGGTGGTTACAAGGATTTAGAAAGTTTTTATGATTTTGACAATAATACAAAAACAATTAGGAGAGAAATGGATTCAAAAATCTATAACATTTCAGATTCTATTACAACATATAAATGGAATATAACACGAGAAACCAAAAAGATAAAAGGCTACGATGTAAGAAAAGCAATAGTTGTTGATGCTAATTTTAGCATAGAAGCGTGGTATGTTCCTACGATAAAATCGAAATGTGGACCAGAAGAATATAATGGTTTACCGGGCTTATTATTAGAATTGAAAAGAACATCTTTGAAAGATGAAAATCAATATACGACTTATAAATTAGAATCAATTTCGATTGATAATAAATTAAAATTACAAAAGCCAAGTAAAGGAAAAGTAATTTTGTTATCAGAATTTGAAAAACTAGAAGGAGAATATTATCAAAAAATACAAGAAAATATCAATAAAAACAGAGGAGTTGACAGAGGAGATTAAAATACAAAAACGGCTTAATTTTGAGCCGTTTTTCCAGTTATTGCATATCCATTATTCGCATTCCGCCTCTTTCTCGTCGATCTCCACGGTTTGCCGACTTTCCTCCAAATTGGTTGAGGTTAAATGTTAGGGAAAACATCATAAAGCGTGTTAAGATGTTATTACGTTCATCGCGAATATATTCATCAGAAATTGTACGTGTAAAACTGTTATTTTGATTTAATACATCATAAATCTTTATCCCTGCTTCTAGTTTATCATTGAAAAAACGATACATTAAACTGGTGTTCCATAAAAAGAAATCACGTTTAAAGCCAGCTGCCATTCTCGAATTGTAATTGTAATTAAAGTCATTTGTCCAGCTTAGATTTTTAGGCCAGTTCGCAATTGTTCTTATTCCGAAATTATGCGTGATATTATCTTGCCCGTCAATTTGATAATTCTTGTACTTGGATTTTGTAAAATTTAACCGATACGAAGGTGAAATTGTTAAATAATCTCCATAATCCCAATTCAGTCTTAGGGTTGGAGAAAGAGTCGTGTTATACGATTCATATTTTTGGTTGTCATTAAAACCTTGATTTAATCCGTAACTTGCAGAGACTCCCAGGTTCATTCGGAATTTATTCATTCCTTTTTGGTATTGTTTGTTGAACGATAAATTCCCATTCAATCTGTAATTTCCTGTAATATTTTCGTAGGTAATAGTTCTGGTCAAATTCTCATCAGTTACGATAGCATTCACAATACTGGATTCGTTGTACGTGTAATTAAGAAATGCATTAAATCCCTGGCGTGTTTTACGATCAAAATTTCCAAACATCATACTAAAACTATGTGCTTTGTTCGGATCAAGATTAGGATTTCCAGTTATTGTACTGGTAAGAGAAGATTGATCTTCAATGGCTAGTAATTGACTGGCAGAAGGTAAACTTGTGTTGTAGTTGTACATCAACATCAACGAATTATTTCCTTTTTGATAACGAATGTTCCCTTGTAATTGAGGCAGCGTTTTGTTTACAGTCAAGTTTTCAACACTTGTTTTATATTGACCAAAATTATCCTGGTTATAAATATTTGCACCAACTTTTACAGTTGCCGAAAGTTTCGATTTATCCAGCAAAAACTGAGCATATGGGTTAAATAAAGTAGATTTAGTTGTAAATAACCTTGTCAAATCACTGTTTACCTCATCAAATTCTCCTGTAAGTTCGTTGTAGTTTAATGAATAGTTATTGGTTTCCGAATCAGTAATGTCGTAAGAAGACCCAACGGAAACCTTGATAGAATCTGTTACAGGTAAGGTATATTTTAAATCAAAAGTATAAGAATTATTTTTTGAATTATTTTTTGAATTAACATTACGGTTTGTATCAGCTCTTGTTCCGTCATAAAAAACGGCACTCGAAATTTCACGTTGATCAGTGTTTGTTGCTGAAACAGAGATTCCTGAGTTAAAATCTAAATATGAGCTATTTCCGAATTTTTGATTGATTGATAACTGATTTCCAAATGTATTCGAATTTGATTTTGAATGAATGTTTTGGTCAGTTTGATTTTTAAGAACACCATCCTGATCAATACTTTCACCGTCACCAATTTTAGAGGATGTAGCAGAAGAATTGTTAAAAGTTGGATAAACGTAAATTTTTGTGTTCTTGTTTGTCCATTCTAAATTTGTTCCAAAATTATGTCCGTAATTTTCAGTTTTCGAATTTGTATTTGATGTTGTTGTAAAGGTATTATTAGGGTTAAGATTTTCTTGAAGTGTAAAATTTTCATTCTTATTGTAAGAATGATTCAATCGGTAATCAGCACCAATTTTTAGTTTTTCACTCAATTGATCATTGTAATTTAAACCAATTGAAGTATTGGTGGTTATTCCGTCCGAGCTTCTTCGTCCCATTCCTCCACGGCCACGAGAACCTTCACCGTTTACCATTCCGGAAGAGGCAATATCTGTTGAAGAACCAATTAAACTTATTTTCTTTTTACCTTTAAAATAATTGGCCATTAAGTTGCCTTCATAATGATTATCGGTACCATATCCTGCAGATGCTTTTAGCATATATCCTTTTTTCTTATCTTCTTTTAAGGTTATATTCAAGGATGATTTGTCTGATTTTGAACGCTCTCCTGAAAATTTTTCATTTTTTGTTTTGTAATCAGAAACTTGTATTTTATTGATAATATCTGCAGGTAGATTTTCTAAAGCAACTTTTCCATCTGTACCAAAGAAAGGTTCTCCATCAATTAAAATTTCGTTGATATCTTTTCCATTTACGGTTATTTTACCACTTTCGTCCATCTCAAAACCAGGTAATTCTTTCAGGAGTGTTTCCAGGTTAGCGTTTGGTTTTACTTTATACGAGTCTGCATTATATTCAATTGTATCCTGCTTTATAACAATAGGTTCTACATTGGTTACAAGGACTTCGTCCAAATCATAGATCATAGGATTGATGATAATTGTTCCAAGATCAATGGAGTGTTTAATGGATTCAAAATTTTGTTTAAAAATACCTTCTAAAGCATCATCAATAATGAGATATACAGGGTTTTGTTGAGTAGAAATTTCTAATTTAAAAACTCCTGAAGCATCCGTCTTTGTAGTAGAAATTTTAGTCGAATCGGATGTATTTCCTAAACTAACTTCAACATCAGTCAAAGGAAACTGAAGTACATCAGTCACTTTACCGGTCATCGTAATTTTTTCTTGAGCGAAGGATAATATCGTTACGAAACTAAAAAGAAATGCTAGAATATATTTTGTCATATGATGAATTGATTTCTTCACCTGTTAGACATCAAATTTTGAGCAAAGTTTAATGTTGATTAAAGTTTTTTCCAGCTTTTATCCGAAATCTTTGAAATATCAATATCTGATGTCGTAATAAAAAGCGGTGTGATTTTTACAACACGTTTTACTTGGGTTGTTTTCAGGTTAGATTCCGGGCAATATGTTTCAAGCAATACAATAGTTTCAGCATTTGATGAATTGGATTGGTACAGTGTTTTTTTTATCTTTTTATCTATTTTCCAATCTGTACAACTTCCGATACTGAAATATTCGAAGGTTAAGAGCGGTATTAAACCAATGATAATTCCAAAAACAAATTTCATGATATTCATAAAACTCCATCCCTCTTTCTTTTTTATTGAGACAAGAAAAATAATGTAAATACTAACTGCTGCTACAAAAGTTAATATTTTAGGGAATAATTTGGAAAACTGCTGATTAGCGAATTCTAAACTGATAAAGTCTCCAATCAGAAAGTACCCAATAAACCATATAATAAAAATTGTACAGATGATTAAGATAATGTTTCGAAGAGTTTTATTCATTTCGCTTTAAGGTTTGTGTGGTATAAATATAAAAATATTCCTGTCAATAGACAGGAATACTCGTACTAAAATAGATTTATTTATAAGATTTCAATAAATTCTCTAAAATTTCGCAAGCACATTCAGCCAGATTAGTTCCTGGTCCAAAAATTGCATCTGCACCGTTTTGGTAAAGATAATCATAATCTTGACGAGGAATAACTCCTCCAACAACAATGTAAACATCATCTCTACCAAGTTCCTTTAGCTGTTTCACAACTTCCGGAACCAGTGTTTTATGTCCCGCAGCTAATGAAGAAATTCCTAAAATGTGAACATCATTCTCTACGGCTTGTTTTGCAACTTCAGCAGGTGTTTGGAACAATGGAGAAATATCCACATCAAATCCCATATCCGCAAATGAAGTTGCCACAACTTTAGCTCCGCGATCGTGACCATCTTGTCCCATTTTTGCAACCATAATACGTGGACGGCGTCCGTCTTCTTCTGCAAACTCGTCTGCTAAATTACGAGCTTCTTCAAATTTATTCATCTTACCGGCTTCCATAGCATAAACTCCTTGAATTCCTCTTGTAATTGCTTTATGGCGACCAAAAACAGTTTCTAATGCATCAGAAATCTCGCCTAATGTTACACGACGTCGGGCTGCTTCAATAGACAAGGCTAATAAATTACCCTCTCCGGTTTCAGCAGATTTTGTTAATTGTTCCAATATCTCTTGAACAGCATCACTGTTACGTTCTGATTTGATTTGATTTAAGCGATCAATTTGTTTTTGACGCACAGCAGTATTGTCAACCTCTAAAATATCAAATTCTTGTTGTTCTAATTTTGAACGATAAGCATTTACTCCTACAATAGCTACTTCTCCCGAATCAATTTTCGCTTGTTTCTTAGCGGCCGCTTCTTCAATCCGCATTTTCGGAATTCCTGCTTCTATTGCTTGTGTCATTCCTCCTAGTTCGCGAACTTCCTGAATGTACTCCCAAGCTTGATTCGCCATTTCATTCGTCAAAGATTCAATCATAAAACTTCCTCCAAAAGGATCTGCAGTTCTACAAATTTGTGTCTCTTCTTGCAAAATGATTTGAGTATTACGTGCAATACGAGCAGAGAAGTCTGTAGGCAAAGCAATGGCTTCATCCAATGCATTCGTGTGTAGAGATTGTGTTCCGCCTAAAGCAGCAGCTAATGCTTCAATCGCTGTGCGGCCAATATTGTTATAAGGTTCCTGCTCTGTTAAACTCCAGCCTGAAGTTTGACAGTGCGTTCGTAACATCAACGATTTTTTATTTTGAGGCTCAAATTCCTGCATTAATTTTGCCCATAACATACGGGCTGCTCTCATTTTTGCAATTTCCTGAGGGAAATTCATTCCGATTGCCCAGAAAAATGATAATCGAGGTGCAAAATCATCTACTTTCAGTCCGGCTTCCAGCCCGGTTTTTACATACTCATAACCATCAGCCAAGGTATAAGCCATTTCCAGAACAGGTGTCGCTCCGGCTTCTTGCATATGATAGCCTGAAATTGAAATGGAATTAAAACGAGGAATATATTTAGAGGTGTATTCGAAAATATCTGCAATGATTTTCATAGAAGGAGTTGGTGGATAAATATAGGTGTTACGCACCATGAACTCTTTCAAAATATCATTCTGAATGGTTCCTGAAAGTTGTTCTTGCGAAACTCCTTGCTCTTCTGCAGCAACAATGTAGAATGCTAAAATAGGAAGAACAGCTCCGTTCATTGTCATGGAAACGGAAATTTTATCCAACGGAATTTCATTGAACAAAATTTTCATATCTTCGACAGAATCAATAGCAACACCTGCTTTTCCCACGTCTCCAACAACGCGTTCGTGGTCTGAATCATAACCACGGTGAGTTGCCAAATCAAATGCGACAGAAAGACCTTTCTGCCCGGCGGCTAAATTTCTTTTATAGAAAGCATTCGATTCTTCTGCAGTAGAAAAACCGGCATATTGACGAATTGTCCATGGTTGACGTACGTACATTGTCGTGTATGGTCCTCGTAAATATGGAGCAACTCCCGGAAGAAAATTAATTTGTTTCAGATCTTTTACATCATCGTAATTGTAATCACTTTTAACTTGTAAACTATCTAATTCAAATGACTCTATTTGTGATGGATTAGAATTTAGATTTCGTTTAAATCTTAAATTCGAAAAATCTGTTCTGTGATTCATCTTGCTAAGATAAATAATTATCGATTAGATTTTATAAAATAGCTTTTTTTTGAAAACTCTTTTTCAACTTTTTTATCAACAAACATTCAAAATAGAGATGAATTATTGTTTTTGGTAGAATTATTGATTATCAATAAATTAAAAACGCACAAAAAATAGTTATTATGAAATTAGAGTTTAGTAACAAAAATATTCCTGAAATTCTAGGTGAATTTAAGGATAAAAATACCTTCGAATGGCAAGATCATATTTTTGAGCTGATGGAAAGAATGGATCAAAAAGAAGAGATTGTTAATTTTCATTATTTGCGGGAAGATAATATTTATGTTTCCAATTTTAGCCACCAGTTTGTCAATGCAAGTTTTCAATCACTGAACAAATTTTTAGGATTGAAAAGAGGTGATTCTGCTCTCTTAAATTCATCAGTCTTAGAAAACGAGGGAGAAATTTCGTTGGTTCAAGCGATAGAAGGAGGATTGGATTTATATTGTCACGAAGATGCGGATAAAGTTAAAATTCCATTAACAGGAGATGGTCAAGATGAGATAGGTTATGCATTAAATTATGCCTATTTAACAAAAGACCAATTGGAAAATTCTTTTTCAGATTTGGCTAGGATAGAAAAGGTAGCGATAGAAAGTGATACTTTATCTTCCGGATTAATTCAGAAATTAAAAGAGCAAACTAAAACGAATTTTTATCAAGTATTTACAGCAAATGGATTTCCGGTTGCTGTAAAAAAAATAGATGAAAATGAATATACTGTTTTAGATAAGGTTGAAATATCAGAAGATGAAAAAGGTAATTTAGTCTTGAATTCTCCATATGAAACAGAAACACTTAATCTGTATAGACAAGCAGTTATTTCTGATGATCAACGAAAATTTAGATGGATCTCCGGAAACGAATGCAAGCTGAACGGAAGACAGGTGGTAAATTTGGAATTGATTGAAGAAAAATTAAAACCATATATTGAGTATAACTTTATTGTGATTGCTTTCCCCAAAAAAGGAAGCAATGAAGATGTCATTTCTTTGGTAATTGAGAGTCGTTTTGCAGAGCATGTAGATATTCCGAAAAGAGAATTACAACCGGACGAGATTCCGCAGCAAACATTTTTCATCGGAGATTTTCCGAAAAGTAACGACAAAGCTGCAATACGAGCAGAATTGATCCGGTTATTAAATGAAACGAATGAAAATACTTAAAATAAAAAGACGGTTACTACCCGTAGTAACCGTCTTTTTATTTTAAGTAATACACAACACTAGTATTGAATATCAATTAAAGATTTTAATGGAATTAACACTCCATTCTTTATTTGTAAAAACTTATCTGTGACAGACCAAACCGTTGTCTCTATTTTTTTAGGACCTTGATCCGTTTGGAATGTAATATACGCTTTTGATTTGAATTCGTTTCCTAGTCTAACAGCCCCATATAATTTATTTACTTCTACCGTAACTTCGTCTTTTGGCGCGTCTAAAAATTTATAGTTTCTTACTTCTTCTTTCTCTATAAGTTCTGCTTTCATCATTTTTTTAAATTTTGGTTAATTTAATTTTTCCGTAACACGAGTATGAAATTAATCATATTTTTCAATAAACCATAACTTTCGTCATATTTTTTTGAACTTAATTAGAATTATTCAAAATACAGACCAAAATCAATTTATTACATTAAAATTTGATTAGAATTTATACTTTTCTTCAAAATATAAATCTGAAATATTACTAAAGAAATCACTAAATTTGCAGAATGTCAGACGAAAAGAAATTTAAATCCGGTTTTGTAAATATCATAGGGAATCCAAATGTTGGAAAATCTACCTTGATGAATGTATTGATGAAAGAACGTCTTGTGATTGCTACACATAAGGCACAAACAACACGTCATCGTATCAAAGGTATTTTGACAGGAGAGGATTATCAAATTGTATTTTCAGATACTCCCGGAGTTTTAGATCCGGCGTATGAATTACAATCAAAAATGATGGATGCTGTAAAAGAATCATTGGTAGATGCCGATGTTATTCTTTATGTGGTAGAGATTGGAGAGAAGCGTCTGAAAAATGAAGACGTTTTTGAGCGTCTGCAAAAAACGTCTACACCAATTATTTTATTATTAAATAAGATTGATACCGTGACACCAGAACGTTTGAATGAAGCAGTAGAATATTGGCATGAATTATTACCGAAGGCTGAAATTCTTCCAATTTCTGCAAAAGAAAATGTGAATTTAGATTTATTGATTAATAAAATAAAAGCAATTCTTCCGGAAGGTCCCCAGTATTATCCGGAAGATCAGTTAACAGACCGTTCAGAGCGATTTATTGTAAATGAAGTAATTCGTGAAAAGATTTTATTGAATTATCAAAAAGAAATTCCCTATTCTGTAGAGGTGGTGACAGAACGTTTTAAGGAAGATTTAAATTTAATTTCGATTGATGCTGAAATCTATGTAGAACGCGATTCTCAGAAAGGAATTATCATTGGACATAAAGGCGAATCTTTATCGAAAGTAGGAAAAGAAGCGAGAGAAGAATTGGAAAAATTCTTTGATAAAAAAGTTTTCTTGAAGCTTTTTGTGAAAGTACGCAAAGATTGGAGAAGTAAAGAAAATGACCTTCGTCGTTTTGGTTATTAAGAACGAATAAAAAATACTTAAGTCTTGAGAAATCAAGGCTTTTTTTATGGATAGACATTTTTTAATCGTAGATTTATAGAACAGAAAAATGTATTAACGAATTAAATTATGGCTAAAATATTATTTCCAACAGACTTTTCGGAAACGGCAAACAATGCTTTTTTATATGCGTTAAATCTTGCAAAAGTACTCAAGACTGGGATCAAATTAGTTTCGGTACAATCTAATCTTAAAAATTATCTTGATGTAACTGAAGCTAATTTCGAAAATTACATCAATCAACTGAAAAATATAGCACAAGAGAATAACCTGGAACATGTAAAAATAGACAGTTCATTGGTTGTTGGAGACTTATTGTTAATGTTATTGGATATTATCAACAAAGAGGACATACAATATGTAGTGATGGGAACAAACGGACAAACAAGTTTAGGAAAAAAGTTTTTTGGCTCAAATACGGTCAATGTCATCAACAATTCGCCTGTTCCTGTGTTAGTAGTTCCAAATAAGGTAAAGTTTAAAGAAGAAAGAAATTTTGCATATGCGACATTATTCAATCAAAAAGAAACAAAAGCTCTGACGCAAATGGCGCAAATCACAAAACGATACGATAAATTGTTGAACATTGTCCATGTAGACGATAAGTCGATTACGCCCGAAATGTTAAGTGTGAAAAAAGAATGGGAATCTGATTACCCTGAAGCGTTGATTACGATAGAACCGAATAAAGATGTAGAAGGAGGATTAATTAATTATTGTGCAAAGAATAATATTGATGTTTTAGGAGTCGTTCACCGTGAATTATCTTCTTTTGAAAGATTGTTTACAATCAACCACAGCCAACGTTTATTATCGAGTGCTAATGTTGCTTTGTTGGTGTTTCAGGAAAGCAAATAGCTAAAAAGTATAAAGCATTTAGCGGAGAAGTCTCCGCTTTTTTTGATTGGCTAAATTCTTGCGCCATTTTTTAAAATATTTTTATGACGGAACTTCAGAAAATACAAAATCTCAAAAAGCACAAAGCAATTGCAACGGGGTTATTCATTTTAATGGCTTTCATCTATTTTTTGATGGTTTATTTAAGTCAGCATTCATCAGCGAAATGGATTGGTTATGTGGAAGCTTTTGCAGAAGCTGCGATGGTAGGAGCGCTTGCCGATTGGTTTGCCGTTACAGCTTTATTCAAGTATCCGCTTGGTCTTAAAATTCCGCATACAAATCTTATTGAAAATAGTAAAAATGCAATTGGAGATAATTTAGGACAGTTTGTAACAGGTAATTTTCTGACACCGGCAACAATACGTCCGTATATTGAAAAATTGGAAGTTGTAAAATATGCTGCGGATTGGTTGAACAGCTCAACTAATCAAGAGATGCTGCAAGAAGAATTAATCAACTTTTCCAAAAAGATTGTCAGAGATTTAGATGATGAGGATGTGGTGAGATTCATTACCTTGAAAGGAGATGAAATTCTAAAGCAGTTTAATCTTCCGGAATTGGTTTCATCAAGTTTAGAATATATTTTAGAAAAGGAAAAACACGATGATATTTTAGAAGCCATTATTCCGAAGGCAAAAGAATATATACTTGAAAGTGATTTAATCATAAAGGATAAATTGAATGAAAAACACCCGGTGATTTCATTTTTCGCAGGTAAAAGAATTTCAAAAGGAGTAGTGGAAGGTGTGGTGAGTTTCTTGGATGAGGTAGAAGAAGATAAAGAACACCCTATTCGTCATTCTATTGAAAGAATTATCATAGAAAATATTCAGAATATAAAAGAATCTCCTGAATGGAAATTGAGGTTAGAGTCTCTTCGGGATGACTTTATCACAAAAGAACGCATGAATGATTATGCAGCAGATTTGTGGCAAGCTATAAAGCTGAACCTTACAGAAAGTTTTGATGATGAAAATTCTGCGATGCAATTGTATATCAGGAAGAATATCAAAAAATTAACTGAAAATTTAAATGAAAATCAGGAAATGATTGCTAAAATAAATGGTTGGGTACGTCATTTTCTTTACCGAATGATTTTAAGAAATGTGAAGGAAGTAGAAGGTTTAATTAGCTCTACTGTGGATAAATGGGAAGGGAAAGAGTTGAGTGAAAAACTAGAGTTAGAAGTAGGAAAAGATTTACAGTTTATTCGCATTAACGGAACGTTAGTAGGAGGACTTGTGGGGTTGGTCATTTATACCATTACCCAATTGGTTTTTCATTAGAATAAAAAAAGCTCGAGATCATCTCGAGCTTTTCCATATAATTGTCTAAAAAATTATTTTACTAAATTTAGTTTTTCGTCAGCTTTCCAGATTCTATACTCCAAAGTATATCCTTTAGGAAGGTAAACGATGATTGGTAATTTACTGTTGTAACGAGTTTGCAATGATTGTGCATGAACAATTTTTTCGACAGACTTATTATCAAAACATCCCATCAACGTTCCTCCAACGTTACCGTTCGATTCAAAATCATAATAATCATATCCCCAACCATCTACTGTTTTTTGTTCAAAACCTCCGGTTAAAAAGAAATTATTACATGAATCGACCATGGTTTTTTTACCTGCAAAAATTTCTACTTTATAATTGTCTTCATTAGGCAATGTTTCAAGCGTAATAATTTTCTGCTCATATCCCTTTTTTGCTTTCGGATACATTGAATAATCTGTTTTACTGTTTTTCTGAGCAAATGATACCATTGCAATAAATAAGGCTAAAACGCTAAATACTTTTGTCAGTTTCATACTAAATTGATTTGTTTATTTTCTTACTAGTAAGATGCTCTACATGAAGGAATGGTTGCGTGGAGAAATGTTAAATATTTCTAAAACCTTAGCAGAAAGAAAGAGTCCTTCTTTTTAAGATGTTTTACAATCTTTGTACCTGATTAATTAAAGTATTGAAGATAAGGTAGTAGCTCATCTGTTTTTCAGTTTCAACTTCTTTTTCAATTCGTGCTATGAGTATTTTGTTTTTTGAACTGAAATTTTTTCATATCTTTTTCTTCGAACGATTTAAACCTATTATTATTCATTATTTGTAAATCTGTGAATTATTATCAAACATTTTCAATACGATAAGTAGTGAGTATAGACTGTGATGTACAAAATCTATTGTAAAGCATAATTACAGTGCATGTTTTAATTCTGTGTCGGACTATACTATTCTTGGAAAAATATAGTATAGTTGAAGTAGATGATTATATTTTGGATATAATCCGAATAATAGTCAATCGGTAGTTGTAAGAATAAAAAAAGACAATCAATTGATTGTCTTTTTTGCTCCTCCTCTTGGGCTCGAACCAAGGACCCTCTGATTAACAGTCAGATGCTCTAACCAACTGAGCTAAGGAGGAAAATCCGATATTTTAAAATATTATTTTTAAGTCTTTGTTTGACGTTTCACTAAAAAAGCTCCTCCTCTTGGGCTCGAACCAAGGACCCTCTGATTAACAGTCAGATGCTCTAACCAACTGAGCTAAGGAGGAATGTTGCTTAATTGTGGGTGCAAATATAATAGTATTTTTTACACCCACAAAAAATATTTTAATTTTTATTTAAAAATCATATTTACAATATCGTTTCCGAAGATGAAGACCATTAAGCCTAAGATAATTACGACACCAACCATTTGCGCTTTCTCTAAAACTTTTTCACTTGGTTTTTTTCCTGTGATCATTTCATAGATGGCAAAAACAGCATGTCCACCATCTAAACCAGGAATTGGTAACAAGTTAATAAATGCTAACCAAGCAGAAATCATTGCTGTAAATGACCAAAAGAATAACCAGTTCCATTCTGTTGGCATTTGTTTTACCATTCCAATAGGACCTGCTACTTGTTTACGTCCATCTTTTACTTGAAATAATGTTCCAATTCCACGGACTTGTGTTGCAATTGCTTTAAAAGGTTCTGTGATTCCCATAGCAATACCTTCTCCAATTGTGTAGTCTTCACGAGAAATTAAAGACTCTGTATATGAATTAGAAACTGAAAAACCAATTGTTCCATCTTTTCCTACATTTACCATCAATTCTACAGGTTCACCTTTTCTTTCAATACTTAAAGAAGTTGTTTTCCCTTTGTATTCATTCAATTTATTTTTTAAATCAGTGTATAAAGGTGTTGTAAATCCATCGACAGCAATAACTTTATCATCTTTTAATAAACCTGCTTTTTGTGCTGCACTGTTATCAAGTACAGAGTCAACAACCGGAATTATCTGTGGTTTAAAGAATGTTCCTTTTGCATTTAATATTTCAGTTCTAAAATCTTCTGTAATAGGTAAAGAAACTTCTTTCCCTTGGCGTTTTACATCTAAAGTTTCTCCGCCTAATAAAGCTTCTTTTCCAATTTCTTGTAACGATTGGTATTTAACACCATTTACCCCAACAGGAATATCACCATGTTGCAAGCCAAATTTAGTTTGAGTTGAATTTGTTTCAATTCCGTATTGCATTTTACTTACATCAACAAAGCTTTTCCCTTGAGAAATAAAAAGAATGGCATAAATAATCATGGCTAAGATGATGTTTACAATAATACCACCTAACATAATGATTAATCTTTGCCATGCTGGTTTTACACGAAATTCCCATGGTTTTGGTTCTTGTTTCATCTGTTCCAAATCCATACTTTCGTCAATCATACCGGAAAGTTTTACATAACCTCCAAGTGGTAACCAACCGATACCATAAACAGTATCACCAATTTTCTTTTTCCAAATGGCAAATTTCACATCGAAAAAACAAAAGAAACGTTCGACACGAACGCCAAACCATCGCGCTGTTACATAATGTCCAAGTTCGTGCAACATTACCAATAGCATCAAACTAAGCATTAAAGTAGCTATCTGTATTAACATATTATTTTAAATTTGATTATGTTCTAATTTTTAAATGACTACAAAATTAATTGTTTTTATTTACCGACAAGGTTTATTTTTTCCATTCTAAGGTTTCTAACAATTTTTTTACATCTTTTTTAATGTAATCAACTGCAGGTGCTAAAGAATCGGGCTTTGGTTGGGTTTTAAAATACACTGAACCTGCTAAAAAATTCGCTGTACTGTCTGTTGCATGGAATTGAATATTAATGGCAGATTCTCCACCTAATTCATATAAGGTACCAAATACTTTTTTTTGAGGAAAAGTAAATTCTTGCGGAGAAATAAAACTTGCTTTAACCGTCTGTTCTTGTACAAAGCTTTCACTTTCTTTAATCTGAATGATTAAATCTTGTGGAGATTTTACCGGAAAATAGGTCAGGTAAATTGTCGCTTTCATTTTTGGGTAAACAATATTGAACGAATTTGATTTCTTTCCGGGAATTACTTTTCCAAAAGTTGAGTACTGAAATGTATAAGGGACATTTTCGGAGAATGACAAATATGTTTGTTGCGGATATTCGAGGCGGACCTGTCCCAAAGGTTTAGCAATATCCTCGCCTTTATTGCACGACATAAAAAAAATAGCACTACTACCTAATGCTATTATAGTTTTAAAATTCATTGTATGATGTAAAACGTTAAGTTTTTTAAAATTCATTTAAATTTTTTAATTTCTAAAAAGGCAAATCATCTTCCCCTTCATCAATAAACGGAGGTTCAACAATTGGTGTGTTTGGTTGACTTTTATTCTGTTCATTTTGCATAGTTTGTCGCTGTTCGTTGTCAATCTTTGGAGTTAAAAACTCAATTGAATTTGCAACAATCTCCGTTGTGTAACGAGTTTGTCCATTGTCATCCCATTTGCGCGTTTTGATACGTCCTTCAACAAAAACTTTATCTCCTTTTTTCAGATAACGATCACATAACTCTGCCAGTTTATTGCGTGTCACAATATTGTGCCATTCTGTTTCTGTGATTCGCTCTCCTGTTCTTGAAATGTAAGATTCTGTTGTTGCGATAGGAAATCGTCCGATACAGTTTTGTTCATCAAAATGATGCAATTTTACATCATCGCCTAAATTCCCGATTAAAAGTACTTTATTTGTTGTCCCGTTCATAGTGTAATAGGTTTTAGTGGCTTGTAATATACAAAGTTAATCCAAATAATGTTTAGTTATAAATTTTTCTATTGGTTTTGGAAACGGATAATGCTCGAAATCATGTAAAGAAATCATTTCAAAATCATTTTCTGTTCTCAATATTGTTATTTCTTTTAAAGATACATTTAATTTCCAATATTTTATAAATAAATTTTGATGCGATAAAATGTGTTTCTCCTCATCAAGAAAAGAAAGTCGATTTAATAGTCCGTTCTCCAGAACCCAACCCTTATCTAATAAATCTGTCTCGGTTTCTATTTTTGGAAAAGTATACAAATTTTTCCAAACATCGTTTCCGGTTCGTTTAGACAAAGCAATTTTAGTGTCATTCTCGATAATGATAAAATGTAAAAAACGGTTGGAAACTTTTGTCTTTTTGAGTTTGACAGGAAGTTCGTTTACGTTGTTCAAACGCAAAGCTTCACAAGATTCATTTAGTGGACAATGGTCACATTTAGGTTGCTTTGGAGTACAAATAGTAGCGCCCAAATCCATTACTGCCTGATTAAAATCACCCGGTCGGTTTTTATCTATTACTTCTAACCCTAAATCCCAAAATATTTTCTTCGTTTTTGGCGAACTTATGTCATCATCAATATTAAAATAACGTGCAAAAACACGAAACATATTCCCATCAACAGCCGGTACAGCTTCATCGTAAACAATAGAGGCAATTGCAGCTGCAGTATAATCCCCAACTCCTTTAAGTTTTTTCAGGTCCTGAAAATTTGAAGGAAACTCACCATTCAATTTTTGTGCAATCATCTTGGCAGTAAAATGCAAATTTCTGGCACGAGAATAATAACCTAATCCTTGCCAGAGTTTTAAGACCTTTTGTTCATCAGCATTTGCCAAATCGAAAATAGTCTCAAATTCTTGTGTAAAATTATTGTAAAATTTCATACCTTGGTCAACCCTTGTTTGTTGGAGAATTATTTCCGACAACCAAATGCGAAATGGGTCTTTTGTATGACGCCAAGGTAAATCTCGTTTATTTTTGTCAAAATATGACAAAATCAGATAGTTGAAGTTCATAAAAACTAGTAAAATGTTTTTTTGTTGAGATACAATCGTTATATTTGCACCCGCTTTCAAATTTAAGAATAATAAGAGGAATTATGACAAAGGCAGAAATAGTAAATAACATTTCAGGTAAATTAGGACTTGAAAAGAGCGATACTCAAAGAGTGGTAGAATCGTTTATGGAGGAGGTGATTAAATCATTAGTAGAAGGAGAAAATGTATACTTAAGAGGATTTGGATCTTTTACTATTAAAACTAGAGCTGAAAAAACTGGTAGAAATATTACAAAAGGGACTTCTATTATCATTCCAGCTCACAACGTTCCTACATTCAAACCAGCTAAAACTTTCATCGAAGATGTAAAGACTAGCGAAGCAAACGTAATCAAATAACAATAAAATAATTGTATCATGCCAAGCGGAAAAAAACGTAAAAGACATAAGGTAGCGACGCATAAACGTAAAAAACGTCGTCGTCTTAACAGACACAAAAAGAAAAAATAATTAATAGCACACTATTAATAATTTTAGTCTTTTTACAAGATAGCACTTTTCAATGGAAATTTTGGAAAGTGCTTTTATCATTTTTAAAAACATAATTTTTTGATGAGTAAAGAATTAGTGATTTCAGCCTTAGCTGATCAAGTACGCATCGCAGTTTTAGATGAAGGTCGCCTGATGGAATTTCATCAAGATACTGCAAATGATGGCTTTGCAGTTGGCGACATTTACTTGGGTAAAATCAAAAAATTAGCTCCTAGTTTAAATGCAACCTTTGTTGATATAGGTTATTCAAAAGATGCGTTTTTACATTATCATGACTTAGGTCCACAAGTACGTTCATCAAATGTTTACAACAAAATTGTAGCAAATGGAACGTACAAAACCGAAAAATTGAAGAACTTCCGTATGGAAAAACCAATTGATAAAGATGGTCAGATTACTGAAATCTTTGCTCCCGGTGATTCCGTTTTGGTTCAAATTACAAAAGAACCAATTCATACGAAAGGACCAAGAATTACTTCTGAAATCTCAATTGCCGGTCGATATTTGGTTTTAGTTCCTTTTTCGGAGCGTGTTTCGATTTCACAAAAAATCAAACAAAAACCTGAACGCGATCGTTTAATCAAAATTTTGGAAGGATTAACACCAGAAGGCTTTGGAGTTATCATCCGAACAGTCGCTGAAGATAAAAATGCTGAAGAATTGCAAGCGGATTTGACATATTTGTTGAACAAATGGACTCAAGTTTTTAAAAATCTTCAGAAAAAGAAAGCTCCATCTAAAATTCTTAGTGAAATGGACAGAGCTTCTTCTATCTTGAGAGATAATTTTAATGATGATTTTGTTAAAATTTCTGTAGATGATGCTGAATTAGCAGACGAAATGCGTGAATATTTGGAAGTCATTGCACCGGATAAAGTAAATTTGGTGAAAGAATATGAAGATCCATTTGTTCCAATTTTCGAAAAGTTTAATGTTGAAAGACAAATTAAACAAGCTTTTGGTAAAACGGTAACTATTCCACAATCTAAAGGGGCTTACCTTGTGATTGAGCATACAGAAGCGTTACATGTAATTGATGTGAATTCGGGAAATATTTCTCGAAACTCTAAAAATCAGGAAGATTCGGCTTTTGCGGTTAACAAAATTGCTGCTTCTGAAATTGCACGTCAGTTACGTTTACGTGATATGGGAGGAATTGTTGTGGTCGATTTTATTGACATGACAGATGCAGAACATAAAAAAGAATTGTTTGAACATCTGAGAGCCGAAATGTCGAAAGACAAAGCAAAACATAAGATTTTGCCACCAAGTAAATTTGGATTGATTCAGATTACAAGACAGCGAGTTCGCCCAGAGGTGAATTTTATTACAACTGAAGAAAATCCGAACCAAGAATCGAATGAAATAGAAGCTCCTATCGTTACAATTGATAAAATTGAACAAGTGCTCTTGAATATCCTTGATAGAAAAGATAAGGATTTACGAAAAATGTCATTGCATGTACATCCTTTCGTAGCAGCTTATTTGCAACATGGATTGCCAAGCATTCAGATGAAATGGTTTTTTAAGCATAAAAAGTGGATTAAGATTGTACCAAGAGATGCGTACAAATACTTACAATTTAACTTCTTGGATAAAGATCATAATACACTTTACAACGAATCAAATTAAAAAAACCTGCTCAATTGAGCAGGTTTTTTTAATTTCTGTCATTAGAGAGTTTCTTCTTTTTTATAAAGTAGTAATTTATTGTGAAATGATACAATCCTTTGATCCTTACTTCAATTTTCAAGTGAAATACAATTTCTGATTCCGTATTTTAATTTACATGAAATTTTGAAAATAAGAATAGTAAATATTAAGACTGTGTAACAACGACTTAAAATTTCGTGAAAAATCTGTTTACTATGGTCATTGATTCTAGTGATTTTCTTTATTTTAGCTCTTCAACCAAATTGTATGAAAAAACTTTTTCGAATTGTGTTAAAATGTTTAGGTGTATTGCTCTTGTTAGTTGTCATCTATTTGCTGGCGGTCGTTTTATTGCCATTAATTACTGTGAACAAAGAAAAGCACAATGCCAATCATGAAATAACAGTTTATATTTTAACGAACGGAATGCATACAGATATTGTTGTTCCTGTAAAATCAGAACTGATCGATTGGTCTGCATTTGTTCCTTTTTCAGATACAAAATCAAAGAAAGAATACGCATACATAGCTTTTGGTTGGGGAGATAAAGGATTTTATTTGGATACACCAGAATGGAAAGATTTAAAATTTTCTACTGCTTTTAAGGCTGCTTTTTGGCTAGGAGATTCGGCTATGCATACAACATTTTATGATAAGATGACAGAGGGAGAGGGGTGTAAACGTATTGAGATGAGCCTAGAAGAATATGAAAAGTTGGTCGGTTACATTAAAGATTCTTTTGACTTGAATCAAAATAAAAAAGTGGAATTAATCAAAACAGATGCTGTTTATGGCGATAATGATTCTTTTTATGAAGCAAAAGGAAGTTATAATTTATTTTTCACTTGTAATACTTGGACAGCAGATGCTTTAAAAGTGGCAAATAAAACGGCTCCTTTATGGACAGCAACGCAACAAGGGATATTTTATCATTACAAATAATACGTGAATAAAAATTTTTATATTTTTTTTGAATTATTTCTAATTCATTTTCAAAGAGTTGTTTGTTTAAGCGACTTTCAGAACGAAAAAAAATAGTTTTAGGATTTGGAAGTAATAAAATTTGCTCTATATTTGCATCACAATATCGATAACGATACTCCTCCTTAGCTCAGTTGGTTAGAGCATCTGACTGTTAATCAGAGGGTCCTTGGTTCGAGCCCAAGAGGAGGAGCAAAAAAGACAATCAAATTGATTGTCTTTTTTTATTTTGTATTAATTTCTACTGAATGAGAGTTTAACCAATTTTTGGCCATTTCAAAAGCTGAAATACTTTTATCAGATTGGATTGGCTGAGCTTTTAGAGCTTTTAAATAATGTTGATTAACTAAATCTATGGTATACCGCTGGGCTTGTTTCAGTTGCTGGTTTTCTCGATTTGATTGATAGTAATCGTTCTCATGTATAAATTTAAAATAATCACTTACTAATTCCCATAATTCAGGTATTCCTTTCCCGATTAAACCAGAACCAACAATGGACTTTCTTTTCCATTGCGATGATTTTGTAGGTAGAAATTGCAAAGAGCGAACGATATCCAGTTTTGCATCTTTTACCAGTTTTTCTTGGAAAGAATCTGATTTGTTTACAAAAATTAAATCTGCCATTTCCATAATCCCTCTTTTTATACCTTGCAAATCGTCTCCGGAACCGGGAAGCTGAAGAAATAGGAAAAGGTCTGAGATTTCATTTACAAGAGTTTCCGACTGACCTACGCCCACAGTTTCAATTAAAATATTTTCGAAACCGGCAGCCTCACACAGTAAGATTGCTTCATAAGTACGGGACGTAATTCCTCCTAAAGAACCATTAGAGGCACTTGGACGGATATAAGCATTATTTTCTCTAGATAAATCCTCCATACGTGTTTTATCACCTAAAATACTGCCTTTTGATAGAGAGCTACTGGGGTCAATTGCCAGAATAGCAACTTTTTCACCTTGTTGGAGAATGTATTTTCCTAAAGATTCGATGAATGTACTTTTTCCAACACCTGGGATTCCGGTGATTGCGATTCTTTTAGATGTGTTTGAAGTTGGTAATAGACTGATAATCTGATGAGCTGAATTTAAGTCATCCAATCGATTACTTTCGGCAAGAGTTATGGCTCGTGAGAGAGCGAATCGATCGCCGTCTTTTATTTTTTGAGCAAGTAGTTCAGGTTCTATTTTTCGCATAAGACTAAATCTTATTTTAAAGATAGAATCTTCATCAAGAATAAAAAAATATGAAATTTTAAATAGAAGTTATTTTATATAGATCGTCTTTTATTGTTGTTAATAAAAATATGTTTGATGTTTTTTATCTGATTGTAATAGTGAGTGTTATTCTTTAATGAATGAGAATTATGATTTTTTTTGCTCTTCTTTTATTCTTTTTATGAAAACTGAAGGTGATTCGTCCATAATCTGTGTGAAAATTGTTGTAAAAGTACTGTGGGAAGTAAATCCGCAATCACTAGCTAAATAACTTACTTTTGTATTTATGTAAGAGGATTCATTCTTTAACCGGTTCACGATATAATTTACTCTTAATTCATTCAGGTAAGAGTTGAACTGTTTTTGACGATGTACTTTAATGATTTCAGAAAGATATTTTGTGTTTGTTTCGAACTGTTTTGACAATGTTGCCAGGTTAATATCTTTTTTGATGAAACCTTTATTTTTCTCGAATAATTCTAACTTTTTTAGCAAATCATTTTCGGTTTTAGATGAAATGTTAAGATTACTGATAGTTTTTTCTTCTTGAAGAATATCTTCATGAACATTTATAGGTTTAGTGGGTATTGCTGGTTTAGCTAACGTTTCTTTGTTTTCTATTATAGGTTTAGCTTTTTCAGGAGCTAAGAAATGGTCTTCAATCATTTCTTGCTTTTTATTTTTAGAGACAAAGTAAATGATTAGGCCTAAAAGAATTAGGGCTGAAATTATGAGCGAAATGATCATCCAAGTTTCCATTATGTAAAATTTTTATTCCGAATAAATAAAATTAAATTGATTAATAATCAGTGAAATAGTTGATTTTAAATCATCATTAATGAAGTAAAAATACTTTGAAATATTGAAATAAAAAAAAGCTAACTTATGAGTTAGCTTTTTTTTGAAATTCGTCTTTGTCCGGAGAGCAGCCGCAGCCTTTTGAGCAACCACCACCTTTTGAGCTGAATGAATTTCGTATTAACTTTACAACATACCAAACTGCAAATCCGAAAAGGAATGCAATAAAAATATATTGTAGCCATATATTATCCATAATTTTATTTTAAAAAATGATAAGCAATAAATGCAACAATGTATGCCAAGCCAGTCATAAACCCTGTCTGAATCAATGTCCATTTCCAAGAATTTGTTTCACGCTTTACAATTGCAATTGTACTCATACACTGCATTGCGAAAGCATAAAATAATAACAATGAAACTCCGGTTGCAAGATTATACGCAGGCTGTCCTGTATTTTGATTAATTTCAGCTTGCATACGATGAAGTAAACGATCTTTTTGTCCATCGTCTTCAACATCAACCTCGCCTAGGCTATAAACAGTTGACATTGTTCCGACAAAAACTTCACGTGCAGCAAATGATGAAATTAAACCAATTCCCATCTTCCAATCATATCCTAAAGGTTCTACAATTGGTTCTATAACAGCTCCTAATCTTCCTAAATATGAATGTTCTAATTTATAAGATGCAACTTCATTAGCTAAATCTTCTTCATTCATTTTTGGATGATGAGCAGTTACAATTTCCTCTGCATTTTTGAATTTTTCTCCAGGTCCAAATGTTCCTAAAACCCAAAGAATAATTGAAATTGCAAATATTATTTTACCCGCATCAATTAAGAAGCCTAATGTTTTTTCCCAAACATTAATTACGACATTTTTCCAATCAGGAAGTTTGTATGTCGGCATTTCTAGAATAAGGTAACTTTTATGTTTTGCTTTGATAATCAAATTAAGTAATACGGCACTTCCTAATGCTCCTATAACACCTAAGATATACATCACAAATAAGGCCAAAGCTTGATAACTGAAACCGAGTATCTTTTCGTCGGGAATGACTAAAGCAATCAGAACGATATAAATAGGTAAACGAGCAGAACACGTCATAAATGGTGTAACAAGTATTGTTAACAAACGTTCTTTGTCATTTTCAATGTTACGTGCTGACATGATTGCCGGAACAGCACAGGCAACTCCGGAAATTAAAGGAACAACACTCTTACCACTCAGTCCAAAAGGTTTTAACCATCTGTCCATTAGGTAAACAACGCGACTCATGTAACCAGTTTCTTCCATGATCGAAATGAATAAAAACAAAATGGCAATTTGAGGAACGAAAACAGCAATACCTTCTATACCGGGAATAATAGCACCGCCTATAATTTCGCTGATAGGACCTTCCGGAAGCAAGCTGATTGCCTTTTCATCAATCCAGCCAAATAAATCTTCAACCATTGTCATTAATGGAGCAGACCATGTATAAACTGCCTGAAAGATTAACAATAAAATTCCTAGAAAGATAATATATCCAAAAATCGGATGGATTAATGTTTTGTCAATTTTATCTGTTAAAGTTTCATTTCCTTCAAAATTGTAGGAAATAATATCTTCTAATTTATCATCTAAAATTTTATTACGATCCAATGCTTCTTTAACCTGTAATCGTTTTGAGACTAAATCCGCTTCTTTTTTTATCGTATCTAATTTACTCAGGTTTTCTTTCGATTGGAATGAAATTTCTTTCTGAGAAAGATATTGCCAAGCCAGGTAATCTGATTCTAGTTGAAATTCTTCTTTTACTTTCTGTACGACAGAAGAATATTCTCTCGGGATTTCATAACGATGAGAGTATGGTGTAGCATTCTTCGTGAAAGCTTCTACCAATTCATCAAGACCTTCGCTTGTACGAGCATTAGTAAGATATATTTTTGTTTGAAGAAAATCTTCTAACTTTTTCAAGTCGATATTCAGACCCTTACTTTTGATTTCGTCTTTCATATTAATGACGAAAATAGCAGGAACACCCAAATCACGAACTTGTTGATACAATAAAATTGAACGCTTCAAATTAGAAGGTTCTCCAATGACAACAGCCAAATCAGGGAAATGATCATTGGTTTTGTCTCCTAACGTCTTGAAAACAATTTCCTCATCCAGCGAACTAGGGTAAATTGTATACGTTCCGGGGAAATCTGTAATGAAAAATTTATTTCCATTTCGTTCAATATTCCCTTCTCGTTTTTCAACTGTTACACCAGGGTAGTTACCTACTTTCTGGCGAAGATTTGTAAGTTTATTAAATAACGAAGTCTTTCCAACATTTGGGTTACCAATTAAGGCAATTTTATAATGATTCATTATTTTTTTGTTATCAAGATTTTATCAGCTTCATTTCTTCTTAGTGCCAAAACAGATTTGTTTGATACAATACTGATGCAAATAGGACCGCCAAAAGGAGCCTTATTTTTAACAAGTAAATTTGTACCGGGAATAAAACCCATTTCATAAAACTTAGCAGGAATATCTTCGGTACTAAACCCTGTTACAACTGCTTGTTCGCCAATTTTTAAATCTTTTAAAGAATAATTTTCAATCATTTCTACCAATCTATCTATGAATTATCTCAAAGGCAAAGATACTTATTTTTAATTAATCCAAATAGAAGATATGTCATAGTTTTTTTATCTTTCTAATTAAATTTCAATCAATTCAAGTGTTTAAATTCAAAATTTTGGTTATCTTTGCACTCAATTTTCATTTATAAACATTAATTTATGTACGCAATTGTAGAGATAGCAGGGCTTCAATACAAAGTTGAAAAAGACCAACAATTGTTTGTAAACCGTTTAGCTGGTGAAGCAGGAGACGAAGTAAAATTCGATCGTGTTTTATTAACAGATAACGGAGCAATCACTGTCGGCGCCCCAGTTATAGACGGAGTTACCGTAGTAGCTAAAATCGTTGAACACGTGAAAGGAGACAAAGTAATCGTTTTCAAAAAGAAAAGAAGAAAAGGTTACCAAAAGTCTAACGGTCATCGTCAACAATTCACTAAAATTGAAGTAGCTTCAATCGGTTAAGATTGAGCTGAGATTAATTATTAACTCTTAAAAACAAAACGAAATGGCACATAAGAAAGGGGTCGGAAGTTCGAAAAATGGTCGTGAATCACATTCGAAACGTTTAGGTGTTAAAATTTTTGGTGGACAAGCAGCAATCGCTGGTAACATTATTGTTCGTCAAAGAGGTACTCAACATCATCCTGGTGATAATGTAGGAATCGGTAAAGATCACACATTATTCGCTTTAGTTGACGGAAAAGTAGTTTTCACTAAAAAACGTAACGATAGATCTTACGTTTCAATTGAACCATTATCTTAATTGATAATTCGACAGCGAAAACGCTAACAATATAAAAAAGCTCATCCATTGGATGAGCTTTTTTGTTTTATAAATCTGAAATACTAATTTCTGTCTGAGTAATAATTAAAAATTCAAACCCAAGAGTTGGTTGGGAGTAGTAATAATGATGTTGATTATTTTTGAGAGTTTCTAATAAATCAATTGGTAAATACTTTATATTCTTTTCAATATAATCTTTTTTATATTCAAGAAAAATATTGAAATCATTCGTATATTCTATCGTATTTTGAATGTTTTCTTTATGAAAACTAGAGAAATCTTGCCAAATAATATCATTAAAAGTTATTTTCTTAGTTGGATTTTTTTCAAAAGGCAGATAACCAAGATGAAGTGTAATTGATTTGTTTTTGAAATCGATACTCAAATCAAAAACTGTTAAATCCCCTATTAATTCTGTTAGTTTTTCTGTATTCATCTTAGTTCTATTAAATTTAAAATTACAACTTATTTCAACAAAAAAAGCATCCAATCTCTTGAATGCTTTTGATTTTATATTTGATGAGAAGCTTCATTTCAAAAATTATTCTTCTTCTTCCGTTTCAATACCCCATCCCTGCGCTGTCAACGGAACCATTTGCTCACTTCCGCGTGTAATCAAATAATTTTCTTCGTTTTTCCCGGTTACATGGCCAATCACCGTTAAATGTGGATTTCCTTTGATTTTTTCAAAATCTTTTTGGTCAATGGTAAACAGCAATTCATAATCTTCTCCACCGCTTAATGCACACGTAATGGGATTGATTTTAAACTCTTCAGCTGTACGAATGACAATAGAATCCAATGGAATTTTTTCTTCATAAATATTAAATCCAATACCACTTTCTTTTGATAAATGAATAATTTCAGAAGATAATCCATCCGAAATATCAATCATAGAAGTAGGTTTTACTTTCAGTTCTTTTAAAAGGTTGACAATGTCTAATCTTGCTTCCGGTTTCAATTGTCGTTCGACTAAATAAGAATATTGTTCTAAATCCGGTTGATTGTTAGGATTCACTTTAGAAACTTGTGCTTCGCGTTCCAGAACCTGTAAACCAAGAAAAGAAGCGCCTAAATCTCCTGAAAGAACAACCAGATCATTTTCTTTGGCGCCATTTCTATAAGCCAAATCTTTCTCAGGAGCCGAACCAATTGCTGTCATACTTAACACAAGCCCGCTGACAGATGAAGTTGTGTCTCCTCCGACAATATCGATGTTGTATTTGTCGCAGGCATATTTCATTCCGTTGTAAATTTCGTCCACCGCTTCTATTGTAAAACGGTTTGAAATTGCCATCGAAACCAACAATTGTTTTGGAATTGCGTTCATAGC
This sequence comes from Empedobacter brevis NBRC 14943 = ATCC 43319, assembly GCF_000382425.1. Lineage (GTDB taxonomy): Bacteria > Bacteroidota > Bacteroidia > Flavobacteriales > Weeksellaceae > Empedobacter > Empedobacter brevis. Next base: position 230,185 of record NZ_KB908296.1, read on the forward strand.
TAAAATATCGCTGATAGCCGTTACAACAGCTTTGTATCCCAAATGACGCAATGGCATATACGACCAACTGAAATTAACGCCTTCTACCAACATATCAGTTGATACGACAATTTTATCTTTTTTGAAGTCAAGAACGGCCGCATCATCACCAATTCCTTTGATAGAGCTTTCTAATTTGATGGGAAAACCTTCTTTGATTTGATTAATTAAACCGAATTCGCCGATTTCTGCCAAACTAGTTTTTGAAATATTTTTATCTTCTAACATCTGTTTATTTTAGGGATTGAAAAAGTGATGGATCTACATTTTCTGAGCGGAAAGGTAAATTGATAATGTCTTGTTTTGACATTGTTTTAATGGTTTTACCTTCAAATGATTTTTGTATATTTTCTAACATTTCGATTGGAGGAGCCTGCATTTTACGTTTTGTCATCGAAAACCAAACACCTGTCAATTCAGAATGACAAAGATGTGTTCCATCTTGATTATATAAATTGTGAATAAACTGATAAATCATACCATCTTCTGACATTCCGCCAATTTCTACAGAGATGTAAATTTCTTCACCTTCCATCGCTTCTTTGAAAAAAGAAAATTGTTCATGTAAAATCGCAGGACCAATTCCGTATTCAGCCAGATTTTTCATCGAAACACCATAATCTCTTAAAAAAGCAATTCGCGCAAAACTTGTAAAATTCATGTACGAAGCATTTGCTAAATGACGATTCGCATCCAAATCAGACCAGCGAACAATGGTTTTCTGAAAATATGTATTATTCATGAATTGAAAATTATTTTAATTGCAAAGTTACGGATTAGAATTTACACGAAAATGATTAATATTTTTAATCACATCAAATAGAAAAAAACAATAATATTTAACATCAAATTAAATGCTAAGTCTTTATTATTTTGTATATTTAAAGAGCTATTAAACAGTGAGATTATGAAAAAAATATTATTTCCGACAGACTTTTCAGAAACTGCAAATAATGCGTTTTTATATGCTTTAAATTTGGCAGAAAATCAAAATGCAGAACTGTATGTTTTACATGCATTTCAATACCCAATGGTGAGCGGAGGAGTTGATGCGACAATCTTACAAAATGTATATGATACAATAGAATTGAATAATTTCGAAAATCTGAAAGATCACATTCCGTTCTTACGAAAAATGGCAGAAGACAATGGTTTTTCATCTATTGATTTGAAATTTTTTATAAAAGAGGGAATGCTTTCGTTTGTTTTACCAACTTTTATAGAAGAAGAAAAAGTGGATTTTGTCGTAATGGGGACTACAGGTAATACAGGTTTTGATAAAGTTATTTTTGGATCGAATACCATGAATGCGATCAAACATTTGAAAATTCCGGTTTTAAGTGTGCCAAACGGATACAAATATAAAGGAATCAATAACATTGGTTTCACAACAATTTTTCAGGATAAAGACCGTAAAGCATTAGATTATTTAACAGAAATCGCATACAGGTACAAAGCGAAAGTGCATTGTCTGCATGTATCGAAAGATGGTAATTATGACATTCCAACACTTAATCATTGGAAAGAATATTATAAAGATGAACCAGTGGATTTTTCTATTTATACCACAGAAGAGTCAGTTGATGCGGTTTTAGAATTCATCAAAGAAGAGAAAATAGATTTGTTAACTGTGGTGAGCCGAAATAAAGGCTTCTTTGAAAAATTATTTTCTCCAAGTTTTACAAAGAAAATTCTTTCTCAAAATATAGTGCCGCTATTTGTTTTTCATGAATAATATAATTTATAGTGAATAAAGAAAGCTCAATCTGTGTAAATAGATTGAGCTTTTTTCGTGTCGAAATAAAATTATTCGTAACTTTTGACTACAAAACACGAAAAAATGAAAAAAATATTGTTCCCAACAGATTTTTCTGAGACTGCCAATAATGCATTTTTATATGCTTTAAACCTTGCAAAAAGTATAGATGCACAGGTTTATGTTTTACACGTTTACGAATTACCTATGATAACAGGAAGTTTAAGCGCCGGCTTAATTCAAAATGTTTATGAGACGGTAGAATTAGGAAGCTTTGATAATTTTAAAGATAATATTCCACAATTAAGACAAATTGCGGATGAAAATGGATTGAATGAAATTCCGGTTAAATTTATTTTAGAAGAAGGAAATTTTCTTTACATCTTAAGAGAGATTATCGGTGAAGAAAGTGTCGACTTTGTTGTGATGGGAACAGATGGTAATTCTGGAATAGAAAAAATGCTTTTTGGATCGAATACGATTAATGCAATTACATCGATGAAGATTCCGATTTTAAGTATTCCGAAAGCGATGTCTTTCAAAGGATTTAAAAATATTGGCTTTACAACTGTTTTTGATCAAAAAGACAAAGATGCTTTAAAATATCTGATTGAGATTGCAAATCGTCACCAAGCTAAAATTCATTGTATGCATGTTTCTAAGGATGGTAAATATGATGAACAGGCACTGAAAGATTGGCAAGATCAATTTGCCGGAGATCCAATTGTTTTCGAGATTTATCATGATACGGATCCTGTAAATGCGGTGTTGGATTTTATCAAGGAAAAACAAATTGATCTATTGACTGTGGTGAGTCGAAACAAAGGTTTTTTTGATAAAATATTTTCGCCGGGATTTACAAAGAAAATCGCGAATAAAAATATTACACCTCTGTTTGTTTTTCATGAACAAAAAGTATAAAAGGGAATGTGAAAACATTTCCTTTTTTTATTAAAATTTCTGTTAAAAATAAAATTTTACCTTTGTTCCGTGAAAAAAATAGCCATTGTAGGAGGTGGTGCAGCAGGATATTTTGTTGCAGCAAACCTTGGAAAAACTGTAGGACAACAAACTGTATTGTTTGAACAAGCAAATTTACCGCTGCAAAAAGTACGAATTTCGGGAGGAGGAAGATGTAATGTGACACATGCTTGTTTTGATCCGTTGGATCTGGTCGAATTTTATCCCCGAGGAAAAAAAGAATTGCGAAGTGTTTTTCATGTTTTCCAACCAGGAGATACAATGGCTTGGTTTGATGAACGCGGTGTCGAATTAAAAATTGAAGAGGATAACCGTATTTTTCCTGTGAGCGATTCTTCGCTTTCTATTATAGAAGCATTGACAAAAGCCGTAGATGAAAATAAAGTTCAATTGAATTTCTCGGAAGGTGTACAAGAGATAAGCAAGGTAGACGGAGGGTATGAATTAATGACGAAATCGGGAAAACAATTTTTTGAAACGGTGATTATAACAACCGGAAGCACCCCTAAATTTTGGAAAAGCCTGAAGAGTTTAGGGTTGCAGATTGTTCAACCTGTTCCTTCATTGTTTACATTTAACTGCAAAGATCCCCGCATTGAAGGTTTGATGGGAATCTCATTTGAAAATGCAGAAGTAAAAATCAATCAGCAAAAATTAGACGCTGAAGGTCCTCTTTTAATTACACATTGGGGATTTAGCGGTCCGGCTATTTTAAGATTATCCGCTTGGGGAGCATTAAAGCTAAATGAAAGTAAATATAAATTCGAAGCTGAAATTAACTTTGTGAATCAATCCAAAGATGAAGTGATTTCTTTCTTAAATGATAAGAAACAGGCTGATGCAAAAAAGAATGTTCATAAGAATAACCCGTTCGATTTTCCGAAACGTTTTTGGTTCAGTATTCTAAATTATTGCCGTGTAGATGAAAACAAAGTGTATGCAGATTTATCAAAGAAACAAGTGGAAGCAATTGCGATTGAATTGACACAAGGAATGTATCAGATAAATGGAAAAAGTACATTCAAGGATGAATTTGTAACAGCTGGAGGGGTAGATTTAAAAGAAATTGATTTTCATTCGATGCAAGCGAAAAAGCTACCGCATTTATTTTTAGCAGGAGAAGTGTTAAATATTGATGCCATTACAGGAGGATTTAATTTTCAGGCATGTTGGTCTGAAGGATACATTATATCTGAAAAAATTAAAGAAATTTATCAATAGTGTATATTTTACACAAGTATTATTATGGCTGAAAGCCTTAAGAATAAAGATTTTTTTAAAATTTATTATGTTAACATAACATTATTATAAAATTATGTTATTTTTGTTAGAAGGTATTATTAAAAACGAACAAAAAATATGAAGAAAATTTTCTTAACATTAGCATTTATCGGCTTATCTACATCTGCATTTGCAGGAGGTTACCGTGTTGCTTTACAGGGAGTTCGCCAAGCTGCTTTGGGAGGAACTTCTGCGACGCAGACTCGTGATGCGAGTGTGGCGTTTTATAACCCTGCCGGATTAGCTTTCGTAGACAGTAAATTGAGTATTGCTGTCGGAGGTTTTGGTGTAAAAACTGACGTAAAATGGCAAGACCCGACAACTTTGCAAAAAGCTGAAACGGATAGTAAATTGGGAACACCAATGTATTTAGCGGTGAGTTACAAACCTGTTGATGACTTAGCAGTAGGGATAAGCGTAACGACACCGTTTGGAAGTTCGGTTACCTGGCCGGAAGATTGGCAGAATAAAGCGAATATCACGCATATTGATTTAAAAGCATTTAACATTCAGCCAACTGTGGCTTACCGTTTTTCTGATTGGTTCAGTTTAGGTATCGGCTTTATCTACACACACGGAACAGCGAAATTAGAAAAAGTACAAACTGTTGCCGGAAATGATATTAAACTAAAACTAGAGGACAAAGATGCTCATGGTTTAGGGTTTAATGTTGGGGCAATGTTCAAGCCAACAGAGAAATTTGGTGTAGGATTAGCATACCGTTCAAATGTTGATGTTTCTGCAAACAAAGGAGACGTTACATGGACGAATGTGCCTTCCGGAATAGCCTCTAATGTGCCTTTCAATACAGATAAATGGAACACAACTTTACCACTACCATCTGAATTTACTTTCGGGATGTCGTATAAAATCTTACCTCAATTGGAAATCTTTGGAGATGTTGTTTGGCAAAACTGGACACGTTATAAAAGTTTAGATATCAATTTATACAATGATGCATCAAACACTTTTTACACGTCATCTTCTCAAAAGAATTGGAAAGACAATACATTGTTCCGTTTTGGAGCTGAATATACATTCAATGATATGATTGTAGGACGTGTTGGGTATTACCACGATAAATCACCTGTTCCGGCAGCATACTGGTCTTCAGAAACACCAAGTTCTAATTTAAACTCTGTTTCTGCAGGTGTAGGATTTAAATTTAACAATGGATTTTATTTAGATCTGTTTGGTTCTTATGTACAGGGAGATGAGAGACATATTGACAACATCGAGCAAAATTTCTCAGGAGATGTGAAGATGCGTGCAATTAACTTTGGTTTAGGACTAACGTATAATCTTAAATAACACTACAACATGAAACATTTAAATAAAATAGTATTAGTTGCTTTAGCTGCTACGATGTTTAGCTGTGATCAGGATTTTGACAATCCGGTTGAAGACATTAAAGTAACAGCAGGTGAAGCTGACTTTCAAAAATACATTGCGTTAGGAAACTCGTTAACTTCTGGTTATAGAGACAATGCATTGTACCGTTCCGGTCAAGAAAATTCTTATCCGAATATGTTAGCCGGATTAATGAAAGCTGCAGGTGGAGGAGAATTTACAACTCCTTATATGCCAAATGATACAGGTGGATTTACCGATTTACCTGGCTTTCCGGGAAAATTAAGTTTACAAATCGTAAATGGAGCTTTAACTCCTGTGCCAAGTGCTCCCGGAGCGGCATTGGATTTTTTAGCGGATAAAGGAAAATTCCAAAATATGGGGGTTCCGGGTGCAAAATCATACCATTTAGTTGCCCCAGGTTATGGAAATCCTGCAGGATTAGCAGTAGGAAAGGCAAATCCGTATTTTGTTCGTTTTGCAAGTGGACCTTCTGTTTCTGTTGTAGCTGATGCTGTAGAACAAGAACCTACATTTTTCTCTCTATGGATTGGAAATAATGATGTATTGGGGTATGCAACAAGTGGTGGTACCGGTGTAGATCATAATGAAACAGGTAGTTTAGTTGCCGCAGATTATAATTCAAATGATATTTCAAATGCGACAGTAGTTGCAGGGGCTTTAGAACAAATTATTGCTACAATGACGAATTCTGCAAAAAAGCCAAAAGGTGTTATTGCGAATATTCCTTCTGTAACATCGATTCCATATTTTACAACTGTACCGTATAATGCAATTACTGGTTTAACAGATGTGCAGATATCAGGTTTAAATACTGCTTATGCGCAATACAATGGTGGATTAGCATTAGCGCTTAAGAATAATTTAATTAATCAGGCAGAGTATGAACAACGTTTAATTAAACCATTTACAGCAGGAGCAACTCAAAATGCATTAGTAATAATAGATAAAGATTTAACAAATTTATCAGCTTTAGGATTAAATAGTTATAGACAAGCGACTTCGAAAGATTTAATTACGCTAACAGCATTGCCTTTGTTAAGACAAGGTTATGGTACACAAATACAAATGCCAGATCAATATGTTTTAACAGAAAAAGAAACGGCAAAAGCTGAAGCGGCAGTAACGAAATACAATGCTTCAATAGCAAGTTTAGCAACAAAATATAATTTAGCATTGGTGGATGCATATTCTGAAATGAAAAAATTAAGTTCTAGTTCAGGTATTAAGTATTATGGACAAACTTATACAACAACTTTTGTTTCGGGAGGAGCCTTCTCTTTAGATGGAGTTCACTTAACAGGAACAGGTTATGCTATTGTAGCTAATATGTTTGCAGATGCAATTAACAGAAAATATCAATCGACATTAAGACATGTTTATCCGGGGAACTACCCGGGAATAGCTATTCCTTAATTATTATTCAATAAATTATAAAAGACTATCTCGTTGAGGTAGTCTTTTTTTTGTTGAAGAAATGGTCGTTTAGAAAATAATAAAAGCAAACCCAATGGTTTGCTTCTATTTGATATCTGTTAAAATCTAGCTTACTTCAATTCTTCATTTCGCATAAATTCTTCTGCTTTCTCGACCATATTTTTTGATCCGCAAAAGAAAGGAATACGTTGGTGTAATTCTGTTGGCTCGATATCCATAATACGTTTAAAACCATCTGAAGCTTTACCTCCTGCTTGTTCCGCGATAAAGGCCATAGGATTACATTCGTATAATAAACGCAATTTACCATTTGGATTATTTGTTCCCGAAGGATAAATGTAAATTCCTCCTTTCAACATGTTTCGGTGAAAGTCGGAACAAAGGGAACCGATATAACGAGAAGTATACGGACGGTTATCTTCATCTGCCTGGCAGTATTTTATGTAATTTTTAACGCCTTGCGGGAATTTGACGTAATTCCCTTCGTTTACCGAATAAATATTTCCATCTTCCGGAATGCACATATTCGGATGCGATAAGTAAAATGTACCGATTCCCGGATTTAAGGTAAATCCGTTAACCCCTTTTCCTGTCGTGTAAACCAACATGGTCGATGTACCATAAATAACATAACCGGCAGCAACTTGTTTATTTCCGGGTTGTAGAAAATCCTCTATTGTAACAGGTGTTCCTGGTTCTGTAACACGGTGGTAAATAGAGAAAATAGTTCCTACGGAAACGTTGACATCAATATTAGAAGAACCATCTAAAGGGTCAATTAATACAACGTATTTACTGTTTTTAGAATTTTTTGAAGGTTGAATTGCAATAAAATCTTCATTTTCTTCTGAAGCGATTCCGCACACAACTTCACGTTGCGATAAAGTTTCTATAAATGTTTCATTTGCAAAAACATCCAATTTTTGTTGTTTTTCTCCTTGGACATTTTCATTTCCGAATTCACCTAATATACTAACTAAACCAGCTTTGTTGACTTTGTAATTAACAACTTTTGTCGCTAATTTAATAGAACTCAGTAGTCTGGATAGTTCTCCGGATGAATAAATAAAATCGGCTTGATTTTCTATGATAAACTCTCCGAGAGTTTGATGAGAATTTGTGTTCATAATTATGTTTTGCTCGTCAAATATCGGAATAAAAACTTAAATGCTCATCATTTCAAACGTTTGAAATTAATCTAAATACATGAAAACCATCATGCAAATTTATTTTTCATTTTAATTTGATTCGGTCAAGATATAATTTGTAGTTTGGTTATATTTGCAAGTTAATAAATTGTAAAAAAAGTTTTTATAGAAATGAAAGTTTTCAAATTCGGTGGTGCCTCTGTAAAAGATGCAGCCGGCGTTAGAAATGTTGCAGAATTGCTGCAATCTGTTGGTTACGAAAATACATGCGTGATCGTTTCTGCTATGGGCAAGACAACAAATGCATTGGAAGAAGTAGTCAAACGTTATTTTGAAAAGGACGATTTCGAGAAAACAATTAATGATGTTAAGGAGCAACACATTACTTTAGCAAAAGAATTATTTGATAATCCAACAGAAGTTTCGAATGAAATTTCACAGTTTTTTGATGACATTGTATCATTTCTGAGACGAAACAAATCACCGAATTACAGTTATGTATATGATCAAATCGTTTGTTGTGGAGAGTTAATCTCGACAAAAATTATCAGTATGTATCTTAATTCGATAAAGATTCACAATGAGTGGTTAGATGTTCGCGATTATATCAAAACAGATAATACATACCGCGAAGGAAAAGTAAATTGGACATTGACGGAAGAAAATATCACAAAGCTGCCACAAACAGGCTTATTTATAACACAAGGTTTCCTAGGGTCGGATCTTAATTTCTTTACAACGACTTTAGGGCGTGAAGGATCAGATTATTCGGCTGCGATCTTTGCATATTGTTTAAATGCTGAAAGCATGACCATTTGGAAAGATGTACCGGGTGTTTTAAATGCGGATCCGCGCTATTTTGATAAGGCAGAGTTGTTGCATCACATTTCGTATGAAGAGGCAATAGAATTGGCTTATTATGGAGCTTCTGTTATTCACCCGAAAACGTTACAACCTCTTCAACAAAAGAAAATTCCTTTCTTCGTCAAATCATTTATCAATCCGACAGAAGCAGGAACAGAGGTTGCAAAAGGTCAACCATTAGATCCGAAAGTTCCTTGTTTCATCTTGAAAAGGGATCAGCACTTGGTGCGTTTATCAAGTAAGGATTTTTCGTTTATTACAGAAGATAAATTGAGCGGTATCTTCAATAAATTGTATGATTATCAAATCAAAGTAAATTTGATGCAGAATTCAGCAATTTCACTATCTTTATGTTTAGAGGATAAATACAACAACTTAGATAAGTTTGTAGCAGATATGAATGAAGAATTCAAAGTACAGGCAGAAAACAATGTTTTATTGTACACAATTCGTCATTTCAATTCCGACTCAGACAAAGTTGTATCAAAAGAAAAAGAGTTATTGCGTCAAACCGTACGCGAAACATTACAAATCGTTGTAAAAGCTTAAATGAGTTTAATTACTACACAAGATATCTATTCAGCATCAGGCCTTTCTAAAATTGGAGTTTTAGGAAAACCCGTCGCTTGGGCATTGAAAAAAATTTTTAGTATAGATCAGCTAAATGATTTATATAACCGGGGAAAACATTTAGAATGTGAACCTTTCTTAGATTATTTAATAGATGACATGGGAGTGGAGTATGAAATCCACGAAGAAGATTTGAAACGTATTCCAAAAGAAGGTCCGTTTATCCTTATTTCTAATCATCCGTTAGGTGCATTGGATGGAATTATTTTGATGCATTGCATGTCAAAAATTCGTCCTGATTTTAAGGTAATGGGTAATTTTTTATTGCAAAAAATTAAACCGTTAGATCCTATGATTATTCCGGTTAACCCTTTCGAAACACGAAAAGAAGCCTACAATAGTCTTTCGGGAATGCGAGATGCGTTAAAATTATTGAGAGACGGAGGGTGTTTAGGTATTTTTCCGGCAGGAGAAGTTTCGTACCGCGATGATGAAAGCAGAATTATTGACAGAGAATGGCAGGAGTCAGCAATGAAGTTGATTAAGAAGGCTAAAGTTCCTGTTGTTCCAATGTTTTTTAGAGCGAGAAATAGCAATATTTTTTACCGGGTGGCAAAACTTCATCCGGATTTCCAAACGGCGATGTTGCCTGCGGAAATGATGAAGAAGCGAACTCGTCCAATTCAGATTCGGATCGGGAAACCAATCTTACAAAAACAGCAAGACGAACACGAAACAATTCAAGATTATTCAGCTTTTTTGAGAAAGAAAACCTACATGCTTTCTTCTTATTATAAACAGAAAAGAAGTTTTACAGAGGTTCTGAAAAATCCGACAAATATTGAATTGAAAATTCCGAATTTACCAAGTTTATCTTCTTCAAATAAAAAGGTTAAACCTGTTATTTCTGAAACATCTTTAGAATTGTTGAAGCAGGACATTATAGAGTTACAAAAAGATGAACAGGCGTTATTGTTTACCAATAATAATTACGAATGTTTTTTTGCAACCGCTCAGCAAATTCCAAATATTTTAAGAGAAATCGGACGTTTACGTGAAATCACTTTCCGAGCGATTGGAGAGGGAACAAATGACGAAATTGATTTGGATAGATTTGATAATCATTATCATCATTTGTTTTTATGGGATAAGGAAACAAACAAGATAGTAGGAGCTTATCGTATGGCAATTGGTTCAGAAGTGTATGAAAAATATGGAATCAACGGGTTTTATGTGAATGAATTATTCAATTTCGATCCGGAAATTCATCCTTTCTTTAAAAAATGCATCGAAATGGGACGTGCTTTTGTTTCGGCTGAATATCAACAAAAACCAATGCCGCTGTTCTTGTTGTGGAGAGGGATTGTACATGTTACATTGAGAAATCCAAATCAAAAATTTATTATAGGTGGTGTGAGTATTAGTAATCAGTTTTCTGATTTTTCGAAATCATTGATGATCGAGTTTATGAAATCTCATTACTATGATTCAACAGTTGCACAATATGTGAGAGCCAAAAATGAATATAAGGTTAAGCTGAAAGAAGAGGATAAAGAATTTATTTTTGATGAGTCTGAAGCGGATTTGAATAAATTTGATAAATTGATTGATGAACTTGAGCCTAATATGTTGCGCTTGCCGGTTTTGATTAAAAAATACATCAAACAGAACGCGAAGGTTATTGCGTTTAACGTTGATCCGAAATTTAATGATGCAATAGATGGTTTAATGTACATCAGAGTTTCGGATATTCCCGAGTCGACTGTTCGTCCTGTTCTGGAAGATATTCAAGCAGAATTAGACCGTAAAATACAATCAGGAAAATTTGATGGGAATCTACTATAAGATTCCCATTTTTTTATATATATTCATTTGAAATTTTATTTATGCGTGTTTAGTTAGATAAAATTGTTCATTTGACTTGTGTATAAAATTATTCTAAATCCATGAAAGGACTAATTTCTATAGTATTCTTATCAGTTTTAATTATTCATTTAAATTGTTATTCAAAAGCCACAAAAAACAATACAACAGAAAGGAAATATATATTTTTTCTACACAACAAATTTTTAGAAGAGAATCCGGATGGAACTTATGAGTCAAACTATGGAGTGAAAGCAGAGTACTCAAAGATTTTAGAATCGTTTAGGAAAGATGGTTTTGTGGTGATTAGTGAAAAGCGAAAATCAAAGACAAATTGGATTGAATATGCACAAAAAGTTAAAATTCAGGTTGATAGTTTAATTTCACAAGGTGTAAAACCGAATCATATCACAATAATAGGGACTTCTAAAGGCGGTTATATTGCTCAATATGTTTCTACTATAGCAAAAGAACCTAATCTGAATTTTGTTTTTATTGGAGCTTATCAAAATTCTGATATTGAAGATACTCCAGAAATAGAGTTCTGTGGAAATATTTTGAATATTTATGAGAAATCAGATGAATATGGAGTTTCCGCAATAAGAAGAAAAGAATTGTCTAAACTTCCGGTTCCACACTTTAGAGAAATTGAATTAAACAATGGACTAAAACATGGCTTTTTATACATTGCTTCTGATGAATGGATTAAACCATGTAAAATGTGGGCAAATGGGAATTATGAACTAAAACCATAAAAAAATGCGTTTAACTTAGTTAAACGCATTTATATTTTAGCTTCGCTTGAATTATTTAGCTACTGCTGTAGAGTCAGCTGCTGGAGCTACTGCTGTAGAATCAGCTGTTGGAGCTACTGCTGTAGAATCAACTACTGCAGAATCAACTACTGCTGTTGCAGAATCTGTAGCTGGTGCTTCTTCTACTGGTGCTTCTTCAGTTTTCTCTCCACAAGATACTGCTCCTAATGATAAAGCTGCTACTGCAACTACTGCGAAAAATTTTTTCATTTTTTTAATTTTAATCGTTTAAACAAATTTGTTATTTGATGAATCAAAGTTAAGATGGATTTGACCTAATGTGATAAAAAACTATTGTAATTATTTTGTAAAACAATTTCTGTTTTACAAAAAACATGATATCAGTTGTTTATGTGCTTTAGTTTTCCGAAATTATAAAATTGTCTACATAAAAAAATCCTCAAAAATGATAGATTTGAGGATGAATTCTTATCTCTATACAAGGTGTTATTTCATAACTTGTGCTTCTAATTTGAATTTTTCGATTTTAGTTGAAATTAAATCTAATCTCAAATTATGGATACTTCCGATATGTGAAGTCTGAAATTCTTTGTGTGGAATATATGTACCGTTTTCAACAGATAAACCAACTTCTTTATAGGCATCACGGAAAGGAGTTCCATTTTTAATCGCTTCGTTGATATTTTCCACGGTATAAATAGGGTCATATTTTTCCTGATTTATATAATTATCTTTGATTTGAAGTTGTGGAATTGCAAATGTTAAAATATCAATGATGTTGTCAAACTGCATCATGGGTTCGAATAAAATTTCTTTCAAAATTTGATAATCACGATGATATCCGCTAGGCAGGTTGTTAATTGTCATGGTGATGTCATTTGGTAAAGCCTGAATTCGGTTACAATGTGCACGAGTCAATTCAAAAACATCCGGATTCTTCTTGTGAGGCATAATAGATGAGCCGGTTGTCATTTCGTTGGGCAATTTTACAAAAGCCAAATCTTGAGAATTGTATAAAACCAAATCATAAGACATTTTAGACAATGTTCCGCAAATCATAGCCAATGCAGTGGCAACAGATTTTTCTGTTTTTCCACGTAGCATTTGTGCACCGACAGAAGAAACTAACATTTCAGAAAAACCTAATTCTTGTGTTGTTTGTAAACGATCAATAGGGAAGCTCGTTCCAAAACCGGCTCCCGAACCTAAAGGGTTTTGGTCGGCAATTTTATAGGCAGCTTCAAAAAAATATAAATCTGTTAATAAACTTTCGGCATATGCAGAAAACCATAGGCCAAAACTGCTTGGCATTGCTGCCTGAAAATGTGTGTACCCCGGTAATAAATGGTTTTTGAATTCGTCTGCTTTTTGTAAGAATACCTCAATTAAATTGATTATTTTTTCTGTTGTTTGTTTTAAATACTCTTTTTCAAAAAGTTGTATTGCAACTAAAACTTGATCATTTCTGGAGCGCGCAACGTGGATTTTTTTTCCTGCATCTCCGGTTCTTTCAATTAAGAAAGCTTCAATTTTTGAATGGATATCTTCGTAGCTTTCGTCTATTTCGAAATTATTTTCAGCAATTAAAACCAAGACTTCATCCAATGCATTTTGCAAAGCATGATTCTCTTCATTTGTAATCAAACCCGCTTTTGCCAGCATGTTCGCTTGCGCTTTTGATGCCAACGCATCATATTTTGCGAGATGAGCATCTAATTCTCTGTCTTTCCCAACAGTAAATTTTTCGATTTTATCATGAATGGTAAAACCTTTGTCCCAAAGTTTCATATTTATAATAATGAATTAAGGGCGCAAAGGTAATAAAAACTTGTATAATATTGCATTAAAACTGTATAATTATTAATATTGTTTAATATTTATTCATTTTGAATAATATGAATTGATTTTAAAGATTGATTAGACGATTGATATCATTTTTAAAGATTGATTATTGAATAGTTATTAAATTTTAGATATAATTCAATTTCGTAAAAAAAAGATACAAAAATTGTGAAGTTGATATTTTGAGAAGCCTTAAATTTTTAACTTCTGTTTTTTTACGTTTAAAACCTTGTTAAAGTGAAATTTACACCTTTTTTATAATAATTCTAAATTATTAAAATATAACTAAAATATATCATTCTTTGATGAAAAATCATTACTATAAACGTAATTTTGTGTGCCAATTTATAAATAAATACAGGTTTGTTTAGACGATTGACAACATGGAAATTTAAATATTGATATGGTTTTTAAACGTTTTTGTTTTTGATTTACTGATAGTTAATGTTTAAAAGTTGCCTCGAAGAAAAATTAAATACTTAGTTTGTATTCTGATAACAGTGGTTACCTATGCCAAAAATGGTTTTCGATGAAAAAAATTTGTAGTATAAGATGTGACGATACAACGAAGTAGTATAAGTATATAGTTCATTTTGATTGATTAAAATTAAGTGTAAGTAGCTTGGTTTTAAACAATCTTTAATATTAAAAAAGAAAAGATAAATAATTATGAGTCTTTACCAAGAGTATCTTAACGAAATTGAAGAAAGAAAAGGTCAAGGTTTACATCCAAAACCAATTGATGGTGCAGAATTACTAAGTGAAATCATTAATCAAATTAAAGATGTTAACAACGAATACCGAGAGGATTCTGTTAAATTCTTTATCTATAACACATTGCCGGGAACAACTTCTGCTGCAGGTGTAAAAGCAAAATTTTTAAAAGAAATTATTTTAGGAGAAGCGGAAGTTGCTGAAATTACACCAACTTATGCATTCGAATTATTATCTCACATGAAAGGAGGACCATCTATCGAGGTTCTTTTAGACTTGGCTTTAGGAAACGACGAAGCAATTGCTAAACAAGCTGCGGAAGTTCTTAAAACACAAGTTTTCTTGTATGATGCAGATACAGCGCGTTTAGCGGATGCTTTCAAAGCAGGAAATGCAATCGCAAAAGATATTTTAGAAAGTTATGCAAAAGCAGAATTCTTTACAGAATTACCTGCTGTTGCAGAAGAAATAAAAGTTGTGACTTACATTGCTGCTGAAGGTGATATTTCGACAGATTTACTATCTCCGGGTAACCAAGCACACTCTCGTTCTGATAGAGAATTGCATGGTCAATGTATGATTACGCCAGCTGCTCAAGCTGAAATCAAAGCTTTACAAGCGCAACACCCAGATGCCTCTGTGATGTTAATCGCTGAAAAAGGTACAATGGGAGTTGGTTCTTCTCGTATGTCAGGTGTTAACAACGTGGCGCTATGGACAGGAAAACAAGCGTCTCCTTATGTTCCTTTTGTAAATATCGCTCCAATTGTTGCAGGTACTAACGGAATTTCTCCAATTTTCTTAACAACAGTAGATGTTACAGGTGGTATTGGGATCGATTTGAAAAACTGGAAAAAACAAGTAGATGCAAACGGAGAAGTTGTTCGTAACGAAGCTGGAGATCCGGTTTTAGAAGAAGTTTATTCAGTTGCTACAGGTACTGTTTTAACAATCAATACAAAAACTCAAAAATTATACAACGGAGACCAAGAGTTAATAGATATTTCAAGATCATTGACTCCTCAAAAAATGGAATTTATCAAAGCAGGTGGTTCTTATGCGATTGTTTTTGGTAAAAAAATTCAAACATTTGCTGCTCAAACTTTGGGTATCGAAGCTCCTTTAGTTTTCGCTCCTTCAAAAGAGATCTCAAATGATGGTCAAGGTTTAACTGCTGTTGAGAAAATCTTCAATAACAATGCAGTTGGATCTACTCCGGGAAAAGTTTTACATGCGGGTTCTGACGTTCGTGTTAAAGTAAATATTGTAGGTTCTCAGGATACAACAGGTTTGATGACGTCGCAGGAGTTAGAAGCTATGGCTGCTACAGTTATCGCTCCTACAGTGGATGGAGCTTACCAATCAGGATGTCATACAGCTTCAGTTTGGGACAAAAAAGCGCAAGCTAACATTCCGAAATTGATGAAATTTATGAATGACTTCGGTGTAATTACTGCACGTGACCCTAAGGGTGAATACCATGCAATGACTGACGTTATTCACAAAGTATTAAATGATATTACGATTGACGAATGGGCTATCATCATTGGTGGTGATTCACACACGCGTATGTCTAAAGGTGTTGCTTTTGGTGCCGATTCAGGAACGGTAGCTCTGGCTTTGGCAACTGGTGAAGCATCTATGCCAATTCCGGAATCTGTAAAGGTTACTTTCAAGGGAGAGATGAAACAACACATGGATTTCCGTGATGTGGTTCACGCTACTCAAGCACAAATGTTGAAACAATTTGATGGTGAAAACGTCTTCCAAGGTCGTATAATTGAGGTGCATATCGGAACGTTATTAGCGGATCAAGCGTTTACGTTTACTGACTGGACTGCAGAGATGAAAGCGAAAGCATCTATCTGTATTTCTCAAGATGACACCTTAATCCAATCGTTAGAAATTGCTAAATCTCGTATTCAAATTATGATCGAGAAAGGGATGGATAATAAAAACCAAGTGTTACAAGGATTAATTGATAAAGCAAACAAACGTATCGAAGAAATTAAGTCTGGCGAAAAACCAGCTTTAACACCTGATGCAAATGCTAAGTACTATGCAGAAGTTGTGATTGACTTAGATATCATTGAAGAGCCAATGATTGCCGATCCGGATGTTAACAATGTAGATGTCTCTAAACGTTATACACACGATACAATTCGTGACCTGACTTATTATGGAGGAGATAAGCATGTAGATTTAGGGTTCGTAGGATCTTGTATGGTACACAAAGACGATTTAAAAATTGTTTCTCAAATGTTGCGTAATGTAGAAAAAGCAAATGGGAAAGTTGAGTTCAAAGCTCCTTTAGTAGTCGCAGCTCCTACATATAACATCATCGATGAATTAAAAGCGGAAGGAGATTGGGAAATGTTACAAAAATACTCAGGATTTGAGTTTAGTGATTTATTACCAAAATCTACAGCTCGTACGGAATATGAAAATATTATGTACTTAGAGCGTCCTGGTTGTAACTTATGTATGGGTAATCAGGAGAAAGCTGAAAAAGGAGATACTGTAATGGCTACGTCAACTCGTTTATTCCAAGGGCGTGTGGTTGAAGATAGAGATGGTAAAAAAGGTGAATCTTTATTAGCGTCTACTCCCGTTGTTGTGTTGTCTGCTATTTTAGGTCGTATTCCAAGTATAGAAGAGTACAAAGCGGCTGTAGAAGGGATTAACTTAACGAAGTTTAAACCAATTTCTATGAATTAATTCGTCCGCATTTTCACTGCAAAACGTATTGATATAAATTTAAACCGAGACTATCGTTCACCGATAGTCTCGGTTTTTTTATAGACTTTTTATATGGTTGTTTAAAAACAAGTTAGAATTGATTTAAATAAGATTATTGATTGTTTAAGAGGTGTTAATTAATAAATAATTCAGTATATTGGGGTATGTTTTTTGATGAATTTAAACCAATAAAATAAAAACAGTAATTATGGCATTTGATATAAATATGATTAAAGGCGTTTATGCCAAAATGCAAGAACGTGTAGATGCTGCGAGAAGTATCGTAGCTCGTCCTTTAACTTACTCAGAAAAAATTTTATATGCCCATTTGTTTGATGGACAACCAACGCAAGCATACACAAGAGGCGAGTCTTATGTGGATTTCGCTCCAGATCGCGTAGCGATGCAGGACGCAACTGCTCAGATGGCTTTGTTACAGTTTATGCAAGCAGGTAAAGTAAAAACGGCAGTTCCGTCTACGGTTCATTGTGATCACTTGATTCAGGCTAAAGTTGGTGCTAAAACCGATTTACAAGAGGCAATTAATAAATCTTCAGAAGTATTTAACTTTTTGGAGTCTGTGTCGAATAAATATGGAATTGGATTTTGGAAACCAGGTGCCGGTATTATTCACCAAGTTGTTTTGGAAAACTATGCTTTTCCGGGAGGAATGATGATTGGTACTGACTCACATACCCCAAATGCAGGTGGATTGGGAATGGTTGCAATTGGTGTTGGTGGTGCTGATGCAGTTGATGTAATGTCAGGTATGGCTTGGGAATTAAAAATGCCAAAATTAATTGGTGTCAAATTAACCGGTAAATTATCTGGTTGGGCAGCCCCTAAAGATGTTATTTTAGAGGTTGCGGGACGTTTAACTGTAAAAGGTGGTACCGGAGCAATTGTAGAATATTTTGGAGAAGGTGCAGAGTCTTTATCTGCAACAGGTAAGGGAACAATCTGTAACATGGGAGCTGAAATTGGAGCAACAACGTCTATTTTTGCGTATGATGATGCTTCTGAGAGATATTTGAGAGCAACAGACCGTAATGATGTGGCTGATGCTGCGAATGAACATAAATCATATTTACGTTCGGATGATGAAGTATATGAAAATCCAAAAGACTATTACGATCAATTAATCGAAATTAACTTATCAGAATTGGAACCTCGTCTGAATGGTCCTTTTACACCAGATTTAATGACGCCGGTTTCAAAAATGAAGGAAACTGCAGCTGCCAATGGATGGCCATTAGATGTGGAGTGGGGATTAATAGGTTCTTGTACGAATTCTTCTTATGAAGATTTAACTCGCGCAGCTTCAATTGCTCAACAAGCAATTGACAAAGGCCTTGTAACAAAAGCCGCTTTCGGGATTAATCCAGGTTCTGAAGTTGTTCGTTATACCGCAGATCGTGATGGATTATTAAAAACGTTCGAAGATTTGAATGCCGTGATTTTTACAAATGCCTGTGGACCATGTATTGGTCAATGGGATCGTGAAGGTGCTGATAAAGAAGAAAAAAATACAATTGTTCACTCATTCAATCGTAACTTCAAAAAACGTGCAGATGGAAATCCAAATACCTATGCATTTGTAACTTCTCCGGAAATGGTTGCAGCAATTGCAATTTCTGGTCGTTTAGATTTTAATCCATTGACGGATAAATTGGTCAATAAAGACGGCGAAGAAGTTATGTTAGATGCTCCAAAAGGTGAAGAATTACCAGGCAAAGGGTATGCATATGAAGATAACGGATATCAAGCACCGGTAGAGGATGGTTCTCATGTAGAAGTGATTGTTAATCCTAATTCTGAACGCTTGCAATTATTAGAAGGATTCAAACCTTGGAATGGGGAAAACATTATGGGTGCTAAATTATTAATCAAAGCATTTGGGAAATGTACAACAGATCACATTTCTATGGCTGGTCCTTGGTTGCGTTTCAGAGGTCATTTAGATAATATTTCGAATAATACATTGATTGGAGCTGTAAATGCATTCAATCAAGAAACAAATTCAGTTAAAAACCAATTGACAGGAGAGTATGGAGCTGTTCCTGATACTGCTCGTGCATACAAAGCGGCAGGCGTTCCTTCTGTAATTGTTGGAGATGAAAACTATGGGGAAGGCTCTTCTCGTGAGCATGCGGCAATGCAGCCCCGTCATTTAGGTTCTGTCGCTGTTCTGGTTCGTTCTTTTGCACGTATTCATGAGACAAATCTTAAAAAACAAGGAATGTTAGCCTTAACATTTGCTGATAAAGCGGATTATGATAAAGTTCAAGAAGATGACACAATCAACTTTATTGATTTAACAGAGTTCGCTCCGGGAAAACCACTGACAATAGAATTGGTACATACAGATGGTTCTAAAGATTCAATTTTAGCAAATCATACGTATAACGCACAACAAATTGAGTGGTTTAAAGCCGGTTCTGCATTGAATTTAATTAAAGTGCAGCAAGCAAAATAATTCATTTAATTTATTATAAAACAAAAGCCGATGTATTTCTACATCGGCTTTTGTTCTTTAAACACAATAAAATTTGATTTTTTTATTGTGTTTAAAAATAATTAAGCATAAAAAAAACCTCAATCAAATGATTGAGGTTTTAAGCAGTGGTGCCTCCAGGAATCGAACCAGGGACACAAGGATTTTCAGTCCTTTGCTCTACCAACTGAGCTAAGGCACCGCCTTAATTGTGATGCAAATATAGAGCGAAAATCTGTTCTGCCAAACATTTTCTAAAATATTTTTCATCTGTAAAAGCTATCTTGTTCATTTACCGAGAAATAAAATTTTATTTTTTTTATCTTTGCAGAAAAAAATGAAGTTTTAACATTTTAATAGATAATTAACAACTCATTTTTGCAATCTAATTTTTACAATTCGCAACAAATCATCATATTTGCGTCTTAGAATTCTATTATACATTCATAATGAAGTGGATCATTTGTAGTTTATCACTTTTTAGTGTGGTAACAGTAAAAGCTCAATCAATATCAGTTTCTCCTTATTCTGCTTATGGAGTAGGTGAGCAATTATTCGATAATAATACTGAACAAGCTGGTATGGGCGGTATTTCAACAGTTCCTACGAATCCTTACGGACAAAGTGCAAATTTTGCAAATCCGGCAGCTAATCAAAACTTGCGTATGACAACTTTTAATGCGAGTGGAAGTGGAACCAACTATAGTTTCAAATCTGGAACAGACAAAGAAAACGCTGGTCGTTTTAACGTTTCAAATATCTCATTGGCTTTTCCGGTAGGTGAAAAAGGAAGTTTTGGTTTAGGATTTCAACCTTATTCAGCTTTAGGATATGATATTATGACAACTTCAGAAAGAAATAATATCAAACAGAATGTTCAAATGAAAGGAGATGGTGGACTAAATAGTATTCATGCTTTTTATTCTAGAAACCTTACCAAAGAATTTTCTTTAGGTTTACGTGTGAATTATTTATTTGGAGAGTTGAAACGTAATGAAATTTTAGCCGTAGAAGGAGCTAGTTTGGCTGTGGATTATAGTGATAAGTCTAATTATAGAGGGGCTCAGTTTACGTTAGGATCAATGTACACAAAGAAAATAGGGAAAACACACAACTTGAATCTTGGAGCAACCTATACTTTAGGGACTAATCTAAGAACAGACGTGACCGATCTTACAACAACATACAGCTATATTGGAACAACTCAGTCTTCTTTAGACACCATTTCAATTATCAGAGTAGATAACGGTAAAACAAAAATCCCACAAATGTTTACATTAGGAGCTTCATACTCTAAAGACAATACTTGGTCGTTAGCGATTGAAGCAAAGTATAACAATTGGAAAGATTTCTCTCAACCGCTAGAAGGGCAAAATAGCACGATGTCTTCAAGTGTTGATTATAAGAACAATGTACGTTTAGCTGTCGGAGGATATTGGATTCCTGATTACAACAGTTATAAAAGTTATTTTAATCGTGTGACTTATCGTGCCGGAATGTATTACCAATCTGCACAATATTCTATTCATGGGACAGATATAGATTCTTATGGAGCAACATTAGGATTTGGATTCCCAATCGGGAAACAGAGTGATGGTTCTATGATGAATATTTCTTTAGAATACGGACAAAAAGGAAAAACAACAAACAACTTAATCAAAGAAAATTATTTTGGAGTTAAAGTTGGGTTTGATATAAATGATATTTGGTTTAGAAAAAGAGTTATTGACTAATTTTGGACAAACAGAAATTGTATAGAAAAGCAAATGAAAATGTTTTAATCACCCCGATTTATATTTTCGGACTAATTAGCATTTCCATTTTGCTTTTTTCTTGTAAAAAAGAACTTCCTCCTACCAATAAGAAGAAAGTAGAATTTCCAAGCCGTACATTAATTAATGCGAATATTATCAATAGAGATTCAGGGCGAATTTCGATGAATGTTCGTTCACCATTAATTGAAGAATATACGACGGTTGATTCGCCTTACACGGTGTTTAGAAAAGGATTAGACCTCGATTTTTATCAAAAAGGACAAATCAAACCAGGTTATTTTCAGGCAGATTGGGCAAAATTGAGCGATGCGACAGGAATCTATGAAGGTAGAGGAAATGTAATTATTGTGAATGAAAAAGGTGATTCGTTGAAAAGCGAACAATTATTTTGGAATAAAAAAAACAAAACGGTTTACACATCGAAAGAAGTTTATTTAATTAGTAGTGAAGGCGATTCGTTAACAGCGAAAAATGGTTTACAAGCTACAGATGATTTAGAAAGTTATACTTTATTCAATAATCAAGGATTTAAGTACGTAGAGGATAATCAAAAATTCTAAAAAACGTTAAAAAAATGATTAAAAAAGCGAATACTTGTCGCTTCTTCTATTTTATTATTCAATGTATTGTCGTATTTTCGCCACCTATTATAGAAATAACATTAAAATAAAACAATGGCAGTTTTAGGAGAAATTCGTAAAAAAACTTGGCTGATCTTCGTTGTAATCGGAGTTGCAATGTTAGCTTTCGTTGCAGGAGATTTATTCGGGGAGAATTCAAAGATTAAACAATTATTTACTGGAGATCCGTCTGTAGTTGGTACAGTTAACGGAGAATCTATTGGTATTGCAGAATATCAAAGTGCATACGATCAAACACAAAAGATGTATGAAAACCAAGGTCAATCTGCAACTCCAAACCAAATTGCTCAACAGACTTGGAATAGCTTGGTTAGCCAAAAAGTGTTGAAACAACATGCAGAAAAATTAGGTTTAAGAGTTTCTGATGATGAATTCTGGAGTTATGTTGCACAAAACTTTGGAATGGCATCTGGTGCAGAAGCACAGCAACAAATTGCTCAATTAGAAGCTAACGCTGCTGCTAGTCCAGAAGCACAACAACAATATAGAGCTTGGTTGCAAACTGCTGAACAAATAAAATTACAGATTTTATCTCAAAAATATTTTGGCTATGTAATGGCTGGTACAGCGGTTACAAATAAAGAAGCTGATATTCAACAAGGATATAACATCTCTAATGCGAATATTCAATATGCTTTTGTTGACTATGCAACTTTAGCTAAAAAACTAAATGTGAAAGTTACAGATGAAGAGATTTCTGCTTACGAAGCGAAATATCCTAAATTGTTTAAAGCAGAAGGATTAGTGAAATTAAGTTATACTTATTTTCCTGCAGGAGCATCTGCTGCTGATGAAGCTGTTGCTTTGGCGAACATCAAAAAATATTTGTCAACACAAATTGTTCATGATGAAGTGAATAATGTAACAGATACGATTCAAGCTTTTGGTTCGGCAAAAAGCGATTCAGTTTATGTGACTCAAAATTCTGAGAAACCATTTATTCCAAATTTCTTTACGAAAGCAGAATTGGAGCAAGCACAATTAGGTACAGAAGCAACAAATTTCTTAAAAACTGCTGCAGTTGGACAAATAGGAGGTCCTTTCAAAATTGGAAATACGTACCAGTTATATAAACTTTCTAAAGTAAAAGAAGTTAAAGATTCAGTAAAATCAAGCCATATCTTAGTTGCATTTACTGGAAGCGCAGCAGGAAATGGAGTAAAACGTACAAAAGAAGAAGCAAAGAAATTAGCAGAAGAAATTTTAGCTCAAGTAAAAGCGAATCCATCTTCTTTTGGAGAAGTGGCGTCTACTAAATCTGATGACAAATCATCTGCTGTACAAAAAGGAAGTATTGGTTGGGTTGGTAAAAACAATCAATTGGATCAAACTTATAACGGATTTATTTTTACGAAACCGGTTGGAACAATTGACTTGGTTGAATCACAATTTGGATACCATATTATTAAAGTTGATGAAGCGAAAAATAAAACGGCTTATCAAGTTGCAAACATTGTGAAAACAATAGAGCCTTCTAAAGCGACAACAGAAAAAGCATTTACAAGTGCAAGAACATATGTGCAGAATGTAGAAGGAAAATCGTTGAAAGATTTCCAGACTTTAGCAAAAAAAGGAGGTTATTTAAATAATACGACAGAAGGTATTGAGCGTTATGCTGCAATTGGACAAGATATTCCAAATGATCAAGATGCTGATATCTTAAAATGGGCTTTTGATAAGAAAACAGATGTTGGTGCATCTAATTTGTTTACATCTTCAACAGGTGACTACATCGTTGTTCATTTAGTTGAGAAATTTGACAAAGGTTTAGCTCATCCAAGTGTTGTTCGTCAATATGTAGAGCCGGTTTTGATGCACGAAAAAGTTGCTAAATTGGTTGATGAGCAAGTGGCAAATGGTGGTTTAAATGCTTTTGCATCTAAGTTCGGAGCGAAAAAAGGAAATGCGACAGTTAACTTCTCTAATTCTAATTTAACAGGAATTGGTTTAGAGCCTAAAGTTGTAGGAGCTGCGTTTGGCGTAAAACCAAATCAATCTTCTAAAGCAATTGCTGGTAATGCGGGAGTTTTCTATATTATTCCTTCAAACCAACAAATTCAAAAGAATCAAAAAGGTTCAATGATTTTGGATAATTTAAACCGTCAATTACAAGGACGTTTCCAACAAACATTGTTACAATCATTGATTCAAGCTGCTGATGTGGTTGATAACCGCGACAGAGCTTTACGTTAAGATTCAAAAAAAAAATCTTATAATAAATAAAACCGTTTGAACAATTGTTCAGGCGGTTTTTGTTTTATATTTAAGGAGAAATTAGATTTATGAAAATAATTAACTTTAAATTCTTTCTTTTTTTTGGTGGAATAATATCTTTAATTTCTTGTGAATCAATTATAAGATTTAAAGGTAATGTTTATAATTCTGAAAATGAACCCATTTCAAATGCTAAGATAACCGTATTATTGAGAAAAAATGATACTATAAAAAAGGTGGGATTTATATTAGATACAATTCCGGTAGAAGAAAGAGATAAATTAAGAAAAAAGGGTACAAAAGACGATTTATATATTAATGCAATAGGAGAATATTATAAACCGAAGATATTGTTTACAGATAAAAATGGCTTTTTTAATACTAGAACAATATTAATTCCTTGTGGTTTTAAATGTCCTAAAGTTAATTTGATAGTAGAGAAAGAAAAAAATAAAAAAGTTATTTTACTAAATAATAAACTTGACAGGGATAGTATGAATATTATTTTAGATTAATTTTTTATAAATAATAAAAGCATCAATTGAAAATTGATGCTTTTATATTCTATTTATCAAACCCATTCGGATATTCGCCTTTTACATGCTCTATTTTCGCTTCTACAGCTTTTTGTAAATCTTCTTGGTATTGGATTAATCTTTCTTGTAAAGTAGGATTTGTTGCTCCTAAAATACGCGCAGCCAAAATTCCTGCATTCTTCGCTGCATTGACAGCAACTGTCGCAACCGGAATACCGTTTGGCATTTGCAAAATAGATAGAATAGAATCCCAACCATCAATTGAATTTGACGATTTAATTGGAACACCAACCACAGGAAGTGGTGTAATTGAAGCAACCATTCCTGGTAAATGCGCAGCACCTCCTGCACCGGCAATAATCACATTTATTCCACGTTCGTGAGCTGTTTTAGCATAATCAAACATACGTTGTGGCGTACGATGTGCAGAAACAATTGTTAATTCGAACGGAATATTTAATTCTGTTAATAGATCAGCAGCTTGTTTCATGATAGGCAAATCGCTATCACTTCCCATTATAATTCCTACCATAGTTGTTACTTTTTCGCTACGACTTTCACCGTTGCATTGACTTGTTTTATGTTTTGTTTTAATTGTTCTAAATCATCGTTAACCAATGTAACGTGTCCCATTTTTCGACCTGGTTTTGTGATGGTTTTTGCATACCAATGCAAAAATGTTCCTGGAATTGTCAATAATTCTTTAATATTTTCAATTTCTGCTTGTCCGGTTTGCCCTTCAGCTCCAATTAAATTCACCATTGCAGAAGTTGTAAACAATTTTGTAGAACCAAGTGGCAATTGCATTAACGTTCTTAACATTTGATCGAATTGTGATGAATATGCCGCTTCAATTGTTGAGTGTCCAGAGTTATGAACGCGTGAAGCAGTTTCATTTACCCAAATGGATTGGTCTTTATTTAAGAATAATTCAACTGCGAAAACTCCTGGGGATTTTAATGCTTTGACAACATCGCGAGCAATTTGTTCAGCTTGGTTCGTGACATCTTTCGGAAGTATGGAAGGCATCAATAAATAATCTAATAAATTATATTCTTCGTTAATGACAAACTCTACAGTAGGATAAGTAACGATATTTCCTAAATGGTCGGCAACTGCAACAACAGCAATTTCACGATTCAAATCTGCTGGAGTTTCAAAAATGGAAGGCGACTGAAGCATTTTATCCAAATCATTCTCTGACTTCAAGAATTGTACACCTTTTCCGTCATAACCGTCTTTTCGGGATTTTTGGAAAATCGGATAATTGATATCTTGTTTTGATTTTAATTCTTCCCAATTGTCTAAACCAAAATAAGGCGCAGTCGGAATATTATTGTTGACATAAAATTCTTTTTGAACTCCTTTGTCTTGAATAATCGCTAACGCTTCAGGATCCGGAACAACGTGCTTCCCAATTGATTTTAGATAACGCAACGCCTCAACATTTACGTGCTCAATTTCAATTCCGATCGCATCTAAATCTTTTCCAAATGAAACAACTGTTTCATAATCTTTGAAATCGCCCTGTACAAAATGATGTGCATGCGGTGCGCAAGGCGCATCAGCAGCCGGATCTAAAATACTAATTTCACAAGGATATTGTAATGCATTTTGCAAAAACATATACCCCAATTGTCCTCCTCCTAAAATTCCGATTTTTATCATATTGCGAAGTTAATGAATAATATAATTTCTACTTTTACGAGAATTAAAAAAGTATTGACGAGATGTTAACAAAATGGAGCAAAGTTTTGTTCTTTGTATTTGCAGGAATTTATTTGACGAGTAAAAGTTTTTATCAATATTTTATATTTGATATGTTGGTGCAATATTCTATTTATGCATTAATTATTGCTTTTTTCTTATGTCTGATTTATAATTACTCGATTCGAAAAGAAGAGAAGAAAAATATTTTGTGGCTGGTCCCTCTTGTAGCGATTCCAATAATTGTTTACCAAAGCATAGGATATTTTTATTTCGGGGAAAATGCAAAAGGAGAAAAGCCCAATTTTAAGATCACATCAATTAATATTTTTTCTCAGAATGAAGATTTTCACTATTTGAAAAATTATTTATCAAAAGAGAAAAGTGATGTAATTATTTTACAAGAACTGACTCCTACTTGGCAAAAGCATGTTGAGTTTATCAGAAAAGAATATCCTTATTTTAAAGAAGAGGTTAGAAGCAATAACTTTGGAATTGCAATTTATTCTAAGATTCCGTTTACAAAGGTTTCTACAAAAAATTATATTGACGAAATGCATCCTTCTATTTTAGCCGATTTTCTTGTAAATGGAAAACCTGTGACTATTTTGGGAACGCATCCTGTTCCGCCTTTACCTAATCAAGCACGTTTTGAGAGGCGAAACAAACAATATGAGTTAATGAAGCAAGAAATAGACGCATTGCCAAATGAAAACATTATTTTAATAGGAGATTTAAATTCGACAATTCATTCTCCAAATTTTAAGTTGGTACAATCAGAAAAATTAAAAGATGCTCGTGCCGGTTTTGGCTTACAAAACTCTTGGAATGCTTTTATTCCGGTCTTTCGTACAAATATTGATCAATGTTGGGTTTCAAAGAAAATAAAAGTAACCAATTTTTATAGAGGAGAAGATATTAAATCAGACCATTTTCCAATAGTAGCGGAATTAAAAATAGAATAATTTTTTTTCAATTTATGGAGATCAAAAAAGAATGCTTATTTATATAAGCATTCTTTTTTATATATAGGTAGAGTTAGGTTTTTAATACTATAAAGAGCTCTTAAATTATTCATTTAATAAGTCTGTGTTTGAAGAATAGACAACGCCTAATTTCATAGAGATTATTTTTTTTGTGAAGGTATAGTAGTCATTTAACTAGCATAAGAGGGAAGATTAAAAAATGTAGACGATTGGTAGATGTTTTTTTTAAAAGATGTAGACATTATGAGATGTCAATTTTTTTGATACTTTTTTTCTGTGCATTTACTTTGCTAAAATAAATATTAAATGTGTAATCTATTTGAGATTTATATCAACTAGACCAGTTGATTTTTTATTGAAAATCAATTAATCTATTTTTCTATTACTAAACCCGAAAGCCTTCATGTTTTTACTGAAGGTTTTTTAACATTTACAGAGGATCACAATTAAAGTTTTTTGAGCTAGTTTTTAGATTTCAAAAAAATAGCTACCTTTGAGCCTCAATCGAAAGGGGTGCTTCTAGTAGAGGCTGAGATTATACCCAAGGAACCTGGGCAGGTAATGCTGCTAAGGGAAATGGTACTTCACCAAATTACATTCGCGCGTAAATTATAAAAGTGTAAGATGGCTCCTTTCATAATGTTTATTAAAATAAATTATGAAAAGGTCGATTTTTTTATTGTCATTATTTGGTGCATCAATTTTATATGCACAAGAACATGACTCAATTCAAAAAGAAGAAATTCAACTTCAGGAAGTCTCTATTGTAGAGAAACTACCGATTACTGTAGAGAAAGTAACGGATAAAATGTTACAGAAAAGGAATTTAGGTCAGGATATTCCTGCTTTATTAAATACTGCTACTTCAGTTTCAACCACTTCCGATACAGGAACAGGAATAGGTTATTCATCCGTTAGAATACGTGGACTTAATGAGCAGTCAATTAATGTCACTTTAAATGGTATTCCTTTAAATAATGCAGAATCTCAAGGTGTTTTTTGGGTTAATATGCCAGACTTGGTTTCTTCAACAAGTTCTATGATTATTCAGCGAGGTGTTGGAACTTCGTCGAACGGAATGGCTTCATTTGGAGCAAGTATCAATATAGATTCGCAGAATCCGTCTACAATTCCTTTTGCAGAGGCCAATATTTCTTTCGGAAATTTTAAAACTCAAAAATATACAGTTCAGGCTGGTACAGGAAAAATATTGAATAATAAATTAAGTATTGATGGGCGTTTTTCTAAGATTGATTCGGACGGATATGTGGATCGATCTTGGGCAGATTTGATTTCGTATAACTTCACAGCCTTATATGAATTGAATGCTAAAACAAAATTTCGATTCCAGAATATGTTTGGTAAAGAACAGACTTATCAGGCATGGAGTGGTGTTGATGCAGAAACCTTGAAGAAAGATAGAACATACAACTCAGAGGGTGAAATAGAAGATGAGGAAGGTAAAGTGATTGGTTTTTATGATAATCACACAGATAATTATAAGCAGAATCATTATTTTCTTTCATGGTTACAAGACTTTGGGAACAATTGGAAATCTAATTTAACATTTCACTATACAAAAGGGAAAGGATATTACGAGAGCTATAAAAATAAACGAGAGTTGAAACGCTATAAGATAACCGGTTATGAAAATGAATCACGTAACCTAATTAACCGCGAATATTTAGACAATGATTTTTATGGATTTAATCTTGAAGTTGAAAATCAAAGACTAAATGATTTTAAAGTCTTTTTTGGGTTATCTGCAAACCAATATGATGGAGATCATTACGGTACTGTTTTATGGGTGAAAGATATCGAATGGGACAATAAAGATTTTAAATATTATAACAACAGATCCGTTAAAAAACAACTCGCAGCCTATGCAAAAGTGTTGTATCAACTGAATAAATTTGAGCTATTTGGAGATTTACAATATCGTTTTGTAGATTATGATGCAAAATATTTACCGAATGGGGAGAACAAGAGGGAAGATTTTGAACCATTTTCTGATACATTCAATTTTGTGAACCCAAAAGCAGGGGTTAATTTTAATATTAATCATTCAAATGTTTTATACGCTTCTTACGGAATTTCACACAGGGAGCCTTTGAGAAATGATTATGTGGATTCTAAATCCAAACCAAAAGAAGAATTTTTACAAGATTATGAATTAGGATATAGAAAAATAGGGCAACTTTCTTTGAGTGCCAATTTGTACTATATGGATTACCGAAATCAATTAGTTGCAACAGGTGAGTTGAATGAAGTAGGAGCACGAAAACGTATTAATTCAGGGAGAAGTTATAGAAGAGGAATAGAGTTGGATGTGAATTATAAAATTATTCCTAATCGATTGAATGTTTTTGGAAACTTGACTTTAAGCCAGAATAAAAATATAAATTATGAAGAAGAAGTTTGGGACAAAGAAGGCCAATCTTCTATTAAGAATTTTGGAACAACAAAAATATCAATGTCGCCAGAAGTTATTTCTGCTTTTGGATTCGAAGTTTTTCCCATCAAGAATATATTGATTAATTTATCAAATAAATATATCGGAGAACAATATTTATCCAATACAGAACCTGTAGACGGTAAACTCGATAGTTATTTGGTATCAGATTTATTGATTCGTTATTCTCCTCAAATAAAAGGAATCAAGAATCTTGAATTTTCATTTTTAATCAATAATCTATTTGATGTAGAGTATGAGTCAAATGGGACTTATTATGGAAAGGCATCTTATTTTCCACAAGCCGGAATTAATGTTTTGGGTGGAGTCGGAATAAGATTCTAATTGTATATAAAAGCTCCTGGAAACGGAGCTTTTTTTATTCTTCAAAATAATCCAATGGGATTTGCCAAAGCTCATTTTTGTTCTTTTCTCTAAAAAAATCCAAATGACCAATTTCGTCTAATCCATATTCTTTCGGAATAATATTTAATCGTTTCTTTTTTGCATTTTTTAGAACCAGTGTCGCAAATAAATCGACAGATTTTGGTGTCGCCATAAAATCATCATCCAAACTAATAATCAAAACAGGTTGTGTAATTTCCTCATATAAATTTTGAGTTTCATTGGCATACCCTAAAATCGATTTTTCGTTCAAAATTAATTTTCTCCAATCGCGAGCAATTCCATGTGGAATAGGTTCGCCCATTCCAACTTTTTGAGAAGGAAAGAATCCATAAAATCTAGATAAAACCGGAATGGCTATTCGAAAAAAGAAATTGACCTTTGGTTTATCTTTCTGGTGAAAATTCTTAATGTAGCCGTATTGAGAACCAATTGTGATTATTTTTGCGTAAATTTTATAAGCGCGGGTCAGTCCAATCATAATTCCGCCAATACTATGACCAATCAAGTATTTTTCATGAGTGGGATAAAATTCTTCTATATATTGCGTTAATCCCATAAAATCTTTATCAGCCCAATCGATAAAATGGGCTTCAAAACCTTTCATTTTTTTAGGTTTAGAATCTCCAATTCCGCGATAATCATAGGTGAAAACTAAATAACCTTTGTTGGCTAAAAAAGTAGCATACTTTGTATAAAAAGATTGTTTAACACCAATTGCAGATGAAATCACAATAATTTTTTTTGTTGCATTGTTTTCTCCGAATGAGGTGGCAGCAATTTTGAATCCGTCAGATGTTTCAACTTGAAAAGTCTTCATATGTAATTGGTTTGAATGCTAAAGTTAAAATTTTATATCAAAACTTTTTTATAAACTGGAAACATCATCTAAAATCTTTATTTTTACTCCATAATTTAAGACTCAGATGAAAAATTTTTTCAGCATATTTTTAATAACAACTTTTTTAGTTTCTGTTTTTTCTTGTAAAGAAGACGACTCATTGGCAATTTCTCAGGATCAATTATTACGTGGGAATAAGTGGCAGCTGAAGCAAACCGTAAAAATTTCAGGAACGAAAACCATTGTTGATAAATTATTAGCCTGCGAGCGACAATCGACATTGGATTTTAGAGATGTAGAAAAATATTATGCCGTTTCGTATAAAACGATTGAAGGAAACTGTACAGAAACTCAAGCCGAAGGTAAATATGTTTATGAAACAGCTAAAGATAAAAGACGTTTGAACTTGACTCCTGTTAATGGAGAACCTAAAACATATTATATGTTCGAGATAAGTCCTAAATCGCTAATTTTACAGGAAGAAATTACTGAAAATGATTCGTTAAAGTTGATGCAATATGTTTATCAGACTTCAAAATAAAAAAAACGTCTTCTGAATTTCAGAAGACGTTTTTTTTATTCAAACATTTTTCGTGTAATAAAATCTTTTTCCAAGTTCCATCCACGGGCCGGAGAATATTCTCTTCCGTAATAAATGATTTGTATATGAAGTTTATTCCATAATTCTTTTGGAAAAATCTTCTTGGCATCTTTTTCTGTTTCTTCTACGTTTTTTCCTTTTGTTAACTTCCATAATTTCATTAAACGATGGATGTGTGTGTCAACAGGAAAAGCCGGATGACCAAACCATTGTGACATCACAACAGAAGCAGTTTTATGCCCAACTCCTGGTAAAGCTTCCAATTCTTCGAAACTTTCAGGGACTTCTCCGTTGTGTTTTTCAAGTAAAATTTCCGATAATCTTTTGATATTTTTAGCTTTTGTGTTTGACAAGCCAATTTCGCGGATATAATATTTTATTTCATCTACTTCTAACAACGACATTGCTTTTGCGTTAGCGGCTTTTGCAAATAATTCCGGTGTCACCTGATTCACTTTTTTATCTGTTGTTTGGGCAGATAATAAAACAGCAATTAATAATGTAAAAGCATCTTGATGGTCCAATGGAATAGGCGGTACAGGGTATAATTTCTCCAATTCATCAATCACAAACTGGATACGTTCTTTCTTTAACATCATAAGTTCTGAAACTTTTTGTGTAAAAATAATGAAACATCTTTTATAATAAATCATTAAAAAAGATTCTCATGACAATTAATAAAATGTCTTTCTGATATAAAAGAAATCTAGATTAAGATTATTTAAATTTCTGACTATAAAATTCAAAAGATCTTGTCACATCAAAATAGACATCAAATTTATCACCATCTTCATTTTCTGATGATAATAAATCATAAGATCTTCCTTTGTCATTTAGTAAAGCCTGTTCATTCACTTTTAACCCAAAAAGATTTATTAAAGTATATTCGTGTCTGGCATTTATAACATCAATTGCATTTTCCATTGATTTTCCATCTCCCGTTAATAAAATTGCATCTATTAATGTATAATACATTTTTAATAATTTTTTAACCATGGTCTCATCCTCATCCAAAGAATAGATAATAGCTAGAGTTTCAATACTATTTATATTTACAAAAGGTTTTTCCTTGTAAAGGGAAGTGTAATATTTTTTTAGAGTTTCGATGTCGGTTTTATTTGGTTGACTATTTTTTTGTTCAATTTCTTGAATTTTTTTTGGATGTTCGATGATGTCAAAAACATCAAAGTTTTTCTGAAAACTATAACCATAATATAAACGATACATATGTTCTTTTGTTAAGGTTGTATCCATTTTCTGAAACCGATCCATTAAAGTAGAATAGTAATATTCAGAATTTTTATTTTTAATTTCTTTTTCAATTGTTTTATAATCAACTTTTCGAAATTCAGTATCCTGAGCAATTATAAAAGAACATAATGAAAAGAATAATGTAGCTAGAAATGTTTTCATCGTTTAGTTTTTTATAAAGATAACTTTTTAATCAAAATTATAGTATAAACATTCAGCGACTTGTTTTGACGTCATAAGGTATTACATTTGTAGTATCAATAAAAGATTAATTAGTTAAATCAATTATGATTTGAGATTTAATGATTATTTTTACGAGAAGTTCTAAAGACAAATCAATATGTTAAAAGTAGGAGATAAAGTTCCGGATTTTAAAGGAATAGACCAAGAAGGGAATGACATTTCATACCAGGATTATGCCGGTAAAAAATTGGTTGTTTTCTTTTATCCAAAAGCAAGTACACCTGGTTGTACGGCTGAAGCATGCGATTTGCGGGATAATGAAAATGCGTTGAAAGCGCAAGGTTATTATTTGGTAGGAGTAAGTGCAGATTCAGTAAAAAGACAAAAGAATTTTGCAGAAAAAAACAATTTGCCTTTTCCATTGATTGCAGACGAAAACCATGATGTATTAAATGCATTTGGAGTTTGGGGACCAAAGAAATTTATGGGACGTGAATTTGATGGGATTCATCGTACAACATTTATCATTGACGAAAATGGCATTATCACTGATGTGATTGAAAAAGTAAAAACAAAAGAACACGCAAAACAAATACTAGAAAATAAAAAATAAGATAATGAGCGATTTAGATAATAAAAAGAAAGCACTTCAGCTGATTTTAGATAAAATGGACAAAGCTTACGGTAAAGGAACTGTAATGCGTATGGGAGATTCTGCTGTTGATGATAAAATAGAAGTGATTCCTTCGGGGTCTTTGGGATTAGATTTAGCGTTAGGAGTAGGAGGGTATCCTCGTGGACGTGTGATTGAAATCTATGGACCAGAATCATCAGGTAAAACAACGTTGACATTACATGCAATTGCTGAAGCTCAGAAAGCTGGAGGTATTGCGGCTTTTATTGATGCTGAACATGCATTTGACCGTTTTTATGCTGCTAAATTAGGGATTGATGTAGAAAACTTGATTATCTCTCAACCTGATAATGGAGAACAGGCTTTAGAAATTGCAGACAACTTGATTCGCTCGGGAGCAATTGACATTATTGTGATTGACTCTGTGGCTGCTTTAACCCCAAAAGCGGAGATTGAAGGGGAAATGGGTGATTCTCGTATGGGATTACAAGCTCGTTTGATGTCTCAAGCACTTAGAAAATTAACAGCAACAATCAATAAAACAAAATGTACGGCGATTTTTATTAATCAATTACGTGAGAAGATTGGTGTAATGTTCGGAAATCCGGAAACAACAACAGGTGGTAATGCATTAAAATTTTATGCTTCTGTTCGTTTAGATATTCGTCGTTCAACGCAGATTAAAAATGGAGATGAAGTGATCGGAAATCATTCGAAAGTAAAAGTTGTTAAAAACAAAGTTGCTCCTCCATTCCGTCAGGCAGAGTTTGATATTATGTACGGTGAAGGAATTTCGAAAGTGGGAGAAATTTTGGATATGGGTGTTGAGAAAGGAATTGTCAACAAATCCGGTTCTTGGTATTCATACAATGATAGCAAACTTGGACAAGGTCGTGATGCAGTAAAAGAAGTGCTGAAAGATAATCCTGAATTAGCAGAAGAAATTGAAGCGAAAATTGTTGCTTTGATCAAAGGTGAGCCTATAACAGGAGAAATTTCTGTTGATAACCCGGCAGATGAAGAAGCATTATTTGAAGAAAAATAATTCTTTTAGAATTTTTATATGATGATTTTAAGCTCTGAGGAAACTCAGGGCTTTTTTATGATTTTTAAAGATGAACCTTCATTAGAATTTAAACATGGAAGGAGTATCAGCTTCACCAACTTCAGAAGTTCGAGTGAACAAGACTTTTGAGCTTCTATTGAATGATTTCAAAAGTTTCGTAAATGAAAAAAAACGGTAGACCAACTTGGTTTACCGTTTTAATATTATGATAAAATTTCTAAATCAGTTTTTAAAATCCATAAAGAGTTCTTAATCGGATTATGATTAATCAAGTTGAATTGATCCAAATTTGTGTCAAATAAAACTAAAACACGTTTAGGGAAATTTTCATTTTTTTCGTCGATTATTTTTCCTGATTCTCCTATTAATAACCAATAATTAATTTGTTTAGATCTCTTTTTGTTCTCGAATTTACCTAAAAAAAGATTTTAATTTCACTTTTTTGTTTAGGGAATGCATTACTCCAAAATATATTTCAATTTGTAGCCAAACATGCCACGGTCTTTGATCATATCCGCAACCCCTTCCGGACATTCCTTTTCCCAATCTTGTTCAGCATTGGCAATTTTTTCTAAAATTCGGCGCGAATAGGAATCTAAATAACCCCGGTTGTAATTCAAAATATCTTGAATTCGTCCATTGTACAAGAAGTATTTGTACAATTCGTGTACATTATCGCTTACTTGTAGATTTTTAGAAGTCAATAAAATATCTTTTTGTTTGTCTAAATATGGGTATAAATAAACCTTTACATTTTTCTTGAATAATTTTCCAAAGGCTTCCATAATTCCGCCCGGCAAATCAGCATAATATTGTTCATTGAATATTTCGACCAGATTATTAACCCCCATTGCTAAACCAATTTTGGTTTGATTTCGGGTGAATTTCGAGAAATAATCGACCAATTTATAATATTCAGAAAAATTAGAAATAATAACATTATGACCTAGACTTCCAATAATATCGGCACGATCTAAGAAATCGCGCTCGTTTAATTCACCTTCAAAACCACAGGCGATTAAGTTAGAAAGTGTAATTTCAAATAGAATCTCAGTATTATCAGTTCGAACATCGTCTTCCTGTTTAAAAATTTCTAAACCACCTTTGAACATGTCCATGTTGACATTCATAAAAGGACGAAAAGACCCACGAATAGCGAAAATGTTTTTTTTGTATAATAAATCTGCAGGTAATATATTTTTCCCTTGTGGGCTAAAAACTGCGACATCAGTCATTCCGTTCTTAACCAACTGAAGAGACATTAAGCGATTGTCAACATATTTGAATTGTGGTCCGCGGAAATTAATCATGTCAATTTCCAATTGATCTTTATCCAAAGTATCATACAGAGATTTGATTAATTTTCGGGGATTGTCGTAGTAATAGTAAGCTCCATAAATTAAATTAACTCCCAGAACACCTAGGGTTTCCTGTTGCAGTTGAGCAGAATTTTCTTTGAATTTTACATGGAAAATAATTTCATTTGCTTTTTCTTCTTCTGCATTCAATTTGAAACGTAAACCAATCCACCCTTGACCTTCATTCTTCTTTGAATAATCAATCGTTGTAACAGTATTTGCATAGGTGAAAAACGCTTTTTCTTTGTAATGATCATGAACAAGGCGCTCTTTCATCAGTTCCATTTCATGATCCAACATCTTTTTCAAGCGCGCTTGTGTTACATAACGACGATTTTCTTCTACACCATAAATCGAATCAGACATTTCTTTGTCATAAGCACTCATCGCTTTTGCAACTGTACCGGAAGCAGCTCCTGCGCGATAAAAAAAACGAACGGTCTCTTGACCAGCACCAATTTCTGCAAAAGAACCGTATATTTTCGGATTCAAATTGATCTCTAAAGCTTTTTGTTTAGGAGTAAGAACTTGTTCTAATGCCATATTTTAATTTCAAATAGTTTGTGGTAAATTTACCAAATCATTATGGCTAAATCAAATATAAGAATACATTTTTTAGGAACAGGAACTTCGCAGGGAATTCCGGTTATAGGGAGTAATCATCCTGTTTGTTTATCAACGAATCAAAAAGATAAGCGACTGCGTTCCTCTTTGTTATTAGAAAAAGATGGTAAAGTTATTACGATTGACAGCGGACCGGATTTTAGGCAGCAAATGCTGCGCTATAATGCACAAAGATTAGATGGTATTCTTTATACACATGAGCATAATGACCATGTAATGGGATTGGATGATATTCGTCCGTTAGTTTTCAAATCCGGAGAAGATATGAACGTGTATGGGTTGAAACGAGTATTAGATGAATTGCATAATCGTTTTCCATATATGTTTGCAGAACATAAATACCCTGGGGTGCCAACGGTGATTGAAAACGAGGTTGAAACAGCGCAATTTTCTGTTGCCGGATTTAATATTCAACCCATAAAAGTGATGCATGGTTCATTGCCTATTTTAGGTTATTTAATTGATGATAAAATAGCGTATTTGACAGATGTAAAAACGGTTCCCACCGAATCTCTTGAAAAACTTCGAGGTGTGGAGCTTTTGATTATAAGTGCATTACGAGTGGAGCAAGAGCATTTTTCACACATATTGTTGGATGAAGCGATTCGTTATTCAGATCTGATCGGAGCCAAGTGCACATATTTTACGCATATTTCGCATCATTTGGGATTTCACGATGAAGTAGAGAAACGATTACCAAAAGGTAAACATTTGGCTTACGATATGTTAGAAATTAATCTGTAAAAAGTTTGGAAAAACATTTGGAAAAATAAATAAAGTAACACTATATTTGCAGTCCATAAAGGCTCGGATGGCGGAATTGGTAGACGCGCACGACTCAAACTCGTGTTCCTTTGGAGTGTGGGTTCGATTCCCACTCCGAGTACTAGATTAAAGCTCGAAACAAATGTTTCGGGCTTTTTTTATAATGTACACTTTCCTTTGTGTATAATTTTTACATCAAACTTTCTGCCTCTGTCATCTATAAAAGTAGTTTCATTTTCATAAAATTCAGGGAGTTTGTAATGAGATCGATCTAACCAGCCTCCATTTGGCCAATTAATCTTCTGAAGATGATTATTTTTAGCAGTTATTGTTAATTGGTATGTTTTGGTTTCTTCTCTCATTTTTATGCGGACTTTTGCACAATAGGTTCCATCTTCAACATTGTCATTTAAATTATGTGAATCTGAAGTTGACGAGCACCCAAAAATTAGGATAAAACAAAAAAGTAAAAATGTTATTTTCATAAATTGTCTATTTAATCTTGACTTAACAATCAGATAATATTTAATTAAGCTATTCAAAAAAATCTTGAAGTAAGTTTGCTGTAACAAAATCCTCATGTGTTAATTTATATCATTTTTCAAAATTACTTCTCTTTGCGGGAAGTTTTTTTGTTTTTATATAAAAAGAGCCAAGCTGACAGCCATGATAAACATTCCGAATACAATTCCGTAAGTAGATAATTTTTTTCCGGCATATTCCTTTGCTGTAGGAATTAATTCGTTGATGCAAATATAAACCATCATTCCGGCTACACCTGCGAAAATTGCTCCAAAAATAGATTCATCGAAAAACTGCAGTAAAATAAAATACCCAATTAATGCGCCAATAGGTTCTGTTAACCCAGATAAGAATGAGTATAAAAAAGCTTTTTTTCTGTTTTTTGTTGCGTAGTAAATTGGTATGGCAACAGCAATTCCTTCAGGAATGTTATGAATTGCGATGGCTGATGCAATCGAAATTCCATAAGTAGGATTTTCTAATGCAGATAAAAATGTTGCCAGACCTTCAGGAAAATTATGAATAGATAAAGCTAAAGCTGAAAAAATTCCTAAACGTAAAAGTTTTTGATCATGAGTTTCAGATTGTTTTTCATCGGGATGTTGATGAGGTAAAATTTTATCAATTAAAATAATAATCAATATTCCGGTAAAAAAACCTAATAAGGTATAGGTGTAACCCAATTTTTCTCCAAAAACAGAAGATAATGATAGTTTTGCTTTCGTTAGAATTTCAACAAAAGATACGTAAAGCATCACGCCAGCAGAAATTCCGAGCATGATTCCTAAAAATTTTGGATTGAATTTTTTGTAAAGTAAACATAAAATGCTACCAATTCCGGTGCTGATTCCCGCAAGGAAAGTTAAACTAAAGGCAAATATCAAAGGGTTTGAAAACATTAATTTAAATAAGTTAGATTAATCTAACAAATGTAAAGTTTTCTTTGCTTTGAATCAAAATAAATTAACAACAGAATAATTTTTCAATGTAATTTATCAATTGTTGTCTTTTTTGAAAAGGATAAACTTATTTTTGTTCCGTTAGTTTTTAGATAAATGGAACTTTTAGACAAAAATATTCAAAGCGATTTGTATCGCACAACTTTAGAATTGATTTCAACCTTTGGATTTTCGAGTTATTCGACAACAATTATTACTACACTTGTATTGTCAATAGCCCTAGTCATCATTTTATATGTGATTGATTTTCTATTTAGGAAAGTGCTGTTGTTAGTTTTGACGAACGTCATTCGTAAGAGTAAAACAAAAATTGACGACTTATTGGTCAAAAATAAAGTCTTGCAATTTGTTACACATATTGTTCCGATAATTGTAGCCCAAGAAGCAATTCCTTTAATTTTTAAGGGATTTCCAAATTGGATAAAAATTGCGATGCAAATAACAGATGTAGCGTTGGTTGTCGCTATAGGCTTGCTGTTTAGTGCTGTGTTTAAAACATTCAGAGATTTTCTTCGAAGCAAAAAGTCGTTTGCAGACAAGCCAATAGATAGTTACCTGCAAGTGATGAACATTTCATTATTCTTTGTTTGCGGAATTCTTATTTTTTCGATTGTAACCGGAAAATCACCACTTACATTTTTAGTTTCATTGGGTGCCGCTTCGGCAATTTTAATGTTAGTCTTTAAAGATTCAATCTTAGGTTTTGTAGCAAGTATTCAGGTGTCCATGAATGATATGGTTCGAGTTGGAGATTGGATTGAGATGACAAAATATGGTGCAGACGGAACGGTAATCGAAATTAATTTAGGGTCTGTAAAAGTTCAGAATTTTGATAAAACCATTACAACTATTCCTACTTATGCACTGGTTTCAGATTCGTTCCGTAATTACAGAGGAATGCAAAATGCAGGAGGTCGCAGAATAAAACGTTCAATTAATATTAAAATGAATTCGATTCGTTTTGTGACAGAAGAAGAAATAGAGGAGCTGAAAAAGATTAAAATGTTATACGACTTTATTGTTGACCGTTCAAGTGAGATTGAACAATATAATCTTTCAAATAAAGTAGATCCGACAGTATGGGCAAATGGGAGGCGAATGACAAATATAGGTTTGTTCCGACAATATATTAAGACTTATACGTACAACAGTCCAAAAATTAGAAAAGATTTGATGTTTGAGGTTCGTCAGCTCCAACCAACAGAACATGGATTGCCGATAGAATTGTTTATGTTTACAAATACAACTGTCTGGAATGAATATGAAGTCATCATGGCAGATATTTTTGATCACATTATTGCAGTTGTTCCATTTTTCCATTTGGAGATTTTTGAATCTCCATCTTCAAATGATATGCGGGAAATAGCAGAAGCATTGAAAGAAAGTTAAAATCCAGGCAAAGAAGCTGAACATTAATGTTCAGCTTCTTTGCCTGGATTTGGTTTCTCCATTAAATTAAACATTAACTTTCTTAGTTTCTGGTACATGAAGGATGTCAATAAAATTAAAATTCCTAAAACAATGAATGAAACAATTCTGAACACGTTACTCATTTCCCAGACATCAACGAGGTAAAGTTTTAAAATAATCAATCCAAATAAAATAATTCCAACAATAGGAAAACCTTTTAGTTGATTCTTCAACCCGAAATAAATCATTCCAAATCCTAAAACAGCCCAAATAATAGGCAATAATATCATTCGGAAAATATCTGCTTGATGAGTAAAATTTGCTGAAGCTTCATCAAGTGTTATGAGCATAAATGCATTATATTTCTCAAAACTAATGACATAAACCAAGATAAACATCGTTGCAATTTGTAGTGCTTTAGAGTTTTTGAAGTCTTTATTTTTTACAAGTAAATAGATGATATAGGCTGTCGGGAATAAGTAAGTTATGTAAATGAAATAACTGCTTGTACTAAAATTTTCGCGATAAGTTAATGATGGTATTTCGGCAAAAAGTGGTAAAAGTAAGACACAAAAACCAGCCGAAATTTGCAGAAGAAGTTGTAGTGTATTGCCTAAATTGAACTTTTTGCGCAAAGTTAAAATGAATGCAATAAAGAACAAGGTGTAAATCAAAACATAACTTATCATCAGCATAAAGTTAAAATAAGGTTCAATCTGGTAAATTAGTTCGAACAGAATTCCTGTATACATCAATAAAAGAGATGTCGAAATGAAAATAAATTTTGAATGCGTTAATTTGAACCCTAAAAATTGTTCTTCTGTTTCAAAATCTTTCATCAAATAAATATTTGCAATCGAACAAACTAAAGCAATAAAACTTGTGCTGAAAACAGGATTGATAATAATGGGTAAACGATTGTTACTGTGAATGTAATCAAACCAATTGATACTTAGTGCAATAAAAAAGAAAGGAAATAGCGCAATGAAAAATATTTTGAAAATGTTTTGATGACTCTTTTTCCAAAGAAATAATAACAAAGTTGATTCTATTGCAAAACATACGGAAACAACATTGGCCTCAAATTCTAATCCAATTGCTGTTGTGATTAATGAAATGCTTAATCCAATGAACGTATTTTGTAACAAAGCCTGCTTTGATGATTTGTAAATGTATAATGCTCCCAACGCAGTCATCAATCCAAATATAAAAGCAATCAAACCGTTATGATCTCCAACTTTAAAATAATAAACAACAGAAATTAAGATGGTCGAAAGAATGGTATTAAAAATGAATAAAAGACAATTCCAGACCGAGAATTCTTCTTTTTTTAAATAATTGATGAAACTTGTTATAGTAAATATAATATAAAGTAGCGCAAAGAATAAAAATTGTACGTTAGATTTGGAATGGCTAATCCAGGCAATACTGTAAATAAAAGTGAACGAAAAAGCAATGAACGAAATAACTTGCCAGTTTTTTCGCCAGGACATATACAACATGCTAAGATTTAAAATAACCAGATAGCCAAACAGAAATACGAAATTACTTTCGCCTGTACTGATCATTAGCGGAGCGGTAAATCCACCAATAATAGAGAAAATTGCTACTACTTGACGATTGTACAACATTGCCATGACAATAGAAAAAACAGTGACAATTGTGAGTAATATAAAAGTAATGTTTTGAGAAAATAAATGATATTCACGAAAAGCAATGGTTAGTGTAAAATATAAAACGGTTAATCCGCCGCCAATCAAGATAGAAGAAAATATGTCGAAGTTTTTCCTGATTTTATGAGCGGTTCCAATAATTCCTAAACCAAGAACTAAACCAATCATTACGCGGAAAGTTTCATTAATCCAATTTTGATCGATGGCATATTTTACAAAATAACCAATACCAAGAACCAAGGTTACAATTCCGAAAATTGTCAAAAAATTGTCTTTAATAAAGACAATAGCATTATGAAGGTTTTTATCAAAGTTACTTTCATCGGGTTGAGGATGTGATTGCGTTTTTTCAATTAATTCTTCGAGATCAGATTTTTCTATAGTTTCTTTTTGATAAGAAATTGACTCAGGTTGAGGTGTGATTTTTTCTTCAACAACTTCTGGCTTTTGAACAATTGGTTTAGATTTTGTTTCCTGAGTATTTAATTGTTCTTGTAAATCTTTTATTTTGGTATCTTGATAATCAAGTTGTTTCTTCAGTTGTGTTGTTTTGTTAAACAAAATCACAAATAATGTAAGTATGATGACGGCAATGAAAAAATCCATAGTCTGTTTTTTTTAGGTAAATTGAAGTTAAGCTTTTTTTCAGAATGCTTAAAATTTAATTCCATATATACCAAAATCATTGTGTTTTCGTTATTCTACAAAATCTTTATTTTTGCCCAATGTTTAAAAAGCTAAGTACATTATTGTTTTTTGCGCTGTCGTCTTCGATCTTTGCGCAAGATGGAACGCGTGTTTACGAGTTTTTGAACATTACAACCTCTCCGCGTCAAGCTGCTCTGGGTGGAAATGCGGCGACTTCTTGGGATGCTGATCCTAATTCATCTCTTTGGAATCCTGCATTAATGAATCGTGATATGCATGGTCAGTTCGGAATTAATTATGTGAATTATATTGCAGACGTAAACTTTGGTACATTTTCGACTGTTTATGAAATTGATAAAGAAAATTTTGTCTCTGTACATGGGCAATATGTTGATTATGGAAAATTAATTGGGACCGACGAAAATGGAAATGTAACAGGAAATTTCAAAGCAAATGACGCGGCCATTACAGTTGGTTATGCTCGAGTTTTAGGCGATTACTGGACAGTTGGGGCAAATTTAAAATATATTAACTCTACAATCGAATCGTATAAGTCATCGGCTATTGCAGGTGATGTAGGTCTTTCTTATCATGATTTCGATAAAAATATCAATGTTTCGTTAGTTGTTCGTAATATTGGAGGACAACTCCAAACGTACAACGGGAAGAAAGAAGATATGCCAACGCAAGTCAATTTAGGAATTTCACACCGTTTGGAACATGTACCGTTAGAATTTACCTTTTCTCTGCACGATTTGCAGAAGTTTGATATTTCACAACCTTACAATAAAAATGGTCAAGAAGTTTCAGCCGGACGGAAAATAATCGATCATGTTTCAGTTGGGGCAGAGTTATTTCCGGAATCGGATTTTAATATGCGTTTGGGATATAATTTTAAACGAGGAAATGAATTGGCCGCAGAAGGAGTGCGTTCATTATCTGGTTTAACATATGGTTTTGGAATTCGAGTGAATGCTTTTCGTTTCGAATTTGGGCATGCTAATTATCATAAATCAGGAGGGTCGAATCATTTTGGATTAATTATCAATTTAGATCGAATTATCCAAGGACGAGATTATTGGAGAAGTAATCCTTGGTTATAAAAACTTTTCAAACAACTATAAAATATTATCTTTGTCTTCAATTTCTATTTTGATGAAAGAAAATTTAATTATTGCAATCGACGGATATTCTTCTACAGGAAAAAGTTCGATGTCAAAAATTATCGCAAAAAATCTTGGTTATACGCACATCGATAGTGGAGCAATGTATCGTGCAGTAACATTGTATGCTTTTCAACATAATTATATTATCGAAAATAAAATCGATGAACAAGCTCTGGTAGCGAATTTGTCAGCAATTAAGATAGAATTTAAACAAGACTCTTCAACTCAAAAGAATTTCACGTATTTAAATGGAGAAAATGTAGAGACAGCTATTCGGACAATGCAGATTTCTAAAATGGTTAGTCCTATTTCTGAGATTCCGGCAGTGCGTGATTATTGTGTCGCACTTCAACAAGAAATGGGTGAAAAAGGAAGAATTGTAATGGATGGGCGTGATATAGGAACAACAGTTTTTCCAAAAGCTGATATTAAAATTTTCGTAACAGCTTCGCCTGAAGTTCGGGCAAAACGCCGTTTTTTAGAATACCAGCAACAAGGAAAAGAAATTTCTTTGGATGAGGTACTGAAAAATGTAAATGAAAGAGATTATATCGACTCGCATCGAGAATATTCACCACTTCGAAAAGCTGATGATGCA
The DNA here is from genome assembly GCF_000382425.1 of Empedobacter brevis NBRC 14943 = ATCC 43319. Classification (GTDB taxonomy): domain Bacteria; phylum Bacteroidota; class Bacteroidia; order Flavobacteriales; family Weeksellaceae; genus Empedobacter; species Empedobacter brevis. The sequence goes on from NZ_KB908296.1 coordinate 275,075, forward strand.
ATAGAAGTGGACAATTCTAATATGAATCTGGAAGAAACTGCTGATAAAGTGATGGAGATTATTAACGCTAGAAAATAGAATCTTCTGTAGCGGTTGTGAATTCTTCCAGGAATTTCATTCCTCTGTAAGAATTTCCTTTAGAATTTAATTTTGGACTCCAAACAGAAACAATATAATGCTTGGGCATTATAGCAACAATTCCACCACCGACACCGCTTTTTCCAGGTAAACCAACACGAAAGGCGAATTCTCCTGACTCGTCATAAAACCCGCACGTTTGCATAATAGCGTTGATTCTTTTGGTTTGACTGTTTGACAGGATTTCCTGATGATCAAATAAGTTTTTTCCTTTATTGGCTAAAAAAGAGAAAGTTTTGCTCAATTCTAAGCAGGTCATTTCTATTGAACAGATATGAACATATAAATCCAATACTTCATTAGGTGAATGGTGTATATTTCCTAACGATTTTAAAAAATTCGTTAACGCAGCATTTCTGTAAGCAGTTGTAAATTCACTTTCTGCAATCTTATCTGAATACTGAATGGTATTATTTCCGGATACTTTCCGTATAAAATTTAAAAAATATTCTTTTGGATTGTCGCAAATACCAATTAATATATCACAAACAACTAATGCTCCGGAATTAATGAATGGATTTCTGGGAATTCCTTTGTCAGACTCTAATTGTAGTAAAGAATTGAAAGGAGTTCCTGATGGCTCTACATCAACTCTTTCCCAAATTTTTTCTCCAATTTCTCCATACACTAAAGCTAGAAGCAAAACTTTTGAAATACTTTGAATGGAAAATTTTTCTTGATAATCTCCAAATCCAAATTGAAGCTGATCGATAAACAACAATGAAACACCGAATTTTTCACCATCTATTTTTGAGAGTTCAGGAATGTAGTTGGCTGTTTCTCCTATATTCTCTTCATGAATAACTTTTTGATAGATCTGGTTAATTATTTCAAAATATTCTTTTTCTCTGCAAAGCATAATAGATGTAAATACGGATGTGAATTTATTTAAATTGTAGGAGCAAAGTTAAGAGATTTGCTATACAAGATAACTCTCATTAAAATTAATTCTCCTTGTTTTCTACTTATTTCCCACGATTCAATAACCCGAATTTCTCACTTCTTTTTTCGAATAATCACAAATCGCCAGTCATTTTTTGGTTAACCTCTATAGATTTCGTGCTTGTTTTAGCAGGGATCTTCTTACTTTTCGATTTTAATTTATGTTTTTTTCAAAAATATTTAGCGATATAACAATGAGTTAGGGCTTTTGTGTAAAATAAATGTAAATTTCGTTTGGAGTTTCGGAAAAATGGGTTGTATATTTGCAATCCCAATACGAAAGACGAGTAGTATTGTAGTTGACATAGGAGCTTATAAATACCGGAAATTATTTAGTAGAACTAAATTTTGAGAGTTATAAATAAGTATTTAGTTTTGCGA
>NZ_KB908297.1:0-159531 GCF_000382425.1 Empedobacter brevis NBRC 14943 = ATCC 43319
ACAGTTTTCAAGACTGCCGCATTCGACCACTCTGCCAACTCTCCAATAACGCTGTATATTGCGGTATTGCGAGTGCAAATATAGAACGCTTTTTTGAATTACCAAATTAAAATTTTCAACCTCAATTTAACGAAAACGTTTTCGTAGACTTATTTTACATTGCCTTAAATAATTAAAACTATAAAAATCAGTTATTTATAAATAAATGGAATATTCATTATTTTTTGAATAAAAAACATTTCATTTCTTTTATTTCTTTTTTTCGCAGAAATAGGTACATTTACATGACAATAATTAGTTTTTGTAAAAAAAATATACGAAATCGTTATAATTGATTACTTTTGCCAAGAATTAAGTAAATAAACACAAAATAAACATTTTCTAAAATGAACCACTCTTCTTATGATCAGCAACTCGCATCTTTCAATGAAATGAGCAAAAAAGTTGTAGAATTCATTAAAATTGTTTCTGATCTATGGTATGATCAATCTGTTGAACTGGTAATTTTCCGTAATCAACTGGTTGACAAAAACGTTAGTGATATCGTAAATTTACACCAATATGCAGAAGAATTTGTTGAGAAAAAGATTGCAATTGATGATACACTAGCGATAGCAAAAGCAATTTCTCAGGCAAATTTACCAGCTTCAAGACTTGATGTTGGAAAATTGGCAAAAGAATACACTTCAGGAAACTATACTTCTGCAGAAGCTTTTGTGGAAGAAAAATTAAGTGCAAGTAGAAATGTTAAAAGTGTTGAACCAAAAGATGTTGTTTTATACGGTTTTGGTAGAATTGGACGTTTGTTAGCACGTGAGTTAGCTTCTCAAATGGGAAAAGGACAACAATTAAGATTACGGGCTGTTGTCACTCGTGATAAAAATGATCCTGTTTTATTAGAAAAAAGAGCTTCTTTATTACGTCATGATTCTGTTCATGGTGATTTTGATGGGAACGTTATAGCAGATCATGAAAACAATGCGTTGATCGTAAACGGCGTGACAATACATATGATTTCTGCTGCACAGCCAGAAGATATAGATTACACTGCTTATGGTATTAACAATGCCTTAGTGATCGATAATACAGGTGTTTTTAAAGATGAAGAAGCCTTGTCTCGTCATTTAAAATCTAAAGGAGCTGATAAAGTATTATTAACAGCTCCCGGAAAAGGAGTTCCAAATATTGTATATGGTGTTAATCATGAAGAATACAGCCCGGAAAATGTAGATATTTTCTCAGCGGCATCTTGTACTACAAATGCAATCACTCCAATACTAAAAGTTGTAGAAGATAACCTAGGTGTTGTGAAAGGTCATTTAGAAACGATTCATGCTTATACAAATGATCAGAACTTGGTTGATAATATGCACAAAAAATACCGTCGTGGACGTGCTGCTGCTTTAAATATGGTTATTACAGAAACTGGTGCCGGTAGTGCTGTAGCGAAAGCTTTACCTAGTTTAGGAGGTAAATTAACATCTAATGCAATTCGCGTACCTGTTCCAAATGGATCATTAGTTGTGTTAAATTTGGAAGTTGATAAAAATACTTCTGTAGAGGATGTAAATAATATTATGAAAAGTGCGGCATTAAATGGAGAATTGGTAGAGCAAATTAAATATTCGTTGAACAACGAATTGGTTTCTTCTGATATTGTAGGAACTTCTGCTCCTTCTATTTTTGACAGCAATGCAACAATTGTATCTGCAGATGGTAAAAATGTTGTCTTGTACGTATGGTACGATAATGAATATGGATATAGCCACCAGGTAATGCGTTTAGCAAAACATATTGCCGGTGTTAGAAGATACACATACTATTAATAGTATTTTTTCCCTTTATTTAAAATTAATCCACTGACTGGAAAGTTGGTGGATTTTTTTGTAACATATTCGTTTAAAAACAGCTAAGTTAATTTTATGTCTTACATTTGTTAATGTTATATTAATGCAAGAATTAAAAATTAACATTATTTTTGAAAAAAACTAAAAACAATTTATTGTATGAAAAAACTTTACTTTTTTAAAACATCTCTGCTAACCTGTTTGTTGACAGGATTTGCTTTTGGACAGGGAACAGAAACTTTTGAGTCCCAAACAGCATTAAGTAATTCTTATGCAACAGGATCATTTGATGGAGAAACAGGAGGAATTGTATGGAATTATACAAATGCAAGAAATGAAGGTACATATCCAATCACAAACAAAGGAATTTTATTTCAAGCTTCAGGAAATACATTAGAAACTACAATTTCTAATGGAATCGGAAAATTATCTTTTGATGTCAGAAAAGCTTTTACTGGAGGTTCAAATAATAGAAAGATTGAAGTTTTAGTAGATAATGTAGTTGTTTATACTTCACCAACATTTGGAACATCCCAAACAGATTCTACTATTCATAATTATGAAGTAGAAATAAACAAAACAGGGGCTGTAACTATTACTTTTAGAAATGCAGGACCCCAACTTACTTTAGATAATATTTCTTGGACAGCTGCAGGAGTAGCAACGGAAAAACCAGTTGTGTCTCCACGAACAATTACAGGAACTTATGGTGTATTGTTGTCTGATGGAGCTGTGACAGCGACTAATAACCCTACCTCTTGGACGCAAACGGGGACATTACCTTTAGGAATTACCTTTGACAATGGCGTTTTCTCAGGTACACCTGAACAACCAGGAACATTTACAGCACAGGTAACAGCCACAAATCAATATGGAACTTCTGATCCGGCTAATGTAACTTTTGAAATAGCAAAAGCAAATCAAACAGTCAATTATACTTTTGAGCATTTGACTCAAAACCAAGGAACTACTTTTTCTGGTTTACCATCACAAACAGATCAAGGGTTAAATATTGTGTATACTTCTGCTGATAATTCTATTGTTTCTACAAATGGAAATATGTTATCTTTTGACGGACTTGGTTCTACAACTATTACAGCAACTGCCGTTAGTAATAATAATTATAACGAATTTAGTACAACTTTTGATGTTTCAGTAACAGATCCAAATGCAACGTATTGTTTTGAAGAAGAATTTGAAGGGCTATCAGGAAATAACACGTCAACAACTGGTTCATCAGTAAGTTGGAATGGGAATTCTAATTTTCCTACTGTAGCTACTGTTTATCAAGCAGGAAATGCTATTAGATTAGGTTCAAGTAATAACAAAGGGGGGGTAACATCAAAAGTGTTAGATCAAATATCAGGAAATGTTACAGTTTCTTTTGAAGTAAAAGGTTGGACAGCAGTTGAAGGAAGTATCAATCTTACGCTAGGTTCAGAAACTAAAAATGTTGTTTATACAGCAAAAATGGCAGATAATTTCGAAACACAAACTGTAAGTTTTGAAAACGTAGCTGCCGGTTCTACTTTAAAATTAGAAACTTCAGCGAGAAGAGCATTTATTGACAATATTAAAATTCAATGTTCAACAGATGAGAATTCTACAACTTGGGACGGAACAGCATGGTCTAACGGAACGCCGGATCTTACAAAAGATGTAATCATCAAAGGCGAAGTAACGATTGATACGCAATTAGAAGCTAAAACACTTACAGTTTCAGATGCTGGAGGTTCAATTGTCTTAAAGTCAGGTGCTTATTTAATCGTTGATGGGAAAATCGACAATCAAGCTGGTCTTACAGGATTAGTTGTAGAAAATGGTGCTAATTTAATCCAAAATCAAAACGTTGCGAACTCAGGAGCGATTACAGTTAATCGTGATAGTAAATCGATGGTTCGTAATGATATGACGTTCTGGTCTTCTCCGGTTCAGCAGGAAGCATGGCAACAAACTATACGTTCATTCTCTCCGGAAACATTATACAATCGTTTTTGGACATATAATGAAACAACAGATGAATTTAGTCAAATCTTAACTTCAGATACAGATTCAAAATTATTTGAACCGGGTAAAGGGGTTTCTATCCGTGTTAAAAACACTTTACCAACAGGACAAAATACAATTCATAATGGTGCATTTTTAGGAGTTCCGTTCAATGGAGATGTAACAGTACCTGTTCAATTTACAGCAAATGGATACAATTTAGTTGGTAACCCTTATGCTTCTAACATTAATGTGGAAAAATTCTTATTAGCTAATGAGAATGTTAATTCATTGTATTTCTGGACACATCAATTCCCTGTTGGTTCTTCAGAATATGCAAATAATTATGCCGCATTCAATGTTGTAGGTGGTGTTATTCCTGATTTGTCAAACATTTCTGTTGGACAAGGGTTTATCGTAGGACTTTCTCAAGCTACATCTACAGTTAATTTTAACAATGCAATGAGAACTTCACAAGATGCATTTTTCTATAAAAATTCAATTGCAGAAAAAAACAGAGTTTGGTTGAGTTTATCAAAAGAAAGTAAAACAATTAGCCAAATTCTATTGGCTTATATGGATGGAGCTACGAACGATGCGGATAATCAAATTGATGCAAAAGTGATGCAGAGAGGTTCTTCAGCAATCTACTCATTGATTAATAATGAAGCATATGCCATCCAAGGACGTAGCTTACCTTTTAAAACCGATGATGTCGTAAAATTAGGTTTTGAGGCGTTAGAGCAAGGAAATTACTCAATTAATATTGAGAAAGTTGATGGATTGTTCGAAAAAGGTCAAATTGTTTATTTAAGAGATAAAGAATTAAATCAAGTACATAACTTATCAGAATCAGCTTATTCATTTGCTTCTAAAGCAGGGATATTTGATACTCGTTTTGAACTTGTGTATACAAATAAAACATTAGGTACAGATGAATTGTCAAAAGAAAATGTTATTGTTTATACTAAAAACAACACAATTGTAGTGGATGCAAAACAAAATAAAATTTCTTCGGTAGAGGTATATGATATTCAAGGAAGAAAAATATTTGTAAAAGATAACATTCGTACAAGTGTTTATCAAGTTGAATCTTCTGCAAAAGGAGTTTTAGTTATAAAAGTTCTGACTGAAGACGGAAAAGTGAAGACTCAGAAAGTTATAAATAAATAATTTAACATCTAATAAAATAGTACAATATGAAAAATATAAAACAAATTATCTTGGTCGTAGGAGCTTTACTTTGTACGATAGGTGTATCAGCTCAGAAAAATAAGATTTCGTTCTTTGAATCGAACAATGAAAATACAACTTCTGCTGTAGACCCCGGTACTGGAGGAGGAGGAGCAGATACTGAAGATCCGGATCCAACACCAATCGATGATTATTTGCCATTATTGGTAATAGGCGCAGGATTAGTGGCTTTACGTTTCAGAAAGCAATTGCTTAAAAAGTAAATCATAATTATTCTAAATATAAAAGCTTCTCAAAATTGAGAAGCTTTTATTATTTTATCTGTTCTAAACTGTTTGCAATTGCTTTGTATAGTATTTCTCCCATTGTTGAACACTCTTCATAGGATTGATCTTTATAAAGTTTAGCAAAACCTGTTCGTAGCTGAATAATATTTTCATCTGTAGAAATTATATCGTTTTTTATGATTTTCATTAAATCACGAAAACGTTTCGAACTATTTGAAATTCTTTTTGAAATAAGTGATTTCACTTCTTTTCGATATTGATCAATTGAATTTGGTTTTAAACGATTCGTCACCAAATCAACCATAATCTTATTTTCTTTGAAATATTGTGGCCGATAAATTTTTAAATTCCCTTCATAACACTGCTGATCAAAATCGATGGGACGAACCCTGTAAATAACCTGATCAAAATCGTGAATAGGAACGATAACGTAATTGTAAGAGCGCATATCGCCTAAAAGACCTATAAAACATCGCTCATTGAATTTGACAAATTCTTTCGCAATCTGATTTTTTTCCAAATCGTTGCATTTATCCAAATACTTTTTAATAAAAACATCTCCCGGAATACCTAAAATATGTTCTTCGATTAATGTGTTCTTGTACACCAAAAAATTGATCCGATGAGGTGATAAAATATCTTCTAATTCTAATCCGTAAATACGTGAAGCATCCGCTTTTTTAATATAAAAATTAGTATAGTTATCGTTCAAAATATTTCGCACTCGAATCCTAAAAGGTTTTGAATTTCCAAACGTACAATAATCAATAGAATCCACAACAAGATAAGGTAAAGACTCTTCGTCTCCATCTGAATGTAAATAAGTGTAAATTCTATTCAAACTATCTTGTATCTCCTGATGTTCCGAATCGGTATAATAAACACCTAACCAATGTGTGTCATTTCCTTCTTTATCTTCTAAAGCGACACAACCCGAAAAACGCATCAAATCATCATATTCGATGCTTGCTTTTGTCGTCCGATGATATTTTTCCAAATAAAGGTTCAATTCGTAACTCACAGGATAAATAGGTTTCTTGAACTCTATTTTAACATCTTTCATTTTTTCTCTCGTTGTACAACACGAAGATAGCTTTAAATTTATTTTTTAAATTGTTTATTGGATTAATATTTGCTAAATTCAATCAAAATCTAAATCTTAACAAAATGAATATTCAGGTCAGGAATTTGACACTTGAAGATTATAGTGATTTGACTGAATCGACAAAAGAAGCTTATCAAAATCAACTCGGAACATGGACAGTTAATGAAATAAAAGAGTTGTTAGCTCTTTTCCCACAAGGACAATTTTGCGTAGAAGTTGATGGAAAAGTTGTCGCATCGGCATTGAGTATTGTTGTCAATTCAAAGAAAACAAATATTGAATCAAATTATGATACAATAACTTCTAATGGAAAGTTTTTAAAACATGATTCTGACGGAGATACAATGTATGGGATTGAAGTTTTTGTACATCCTAATTATCGTCAACTTCGCTTAGGAAGACGTTTATATGATGCAAGAAAGGAGCTTTGTGAAGAGATGAACCTTAAATCAATTGTTGCCGGGGGACGTATTCCTCATTACCATAAATATTCGAAAGAATTATCTCCTCGTCAGTATATTGAAAAAGTAAAAAGTAAAGAAATTTACGATTCTACTTTAGCTTTTCAAATTTCAAACGATTTTAATGTCAAAAAAATTCTAAGAAATTATTTGAAAGATGATAAAGAATCGTTAGAATATGCAACCTTATTAGAATGGAACAATATTTACTATGAACCTGAATTAAAATCAAACTCTCCGACAAAACGTACAATTCGTCTTGGATTGGTACAATGGCAAATGCGTCTATTTAATGGGTTACAGGATTTTTACGATCAAATCGAGTTTTTTGTAAATGCAGTGAGTGATTATGGTTCAGATTTTATTATGTTCCCGGAGTTTTTCAATACACCATTGATGAGTCCTTATAATCACCTGAAAGAAATTGAAGCAATGCATCAGCTTGCAACAATGACTGATGATATAGTAAAGAAAATTCAAGAATTTGCAATTACTTATAATGTGAATATTATTTCGGGATCTATGCCGCATTTGAAAGATGGGAAATTGTATAACACTTCTTTTCTGTGTCATCGTTCAGGCAAATTAGATGCTTACAGTAAAATTCATATTACTCCGAATGAATTCAAATATTACGCATTGAATGGAGGAGATGAAATAAAAGTTTTTGATACCGATTGTGGAAAAGTGGGTTTATTAATCTGCTATGATGTCGAATTTCCGGAATTGAGTAGAATCTTAGCTGATCAGGGAATGGAAATCTTATTTGTCCCTTTTATGACAGATACACAAAATGGGTATACGCGTGTACGAAGCTGTGCTCAAGCCCGTGCAATAGAAAATGAATGTTATGTTGCAATTGCGGGTTCTGTAGGGAATTTGCCACGAGTAAACAATATGGATATTCAGTACTCTCAGTCAGCTGTATTTACTCCATCCGACTTCTCTTTCCCAAATAATGGTGTAAAAGCAGAAGCTACCCCAAATGCGGAAATGGTTTTGGTTGCCGATGTAGATTTGTACCTTTTGAAAGAATTGCATGAATATGGAACTGTAAAGACAATGAAAGATCGCCGAAAAGACTTATACGAAGTAAAACTGATCAAATAATATAAAAAAAACCTCCTTAATTGGAGGTTTTGTTTTAGTTCTTATTCTTGTTGGTTGGACTTGAATAAGAACAAGCAATCTAACTTTTTCTGTAAGTATAGATCCTAGGTTCGGTTAAGTATCTATACTAAAATTAGAACTATTTTTTATTCAAAACAAATCTTTTTTAGGTTTAATTGAAAATTTAACATTTCAGAGAATTAGAATATTATGTCTAATTGAAAGATTTGAATGAATTTTTTGTTAAAATTATTTTGAACATATTGATTAAAATAGATTTTTTTTCTGTCATTAGAAAAATGAGGAATTCCCGTTAATTCATTATTGTATAAATTTGAATCAAAGAGTATTTGCTCTTTTTTTTGAGATAAATCCGAAGATATAATTTTTTTACCACTAAAGTAAACAGCATATTTTCCATCTGATGATAAATTGAAAGGAGATGCTATTGAATTTTCTAAAAAAGAGTATTGAGTTATTTTATTTGTGGTTAAATCAACACCAAATAATTGTGTAATTTCAAATTGATCTTCCATTAAAAAATAAATAATTTTTCCGTCAGGAGATGAGCGTAACCAGTGACGAAAATGACTAATTCCATTATCAGTAAACGTGATTCTTTTTTGAGAAATACAAGTTGGAACATTTGGTAAAGTTGTATCTGTTCCCAATAGATCATCATTCTCGCTAAAAGTAATTTCATTAGGAATTGTAGCAATAAAAATTTCTGTTTTCAGTTTACCTTTTTCATTTCGAACATGGCCTTGAAAAGCAATATTATTTGTCGAATTTATCCAGCATTCATCAAAGGCCTTTTCTATTTCGTCACTTCCATAAACAGGGCTTGTTACTACTTTTGAAACAATAATCGAAAACATTTCGCCTGAATTATTTTCAAATGTTTCATCTTTTGCAACTTCTACTTTTTTTGGAAACATCATTCCTACAACACGTTGATCTTTTATAAGAGAATTGTGTTTAGCTTTCTGCTCCAGAATATAATCGTTATAAGTAAAACTTATCCAGTTCTTATCTTTTTTCCAAGAATGAGAATGCGTTCCTCCTCTTAGAGCTCCTGTTGTGAAAGGGGGAGTAATATTTCTGGCATCCATAAAAATAGACTGTTCAGGATATTTTAAATCAATTGCTACTCCTGTTCGCCTTGTTGCTGAATAAGGATTAGATTTGTTTGCATTTCGAATTCCATGAATAAAAATAATTTTATTTTCTAGCGGAGAAAAAGAAGCTGCTCCAACTCCAGGCCCAAATTGAGTTTGTTTTTTTGTTTGGTAAACAATTGTACTTTCAAAAGTTTGGGTGTCCAATAAAGAAATGATAGAAGTCTCTCCTATTTTTGTATCATCATTTCTCCTGTCATAAACTAAAAATGAATGGTCAGGAGATTCTATTTGAAAATGATGTAATGTATGTCCGAAATTTTCGAAAGTAAGTTGGGTTAGTTTAACTGATTTCAAGTTGATGATTTAATTTTAAGAGTAAAACTTTAAAAAAGATTCTTATATAAAGGTAATAATTATATATCACAATAGTTGATCATCATAAAGGAGATAAAATAAAAAAAGCTCTAAAACAAATTGTTTGAAGCTTTCGTGGAGAGTGGGGACTATTTCATTATCCCACGTAATGCAAAATATTCCTAAGAAACCTTACACGCATCGCTTATGTTTTTTTTGTTTTTCTTCTACTCTTTGAAATATGATTTCAAAAATATCAAAAAAATAAAACCCCAATAGATTTCTCTATTGAGGTTTTTTAGCGGAGAGTGAGGGATTCGAACCCCCGGAGGTGTGACCCTCAACAGTTTTCAAGACTGCCGCATTCGACCACTCTGCCAACTCTCCAATAACGCTGTATATTGCGGTATTGCGAGTGCAAATATAGAACGCTTTTTTATTTTTCCAAACATTAATTTAAAGTTTTTTTAATACCAACCCTTAGTTTATTCAGTATCAAATAAATATTTTTTTCAAAAAAATCATAAAAAAAGAACCAATGCGATTTGAATGATAAAACCAAGTGTAAAAAACAATGCTGCAAATTTCAATAAAGTAAATCGGAAGGTATCATTAAGAATTAATTTTTTGATCAAAGGTTTTGAAATTTTTTCATCCAAAACCTGTCCCAATTTTTTATACAAGAGAAGCAATATTGCAATAATTATGATAACCACAACAAATGCAAAAATAGAGCGCATTGAATGATAAAACATTACTCCAAGTACCATCCCAAGTACCGCTAGTATCAATTGAGGCAATTGACTAATCATTTTCCGAATCAATCCTTCTGTTTTTCTTAACCAATCTACACCAAGAATTTCTGGTGCTGCCATCCAAAAAGCAAGAAATTGCAGGACTAAACCTAAAATTGTAAAGACTTTTATCATCTAAGCTTCTTTAAAAACTTTAAAGATAAAAAAACCGTTCAATCTCTCGAACGGTTTTTAAATTATTATTTTCAGAAAAAATTATTCTTCTTCATCTTCTTCTTTCATCGTATGGTAAACGCTATTCACGTCTTCATCTTCATCAAATTTTTCTAATAATTTTTCAATGTCAGCTTTTTGCTCTTCTGTCAATTCTTTTGTTGTTTGTGGAATTCGTTCAAATTCAGATGAAATAATTTCGTATCCTCCTTCTTCCAATGATTTAAAGATTGTTCCATAATTTTCAAAAGGAGCAATTAACACAACCCCATCTTCGTCCTCAAAGACTTCTTCTACTCCAAAATCAATCATTGCAAATTCCAATTCTTCCATATCTACCCCTTCAGGTTTTTGGATTTTGAAATTACAAATATGGTCAAACATAAACTCAACAGAACCTTGTGTTCCTAATTGTCCATTGCATTTATTAAAATATGAACGGACATTCGCCACTGTACGATTGTTATTATTTGTAGATGTTTCTACTAAAACTGCAATTCCATGTGGTCCATACCCTTCAAAAATAACTTCTTTATAATTTTCTGTATTTTTATCAGATGCTTTTTTGATTGCGCGTTCAATGTTATCTTTCGGCATATTTACCGCTTTCGCATTCTGAATCACCGCACGAAGATGAGAATTTGAATGCGGATCAGGTCCTCCAGCTTTTACTGCCATTACGATATCTTTCCCAATTTTAGTAAACGCTTTAGACATTGCCGCCCAACGTTTCATTTTACGTCCTTTTCTAAATTCAAATGCTCTTCCCATTTATACTTGTTTTAATAGCTGCAAATTTATTCATAAAACAAAAAAAATCCAAGAACTATGTCCTGGATTTTTAAGTTGTTATTATTTTCGACGAATTATTTCAATCCGTGGTATTTTAACATTGGTTCAATTGATGGTTTTTTCCCTCTGAAATTTTTGTAAATTGTATTTAAATCATCCGAATTCCCTTGAGAAAATACTTTATCACGCAAAATCTGACCATTTTTACGCGTCATTCCGCCATTTTCCAACGTCCATTCATATGCATCGTGGTCTAACATTTCTGCCCAAATGTAAGCGAAATAACCCGCCGCATAACCACCACCAAAAATATGGCTAAAATAAGAAGAACGGTAACGAGGTGGAACTTGGGAAAGATTTGTTTTATTATCAACCAACGCTTGTTTCTCAAATTCGTCTACACTTACAATCGGCTTATCAACAGAAACAGTGTGCCATGATAAATCTAGAGCCGCTGCAGATAGTAATTCTGTTAACGAATATCCCTTATTAAAATTTGATGCTTTTTTCATCTTTTCAACTAATGCATCAGGAATTACCGCTCCTGTTTCATAATGTTTTGCATAATTTTTCAAGATAGATGGCTCCGTCACATAATGCTCATGAAATTGTGATGGAAATTCAACAAAATCTCTCGAAACATTTGTTCCGGATAAAGTTGGATATTTTTGATTCGCAAAGAAACCGTGCAACGCATGCCCAAATTCGTGAAAAGTTGTCACTACATCATCATACGAAATCAACGCAGGTTGACCATTTGCAGGTTTTGTGTAGTTTCCGACATTATAAATAACAGGTTTTGTTCCGAATAAGTGCGATTGTTCAACAAGATTACTCATCCAGGCTCCTCCTTGTTTTGAATCTCTTTTGAAATAATCGGTATAAAATAATCCCAACTGAGAACCATCTTCGTTAAACAATTCGTACACTTTTACATCTTCGTGCCAAGTTGGAATATCTGTGCGTTTTTTGAATGTGATGCCGTACAATTCTTTCGCCATAAAGAAAATTCCATTCTCTACAACTGAATCTAAAACGAAATAAGGTTTCATTTCATTTTCATCGATATCATATTTCTCTTTACGAACTTTCTCCGCATAATAGTTCCAATCCGCAGCTGTTAATGTATTTGACGAATTTTCTTTCTTCGCTAAGGCTTCAAATTCTTTAGCATCTTTTTGTGCCATTGCAGTTGCTGCCGGAATCATTTGATTCAAAATTCCTTTTGCTGCTGTTGGATTTTGTGCCATTTGGTCTTGCAAATTCCATTCTGCATAATTAGAAAATCCTAATAATTTAGCTTTCTCTGCACGTTTTTTAACCAAAGTTAAAATTGTAGCACGCGTATCATTTTCGTCTTTTTTCTCTGTTCTAATCCAAGCTGCATCAAATAATTTTTTACGAGAAGCTGCATTGGTCATATTTTGCAATTCAGGTTGCTGAGTAGTATTCAGTAAACTAATCAAATATGTTCCATCAGCTTGTTTGAAAGCTTCTAAATCAGCATCACTCAAACCTGCTAATTCTTCTTTCGAGAATATTACACCACCAGATTTTGTTCCTTTTAATAATTGATTTGAGAATTTAGTTTCCAGAGAGGCTATTTCTCCATTCAATTTTTTCAATTCATCTTTTTGTGCAGTAGATAAATTTGCGCCAGCCAATTCAAATCGTTGATAATACACATCTAACAAACGAGATGATTCTTTATCTAAATTCAATGATTTTTTATTATCATGTAAGGTTTTTACACGTTGAAATAATTTATCATTCAAGTAAATTGCATCACTATGAGCGGCAAATTTAGGCGACATCTCCTCCTCTACTACTTGTAACGTTTCGTTAGTATTTGCTCCAGTCAATAATCCAAAAACATGATTAACTCGTGTTAATAATTGCCCTGATTTTTCTATCTCAACTAATGTATTTTCGAAAGTTGGTGCTTCAGAATTATCAGCAATTTTATTGATTTCGACTAATTGTTCAGCCATTCCTTGCAACAAAGCAGGTTTGAAATCTTCGTTTTTAATTTTTGAAAAATCAGCCGTTTGATAAGGCAAAGTGCTCACTTCAAAAAAAGGATTTTTATCGTTCCACATACTATTTGTTGACTTTTCGCTACAAGAAGTGGCTAGGATTGACGATCCAACCATCATTCCGTAAAAAAGTTTTTTATTAAACATTTTTATTATTTTTAGACCTAACGAAGTTAAAACTTATAATGTTAAATTTCAAAAATATTCTATTTTTCATCCAAAAGCTCAAAAATATTTAAGCTAAATCTTAAAAGTTAAATAATTAATAAACCTTACTGAAAAGGTTCAATTTTCTTCGGTGAAAATAATTACCTTTGGAAAGAGTGAAGAAAAGTTTTCACTCTTTTTTATTACCCTAAAAACTCAATCCATTTTGTATTTAGATTTAGAAGAATTAAAATATGTATTAGCCGAAAGTGTCGAAGCATTACCTAATTGGGATTCGCACCAAAAACTTTCGCCTCCATATCGCCAAAAATTTGATTTAGAATATGTAAAACGTACCAATCCGAGAAGTGCGTCTGTGATGATTTTATTGTATCAAAATGAATTTGGTGAAATAGAATTCCCTGTTACCATGCGTGTTTCTTACGAAGGTGCGCATTCGCATCAGTTTTCTTTACCAGGTGGACAATTTGAAGAACAAGACATTAGTTTTGATGAAACTGCTATTCGCGAGACTGTTGAAGAACTTGGTGTAGATTACGAAAACATTGAAATTGTAAGACAATTAAGCGAAATGTATATTCCGCCAAGTAATTTTTTGGTTTATCCATATATCGGAATTTATCACGGGGAACCACTATTTAATCCGGATGAACGCGAAGTACAATATGTTGTTCCGTTAAATTTAGAAGCTTTTTTGAATGCTGATTACGAAGTTTTTGAAAGAGAATTTTCCGGACAAGTTGTGGAAATACCAGGTTATAATATTGGTGACGATGAATATCTTTGGGGCGCAACAGCAATGATTTTAGAAGAATTTAAAGATTATCTAAAAATCGTATTAAATTTGTAACTTAAACAATTCAGAACTCGTGTCTCAAAAAGCAAAGAAGAAGAACGCATTTCGCGATTCATTTGGACATCTATATTTCCTAAAAAGAACTTTGATTTTCTTATTAGGATCATTTACCTATAATCGTTACAATGGTTTTAATAAGTTAAAAGTTAGTGGTACCAAAAATTTAGTTCATTTACCGGCTCAAAATGTTTTATTTGTTTCGAATCATCAAACTTATTTTGCTGATGTATTTGCGATGTATCATGTATTTTGCAGTGTAAAAAATGGCTTTATTGATACCATCAAAAATCCCATTTATTTATTAAATCCAAAGATTGATTTCTATTACGTTGCGGCCGAAGAAACAATGAAAGATAATCTTTTGACAAAACTTTTCGCATACACAGGTGCGGTTACCGTTAAAAGAACGTGGCGTGCAAAAGGTGAAAATGTAAATAGAAAAGTTGATTTAAGCGAAATCAACAATATTGATATCGCCTTACAAAGCGGTTGGGTAGTTACGTTTCCACAAGGAACAACAACAGCATTTGCCCCAGGACGCAGAGGTACTGCGCATTTAATTAAAAAAAATAAACCAATCGTTATTCCGGTTGTGATAGATGGTTTCCGTAGAGCTTTTGACAAAAAAGGTTTACGCATCAAAAAGCGTGGAATTAATGCAACAATGACATTCAAAGAACCATTAGAAATAGATTACGAAAATGATTCTAGTGATGCGATTATGCAAAAAATAATGAATGCCATTGAGCAAGCTCCGGAATTCAATAAAGTTCGTCCAATGGGAGAAATTCTTGCAGAAAACAGTGAGAAATCATTAGATGATTATCTAAATGAAGATGACGAAGAATTTGATGATTTTGAAGAAATGGGGTACGAAGAAGAAAACAAAAAAGACTAAAAGAAGACAACACTCAAAATGAAAAAAGTTCATTTTATTGCAATTGGTGGAAGTGCAATGCACAATTTAGCAATTGCTTTGCACGAAAAAGGATATCAAGTAACAGGTTCTGATGACGCAATTTTTGAACCTTCAAAAACTCGTTTAGCTCAACGTGGAATTTTGCCTGAAGAAATGGGATGGTTTCCTGAAAAAATTACAGAAGATTTAGATGCTGTAATTTTGGGGATGCATGCTCACGCAGATAATCCTGAAATATTACGTGCGCAAGAATTGGGATTAAAAATTTATTCATATCCAGAATATCTATACGAACAATCTAAAGATAAAACACGTGTTGTAATCGGTGGTTCTCACGGAAAAACAACAATTACATCCATGATTTTACATGTGTTACATTACCACCACATTGATGTTGATTATATGGTTGGTGCACAATTGGATGGTTTTGATGTTATGGTAAAATTAACCGATGAAAATGAGTTTATGATTATGGAAGGTGACGAATATTTATCGTCTGCCTTAGACCGCCGTTCAAAATTTTTGTTGTATCAACCCAACATTGCGTTGATTTCCGGTATCGCCTGGGATCATATCAATGTTTTCCCAACCTTTGAAGATTATACTTCTCAATTCTCAAAATTTGTAGAATCTATCGTGAATGGAGGTGCTTTGATTTACAACGAAACAGATGAAGAGGTCGTAAAAGTTGTAGAGGCAACAGAAAAGGCCATTAAGAAGTTTCCTTATCATTTGCCGGAACACTTTATTGACAATGGTAGTACATTTATAAACACTGAAGATGGCCCGATTCCATTAGAAGTTTTTGGGAACCACAATTTGATGAATTTAGAAGGTGCTCGTGCTATTTGTAAACAATTAGGTGTTATGGATGATGATTTTAATGAAGCCATTCAATCGTTCAAAGGAGCTTCAAAACGTTTAGAATTAATTCATCGCACACCTGATTTTGTTGCCTACAAAGATTTTGCCCATGCGCCAAGCAAAGTCACTTCGGTAACAAATGCTGTAAAAGAACAATATACAACTAAAACTGTTGTAGGATGTTTAGAAATTCACACCTATTCGTCTTTAAATCCAGAATTTTTAGTACAATATAAAGGTGCTTTGGATAAAGCTGATATCAAAATTGTTATGTACAGTCCGGAAGCTTTAGAAATAAAACGTATGCCAATGATTTCCCCGGAAGATATCAAAAAAGCATTTGGAGACGATTCTATTTTAGTGTTTACAAACGGAGAGCAATTACAAACTTATATCGAAAATTTAGATAAAAAAGAGAAAGTATTTTTGATGATGAGTTCTGGTAATTTTGGTGGAATTCATTTGAACGAATTATTTAACGCATAAAAAAATCACCTTTTAAAAAGGTGATTTTTACTTAAATATCTATAAAATATAGAAAAAAGAGAACTTATTTTAGGTTCTCTTTTTATTTTTTTCAAATGGTCAAAATAAATTGAGTTTCAGGATTACTTCTTTTCAATATTAGTAAACGTTGAACTATGTTAAACTTTCGGAACTATTAATTTTAAAAACATTTTATTTCAGTTTAAAAACAGAGGTGATATAACTTACTCTACTCACTTTTGTAGGCTACGCCTTCAAAATATCACCCCTGTTTTACACTAGAAAATTATAGTGACCCTTTTGATATGGGCAAAGTTGTAAAAAATTTAAGTAAAAAAAAGTTTAAAAAGTACTCTAATGATGTTAAAAACGGAAGTTACTGTAAATTTTTTCTAAATTGAGTAGGGCTGATGTTTAGATGTTTTTTAAAAAAATTTCCAAACGAATATTGATCAGAAAAATTTAATTCGTTCGATATTTCTGAAATTGTTTTTGTCGTCTCGCTCAGCAAAACTTTCGCAGCGCGAATAACAACAGAGCTTATCAATTCTTTGGTAGTTCTTCCTGTAATCGATTTGCAGCACTCTGTCAAATACCTTACAGTGATATTCAATTTATCCGCATAATATTTCGCATCTCTGTTATCAATATAATGATTGTTGAGGTCTACCAAAAACTGTTTTACAATTTCGTCTTTACGGGTTCCTTTTCGGACAATAATTGTTTGCTGTTTAGAAAGTTCGCTAAAAGTTGTGTACACTATAGCATAAAATAAATTATATTGGATATAACGGACGAACTTTGTGGATTTCTCTTTCAATCGTTTTTTCAATTGCAATAAAAGTTCTACCAACGCTAAAAATTCAACTTCTTTAAAATTATAATTGTTAATTCTAGTTGAATTGAAAAAATGATTGTATTCATAACCACTTAAATCTATGATAGATGTATCTAGAATCTTTTTGGTCAAGGCCAAACTTAACAATTCCAAATCAAAAGATTTGGAGATGATTTGATACGATTTATCCGGTTCCGGAAAGAAGACATCGTATTGTTTAAGTTTGATCTCTTGATCATTTTGATAAATTATTAAATTCCCTTTTCTAATAAAAATTGTTTGAATTAAATCTTTCTTCAAACGCTTATTTTCTACGGTCTGTTTAAGAAATTCATCTTGCTCAAAAACATTAAAATTATCCATAAATCAACTCGATAAGATTATATTTCACTCAACTTAACTGTTCAATTTGACACAAATTTTAATCCAATAATGGAACAAATTAAAGAAGTTAAAAAGAAGACTCTCCAAAAACTTGCCGGTTCCTTAAAAATAAAAATTCCTACCAAAACAGTTCCTACAGCACCAATTCCTGTCCATACAGCATAGGCTGTTCCAATAGGTAAAGTTTGTGTCGCTTTAACCAACAAAACCATACTTACTGTTAAGAAAAAAAGAAACCCTCCATACCATAAATATGTGTCATTTCCTGTCGCCTCTTTTGCTTTTCCTAGACAAGATGCAAAACCGACTTCACATAATCCTGCAATAAGTAAAATAATCCAATTCATTGTTTTGTTTTTATTTATAAAAATTAAGGCTACTTTTTTTTGTAGCCTTAATTTTTATCATTTTTCTTTCAGCTATTTTCCGAAACTTTCGCTAAATTCGACTTGTCCCTTGACATGAACTTCACTCCAGGTTTTAGAAATTCCATCTGCACCTTTATGCAATTCTAAACAAACTTTATTCAAAGCATCCATTGCTTTAGCAGTATTAAAGTCCATTAAATCAACATCTGTTTCTATGGTAAATAGATTATGTTCAAAAGTTGATTTCACCTCATATTCCTTTGAGGTATTGTTCAATGTTAAATTCAAAAAAGTCTTGCCTTCTCTAAAATGCAGCTGACCTTTTATTTCGTTTGTATTGGCCATATTTCCAAACAAAATATCTTTTAACTTTTGATCACGATCAATTTGATCAGAATTTAGTGTAGCGACAGAAGCAATAATATTTGCTCCCTCTAAAACTTCTTCAGGCGTTTTACCATCTTCTTTTGCATCTTTCACTAAAACCACGTCAAAGCGTCCGGAAACAGCAACTTTATCCGTTGTTTTATAAGCAGTCCACTCTACTCCCGATTTACGAATCACACCTTCTACAATTTCGGTAGGCTCTTCAACAGTTACTTCTGTTTTTGTGTCGTGTTGTTCTTTTATATTTTCTTCCGGTTGATTTGTACAATTCATCAACATGACAGACATACAGCATACAATAGCAGTAAATATTTTTCTCATTTCAAACTTTTAGCTTACAAAAATACAATAAGCCTACTCGAATTCACCATTGATTTTTAACATATTCTGAAAAAAAGTCTACTTTTGTACCATGATAAAAAACCTACTAAACACTTGTCTGATTATCATTTGTTTACCATTTATTTTACTGTATGAGATTTATTGTACCGTCTACAAATACAAAAAATAAATTGGTAACTTCGTTGGCAAATTGAAAAAATGAACGAAAGAATAATTGGAATAATGGGCGCTATACCTCAAGAAATAAATGGTGTAGTCAATTTATTATCAAATAAGCAAGAATATAAAATCGGGAGAAGAAGCTATTTCACTGGAGAACTAAACAATCAGAAGGTTGTTGTTGTTTATTCTCGTGTAGGAAAAGTTGCTGCAGCAACTACAGTTTCCACACTTATTTTAGAATTTAAGATTACGGAACTAATTTTTACCGGTGTTGCAGGAGGAATACATAAAGACGTAAGAATTGGGGATATTGTTTTGGGGCAAAGCATGGTTCAACATGATATGAATGCGCAGCCTCTATTTCCTGCATATGAAATCCCTATGCTAAGTAAAGCTTTTTTTGAAGCTGATGATTCTCAAATACAAATTGCTACAACTGCTATTTTAGAATTATTAGAAGAACAACATTTGCATCATGTAATTTCGGATATGGATCTCAATAAATTTAATATTCATACCCCTCAATTGCATATTGGTTTAATTGGTTCCGGAGATTTATTCTTTTCCACTAATTCTCAAAAAGAGAAATTACAGCAAAATTTACCAGCTATTCTTTGTGTAGAAATGGAAGGAGCCGCTGTCGCACAAGTTTGTTATGAGTTTGATATTCCTTTCATTATTATCAGAACAATATCTGATGATGCAGACGATCATTCTACAATTGATTTTAACAGTTTTATTGAAAAGATTTCGAATGTCTATTCGATAGAAATTATAAAAAATATCATCAAGTAAAAAGTCCTTTAAAAAGGGCTTTTTTTTTTGATGCATACAGTAATAAAATCATCATGATTGATGGCTTATTTCTATCCTGTAAGTAAAATGGAATTGTGGGGAGAGCAGGATTCGAACCTGCGAAGGTGAAACCAACGGATTTACAGTCCGTCCTCGTTGGCCGCTTGAGTATCTCCCCGCCTAATAATAAAGTATTCTTCAAAAAAGAAGAGCCGATAGAGGGACTCGAACCCACGACCTGCTGATTACAAATCAGCTGCTCTAGCCAGCTGAGCTACATCGGCAATTTTGTGGGGAGAGCAGGATTCGAACCTGCGAAGGTGAAACCAACGGATTTACAGTCCGTCCTCGTTGGCCGCTTGAGTATCTCCCCAACTTATATTTTTACTGAGAGCCGATAGAGGGACTCGAACCCACGACCTGCTGATTACAAATCAGCTGCTCTAGCCAGCTGAGCTACATCGGCAAAAATATTATTATTTGAATATTTCAAATTGAAAACAGGAAGTTTATTTCTTGAAAGAAGTATTGTTCCTTTTTCGTGGT
Source organism: Empedobacter brevis NBRC 14943 = ATCC 43319 (assembly GCF_000382425.1). Lineage (GTDB taxonomy): Bacteria > Bacteroidota > Bacteroidia > Flavobacteriales > Weeksellaceae > Empedobacter > Empedobacter brevis. The sequence goes on from NZ_KB908297.1 coordinate 20,377, forward strand.
GCAATATTAGGGCAGTTTTTCGAATCTCGCAAATGTTTTTTCAAAAAAAATCAGAAGAGTTGAAGAAATAATCACTTCAATTTTGAAAATCAGAATTTTAGAATTCAAAAAAAAATAAACTTTTTTTTGTTGAAAAAGTCAAAAAGATAATATTCTATTTACATTAGAGTCCCTATTTTTGTAGTCAATTAATCATTAATGCACCTTATCATACAAATTTTGCAACTTTTCGGGGCTATTGCTTTGTTTATTTTTGCAATCAAATTATTAAGCGAAAATTTACAAGCGTTATCCGGATCAAATTTTAAACGTACTCTAAACAAACTTACCAGAAACAATTTTTCAACAATTGTTACAGGAACACTTTTCACAACAGCTATACAGTCTTCGTCCGCTGCAAGTGTGTTTATATTAGGATTTGTAAATGCCGGATTGATTAATTTACGAAAAGCTTTTGGGTTAATATTGGGAGCGAATATCGGAACAACATTAACATTGTGGCTAGTTTATTTCGGAATGAAATTCGATTTACTTCAGCTCGCTTTGCCTCTTATTATAATTGCTTTTCCATTTTATCTTTCGAAAAAACGAAATCAAAGAAAAATAGGTGGAATTTTATTTTCACTTTCGTTGTTATTCTTGTCTCTCTATTTTCTAAAAACATTTTTACCTTCTATTGAAAACCACCAGAAGTTACAAGAGTTTTTTCAGCATTTATCCAATTACGGATTTTTAACCAACTTGTTGTTTATTCTTTTTGGAATATTATTAACTGTTTTAGTTCATTTTTCCTCTGCATCAATTACCATTGCAATTTTATTAGCAAGTAAAGGTTTACCCATTGAACTAGCTGCAATGATTGTTTTGGGAGCAAATATCGGAACAACATTCACAGCGCATTTGGTTGCCGCCATTGGTGATAAATACACAAAAGTTGTAGCTGCTTTTCACACATTTTTTAATCTTGTGGTTGCTTTCATCTTTATGCTTCTCGGAAACTTGCTGTTACAGTTTATAGGTGCATCAATTTCTTCTAACATAGCCGTTCAGTTGATAACATTTGATACCATTACTAATTTGGTTGGCGTTCTGCTATTAACCCCTTTTATCAATAAGCTGGCTTTCTATTGTCAGAAAAAGTATTTTTCATATAAACGTACTGATAATAAGTTAGAATTCTATGCGATTCCCTTTGGGACAAATTCTGACCTATATAAAAATGAAGCCAACAAAAAATTGCTGAAACTTGCTTCAACAACCAAACAAACGATTTATACACTTGGTCGAATGATTACCGAAAGTGACGAGGAAAAGATTTTGGTTTTTCGTGAACGAATTTTAGAACTTGAAAAAGAAGGTGATCAATTAGAACGTGAAGTAAATGAATTCTTAAATGAAATTGCTGATTTGGATTTACCAAACGAAAATACAATTGCAATTCATCAATTGATTACACTTTGTCATCATTTGGAAAGTGTTGGAGATATTGCTATTAAAATCTCTTCCATCCATCGTCGTCGTCGTATGACCAATAGTTATTTTACTCCAAAAATGAGGACTTATTTGGTCGAATTTCAAATCAATTTGAATCAAACGACTCGGATTTTAAACCAAAATTTGAACGAAACACAGGAAGAAGTTTCCATTAAACAGGCCGAATTTATAGAAAAAACCATTAATACAATTTACAAAGAAGCCGAAGTAAATTTGATGAAAACCATCGAAAAAGACAAGTTAATGACCACAAGTGCGCTTTTTTACAAAGATTTGATCCAGAATTACGAAATTCTTGGCGATCATTTGTATAAAGCCAATGCAACAATTGTTAAACTGAAAAATCAGTAGTTTTTTGTATGTTTACTTTATGCGAAGAAGTGTTGCTGAAAAAATAGCTTATGATTTAGCGCAAGGAAGAAAATATAAAGCAACTTTGCGATTAAAAAACCTGATCAATGAATTTCCCAATGATTTAACTTTACGAAATAAATTGGCTGAAATTTATTATGATAGCGGTTTTTATGATGAAGCTGGAAAATTTTGGCTTCTATCGGAAGAAAGAAATTCTGAAATTGACCGATGTATCGAAGTCTACAAAAACTCTGTTAATAATTCTGGTCATCAAATTCTAAAAGATATCGTTTTTCGTGGGGATAAAACTAAATTATCATTTAATCTGCAAACAATTTTAAACGATTTAGAAAAAGATAGTTTCGAAAAAACTAAAAACATTCCCAACTTTCAACCTAAGAAAAATTATCGTGAAAATGATGATTATAAAGAAACATTCAAAGATAAAATATTAAAGTATTCCTTTTTTGCTTTTCTTATTTTTATCCTTTTACTCCTCATTCTTGGAATTATTAAAATTACTGAATGGTTTTAGTTTTCAAAAATTCGTTCACTTCTCCTCTATTTTGTAATTTTGCAAGATGTTTGATTCAAAGCAAATTTTTTCTATTCAGTCCGAAGAAGATTTCCAAAACGCTGCATTGGAAGTTTTCCGTTATCAAGCACAAGAAAATGAAGTTTATAAAAACTTTTTGAATTTCTTGCATGTTGATTATTCTACTGTAAAACATACAGACGATATTCCTTTTTTACCCATTCAGTTTTTCAAGAAATATGATCTTATTTCCGGAACCCGAACAGTTGAAAAAGTTTTTACAAGTTCCGGAACAACAGGAATGACAACGAGTAAACACTTGGTTACAGATTTGGCTTTGTATCATTATAGTTTAGAAAAATGTTTTGAACAATTCTACGGTCCGCTTTCAGATTATACAATTTTCGCTCTTCTACCTTCTTATCTGGAACGTACAGGTTCATCGCTTATTGATATGGTTGAATATTGGATTGAGAAATCCGAGAACGAAAAAAGCGGTTTTTATTTATATAACCACCACGAATTGTACGAAAACCTTTTGGCTCATGAAAAAACGGGCAAAAAAGCAATTTTGATTGGTGTTTCTTTTGCTTTGCTGGATTTTGTTAAGCATTATAAAATGAATTTGAAACATACAATTGTTATGGAAACGGGCGGAATGAAAGGTCGCAAAAAAGAAATTACCCGTGAAGAATTGCACCGTATCCTAAAAGAAGGATTCGGAACAACCGAAATTCATTCAGAATATGGCATGACAGAATTGCTTTCTCAAGGTTATTCACGAGGAGATTTAACGTTTAAATCCCCTAATTGGATGCGAATTATAATTCGCGAAACCGAAGATCCTCTTCGCTATGTTGAAGAAGGAAAAACAGGAGGCGTAAATGTAATTGATTTAGCAAATTACAATTCAATCAGTTTTATTGCAACTGATGATTTAGGAAAAAAAATAACATCTAATCAGTTTGAAATCTTAGGACGTTTCGATCATTCAGACGTACGAGGCTGCAACTTGATGATACTTGAATCATAAAATAAAAAACGTGCTGAATTTTTCAGCACGTTTTTTATTTTATTTCTTTTTCATTAAAATTTCTTTTACAGCTTCAATTTTAATTTTCTCAAAGAATTGTTTCAATTCATTGTATTTCTCTGCTTCATATACCCCTTCAGGTAATAAAAATTGAATGGCTAAAATCAATTGTCCGTCTTTTACTTTAGCTTCCTGATAATATTCCAAACCAAGTTCTATTTTATGATGTGCCTTATATTTTTCATCTATCACAACTTCATAACCTTCCGGTATTTTAGATTTGACCTGAATATTAAATAAATAAGGATAATCGAATTCTATTTTGCGTTGACGGTTTTTATCCTCGAATGTATAATGTTTTAGAAATTCACGCAAAGGATTTATAAACGTATAAAATGGAGCATTCGGAATTATAGCTTTTGCTCTATAATTTTTAACATAAGAATCTGTCTCAAAAAACGTTTTATCGCTTTTTTCTTCATCCAAACGAACATCTAAAGATTCTGTCACAAATCGATTCAGTACATTTTTTTCATCTACATCATCATCATAGAAATAACCATTTAATTTGTCTTTTCGATAAAGAACTAAATTTCCATTATTCATAAAATCATACTTCATAGATGATTCGTAATAAGATAACTTTTGATTTAATTTCACGAAAGATGGCTCTCCTTTTTTTAGGACTACTCCATGGTAGTTAAACGCATCCAACGGACCAAACTCTATTTGTTCTTTGTTTAATTTTGAAGCGTCTAAAATAACATTTGAAGTTCCTTTATTTAATTTTACTACCGTTAAAACTGAATTAAATTGATTAACAATTGGGTAAGAAAACAAAATCTGTCCATGATGACGGCTACTAAATAAAATCAATGACGTTTCAAATCCTTTGGCTGTGAGTATTTCGTGCAGAAGAAGATTCATGTCTGCTGTAGAACCTGATTTTTCTTTTAATAACGTTTTATTTGAGCGTGATGGAATAATTCCATAAAATCTATTCCATTTTACATTCGTGTTAATGTAATGAATCACATTTCTCAAGGTTTCAATTTCATCTTTTCCATTGGGGATATTTTGAGCAATATCTTTTACAGCAAAAGGATTTCTGTACGAATCATATTGATTATTTATATCTTGAATCAAATCTTTCCAAGCATTTACAGTTGTTTTTTTAGCCCCATCTGTATGGTAATTATCTGCTTGAATTTTTATACGTTCACTCTGATCTTGTGGATTGTATACATATCTCAGCTGTTTGTAACTCGGAATATTTGTTAATACCCATTCTGTTGCACTTGATTTTCCTTTATACTTTGTATTTAACGCATCTCCAATCGAGATAATAGAATAAGTTCCGTATGCCTGGTTATTTAAACGAAATTTACTTAAAAGTGTCGGTAATTCGTGCTGAAAATTCCACGCATCAATGGAGAAGTTATGTTCACTACTCTTTCTATAGATGTATTCGATAATTGATCCGACTTTTACATTTGGAAAGGTGAATTTCTTTGCAGAATACAACTCGTTTATCGAAACTTCAAAAATTTCTTTTTCATCAATTGCAGAAATTTGTTCAGTTCCATTGACAATATTAATTGTACTTCCTTTGATTCCGCTTATAGCTTCTCTTTTATTTTTACTATAATAACTCAACTGAATATTAGCTTCGTCGATACCTTTCTCCGTTAATATTTTAATTCTTCGTTTTACAGTTAAATAATAATTCGCAGGAGTTAATTCCATTTTTCCTTCCTCAGAAAGAATGACAGCATCTGCATCTTTCTCAAAAGGAACTTGATTTAATTTGATTTCTTGTTCTGAAACTTTTCCAAGTTTAAAATCTTTTGTTTGGGCATTCGTATATAATACGAAAAGTAAAAAGAGTAAAGTTATTTTTAATTTCATTCTGGTTAATAATTCCTGCAAAAATACAATATACAATTAACATTAAAATATATTTACGTGTTAGTTTTTCTTGATTATAAATTCTTGCTGTGATAACTTTTGAGCAGCATCAAAGAAATTTTTTAATGTCGAATACTCCTTATACTCGTAAACCGATTTTTTGGATAGAAATTGTATTAATAATTGTATTGAATTGTCTTTTACAATAAAATTTTGATGGTATAATAAATTTTCATTTGGTTGTAATGTTTTTGTAAAATCTATTGGAGGAACGACCTTGTATCCTTCAGGAATTTTAACTTTTACATTGATCACAAAATACTGAGGAAAGTTAAATTCTATATTATTTTTTCTGTCTTTTTCATTAAATAAAAATGTAGACAGATAATGCTTTAAAGGGTTTTCCAAGGTATAAAAATTATTATTTTCATTTATTATTGTTTTCCCAACAGCCATTATTTTATGTTTTTCATCTGTCGAGTCATAAAATATCTTTTTGTTGTTTACATCATCATAAGTCGTATTAATCGCAGAATTTAAATATTGATGAATCAAATCAGTTTTATCTTTACTATTTTCATGATAAAAATATCCATCAAACATTTCCTTTCTTGTTTCCATTATTTCGTTATTATCCTGAATAGTATAAGTCATATTTGACTCATAAGAAGATAAAAACGGTTTTAGGTTTAGAAAAACATCCTCTTTCGCGTTAATATTAAAAGCTAAATCATTAAAAATATGAAGCGAAGGAAATTTCAACTGTTCTACCGAAACATTCGCTGCGTTTATAATATAAGTAGATTTATCATTCAGTTCAACTAAATTTATAATTGCATCAAATTGGTTCAGATAAGGAAAATTTGTCATTAATTTTCCATGTTGTCTCGTACTTACCAGCAACAAATCAGATTTTATATTTTTTGCTTTCAATAAGGTTTGGAAAAGTGCATTTAAATCGGCTAAGTTACCTGTACGTTTATCTACAATTGTACGCTGAGTTTCGCTCAAAAAAATAGAACGAAAATAATTCCATCTAAAATTCTTATTGAAATAATTCACAACATTTTTTAATGTTTCTAATTGAGTCGTTCCATCAGGAATTTCTATAGCCAATTTAGAAACATACGCTTCATTTAGAAAACGGTCATTATTTGCTGATAATTCTTTTTTCAGATCTTTCCAGGTGTGTATTGCGGTTTTATATTCTACTGTATTTCCAAACACATTTGCTTTTTCGCCGTAATACCCCTTTAATTGCAAACGGATTCGTTCACTGTAATCTTTATTATTATAAGCAAATTTTATCTCTTTAATGCTTGGTACATTTGTTAGTTCCCATTCAGATTTGCTGTTCTTATTTTCATATTTCTCTACCAAACGTTTACCTATTAATAAATTGGTGTAATCCAAATATCCTGTAACTTCAGCTCTGAATTTACTATTTAATGTTGGTAATGAATGTTGAAAATCCCAAGCATTGATTAGATATAAATGATTTCCTCTTACTCTATACTGATATTCAATAATCGAACCTACTTTTATATTAGGAAAAGTTATCCGTTTTACACTGTAATAATCGTTCACTTTTACATCAAATATTTCTTTATAATCAAGAGGATAATTTACAAATTGATTATTTTCCTGATTGATTGTTTGCCCTTTCAAATCAGAAATACTTTCCAAATTTTGATTTGAGTAATATTCAATTTCAATATTAGCATTCTTTTTTCCTTGCTCTGTTAAGATCTTTACTCGTTTCTTTACATCGATGTAATAATCTCTCCCCGAAATGCTAATTTGTCCTATTTCCGAGAGAATAACGGCATCAGCATCTTTTTCAAACGAAACAGATGTTAAGTTTATTTGCTCTTGTGTAATTTTGTCAAAACCGGGTAATGATTTTTGAGCATTTAATGAATAAGTCGTTAAGAATACAATAATGAGTAATAGTCTTTTCATAATCAAATATAATACTTAACTTAGGTTACAACAAATCATTTAACGCTTTTTCTAAGGTTGGATACTGAAACTCAAATCCTGTTAGTTGTATTTTTTCAACATCAATTCGTGAACCTTTCAAAACTAAATCGCTCATCTCTCCTAAAGCCATTTTCATAACGAAAGCTGGTATATTTGGTAAAAAAAGTGGTTTATTCAGTTTCTTGGCTAATGTATGATTGAAGGTTGAATGATTGACATTTTCCGGAGCAGAAGCATTATAACTCCCTTTCATTTCTATATTCTCCACCGCATTTACATAGATCTGTAACAAATCGTCAATATGTATCCACGGCATCCATTGCTTCCCATCCCCGAGATTAGCTCCTACTCCAAGTTGAATTGGCTTTTTCAATAATTTAAATCCTTCACCTTTTTTTGACAGCACCAACGATGTTCTAAGACAAACAACACGTGTTCCAATTTCTTCAAATTGATGAGCTGCGTTTTCCCAAGCGACGCATATTTTTCCTAAAAAATCTGTATTTGCCTCATCCGTTTCTTTAAAAATCGTGTTTGAAGTTATCTGTCCATAATATGCTGTTCCGGAAGCAGAAATAAAAAACTTTAAATCGACCTTTAATTTCTTGACATACTCAAAAAGCAAATTAGCGGTATCTACTCTGCTTGAAAAAATTTCTCTCTTATAGGAATCTGTCCATCTCTTGGCAATTAAACTACCTGCCAAATGAATAATTCCATCAAGATTTTCAAAAACTTTTTCATCAATTTTATTTTTATTCCAATGATAAAACGGATGCTCGACTTCCTTTTCTCTCGTTAGAATACGCACTTGATGCCCATGATCGATTAAAATTTTCGTTAATTCTGAACCTATTAAACCACTTCCACCAGTTAAGAGAATATTCATACTAAAATTTTTTCCTAATTTAGCTCTTTCCTAAAATATAAACCAATGTTTAAAGGCCGATTTCCTTACCTCAAAAGAATGGGTGCGGATGAAGAAAAGAAGTTGAAACAGAAAATCTTCGATGTTATTTTTGAAGCTAACACCCCTTACGGAAAACTTTTCGACATCTCTTTATTACTCTTAATATTGGTAAGTGTCGGTTTGGTAATGTTAGAATCGATTCCTGCAATCAATGCACGTCACCATACTACTTTGGTCTCTCTTGAATGGATTTTGACAAGTTTATTTACACTAGAATATCTACTAAGAATTTATTGTGTAAAAAACCGTTGGAGGTATGTCTTCAGTTTTTACGGAATCATCGATTTACTTTCGATTCTGCCATTTTATCTTGGACTTTTCTTCCCTACAAGCAAGTATTTATCTAGTATTAGAATTTTACGTTTACTACGAATTTTCAGAATTTTTAACTTAACTCGTTTTACACGGGGAAGAAATGTATTGGTACTTGGTTTAAGGGAAAGTAAAGATAAAATCATTGTTTTTCTTTCATTTGTTATCTTGATTGTAGTTGTAATCGGTTCAATTATGTACATGGTCGAACACGACCACCCTGAATCCGGTTTTACAAGTATTCCAATCAGTATCTATTGGGCAATTGTTACATTAACCACAGTTGGTTACGGAGATATTTCTCCAGTAACAGGATTGGGTCAATTTTTAGCTTCTGTAGTGATGATTATAGGCTATGGTGTAATTGCAGTTCCGACGAGTATTGTAACGATGGAAATGAATAAAGCTGCTAAAATGAAAGATGAAATTCCTACAAATACAGAAAGATGTCGTAATTGTGGAGATGATTATCATCTTGATGGTGCCATTTACTGCAAAACATGTGGACACAAGCTCAATGAGTAATTTATTGTTTATCTAAATTGATGTATCGATTGTTATCGATATGATTTACATGTTCATAGTTTTTCGTGTAATTAATTGACATATTCAATTCGTACCCAACCAGCATCAGAATGACATTGATGTACACAAAAATCATCATAATCATAACCAATCCAAGTGAGCCGTACAACAAATTTATATTGGTAAAATAACTCAGATACGAATTAAACCCGATTACTGTTAATAAGAATAAAACAGAAGTCAATATTGCACCAGGTAAAACTGTACTACGTGATTTTTTATGATTGGGTCCAAAATAATACAGCATACACATCGAAACAAAATAGAAGATAAATACCGTAAAATAATTAATCAAATACGAAAATTGTCCTAGTTTACTTAAGAATGAAACATTACTCAAATATTTCCAAATAATAGATGTTGAGTACGATAAAAATACTTGTAACACAATAAAAACTGTAAAAAATAAGGTTAAGACAATCGAAATCAACCTCGATTTCGAATTCTTACGTTTCACATACACATCTTGGTAAGACACATTAAAACCATTGATAATCCCTTGTATGCCATTTGACGACATAAAAATAGTTACCAAAATCAAGAAATAATTTACTTTTCGTTTCCCTTGTAATGCAGTCGTTTTATCAATATACGAAATCACTTCGTTGCTCACATGTTTTGGTAAAAGTTGAGGAAGAAGCTGCGTAAACAAAAGGTTTTTTATCTCCTGATAATAAACCAAATGAGGCAAAACACTAAACAGAAAAAGAAGAAAAGGGAACATACTAAAAAATAATATCCACGAAACTGCTGCCGAACGCAACGGAAAATTACCTTTCATGACACGAATCCAAAAAACCTTTAAGAAATCATATACAGTAATACCTGTCTTTTTATTCATCATCTTTGTTTTCGACCAATCTCGAAAATAATTTATTCCTGTATATGTTTTAAAATCTTGTAGAATGCGCATATTTTTGTCCTAATAAATAATTTTGAATGAATATTACGACCATTTGTATCGGTAAAACAGACGAAAAAGCTATCGAAATGCTTTTACAAAAGTATGAAAATCGATTGCCTTCGCATATTAATTATCAAAGAATTGAAATTCCTGACATCAAAAATCGTAAAAATTTGTCCGAAATTCAACAAAAACAAAAAGAAGCTGAGCACATTTTAAGTAAAATCGTAAATACTGATTTTGTCATTATCTTGGATGAAAAAGGAAAACAGCCCACTTCAAAACAATTTGCAGATGACATTCAGAATTACATGAATCAATCGGTAAAAAATCTGGTTTTTGTCATTGGAGGTCCTTATGGCTTTGATGAATCCGTTTACAACCGCGGGAACAAAAAAATGTCCTTATCAAATATGACATTTACTCATCAAATGGTCCGTTTATTTTTAACAGAGCAAATTTATAGAGGATTTAGTATCTTGCAGGGAAAACCTTATCACCATGAATAACTCATCCCCCTTTAAAGAACTACCACAACCCGAAAAGTTGAGTTTTGGAATTGGTAAAGCACTTCTTTATAGTGCTGTTGCGGTTATGATTATGCAATTCGCAGGCGGAATAGTTTCTTTGCCGGCTTTATTCTATAAACCATTGAATCATCTTCTTCTTCCGTTAGGTTTTTTAACCGGAACTGTTTGCGCAATCATTATTTTATTGGTATTGACACAAACAAAATTTGCATCCATTATACAATCCATCAAACATCCATTTACAATTATTCAACTCATCTTATCCATTGCTTGCTGGATTTTTCTTTTGCCTTTAGCCGAAGTTTTCACAAGCTTAATTCCTACCACAGGTCCTTTGGAAGAAATTTATAAAATCTTTCAGAATTCTTTCGAAATGATGTTAGATTATAAAGTTGCAGGTTTCATAATGGTTTGTATTTTGGCACCTGTTTTCGAAGAAATTATTTTCAGAGGAATTATTCTGAAAGGCATGTTGAATTTCAATATAAAACCAACGATAGCCATCTTAATCAATGGTTTTGTTTTTGGTTGCGCCCACATGAATCCCTGGCAATTTATTGGTGCCGGAATTTTAGGAGTTATTTTCGGAATTGTATACTACCGTACGAAATCGTTGTTTTTGCCCATCTTATTACATTTTCTAAATAATACCCTTTCTTATTCGTTAATGCTGATGCAAGGCGGAATGGAAGGAGATGTTTTTGCCCAAAGAAATTATGTTTTAATTGGAGGAATGACACTTTTAGGAATTTTATCGATTTTTTTATTAAACAAAACAAAAAACAATATAAAATGGAATTAATATTTGCCACACATAACAACAATAAAGTAAAAGAAGTCACAAAGATGCTGCCTTCTTATTTGTCCATGAAATCTTTGACTGATATTCATTTCTTTGATGAGATTGAAGAAACAGGAGAAACTTTCGAAGAAAATGCACAATTAAAAGCGAAAATTATTTTCGAAAAAACAGGAAAAAACATCTTTGCAGATGATTCCGGATTAGTTATCGAAGCATTGAATGGTGCTCCCGGAGTCTATTCTCACCGTTATGCCGGAACAGGGAGAGATGAAGATAACATTGCCAAAGTATTAAAAGAATTAGAAGGAAAAACGAATCGAAAAGCATACTTTATTTCTGTTTTCTGTTTAATTTTAAATGAAAAAGAATATTTTTTCGAAGGCCGGGTAAACGGAACTATTGCAACTGAAACTTTAGGTGATAATGGATTTGGCTACGATCCGATTTTTATTCCTGATGGTCACACAAAATCATTTGCTCAAATGACAGCTGAAGAAAAAAATACCATCAGCCATCGAGGAAAAGCCGTCGAAAAATTAAACGATTTTTTAACTAATCTAAACGTAAATTGAGTTTACAACTAACAATATTAGGATTTAATTCGGCTTTACCAACAGCTTTTACCCATCCTACTGCACAATTATTAAATATTGCCGAACGACATTTTTTAATCGATTGCGGAGAAGGAACACAAGTTCAACTGCGAAAAGCCAAGGCCAAGTTCAACCGAATTAATCATATTTTCATCTCACATTTACATGGTGATCATGTTTTTGGATTAATTGGTTTAATTTCTACTTTTCAGTTACTTGGCCGCGATACTCCTTTGCATATCCATGGTCCAAAAGGGATTGACGAATTTATCTCCACGCAATTGCGCTTAACAGAATCGAATAATTCGTTCGAAATTATCTTCAATGAACTGCATACAAAAGAATCTGTATTGGTTTTTGAAGATGATAAGGTTGAGGTATATTCTATTCCGCTCAATCACCGTGTTTATACAAATGGCTATCTTTTTAGGGAAAAACCAAAACCTCGAAAACTGAACATGGACACGATTGTTGAATTTCCGGAAATTGAAATCTGTGATTATCAGAATTTGAAAAATGGAAAAGACTTTACATTAGAATCGGGGAAAATAATTCCGAATGATTATTTAACGTTTGAGGCGCAAAAATCATTAAGTTATGCTTTTTGTTCAGACACAAAATATAAACCGGACATAGTCCCTATTATCAAAAATGTAGATGTCTTGTACCACGAATCTACTTTTTTACATGAATTGAAAGATTTGGCTGTTTACACAGGACATACAACTGCAAAGGAAGCTGCTTTGATTGCCAAACAAGCAAATGTTAAAAAATTAATTTTAGGACATTTCTCTAATCGTTACCATGATTACAAACCGTTATTAATTGAAGCGCAACAAGAATTTCCTCATACTGTTTTACCTGAATTACTTAAAACAATTAAAATAGAAATCATCTCTTAACTAAAAAATCCTCTAAACAGAGGATTTTTTAGTTAAGAGATGACTTCTATTAAGCTTCCTTTTTCTTCATCTTTCGTCACTTGTAGTGCGACAGGAATTCGATCTTTTAATTCATCTACATGAGAAATAATACCGACAATTCTATTTTCTTTTTGTAATCCCATCAAGGTTTCAAAAACTATATTCACTGCATCTGCATCTTGTGTTCCAAAACCTTCATCAATAAAAAAGAAATTCTTTTCCGATTTTGCATTTGTTTGCACACTTTCAGCCAATGCTAAAGCTAAACTTAACGAAACTTGAAAAGCCTGCCCTCCTGAAAGTGTTTTCACACTACGGCTTTTTCCTTCATTCAAATAATCTACAATCTCAAATTCGTTGTTCTCATTTATTTGCAGGCTTAATTGATTTCTTGTCATTCGGTGAAAACGAACATTCGCATTGTCACACAACTGTTTCAAATAAATAGACGAAACATATTGCACAAAGCCAGCAGAATTAAACAAATTCCGCATCGTTTGTAAATTAGTTGCTCGTTTCAGTAATTTATCCAATTCGAGTAACAACTCTTTTTTCTCCGCAAAAGATTTTGCCAACCGTTCTATTTCAGTTTTTGTTTTTGTTGCAATTTCTGTTGCTTCTTTCAACTGCTGAGTAACCACAACTAATTTTTCTTCTTGCTTCTGAAAAACAATTTCATCAAAAGAAACCTTATTTAATTTTTGCTCCAATTCTTTGATTGAACTTTTCAAGGTCTCAAACAAAACTCTAAAGTCATCCAATTCTTTTCTGATTTGCATCACATTCAATTGCTGATTCAAAACCTGCTGAACCTCTTCTGTAGATTGAATCTGATGATGTGTTAACCCATGTTCAATTTCAATTTGATTTTGCTTTAATTCATCATTCAACTCATTGATTTGCTTCTCCACCGATTCGATCGTCGTTTTTTGAGAAGCGAATGCCGGAGTCAGTTTATTTAAACTTTCGGTTAATCGAATATAATCTTGTTCAATCTTTGAATTATGTACGTTTAAATCTATTAATTTATGTTGAACATTTTCAGTTGTTTCTTTCTGAAACTCCTCAAACTTTAACACTTTCAAATTCAATTGATTTTGCTTAATTTGAGAAGCTTTTCCCGTCTCTTCTAACTTAAATTTTTCTAAAGCTTTTTTATATTTATCTAAATCCTGACGTTCTTTTACTAATGATTCCCGGTACGTTACAATCTCTTTGTTTTTATCGGAAATTGTTTGTTCTAATGAAATAGTTTGATTCTTTTTCTCTTCAAACAACTCAAAATTTTCCGCCTCAAAATCTTTCCAGACAAACAAATTCAACTGTTCTTTTAGTTGTATTTTCAATTCATTTAGAACCTGAATTTCGTGTTCATTTTGTTTTTCTATAAATTGCTTTTGGTCAATTACTTTTTGAACTTCATATTGGTTTTTCTGAAGTAATCTCGCTTTTTCCTCAACCTCTTTTAATTCTTCATTGATTGCATTGATATTTGATGTAACATCATCTACCTCAACAATATTCGGATGTTCAAAAGCGCCGCAAAGCGGACACGCTTCCCCATCATGCAAATTATGTGTATACTGCGCTAACTTTTGTTGAAGCTCTAGATCAGTTTTTTGTTTTTCGAGTGATTGCCTGGTTGATTTTAAAACGTCAAATGCTGTATTAAATTTATTTTCAAAAGTGGAAATCTCAATTTCATTTTCTTTCAATTGATCATTCAAAACATTGATTTGATTTTGCTGTTCAAGTATTTTAGTTTGTTGTTTTTGAATTAATTGGTTTAAATTTTGAGAGTAAACAAACCAATTTCCAACTTCTATCAACGTTTGTGAATCGATTTTCGATTGAGATAAAATCGTTATTTCTTTTTCCAAAGATTTGATTGAATCTTCTATTTTTTGTTCATTTTCCTGAACCTCTTCAACTTTCTTTAATCCTTTAAATGTCCGTTCTTTTAATTGTTCAATTTCATGAGAAAAAGTCAAAATCTGAAGAATCAATTCTAAATCAGCTTCTTCTTTTCGATTCGTTGGTAAAGCTTCATATGCATTTTTTAATCTTTCAATCTGATTTGAAACTTCTTGCATTTGATTTTCCAGTAAAGTCAATTGTTTATACTGGACATCTAACGAAGTTGTTTTTCCATTGATTTGATTTTCAAGTTTAGCTTGATTTTCCAGTAATCGATGAAAACCATTAAAAATCAATTCATATCTCTCCATTTCAGCTTTTTGCCGATCCATCTCAATTTTCTGAACAGAAACTTTTTCAAACTCGATTTTCTTTTGTTTCAAATGCTCAAAATCAGATTTCAACGCTTTTAATCGTTGAAACGATTCATTGATTTGGTTGTATTCATCTTGAATTTGATTGGTTATGTTCATATGCTGAGCTAACTCTTCTTCAAGTTGTTTTATTTTTTCTTCCGAAACTTCTTCAAAACCAGATAATTTTCCTTGCAACTGATTTAGATTGGTCAGGTTTTGAGTATTGAGAACCGCCACTTTATCTTGCAAATCGTAACGATGAAGTCCGAAAATTTCCTTCATCATTTGCGTTCTTGCTGTCGGTTTTAATTCAATAAATTCTTTGAATTGTCCTTGAGGAATAATAATTGTTCTCCTGAAGTTCTCTGAACTTAGTCCTAAAATTGGTTCTACATCTGAACTTTCTTGTGGTATCCAATCGTTTTCAAATCGGTATAAAACCACACCAGAATTTACAATTTTCTCAAAATTCTTTCCATTTCTTTTATACTCTCTTGTTATTTTAAACAATTGCTCTTCTGCGTTGAGAAATTCAAATTCAATAAACAATTTATTGGATTTCAAATTCATCATATTATAAGCAAAGTTTGTAGCGCCTAAACGATCAGAGTTTCCGTACAGAGCAAACGTAATCGCTTCTAAAATAGATGACTTTCCAGAACCAACATTTCCAAAAATACCAAACAATCCTGCACTTGTTAAATCTGTAAAGTCTATTGTTTGACGTTCTTGGTACGAATAAAGTCCTTCTATGGTTAATTTTACTGGAATCATTGTTTTGATTTAATTATTAAAAATAAATTAGAAAGAGTGAAAGATTTCTCGACAAGCTCGAAATGACAATTGTATTTAAATTCATGGATTATTTACAGACATAATAATTAGATGTTCCCCGTACTTTCATGATTAAAATACGTCATTCTGATATAGAGTGTTAACAAAATGAAGATTCTCGCTTATTCAATAACCTCAATCTAATGATTAGTTATTCAAAATTTCATTAAACAACTCTTTAAGTTCTTCATTTGGTTCTTGATTTCCATTTTTGGATTTAAAATAATCCACAAACAACTCTTTCATATCTTTTGTTTGATCTGCAAATCTATATTCAACTGCTTCAACCTCTTGATTCTTCACTTTTGGAATCAAATGAACAATTCCGGAATGAGCTTGATAAATTAATTTACGGTCTTCTGCTTTCAAAAAAGATTCGCTTTCTAAAGTTAGTTCAACCAACGCATTTTGGTTTTCATTTAACCATTCAAGAGCTTTATCTACCGAGTCGAACGTTTTACGAATTAATGGTTTTCCGTTTTTCAATTCGATTTTATTGTAAGCTACCGTTTGATTTGGTTGTGCATCTACAATCGAAATATATTTCGTTTGCCCCGCTTCCGAAAAACTATAACACAGAGGGGAAGAGCTGTAAACAACAGGCTTTTCCTCAGTTCCAATATTTTTAAAACCATGAAGATGTCCTAAAGCAGTATATTGAATTTGAGATGGAATCGCTTCAGAAAAAACCAGATCAGCATTTCCTATTTTAATTGGTTTTTCTCCTTCAGGTTCTTCTAAAATTTCTTCTCCTTTTTTGTTCATATACAAATGAGCCATCAATAGGTTAACACCGGATTCATCACAATATTCATCTGCATTATTTTTCCAATTCGCTGCCAGTATTTCATTCAAAGCATCTTCTTTTTTTTCACCTAAATACTGTTTCAAGCGGGTTTCATTTGCATAGGCTGTATGTAAAATTCGAATCGGAAAATCAAATGAATTCAATTTCAATTCAATCATTCCTTCAACTGACTTTATCAATTGAAAACCTGTCACTTCAAATTCCTGAACTTTTGCATTTGGGTATCCAATCAAAATAATTCCGCATTCGCGCGCCAAAGGATCCGGTGCGTCAATTAGACTTGGAGAATCATGATTTCCAGAAATCGCTATAACCGGACGTTTTCCATTCTCGGAAAGTCGTTTCAATGTTTTATAAAACAATTCTACAGCTTCTACACTTGGGTTGAAATTATCAAACAAATCACCTGCAATAAGTACCAAATCTACTTGTTGCTCGTTCGCTATTTCGACAATTTCATTCATCACTAAAATTTGTTCTTCTAAACGTGAAAAACTATCCAATTTTTTACCCAAATGCCAATCGGCTGTATGTAGAATTCTCATTATTTAATCTTCCTTTCCTGAATTATTTTTCGCATTAAATTGCTTACTAATTTCTTTCAGACGAGCCTTTCGTTCAGCTTCGGCATCTTTTACTTTTTTACGTTTTTGTGCTTTTTTAGCTTTTACAGCCTTTTTATTTGCTTCTGTATTTCTACTCATTTTTTCAATTTCTAAATAAAATCAATGCCGTAAAGTTAACTCAAATCATAAAGAAGTGTGAATTTTTTGTCCAACTAAATTGAATTTATTAACTTGGTTAGAAAGTAATCGAATTTATTAATTTTAAAACATTTTGAATGGGAAAAGGTGATAAAAAATCGAGAAGAGGAAAAATTGTAAATGGCTCTTATGGTGTAAAACGTCCACGTAAAAAATATTATTATGAGGATGAGGTGGTACAAGAGAAGCCTGCTAAAAAAAGCTAAAAATGTAATTTTTAAAGCTGAAAATCAAAATGATTTTCAGCTTTTTTAATGCTTGCATTTTTTCAACTTTTTCACATCCTGAAGCTTTAAATTAAAGAATTTATTATACGAGGGATCAGCCATACTTTCTTCAAATACTTGGTTGTTTTTTAAATCAATGGTAAACCAATTCGCATTATAGTCCCGCTCCGGATAATGTTGAACTAACACAAATCGATAGATTCCTTTTTCCGCTTCAACAGGTTGCAAGCCATAATTTGTTCCTCCGTTTTCTTTGATCAATTCGTCCCAGTCTTTTGTCAATTCTTTTATATAGTCTGAATTATACAAAGCTGCTGCTGCAATTTTTTCACATGCTGAAATAGATTGAGCGCTGCTTGAAAACGATGCCAATAGAATAACGAATAAAATATATTGTTTCATTTTTTTAAATTATTTTGCGTTGTTTTATCTCTTTGAGTAATGATAATGCTTTTTTCTGAATGGATAAAGGTAATTTATTAAAATGTTCATCCTTTTCAATTCTATATTTGTCTTCCGGTTGAAATGGAATCCACGCTGTTACTTTAGCTTTCGTAATTTTTTTTCCTTTTTTGGTGTATACAATTACTTTCAAAGGTTTTTCATCCAATCCGTCTGAATCCATAAAATACGTCAGATAAAATTCCGGATTCCCATCTTTATCCTTGTCCTCAACCAGACAATAATCGAGTAAATAATTTGGTTGGGATAAAATTCCTGCAAAATCTTTAAACGTTATTTGTTCTAACAAACCTCCGTGGTCTTCCAAATAAATTCCTGAATACAAATCATATGCGTTGTCTGTTATAGCACCTTTCATTGTTGATTTATTTTGATTGAGGTACCATAAATAACTTCCTGTTTTTGGCGAAAAATAATTCACTATCAAAACAGGCGTTCCATGAACAGGATTTCCTGTTTCTTCTATTGTCTTCTCAAATTGCTGATCTTTTGGTGTATATCTAGAAATTTTAGCCTGACCAAAACTCATATTCGAAAGAATAAAAATGAAGATAAAAGAATAAAAAGCTGAACATTTCATAAAGTATAAATGAGTAGAAAAAGTTATTTTACATCTCTAAATTAATCAAAAAAAATAAATAAAATCCTACTTATTTTTTTGATTAAACTTCGTTATTTATCAATTATGTTTTAGCTTTGACGCCACATAATTAGTAGGCTTAGGGAGTATGAAACATAATGATTTGGAAATTAACCGTTTGATCGAACGGTTAGAATCTTTAGGAATTTTGGTCGAGAAAATTGAGAGTTCAGGTTTTGGTAATATGTTGAATTTTAAAATGACTTATCAGATTCCAGATGAAAATATATCTCATACCATAAACTTCAAACGATATGATATTCAAGATGTTTTTTTACATTTTAAAAATACGTTCAATCGAAAAGGAAACTTACGTTTCGTTAATCTATAATCAAAAAACCCTCAATTAATTGAGGGTTTTTTGATTATTTAATTTTTGTAAATCTGCAACTGTATAAAATTTCATCTTATTATTCTTTACAAATTTGCAAACTTCTTCTAATGTTTTAAATTCTGTTTCATATTTATTATTCGATTTCAAAACTGTCTTATGTGCATAAAAAATAACTATTTTGTTATGTTCCTTTGCATATTGTAATAACGAAATAAAATAAGGAATATCAAAATGAGAATAACTATTATCTAGCCCCAAGCCAAAAATCAAGGACTTATTTTCATAGTAACAGTTCTGAAATTGAGGTGGTTCTTTTCCATAAGTAGTTCCTCTAAGCATTTTAAAATGCTCAAAAAGTAATGTATCAGACTCTATATTACGCTCTCCATACGGATATGAAAAATCTGTGATTTTTAACCCTTTCTTTTTCATCAGATCTAACATAGGCAAGACTTGTTTACTGATAAATACCTTTTGTCCAAATTGTTTTATAAACTTTACCGTATGCACATGACTCAGTCCATGTGCTGCAATTTCATTACCATTTCGTTGTAAGTAGTTTAACTCTTGAATTTGATTTTCGGAAAGTTTGTTAAAATGTGTTATATAGAAAGTTCCTTTCCAATTATATTGTTTCAATTTGATATTTACATTAAACCATTCATCAACATAATCATCATCAAAAGTTAGCACTACTCCACCTTGGTCAGCATCCTTTATCTTATTTAGTGTATTATCTTCCTGGTCTGTACATGAAATCAAATACAAGTAAAAGTAAATAATCAACAGAAATCTAAAATACTTCAAACTTTCTTATTTCATTTTGGTTAAATTAAATATACCTAAAAAGAATAAATTCTAAAGTTAAGATTGGCTTAATTCTTCAAGTAACAAGTACCAATTAATCATTACATTTTCTTGATCTCCTCCATACGTCTATGGTACAATTCTTTGTATTTTTTATAATTCTCTTGACTTAAAGTTGATTTAGATTGTTCTACTTTTTCGCCAAAGAGTTTATAGTACTTAGATGCATTTTTGATATCTTTTTTATTAAAGTACAATTCACCTAAACTATCATACAAATTCACATCATTCGGGTATTTTTTTATACCAATTTGAAGTATACGAATACCTTCATCTATTCTATCATCATAAAATAAGTTATAGCCTATTTGATTAATTTTTGAAGAATTTATCCAATTATTTTTCTCAATATAATCAATAATTTGATGAATTGAATTACTGTTATTATAGTATTCTCTTAACCCTTGAAGCATCCCGTTTGGAAAAGATGAAAAGTGACTTTCTTTTGGATAAGCTTCGTGTTTAAAAACCAGATTCGAACTATTTTTAGTTGATAAAACGTTTATAATATTTGTAAAAGCAAAATCCCAACCTTTAAAATTAGTTGCTTCACTTTCATTGGCCTGGCTGATAAAAATAAATTTCTTTGATTTCAATTGATCAAAATTGAAATGTTTAAACTCACCCACCAAACGTTCTTTATCAAAAGCAAAATTTGGAGAAACAGCAATATAATCTGTAAATAATGCAGGATTCTTCAACAAAGAGTATAAAATTAGCGTTCCTCCATTTGAATGCCCAATCGCTAATCTATTTTTAGTTAGAGCATATTTTTTTTCTAAATTCGGAAATAATTCTTTGTCCATAAATTCAATTACCTTATCTGCATTCCCAATGTAAGGACTTCTTCTTTTTAACTCTTCTGTGTCGTTTGCCATTGGTAGCAAATCGTTATTTCTATTGTACTCATTTTCTACATAAGGTGATACAACTCCTACAATAATACTTTCTCTGTAATTTAATTCGTCTCGAAAAGGAATGGATGATTGCACAAGGTCCAAAAACGTTTGATATTGAGCATCAAAAACAACTATGACGTCATATTTTTCGTTTGCGTCCATTTCCTCAGGCGTATACAGCCATATTTCCCTGTCCTGATTAAGTATAGTTGAGTGAATCGATATTTTCTCTTTATTTTGAGAAAATAAAAAATTCGAGGCAAGCATAGTTAAGAATAATACGTAGTTTTTCATCTTGTTTTTTTCTCAAATTTATCCCCTTTTAAACAACAATAATTGGTAATTTGGGACATTACACTTTAAAATTCCAATAAATATCTTCTTCACTTAATTTTTCAATATTTCTGAATAGTTTTTTGGGAGAAGTTCCTGTAATAGATTTAAAGTGATGGATGTATTCAGATTGATCATAATAATGATAAAAATAAGATAAATCGGTAAAATTAATCGCTTTATTTTCTTGCATATAATGATTAAAAGCACGTCTAAACTTCACCACTTTCAAATACTGTTTAGGTGTTACAGCAAAATTTTTCTGAAATTTCCGTTGTAATGTTTTAGTTGATAAACCGAATTTTTGTGATAATTGATTGATGTTAGTTTCATCTAAACCATCTATAACTTCATCCATAATCTGAATAAATTTCTCATCCTCAAACACATGAAATAATTCTGAAAATAATTGATCCAAGCCTTTCACTCTTTTTTCAATATTTTTATCAAACAGTTTGTCTAAATCAGTTTTCAATAAATTCTGAAAGTATTCGGAACGTTTTCTTTCTGTTAATTTCAATATAAAATCAACAGAATCTTTTATAAAATACTGCAATCCTAAAGGTTTAAAAACGATTCCTATTTTGTCGTATGGAGCGATTAAATTTACCAGAAAATAATCCTTTATGATACCTGAATAAAGAAAGAAATATTGACCTTCACAAGGATAAGTCGTGGACAGTTTTTCGTTAGAAAAATCAACCAATGAATTTTTGTAAATGGTTAAAGCATTTTCAACATTTGAATAATAGATAAACCGATTTTCATCTCCTGAAATCGTATTTTGATGAAAATAGTAATAGGAAATATACTTTTTAAGCCAAGATTTCTTGGGCTGATGCGTTACAAATATTTTCGACATAAAAAAAATTCCAACATATGTTGGAATTAAAGTTATAATAAATTCTAAATCTGCTGATACATAAAGTTCTCACCAAGATAAACACGGCGAACATCTTCGTCATTTGCTAATTCTTCGGGTGAGCCTTCTTTAAGAATTTTACCTTCGAACATGATATAGGTTTTGTCTGTAATAGCCAATGTTTGCGAAACATTGTGATCGGTAATCAAAATCCCAATATTCTTCTCTTTTAAAGAACGGACAATCTTCTGAATATCCTCCACCGCAATCGGGTCAACTCCTGCAAAAGGTTCATCTAATAAGATAAAATTAGGTTCCGTTGCCAAACAACGCGCAATCTCGCAACGGCGACGCTCCCCTCCTGAAAGCAGATCTCCACGATTTTTACGTACATGCTCTAATGAAAATTCTTCTATTAAAGCATCTGTTCGCATTTGTTGTTCTTTTTTTGAATATTTAGTGAATTGTAAAACTGATTTGATATTATCTTCTACAGAAAGTTTACGGAAAATGGAAGCTTCTTGAGCCAAATACCCAATACCTTTTTGTGCACGTTTGTACATCGCATCACTTGTGATATCTTGCTTATCCAAAAAAACTTTTCCTTGTGTCGCTTTTACCAAACCAACAATCATATAAAAAGAAGTTGTTTTACCGGCACCGTTTGGTCCTAATAATCCAATAATTTCTCCTTGCTCTACTTGAAAAGACACATTTTTTACAACATGTTTTTTACCGTAATCTTTTACTAAATTTTGACCTTTTAATACAATTCCCATATCGATTCAAAGATAGAATTTTTGTTATTTAATCGAGTTAATTATATCATATTTTGTGATAATATGATATTTCCCGTTTTCTAATTCTATTAAAACGGCTTGATTATCTTTCGTAATTAACTTCGAGACTTCTTCGATCGAAGTTCCTGCTTTTACGATTGGATAAGGTTTACCCATGATTTCATGAACAGGTTTCTCAGCGACATTTCTATCTTCTAAAAATGCCTGGAATAAATCCGATTCATCCAAAGACCCTACAATTCCTGTCACGTCCATCACTGGAATCTGAGAAATTTTGAAACGACGCATACGATCAATCGCATGAGCGGCTAATTCCTCTGTACGAACTGTTACCAAAGGTTTGTCAACATGTTCTTTGATTAAATCTACAGCTGTTTTGATTTCTTCATCTAGATATCCTCTATCGCGCATCCAATCATCATTAAAAATTTTCCCAACATAACGAGAACCAGAATCATGGAACAAAACAACTACAACATCATCCGGGCCAAATTCATCTTTCATTTGCAACAATCCTTTGATTGCAGACCCAGAAGACATTCCGACAAACAAACCTTCTTCTAAAGCTAAACGTCGCGTATAAACTGCTGCATCCTTGTCTGTCACCTTTGTAAATCCGTCAATTAAATCAAAATTTACATTTTTTGGTAAAATATCTTCCCCTATTCCTTCTGTTACGTAAGAATATACTTCGTTCTCATCGAAAATACCTGTTTCTTTGTATTTCTTAAAAACTGAACCATACGTATCTACTCCCCAAATTTTCACATTTGGATTTTTCTCTTTCAAATATTTGGCTACACCGGAAATCGTTCCTCCTGTTCCTACTCCCACTACAAAATGAGTTACTTTTCCTTCTGTTTGTTCCCAAATTTCAGGTCCTGTTTGCTCATAATTTGCTTGTGTATTTGATGGATTATCATACTGATTAACGTACCATCCATTTGGAGTCTCTTCTGCCAAACGTTTTGAAACTGAATAATAAGAACGAGGATCATCCGGTTCAACATCTGTAGGGCAAACCACTACTTTCGCACCAACAGCACGCAAAATATCCATTTTCTCTTTCGATTGCTTGTCAGTAATGACACAAATTAATTTGTACCCTTTAATAACCGCAGCTAAAGCCAATCCCATTCCGGTATTTCCTGAAGTGCCTTCGATAATTGTACCACCAGGAACCAAACGACCATCTTTTTCAGCATCTTCTACCATTTTTAATGCCATACGGTCTTTACATGAATGACCTGGATTAAAATATTCAACTTTTGCTAAAACTGTACATGGTAAATCCTTTGTAATATGATTAATCTTAACCAAAGGAGTATTTCCTATCGTTTCTAATATATTATTTGCGTATTTCATTTTTTTCTAACTTTTAAATTAAATGATTAAATTTTATCTAAAATTAATTGCTTTTGCCGGTGTAATTTTAGATATCATATACGATGGCAAAAGTAATACAATTGCACAAACTAATAAAGCTCCTGCATTTAATAAAACAATTGTACCAAAGTCTAAATAAACCGGAGCAGTTGATAAATAATAATTTTCCGGCGGAAGCTTAATAATTCCGAAATATTTCTGGACAAATAACAAACCTAATCCTATTGCATTTCCTGCAATTAACCCCGGCAACATGATAAATAATGCGTAATTGATGAATAATTTTCGGATTCGCCAATTTGTTGCACCAAATGCTTTTAGGATTCCGATCGAATGTGTCCGTTCTAAAATTAATATTAACAAAACCATCACCATATTAATTATCACCACGAAGAGCATGATGAAGACAATGATGACGATATTTTTATCAAAAATTGAAATCCAATCATTAATCTGTGCAAAAGAAGCAGTAGCCGATTCTGCATATAAATTATATGGAATATTCTCTTGCACACGTTTTGCTACAGGATCGATATGTTCCACATCGTTGACAAATAATTCGAAACCTCCAACTGTTGTCGAATCCCATCGATTCAACCGTTGCACATGTTTGATATCACCAAACATGATTTGATCGTCAAAGTTTTTAATATCTGTTTTAAACAATCCTGAAATTGTAAATCGGCGGTAAATTGGTTTTGCATCTTCCTGTATAAAATACATGACAAACGAGCTGTCAACATCCAATTTCATTTCGTCTGCGATTTTTTTGGATAATAAAACCTCATCCATAATCGAATCTTTATTAATACGAGGAAAATGTCCTTTTACCATAAATTTTTCAAAACGAACTGAATCATAATCCGTCCCTACTCCTTTGAAAACAACCCCGCTAAAATTTTCTTTTGTTCGAATAACACCACTTTTATTTGCAATCGCCTGTACATGTTCAATCTCCGGAATCTCTTTAAACCTTGGGTAAAACTTTTGATGGAGTGACAGCGAATCCGAATTCAA
Source organism: Empedobacter brevis NBRC 14943 = ATCC 43319 (assembly GCF_000382425.1). Taxonomy (GTDB): domain Bacteria; phylum Bacteroidota; class Bacteroidia; order Flavobacteriales; family Weeksellaceae; genus Empedobacter; species Empedobacter brevis. Next base: position 45,809 of record NZ_KB908297.1, read on the forward strand.
GGATGTATTGCTGTTATAATTTCGAATGGTAATGTGTCCATTAAAATCCGCTAACTTTTCTTTGATTGCTTTTCTTGCTCCAACCCCTGTAGAAATTGTCACCAAAGACACAATCAGCCCTAATGCAACTGCAATTTGACCAACGCGAATAATAATACTCGATAAGTTATTTTTCGTATTTTTACCAAGCGCAATTTTTTTTGAAAACCACCAAGAAAAACTCAAACTATATATTTTTTATTAAGATTAAAACTAACTTTAGGCTTTATTTTTCGCCTAAATTCAAATGATTCAAAACGAAATGAAAAACTTTGTCAAATATACATCAATTGGTTTACTTAGTTCAGTTATTTTTTTAGGGTTTTCAATCAACCTTTCAGCTCAAAATGACACATCTGAAACACATGAAATTCAATCTAAAATAATTGTCGGAGCAGAAAACACAACCAATTATCTTTCAAAATTAAAAGGAAAAAAAATTGGTTTAATTTCTAATCAAACAGGAATAGCTACGGTTAACGGGATAACAATGCATACAGTTGATTTATTCTTGAAAAACAACCTCAATGTGGTAAAACTTTATTCTCCTGAACATGGTTTTCGCGGTGATGCTGACGCAGGTGCAAAAGTAAAATCCGGTGTTGATGCAAAAACCGGATTACCCATTATTTCACTTTATGGAGATAACAAAAAACCAAAAGCAAACCAGATCTCTGATGTAGACATTCTCGTTTTCGATATGCAAGATGTCGGAGCACGTTTTTACACTTATATTTCAACCTTACACTATGTCATGGAAGCTGCTGCAGAAAATGGGAAAAAAGTGATTGTATTGGATCGACCGAACCCCAACGGGCATTATGTAGATGGACCGGTGATGAAAAATGAATTCAAATCGTTTGTAGGCATGCACAATGTTCCGATTGTGTACGGTATGACAATTGGTGAATATGCGCAAATGATAAATGGTGAAGGCTGGCTGGCAAATGGAATTAAAGCTGATTTAGAAGTTATCCCATTGGTTTATTACACCCATCAATCAAGATATAACTTACCTGTAAAACCGTCGCCAAATTTGCCAAATGCACATGCCATTAATTTATATCCGAGTACTTGCTTGTTCGAAGGGACAAATGTCAATGAAGGGCGCGGAACAGATATCCAATTTCAGGTTTATGGCTCTCCATTTCTAAAAAATATGCCGTTTCAATATACTCCGATTTCAAAACCTGGAGCGAGTAATCCTAAATTTAAGGATCAAGTGTGTTTTGGAGAAGATTTATCTGAAGTTCCTTACCAATCTGCAATTAACTTGAAATGGTTAATCAACGCATATAAAAACAATACAAAGCAGCCTTTTTGGACGATGAATGGAAAAAAACTTTGGATTGATCAGCTTTCCGGAACAGATGAATTACGCAAGCAAATAGAAGCCGGTTTATCAGAAGAAGAGATTAAAGCAACTTGGCAAAAAGAACTGGAAACTTTCAAAACAATAAGAGCAAAGTACCTGATTTATAAAGATTAAATAGATTAATAAAAAATATCCTCTTAAAATTAGATAAGAGGATATTTTTAATATGGATAAAATACTATTCTTTTTCTCCAACAATTGCAGAAATAGCTTCTCCTAAATTTTTTACTTTTTCGTAAAGAGCTGTAGAACCTTTTTCAAACTCCATTGTTATTTTTCCTTCCCGTGCTTTTATTTCAAGATCTTCGCCTTCTCTCCAAACAAAATTCTTCCCTTCTGTTTTAGATTTACCAAATACTTTCTCTATTTCTTTCACCGCATCTTTCGTATAAGGTTTATCAAAAATCGCAGAATAAGAGTAGATTTCGTTACTATCACTCACACTAACCGAAACACTTGAATGTGTTGTAGCTCCAGATGTTTTAGATTTCGTGTAAGACTTCGCTGTTTGTCCCTGACAAGCTAATGATACAAGTAAAACTGTCCCAATTAAAATTATTTTTTTCATGATTTATTTTTTGATAAATTTCTGAAAAACATCCGTTTACATCCGTTAATGAACAGTTAACGAAGGGTTAATGCAAATATTGCGTTCGAATATGATAAAACTGTAACTAAAATTACGGCTTTTTAAGTATTGGTTCTATTGATAATTTTGATTAAAAGAATTTCACGATTAAGAAAACTGATTATTTTTCAGTATATACTTTTAACTGAAAACTTTATTCCAATTTATTTAAAATTTCGATGCTTAAAAATTCACCGGTCATCGAATCAAAACTAAACAGGCAGTTTGCTCTTATATATTTATTTGTTAAACGGTTGGGATCTTCATTTTTTATTCGTTGATAATGTTCATCTTTTCGAACTTGAGTTTCATCTGTGATTCTGTTCAAATTAAAAACATTCTTTCCTTCATAAACCTTGCAGACAGGATTTGGAGAAAGAAAAAACTTGATTGAAACAAATATGTTTTCAACAATTTTCACTGCAATTCCTTTATTCTTATACAAAATAACTTTTCCTTGTTGAATATTTTGGACTGAAACTTCGGATTCAAATTCAGTTTGAAATAATTGAAACAATTCGTCCTCTTTTGTTTTTCCTATCAATGAAAAATAGTAATCCGGATTAGTCTGAAACAAATTCATCGTATATTTTTGAAATTAAAGTTTATAAAAAAAACCCTTCTAATATAGAAAGGTTTTTTTATTTTATCTCAATTTTAAATCTTAATTTGCTTTCAAATAAACACCATCTGCTTCAAAATTATATTGTAGCTGGGGTTGTGTTATTTTTGCAATTTCCTCTTTAGATTTTCCTGCATCTTCAGCGTAGTGACGTAATTTTTCAACAGAAATTTCACTTACAAAGGCTTTTCCGTGAACAATTACATTCGCTTTTTCTCCATCCAATGGCATAAAAAAACCATAGTCTTTGAAACGTACAAAAGATTGTTCTTCTCCTTTTCCTAAATCAACTTTCATCCAACAACCTTTCTTTTTGCAAACAGATTCAATTGTTGAAACAAATTGTACGTTTTCCAATGAATTTCCTTTTTTCATGTTATCGTACAGTTTTCCAAGCTCATTTTTTGTCAAAGTATTCTTCACATCAAAAGACTCTCCGTATAATTGATACGTCTGTAAATTGTCAATCTTTGCTGTTCCGTTATCTAAAATTTTCGCCTGCGGTTTCGATATTTTTTCGGTCTTCGTTTTATCAGCTTGTTTCGTTTGTGCATTCGTCACTAGCGCGAAACTTGTTAAAGCACAAAAAGTTAGGACATGTTTTTTCATTTAATTTTATTTATTCCAAATTTAAATAATTATTCAATAACAATTTAATGTTTGGATAAGAATTTTGCAATAGCTGAGGAATTTCACTTTCTTTTTTCCATTCAACCGTTTCTATTCCTTCTTCTGTCTGTGGTAAAGGTAATTCAATCCCATCGTAAAAGACTTCGAACCAAAACGTTTCCTTTATAATATATTCTTTCATAAAATAGATATGGAAAGTTGGCATTAAAAATCGTTTTAATTCCAAATTTGTTAGACTGCATTCTTCTTCTATTTCGCGAATTGCTGATTCTTCTTTCGATTCTCCTTTCTCCATTTTACCTTTAGGCAAATCCCATTTTCCAAGTCTGAAAATAAATAAGTAATCATCTTGCGGATTACGAACAATACCACCCGCAGCTTGTATATGCTTGTAATATTTTAAAAATTTCGTCCAAACAGCTTCAATATCTTCACTAAAAATATTAACTAAAGTTACAGTTTTTGTAGATAATAAATGAAACGATTCATCGAATTGGGCTTCATTTTGAAACAAAACATTTTTTGCTTCGGGATTAGGTTGATTACTGAAAGTTAACAAACTTTCATTAAAAAAAACTTTGTACATTTGAACGATTTGTTACAAATTTATAAAAAACTCACAAGGATATGAAGGTAAATACAAATAAAGTCCATTTTGCAAAAAGCCAACAAGATGCTTATACTTTTCTATTGGATATGAAGAATTATGAGCAATTGATGCCTGAAGATACAAAATCATTTGAGATTCATGAGTCCGGAAAAGGATTTACTGTTGGAGTTGGTGCTTTACCAAAAGTAGGAATGCGTTTGAAAGAAACCATTGAACCCTCGAAAATAATTTTCGAATCTCCAGCCCCTGCTTTTGAATATACATTAAGCATTTCAATTGATGCTGTTGATGACAATTCATCTGATGTCACATTAGATTTTGATGGGAATTTCAATATGATGATCGAGATGATGGCGAAGAAACCATTAACATCTTTCATCGAAACGATTGCAGAAAATTTAGGTAAAATAGGTTAATCCCTATTTTCTAAAAATACGATTTCTAAACTGTTAAATAGGCTTTATTTCTAAAGTAATTTAGCAGTTTTTTTGTCCTTAATTATTTTAAAAATGACGCATTTTTACGCTAAAATAACACTCTTATTCACCTTCTTTTTAATACTGAATGGCAGCCTGTTCGGCCAATATATCAACGTTGACACTTCCTATACTCCAAAAGAATTAGTTAAGGATATTTTTGTGGGAACAAGCTGCATAGATATTGATGAGAATTCAATTAAAATTACAGGTTGGAATTTTGGTGACGGAGACAAAAGTTATGGTTTTTTTGACAAAAGCTCCAGTTCTTTTCCTTTATCTAAAGGTATTTTATTATCAACAGGTAAACTAAATGATGCACCGGGTCCGAATAACGGTATTAATAGCGCAGATGACAGTAATTGGAAAGGAGATCTTGATTTAGAAAAAGCTTTAGGTATTTCAAGAACAACAAATGCTACAGTTTTAGAATTTGATTTTATTTCTCACCAAACCAATCAAATTAGTTTTAATTATCTATTTGCATCAGAACAATATTTGAAAAGAAATGACGCAGGCAACTGTGGCTATACAGATGGTTTTGCCTTTTTAATAAAAGAAACAGGAAGTTCAGAATCTTATACAAATTTAGCTGTAATTCCCGGTACAAATACACCGGTTTCTGTCAATACAGTTTACGGAAACGGAGGAAAATGTACAGCAGTTAATCCCCGATACTTTGATCAATTTAATCCAGTATATGCTCCGATTAGTTTCAATGGTCAAACCAAAATAATGACCGCACAAACCGGCATAAAAACCGGAGTGAAATATCATCTTAAAATTGTTATTGCAGATCAAGGAAATGGAATGTATGATTCAGGAGTTTTTTTAAAAGCAGGAAGTTTTACAGGTACCAAAAGTCTAGGTCCGGCTATTTCTCTTTGCCCGGGAACATCAGACGTTATAGATGCGACAACACCAGACTCTACGTATAAATGGTACAAAGACGGAGAAGAAATTATTGGAGAAACGAACGCAAAATTAGTCGTTAGTAACCCTGGTTATTACGAAGTCGAAATTACACAGAACAGTGGCTGCATGCTTAAAGGATTTATGCATGTTTCTTTGCAGGAGGAACCGGTGATTTCACAAAATAATTTTTCTATTTGTGACGATGATTTGGATGGAAATGTTCAGGTCAATTTACAAGATTATACTGACAGAATTGTAGAAGATTATTACGCAGCTCATCAAGTTAAATATTTTGAAACAGAGCAGGAAGCAAAAGATAATTTAACAATTGGTATTTCAAGTTTTACTCTTAATCAAACTCAAAATTCTAAAACAGTATACATACGGGTTCAAATTGGAAGTTGTACCCCTGTAATTAAACCAATCACTTTTGCACTTAATAATTTGAGTCAGGCCAATCCTACTTCACCCATAGAAATTTGTGATTCAGATTTAAGTAATAGTCAAGAAATCAATCTGTCAGACTATATCAATAGTTTAGTCACAAACCCGGAAGGAATTCCTACATTTTATTTGACAGAAGTTGATGCTAAAAGTAGAAAAAATGCAATCAGTTTTACTCAAATTCTTCGTTCAGACCAAACATTTTGGATGAGATTTAAACAAACAGGTTTATGTGAAAATGTGACACCGGTTCAGTTTATTTTTAAACAACCAAAGTCATCTTCCGTCTTAGTTAATCAAACCATTTGCAAAGGTACTACAACTACTTTAGATGCAGGACCAGGATTTGACTCTTATCGTTGGTTACACAATGGATCAACGTCTTCTTCTATTACAAATGTGACGGCAGGAACTTACCAAGTAGAATTAGGTTTTAACGGTTGTATTTATGTTCAAGAAGTGAATGTTTTAGAATTTGAAGACCCCATTATTACGTCTATCGATATTCAAGCTTCTACTGTTACGATAAATGTAAGCGGAGGAACTCCTCCTTATCAATACTCTTTAGATGGCGGACCATATCAAAACTCTAATGTATTTACGAATGTTATGTTAGGGAATCATACCGTTTATGTACAATCCGGCGGTTGCACCCCAATCTCAATGAATTTCTCATTAATTAAAGTCACTAATTTTATTTCGCCAAACGGAGATGGGATAAATGATGTCTTCGATTTATCTGAATTAAAAAATAAAACAAATCCATCCGTTTTGATATTTGATCGTTTTGGAAAAATTATTTTCTCAGGCTCAGAAGCTAATAATTTTATCTGGAACGGAAAATATAATGAAATCAAGCTTCCGACAGGAAGTTATTGGTACAAAATTGAATGGACAGAACCTCATACTACGAAGAAAGTAACCATTACTGAATCTATTTTACTAAAAAATAATTAAGAATGAATGATTGGATCAGTTTTCAAAAAAAAGAGTTGATGATGGAAATCCATTTGGGTGAACAAAACATGGAAGAAGAACTTCTTTTATTTTGGAAAAAAATTAAACTCTCTCCGGAAGTTTGGAAATGCTCAGACGTTATTGAAGAAAATTTCTGGGTTGTAGCCCAATATCAGCATTATATTATTTGGTACAATGATATTGAAGAGGGGTTCAATATTTCTACATTTTCAACTAAACACGAAATCCTGGAATATGGAGCTTCTCGAAATGAACTAAATTTTGCCGTTCTTCAATTAAAGACTATTATCCAATAAATAAAAAAAGGAACATCATATGATGTTCCTTCCTTCGTTTTATATCAATATCAAATTATCCCATTGATTTTTCAAAACGTTTACGATCAACTTCTTTTAAGTGAATTTTACGTAAACGGATAAAGTTTGGTGTTACTTCGATACATTCATCAGCTTGGATATATTCCATACATTCTTCCAAAGTCATTTCAGTTTTCGGAGCAATTGCTGTAGAATCATCTTTACCGGCTGCACGAATATTGTTCAACTTTTTTGCCTCAACAACATTTACAACCAAGTCATTGTTACGTGAATGTTCACCAATAATCATTCCTTCATAAACATCTTCTCCCGGAGCGATAAAGAATTTACCGCGATCTTGTAATTTATCAATAGAATAAGGAGTAGAAACACCTTGATCCTTAGAAATAATTACACCTGCTGAGCGTCCTGCGATAGCACCTTTGAATGGTTTGTATTCAGAGAATGTGTGTGCCATTACAGCTTCACCTGCAGTAGACGTTAACATTTGAGAACGTAATCCGATTAATCCGCGAGATGGAATTTCGAATTCTAAGTGTTGAATTCCTTCTTTTGCTTCCATTACCAATAAATCACCTTTACGTTGGGTAACTAAATCGATCGCTTTTGAAGAATAGTCATCCGGAACATCAATAACTAATGTTTCGTATGGTTCACATTTTACACCATCAATATCTTTAAAGATTACTTGAGGCTGTCCTACTGTCAACTCGTAACCTTCGCGGCGCATTGTCTCTATCAAAACAGATAAGTGCATAATACCACGTCCGTATACAAGTTGTGTATTAGAATCCGCTGTTGGTTCAACACGTAAAGCTAAGTTACGTTCTAACTCATCTTCTAAACGTTCTACCAAGTGACGAGAAGTAACAAATTTACCATCTTTCCCAAAGAAAGGCGAATTATTAATCCCGAAAGACATGTTCATCGTAGGCTCATCGATATGCATTACCGGTAATGCTTCCGGATTTTCAGGATCTGCAATTGTATCTCCAATCTGGAAACCATCAATCCCGACAACCGCACAAATATCACCAGCTTTTACTTCAGTTGCTTTTACTTTTCCTAAACCGGCAAACGTATATAATTCTTTGATTTTATGTTTTTTGAATGTTCCGTCAGGTTTTGTTAAAGCGATCCAATCACCCTCTTTAACTACACCGCGTGTCACTTTTCCTACAGCAATACGTCCTAAGAATTTAGAATAATCTAAAGATGTAATCTGCATTTGCAATGACCCTTCATAAGCTTCAGGAGCAGGAACATGTTCTAAAATTCCATCCATTAAAGGTGTAATATCTTCTACACGTACATTCTCAGTATTAAACCATCCTTGTTTAGAAGAACCGTAGAATGCAGGGAAATCTAATTGCTCTTCTGTTGCATCCAGGTTAAAGAATAATTCAAATACTTTGTCATAAACCTCATCAGGACGACAGTTTTCTTTATCAACCTTGTTAATTACAACCAATGGTTTCAACCCTAATTCTAATGCTTTCTGCAACACGAAACGAGTCTGAGGCATTGGACCTTCAAAAGCGTCTACTAATAAGATAACCCCATCAGCCATTTTCAATACACGCTCAACTTCTCCACCGAAATCCGCGTGACCAGGAGTATCAATAACATTGATTTTTACACCTTTGTATTCAACTGAAGCATTTTTAGAGAAGATTGTAATCCCTCTTTCACGCTCAATATCATTGTTATCCATGATTAACTCACCTGACTCTTGGTTTTCTCTAAAAACGTTAGTTGAGTGAAGAATTTTGTCAACCAATGTAGTTTTACCGTGGTCAACGTGTGCGATAATCGCAATATTTCTAATGTTTTGCATCCTTGAAAATTATGGGTGCAAATTTACGACAAATTTATTTTTTATTACTATACTTTTGATTTTATTTAAATTAAGCAAGAATTAATTTAGAAAAATTTAATATGAATGAATACTTTTTAGTAAAACGCTGATTTATTTGCAGATTGATTAATAAAAAGTAATTCTATCTGATTAATTATACCTGCGATTCTATCTTACAAAATTAAAGGATGGCTGTACGATTATATAAATTAAAAACAGAATAAGTTTTTCAAGAGATATTTGTTGATGCAAAGCATTGTTTTATAAAAACAATAAACTAAATTAGTACAAATAAAAAACACTTTCACTTAAGCATAAATACCTATAAACTATAATCAATCAGATAATCATGAAAAAAATGTTACAATCATTCATCCTTTTGTTCTCAATAATTGGGTACTCTCAAAATAACAACGAATTAAAAAATGAAATTGAAAAAATAAAGAATGATATCACCGAATTAAAATCCGAAATTACTTCAGTAAAAGTTCAGAATTTATATTTTAAGAAAGTTTTAGAAATTAATACTCCTGTTATTCAACAAAAAGAAGATGGCGATGAATATAGAATAACCAGAGTTATGGGAAATAGATCAGAAAAAACCATCTCTATTCATTTCTTTATCGAGGTGAAAGATGAAAACAAAACATCCTCTCTTGAAGATTTTTCCCTTGTCGATTTATTAGGAAATGAATATCAAATCGATTTCAATAATTCCTCTTATCCATACCTTAAACTTTCTGTTGACGTTCCTCTGAATATTAAAATAACTTTTAAAGATATCATTGAAGAACCCAAATTGATTAAATTATTTCGATTTAACTCACGCAATGAGCCTGAAAGAAATCCTTTTGATTCGACTAAATCACGGTTAGAATTTAGGGATTTAAATGTTATTTGGGAATAAGTATAAAACGATAATGTTATACCCTTTATTATTTAGCTGTGCAATATACATTTGTTAATTCGCTCATTAAAAATCTCCCGTTATATTAACCGGACAGGACCTAATAAAGTATTTTAACCCGGAAACAACACCTCCATCTTTTACTCTGAAAAGTCCGGCAGGTGGTACACTTGTTATTTCTTTTTCTGTTCAGAGCAATCTCTTCCGGAACAGTGATATATAATTTTAACCTGATTTCGTGCTTTTTTAGGTATTTGTTCTTTTTTGTCATGTCTAAAAAAATTGCTTTTTAAAACAGACGCCCAATCCGCTTTTTTTTCCGGATTATTTACGTTAAATTACGTATAAATGCCTTATCATGAAAAAAAGTTTATCCTACTATCTTACCTTATTTGTAATCAGGCTGAAGGGAGTAAAAAAGACGTTTAGTAAAGACCCGATTGACTACCTAAAATTACGGAAAGAAGATATTCATTTTCCAGGAAGTAGATTTTTTAGAGCACACCCTGATAGCAGTACTTTTACGGTGCAAAAAACAATGGTTACAGAACTATGTTCCGGGAAGAATTCAGCCAAACTGATTCTGTTCGTTCACGGCGGAGCTTTTGTATACGGCCCTGTAAAACACCATTGGGATACGGTTAAACAGATAGCAGGTAAAACAGGGTATACCGTTTGGATGTGTGATTACCCTAAAGCACCCGAGCATAAAATTTCTGAAATAGCACGTAATATTGACGCTGTTTACAGCAAGGCACTGGAAAAGTTCAGGTCAGATGATATATTATGCGTAGGAGATTCGGCAGGTGCTACATTACTCATTACGCTGGTGCAGCAACTGGTTAAAAAAAACAAAGAGCTGCCGGCTAAACTGCTTTTGATTTCTCCGGTGATTGATGCAGCACTCAAAAACCCCGAAATTGCCCTTATAGATAAAAAAGATCCTATATTGTCTAAAAAGGGGGTGTTAAGTGCCAAGCTCATGTGCGCTGAAAATCAAAACCTTTCCGACCCATTATTATCGCCAATTGAGGGAAGTGTTGAAATGTTTCCTGAAACCATTCTTTTTCTGGCTGAAAACGATATTACTTACCCTGACCAGCAACTCTTCGCAAAAAAACTGCAGAAAGCAAACATCAGGTATAAGGTGGTTTTCGGAAAAGATATGCCTCACATCTGGCCGTTATTGCCTGTTATGAAAGAAGCAAAACAGGCCTTGAAAAGCATGATAGCCCTCATAAAGCAATAAAAAACACCTACATGCCTATGCCCCCTGATTTATTGAAGCCGGATTAGAGCGGACGGCATATTCTTTTTTACAAACAGCATAAAGATAAAATTCAGCATTACGCGGTTTCTTCAGAGCAAAATGATGGTTTTATTCTGAAGGCCGGTATTTCTTACCGTCAAAATCTATATAAAAAGAATCCTGATCTTTACTGATCCACAGATAAATATGAGCCTTTTTACGTTGTTCAGAAACCGACTCAGTTTTCACACCCCCCATGGTTGCATAGTCAATTGACATGGCACGGTATCCTGCGGGAACAATATTCATTTTTTTCATTTCATAAAGATCGAATACTGCATTGTCAGAAACCACATAATCAAAAACAGTATTTTTAGGCTCATAATAAGGAAAATATTTTTGTGAAGACTCGTAAGCATTGAATATATACTGGGTTAATTCATTTTTCATCAGGTATTTACCTTTGTGATTTACATAACTGTACCGCTCCTGTTTATCTGCAATATCCCGAACTACAAACCATACGTTTTCAGTATCTCTCATTCCGGTAACCGGACGAATCTGCTGGTGAATGAAGTTAAATCCTTTCAATGCTTTGCCTCTGGGGTCAATAATGCCATAATACGTTATGTATGGATCTTTTGTTTTTTTCCCCGCAACAGCATATACCTTACCATTGATTTTTAGGGGTATTAAAAGTGGTGTCTTAGAATTAGAAGAAGCGTAAAGATCTGAATAGGCTGTGATGTTTATATAACCTGCCGCTTCTGCATATTCAAACCCCTTGTATCCTTTTTTAGACGATTTTTTCACTATCTCTTGCGGGAACGAACGTGAATAAACGGGCGGCGGCATTGCTTCTGCAAAGGCTACCACCGAAACCTGGAACTTTATTTTACCTTCCTCGTTCAAATAGAATAGGTATTCTTGAGATGTGGCACTGTCTCTCACACTTCCCAAGTAGCCATTTTCTTTGTATAAGCTAAGATAGCCTGCAAAAGCCGGCGTTATTCTTTTTAAAGATGTTTTGTGCAAATAACCCCATTTTCCGTTTTCACAGTAGGGAACAAGAAATGGGTAATCTTGCTTCTTTAGCGCATCAAAATACAATTTGGCCTTCTCAGCAAATTCAGGTAACGGTATCCCGTAGTATTTATCTGTTTGTGCTTTTAAAGCCGGGCTTAATAACGCCAGCAGTAATAGTAGGCTGTATTTGTTCATGTTTTGAAATTCAATTTGGTTGCAGGTAAAACATCACGTGTTTGTTACCTGTAACCAAAGGTATGAAATTAGTAAATAACTCAGAATATGCCGCTTACGCGGACAGGCTGCTTTGTACCGGTTTTATAAAACTGACAACAAACAAGAGTAGCTAAAAAATAAGTGGGAAATGTTATTGTAAAATTATCTCTTTAGAAATGGTTCCTGTCCGCAAATCAATACAATATAAACTGTTATCTGCCTTAAAAATAAGGTACTGTTCTTCTTGACGGACAAGCGGTTTTCCTGAAGAGGAAATCTCAATTCCACAATTTTTAACCGCGTATCTTACTGTTTTCAGTTGTGTGTATAAGGCTCTGATATTTGGGTTTTCGGAATTGCTATCACTTTGAGCAATAATTACATCAAACAGGTTTTGATTGTTTGGGTAGAAAAAGGCATAGTACTGCCCTTCATTAGCTTCTTTTATTCCGTATTGCTGTAATTCTTGTGGCTGAACAGGATTGGATATATCAAAACAAAACACGCCGAACCCTTGTACATTCCCCAAAAGAAACTGCTGGTTGTTAAATAATGTCAGCGCATCATACAAACCACTAATGGCGTCTTCACCTTCGTATTGATTACTACCCGGGATCGTTTTTGGGGACAGTATTTGTTGTTCCTGATCAAAAATATGAAAATGATACCGGGCTGTTATAAAAAGTAGTTTTTCCGGTGTCCATTTTTTGAATCTGTAAAAATCTACGTCATAATAATCATCCAGCAAATAAAAACGTTCCTGTTTCTTTTTTTGTGTTTTGAGATAAATAGGTGCATACACGTGATAAAGATTTTCATCTGCTTTTATTTTTGTCTTTTTCCATTTTCCTGTATTGCTTAATTCAAATTTGTAGTTTTTAGGTTCATGTCTCCCGATCTGATACAAGGTGTTGTTCAATGAGTCTTTGAAGGTAGTATAGACAACAAACTCATTGGAAGGAAAAGGCAAACTTCTTTCAGGCGGAATCTGTCCGTAAATTACAGAGCAGAGAAAGAGGCTGAAAATTAAGTACAATCGGAGCATCTTATGAGTCGTTATTCTCTTTCAAGAAAAGTTCACCCCAACTATTTAACTGCCATAAAACCTTCACCAATTCTTTTCCAAGAGGTGTTAACGAATATTCAACACGCGGTGGCAATTCTGGAAACGAAACTTTTGATAAAATCCCACTTTGTTCCATTTCTTTCAGTTGCTGATTCAATACCCGTCGATCTACTTTTCCAATTCCTTTCAAAAATTCGCTTGGACGTTTTTTACCTTCGTTTATTTGCCAAACAATAGGAATTTTCCATTTACCACTAATGGCATTTACCGCAAATTCCAATGGACAAACTTTTTGTTCTATTGCTGCTTGTTTTGTTTTCATCTGTCTTTTTTATTTTATTTTTTCCTTCGCAAAATGGCTCATACAATAAAAGTGACTTTTTTATTGCATAGAGATTAAAATATGCCGTATTGCCTACCTCAAAACACTTATAAATCTTTGTATAAAATTAAACAAATAAGATGGATCATTTAGCACAACAAATCGCAAAATTGAACGAAGAATTAATTTCACAAATTCCTTTAGAAAGCTTAACGGCGTTTCAACAATCAATTCAGGAATTAAAAGAAAAACAAATTGAAAACAGAAGTTTGACTATCGGAGAAAAATTCCCTGATTTTGATCTTCACAACTTTAATCATCAAGCTGTTTCATTACAGAATTTACTGCATAACAAAAAACTCATCATTGCATTTTTAAGAGGAAGTTGGTGCCCGTATTGTAATTTAGAAATAAAAGCATTGCAAAATGAAATTGACAAATTCAAAAATACAAAACTCATTGTGGTTACACCGCAAACAGAAAAGGCAAATCTTGAATGGCATATGCAGCACAATACATCATTTGAGATTTTAACAGATAAAAATAATCAGCTGGCTCAAAAAGTTGGAATTGACTTTAAGTTACAAGACTTCGTTATTCCTTATTACGAAAATCTAGGAATTGATTTACCCCAAATTAACCAGATCCAAAACCATAGTTTACCTATTCCTGCTGTTTATCTTTTAGATAAAAACGGAACAATTATGTATAAATTTGTCAATGCGAATTATATGGAGCGCATCAATATTAACGAACTCATAAAGCACATATAAATGACAAAAAGAAAAGGGGCACGTTCCGTCAAAGATATTCCGTCTACTATTTTAACGCAATTGAATACAGGACAGATTGAAACAGCAAATCTTGTAGAATGGCTGGCAGTAGATCAAAGAGTTTTACTTGAAAGTTTGCTGATCCAAACTAATCGCATCGATTATTTAACACCTGTGTTAACCAAAATAGACCAATTAAAGAAACAAACGGTTAACACTATAAACGAAGCTATCGGAACCGGACTCTTTGAATTAACATCAGCAAATAATGACAACAATTTTTTAGCCATCATGTCTCATCACAAAGCTGATCTTATTCGTTGTTGGGCTACTTATATCATCGGAAAAAATAATGATCTGAATGTATCAGAAACCTTGAACCAAATTCAGCCTTTTTCGGCAGATAATCATTTTGGTGTAAGAGAAATCTGTTGGATGGCTGTACGATCAAAAATTAAACAAAATCTTACAGAAAGTATCGAAATCCTTTCCGGATGGACTGCAAACGAAGATGAAAATATCAGAAGATTCGCAACTGAATCAACCAGACCTCGTGGTGTTTGGTGCGAACATATTGAAGAGTTGAAACAAAATCCCGAATTGGCTTTATCCATTTTAGAACCTTTAAAATCGGACAAGGCTAAATATGTCCAGGACAGCCTTGGTAATTGGCTAAATGACGCAAGCAAAACACGGCCTGACTTTGTCATTGAGCTTTGCAAACGTTGGGAGACGGAAAGTCATACCAAAGAAACTGCATACAGTCTAAAAAGAGCATTGAGGACACTCAACAAATAATCTTTTAGAAAAAGTCACTTTTTTATAGATTTAAAAATTTTATTACGGTATATTTCAATAAGTATAATTTTAAACTTCTACCTAGCATCTGGGTATTCTCTGGATGCTTTTTTTGTATTTATAAATTAGTATTAATTTTAATAATTTGTATTTTTCATACTAATTCTTAGGGATTTAATAAAAAAAGAATAACTTTATTGAAATTAATAACACTATACAAATGAAGAAAAATTTTACTCTTATCTTCTCTGCGTTTTTGTTATCAATGACAGTTCAAGCACAAAATGTGGAGCAATTAATTGATAATTACCAATTACAAAGAGCAGGAAACAATGTCGAGTACAAATTTGTACAAACGATTAATGATGAAAAAGACCAAACGCAAAGGGTATTTACACAAAGAACATTTCAAGGGATTCCTATTTACAACAGCTACACGACTTACTTAATTAAGAACAACCAAGTTGTTTCGGCTTTGGCATCAGAAAATTATCATTCTAATTTTAAAACAGCTGATGTTACTCCGGTACTTAATCTTAATCAAGTCCTAAATAATATTGCGCAATCAGAAGGACAAAAACTTATTACAAATGAAACCTCTCAAGATCATGGAGTTCATTTTACAAAAGAAGAACGTTCGGAATTAGTTTATTACATTAATGATAAACAAGAACCTATCTTAAGTTATGCTTTATCATATCGCTTGTTAAACGAGAATCAAAATGATGTAATCCATATCATAGTTGATGCAAAAAATGGAAATATTTTAGAAAAACACAACACCACTTTAAGTTGTAGTTTTGAGCATGGAGCATTTCATAACGAAAATTTAGCAACTTTCAATAAGGCTGATTGGAGCTGGTTATACGATGACACAAGTGCTGCAGCTTCTCCAAAATATAATATTTACAAATTACCTTTAGAAGCTCCCAATCGAGGAGATCGTACAATTGTAGATTTATCTGTTTCCAATACAATAGCATCACCAAATGGCTGGCATAATACAGCTGAAGGAACTGTAAAAACAAGAACAGAAGGAAACAACGTAAGAGCGTTTCGAGATCATAATTCAGTCGGATATCAAACGTATAATCCTTTCTCAAATACAGTAACAATTGATGACAATAGCTATGTTGATGCAGGAGAATCATTAAATTTTGATTTCCCTGTAGATTTCAATAGAGATCCTTTTAAAAACTGGCAGGCATCCACTACAAATTTATTCTATATGAATAACATGATGCATGATATACTTTATAACTATGGTTTTACAGAAGAAAATGGAAATTTTCAAAAAGATAATTATAACAAAGGCGCTTCAGGAAATGATGACGTTGTCGCATTAGCACAAACAAGGTTTAATGAGGGTGTTTTAAATAATGCTACCTTTTATACACCTGCGGATGGAAAATCTCCACGTATGGCGATGTACTTATGGAATCCTCCTGCTAATGCTGATATAAATCCTTTAACAATTAATTCTCCTGAAACTATTGCGGGGAAATTAAATGTTTCAAAAGCTCCTTTTGGAGCAGATTTACCTGTAACACCTTTAACTAAAGATCTGGCTTTAGTCCGTAAAAGCGAAACCGATGGTACAGCATATGATGGATGTGGAACAATTACAAATACCGCAGAAATCTCTGATAAAATTGCTGTAGTTTATAAAGGAGGTAACTGTGATTATGTATACAAAGCTAAAGCTGCTCAGAATGCAGGAGCTAAAGCTGTCATTATCGTGAATAATACAAGTGGTAATTTAACCATCACCGGAAATGATTCTACTATTACTATTCCTGTTGTTGGATTACCTCGAATACATGGTGATAAAATAAAAAAAGAATTAGAAAACGAAACAACTGTAAACGCCACTTTACAACACAAAGACATTCCTTATGCTGACGGTAGTTTCGACAATGGAATTATTGCCCATGAGTATGGACATGGTGTATCAAATAGATTAACTGGTCCTATTACAACTGCTGGTTGTTTAAGTAATCTTGAACAAATGGGAGAAGGCTGGTCAGATTTCTTCGCATTAATGATAACTCAATTACCCGGAGATACAGGAACAACTAAGAGAGGTATAGGTACATTTGCAACGAGTCAGGCTACTGACGGATCTGGAATTCGACCTACAGCTTATTCAACCGATATGACTGTCAATCCTGCAAAATATGGATTCTTAAAGAATTATGGAAACTCAGATTCGCCTCACAATACCGGATATGTTTGGGCTTCTATGATATGGGATTTAAACTGGAAAATGATTGATAAATATGGTTTCTCTCCCGATTTATACAATGGAAAGGCTGGAAACAACATGACTTTACAATTAGTCATGACGGGACTTAAATTGCAACCTTGTTCTCCTGGATTTGTGGATGGGCGTGACGCGATTCTTAAGGCTGATGAACAACTGAATGAAGGAGCGAATAAATGTGATATTTGGAGATCTTTTGCTGATAGAGGTTTAGGTTACAGCGCAAAACAAGGTAGTTCAAATAGCAGAATTGACGGAACTGAAGCTTTTGACATGCCACCAACAGAAGTTCTTAACTGTGAATTGGCTACAAACGAATTAAAAGCTTCTACTTTCCAGATGTATCCAAATCCTGCTAAAGATATGGTTTATATTGTAGACAAATCGATCAAAAATGATATCAAAGTTGATATTGTTGATATGATCGGTAGAATTATTTCAACTAAAACTGTAAAATTTGATGGTCAAAAAGGAAGTGTTTCTACAGAAAATTTACCAAAAGGAGTTTACATCTTAAAATTTGAAACAAATGACGGGACTGTTACAAAAAAATTAATTAGAAACTAATTTTTTCAGAATACAACTATCAAAAAAAAAACAACTCAATTGAGTTGTTTTTTTTTGATATTGATTGTTCTTTCTCAGAATAAAATTATATTTTCTTTTGAGTAAAAATTACGATAGTTATCAGTTCAAAAACATTACATCCCAACTTTACTAATTCATCATAACAAAGAAAATTTAAATGATTTAAGTAGCTTTATGAAAAAATGGTTTATCTCAGTTTCAAGATCACACCATTCAATAATTTCTTGTCCGTTGAATCAATGTCATATCTGCTAAAACCATTGCAGCTAAACTTTCAACAATAGGAACAGCTCTTGGTACAACACAAGGATCGTGACGCCCTTTTCCGTGCATATCTACCATTTCTCCATCCGCATTAAGTGTTGTTTGCTCTTGCATTAAAGTAGCAACAGGTTTAAATGCAACTTTAAAGTATATATCCATTCCATTTGAAACTCCACCTTGTATTCCTCCTGAATAATTTGTTTTGGTTGTCCCATCTTGGTTAAACTGATCATTCATTTCTGAACCTTTCATCGATGTAGAAGCAAAACCTTTCCCATATTCAAAACCTTTTACCGCATTAATTGACATCATGGCTTGCCCCAAACGAGCATGTAGTTTATCAAAAATAGGTTCCCCTAAACCAATAGGTACATTTTGTATGACACAAGTTACTTCTCCACCAATTGTATCACCTTCTTTTCGAATTTCTTTGATACGATCAATCATTTTTTCTGCCATTTCCAAATCGGGACAACGAACCGCAGTTTCTTCGATTTTAGAAAAATCTAATTTAGAGTAGTCATGCTCTAATTTTAATTCGCCTACTCCACTTACATACGCTGTAATAGCAATAGAAGGAATAATGTGTTTTGCTACAGCACCCCCTACAACCCAATTTGCAGTTTCGCGAGCAGAAGTTCTTCCTCCTCCTCTATGATCGCGGACACCATATTTTGTTTCGTAGGTAAAATCGGCATGTGACGGGCGAAAGACACCTTTGATATGATCGTAATCGTGCGATTTTTGATTATCATTCGGAATAATAAAACCAATAGAAGCACCTGTTGTTTTTCCTTCAAAAATTCCCGAAAGAAACTGTACGGTATCCGGTTCTTTACGCTGTGTCACGATTGCTGATTGTCCCGGCTTACGACGATCTAATTGAGTCTGAATCCAGTCAAAATCTAATTCTATTCCACTTGGTACTCCATCTATTACACCTCCAATTGCTACACCATGACTTTCGCCAAAAGTTGAAATTTTATATAGTCTCCCGAATGTATTCACAGTAATTTATACGTTTTAGTTATTTTCAAATTGGTAAATCACCGCATTAATATTCATACTTGCCCCAACAGAAGCCATGATAATTTTATCATTTGCATGAAACTGATGAGGTGCCAAATTATTTTCTTTAATTAAATTGAACATCGTAGGAACCGTTGCAACCGATGTATTTCCTAAGAACTGGACTGTCATTGGATCTACATTTTCTGGAATTTCAATTCCATATAATTTGTATAAACGTTCAATCATCGCATGGTCCATTTTAGCATTTGCTTGATGCAATAAAATCTTATTGATATCTGTAATGGTTAAATCTGAATCATCCAATAATTGTTTGATTGCAGGCGGAACATTCTTCAATACGAATTCATAAACTTTACGGCCTTTCATATTGATATTTTTGATTGAACCAACATAATCAGGATTCAACGAAGTTCCATTTACCAAATAATTCATCTCATCACCATTGTAAGATAATGTAGCATGGTTAATAATTCCATATTGAACTTCTGCTTCTTTTGCTTCTAAAACCACAGCTCCGGCTCCATCAGCAAAAATCATGGCAGTACGATCATGCGGATCTACCGCACGAGATAAAGTATCCGAACCGATAACTAATATCTTCTTTGCTATTTTAGCCTGGATAAATTGATGTGCCAAAATCAATGATTCGATCCAACCTGGGCAACCAAATGTCATATCATAAGGTTTACATTTTAGATTTTTAATTCCTAACTTATGTTTCACCTTTGCCGACATCGATGGCATAATATCAATTTGACGAGCAACAGCATCTATATCTCCAAAGTTATGCGCACAAATTACATAATCTAATTCTTCAGGATTAATTCCTGCTTTTTCAATCGCAATCTTAGCCGCTTCTGTTGCTATATCCGAATTTAATAAATCATCTTCAACGTATCTTCTTTCTCTGATTTCTGTAATTTCCTCAAATTTACGGGTGATTTCCTCTCCACTTTTTTCCAAACGATTTCCATTATCGTCAAAAAATTCGTGGTTAACAAAATCATCGTTTGTTACAATTCTATTTGGCAGGTAATGTCCAGAACCTGTTATTACAGAGTTTATCATATTAATATTGTTCAATTTTAATAAAAAAATAATACCGGCAAAGTTACACATTTCATTAAAATAGTAGATAAAAAAATATGTAATAACTCATACCGAAATTAATAAAGTATAATTAATTTAGCAGCATGAAAAAAAATCCATCATTAGTTGGTCTATTAATTGTCTGTGGTTTAGCAGCTTTAATTATCATTATCTATAATGTTTTTTTAAGCAAAAAAGACGGTTATGTCATTGATAATCCTTCAAACAAAACCCTGGTTATCAAAATTAACGATAAAGATTTCACAATTGCACCACAACAAAATGCTCGTGTAGATTTAGCAAAAGGAAAAGCTCATATTATCTATACATTCAATAATAAAAACGTGGACACAGTTGTTACTATTACAAGAGCAAATGGCTTTATCAATCCTACAGGACAAGAATACTATACTTTCACACGCCCTTACGGAGTAAGAAAAAACAAAGACTCTATCTTTTTATCGAATAACATTGCGATAGATAACAAAATATATCACGGAATTATTGAAAAATCTTCTCAATTGTATATCGAAAATTTTTACTATAACATTGACCAGGATTACCCTAAAATGTTTATTAAAAGTGCTGGAAGCGAAAAAGCGACAGATTTATCAAAAATTTTTAGCAAGGAAGATTTCAAACAATTTTATTTCGAAAATTACGAATAAAATCTAGATTTTATAACTTTACAAAATGGCAAATCATCAACACGATAACGTAACTCCTTACGATTCATCAGATTTAAATAAAAAGAAACAAGTCGAACAAATGTTTGACAACATTTCTCCAAAATATGACTTATTAAACCGTGTTTTATCAATGGGAATTGATATTCAATGGAGAAAAGATGTCATTAAAATGGTAAAAGCTTCAAACCCTCAAACGATTTTAGATATCGCTACAGGAACCGGAGATTTGGCAATTATGATGGGAAAAAATACCGATGCTAAAATTACCGGTCTTGATTTATCTGCCGGTATGTTAGAAGTTGGGCGTAAAAAAGTGAAAGAAGCCGGATTAGAAAACCGCATAGAAATGGTACAAGGAGATTCTGAAAATTTACCTTTTCCGGATAATACTTTCGACTGTGCAACGGTTTCTTTCGGAGTTCGTAACTTCGAAAATTTAGAAAAAGGCTTGGCAGAAATCAATCGTATTTTAAAACCGGGCGGAACGTTTATTATTTTAGAATTTTCGTATCCTACAGCTTTCCCAATGAAACAATTGTATACATTTTATTCAAAAAATATTTTACCGGCGATCGGGAAAATGGTTTCAAAAGATCAAAGTGCATATACCTATCTACCAGATTCAGTTCGCGCTTTTCCACATGGAGAAGAAATGAAAAATATTCTGAAAAGTGTAAATTTTACACAACCAATTGATAAAAAACTTACTTTTGGTATTGCAAGCATTTATAAAAGTATAAAATAAATTTGTTTGTTATTCGTTGAAAGTCTATGAGAAAAAATCTAATCATCGCATTATCGTTAACTGTTGCAAGTATTGCAAATGCTCAGTTTCGCCCGAATACTGATCGTGGTGAAAATAGAACAGAAACGGATCAAAAAAAATTTAGTTTTGGCTATTTCTTAGGAACAAATATGATGAGCTACAAAATTGTACCAAAAGCTCAAACAACAAATGCTCCAACCCAGACACCGGATGATGATGGCGTTAATGACTATGGATTGGTTTATTTGGACCAAGAAAGTAAAGCCGGGTTTTCTGTTGGTTTAATTGCCCGAATGCGCGTTAATGATTACATCGATTTAAAATCTGAGCCGGGATTACATTTTTCTCAACGTATTTTACATTTTAACAATTACATTGATCCTTCAACAGGAGAGACATCAACAGATGCTTCTAAAGTATCTCGTGAAATAAAATCTACGTATGTTGAAATTCCTTTATTACTTAATTTCCATGGAGATCGCTGGTTCAATACACGTCCATATATACAAGGTGGAATTGGGTATATGATGAACCTTCAATCTAATGAAAATAAAGAAGATGACAATGCTACCGGAGTTTTTCGAACAACAACAAATAATTTTAACTGGCAGGCTGAAATTGGAGTAGAAATTTATTTCAAACGATTTAAGCTAACTCCGGCTCTAAAAGGAATGTTCTTTTTTAATAATGAACTAGTTCCTGACAAACCTTCTACAGCTCCATATTGGGCAGGAAGTTTAAACTCATTATCAACAAGAGCTTTTGTCTTTTCATTAAAATTTGAATAAAATAAAAACCATAAATAAATAATCACATGAATTTTCAATTATCGGAAGAACAATTAATGATTCAACAAGCAGCGCGTGACTTTGCTAAAGCTGAATTATTACCTGGAGTGATCGAACGCGACGAAACATCTACTTTCCCTACCGATGCAGTAAAAAAAATGGGAGAACTAGGATTCTTAGGAATGATGGTTGACCCTAAATACGGCGGATCAGGTTTAGATAGCGTTTCTTACGTAATTGCTATGGAAGAAATTGCAAAAGTAGACGCTTCTGCTGCTGTTGTCATGTCAGTTAACAACTCTTTGGTTTGTGCTGGAATGGAAAAATATTGTTCTGAAGAACAAAAACAAAAATATTTAGTACCATTAGCTTCCGGGCAAGTAATCGGTGCATTTTGTTTATCTGAGCCTGATGCAGGTTCTGATGCAACTTCTCAAAAAACTACTGCTGTAGATAGGGGGGATTACTATTTATTAAATGGTACAAAAAACTGGATCACGAATGGAAGTACCGCTTCTACCTACTTAGTAATTGCCCAAACTGATCCTGAAAAAGGACACAAAGGAATCAATGCTTTCATCGTAGAAAAAGGATGGGAAGGTTTTGAAATTGGGCCAAAAGAACAAAAAATGGGTATTCGAGGATCAGATACGCATTCATTATTCTTTAATGATGTTAAAGTTCCGAAAGAAAATCGGATTGGTGAAAACGGATTTGGATTCGCTTTTGCAATGAATGTATTGAATGGAGGCCGTATCGGTATTGCTTCTCAAGCATTAGGAATTGCACAAGGAGCTTACGAATTAGCCTTAGATTATGCTAAAATTCGTAAAGCATTCAAAACAGAAATTATTAACCACCAGGCTGTCGCTTTCAAATTAGCAGATATGGCGACAAATATTACAGCTGCCCGCATGTTATGTTTCAAAGCTGCTGTAGAAAAAGACGAAGGAAAAGATATTTCAATTTCTGGTGCAATGGCAAAATTATTTGCTTCCAAAACAGCGAATGATGTTGCATCTGAAGCTGTTCAGATCCATGGAGGAAATGGCTATGTTCGTGAATATCATGTAGAGCGTATGATGCGTGATGCAAAAATCACTCAGATTTATGAAGGAACATCAGAAATTCAGAAAATAGTAATTTCGAGAGGTATTGCTAAATAATTATAAATAAATAAACGTGTATTTATTTTATTAAGACATCTGTTCCTGACAGATGTCTTTTTTTTATTTCATTTGGAAAAATCTAATCGTTGTATCTTTGCCGCGGAAAAAATATAGAGAAAATGAAAATTTTTAGATTCGGGCCAAAAGGTCAAGAAAAATCAGGTATCATCATCGATGATAAAAAATTTGATGTTTCAGCATCTGGAATTGTGTATGATGAGGACTTCTTTTGTAACGCAGAAAAACAAGAAACTTTAGAAAAATATATAGAACTTAACATTAATAGTTTACCATTAGTTGGAGATGATGTACGCATCGGTACACCATTAACAAAACCAGGTAAAATTGTTTGTGTAGGTCTTAATTTTGATGACCACGTAAAAGAAACCGGTTTACAACAACAAGCAGAACCTATTATGTTTATTAAAGCCAATCAGTCTTTTAATGGACCTCAAGATGGAATTATGCAACCAAATGGTTCTACAAAAATGGACTGGGAAACAGAATTGTGTATCATTATTGGTGAAAAAGCAAATAATGTAACCGAAGAAGAAGCGATGAATCATGTATATGGTTACGCTTTAATCAATGACATCTCTGAACGTGCTTTTCAAACAGAGCGTGGAGGAACTTGGGACAAAGGAAAAGGTTGTGATACCTTTGCTCCTGTTGGACCATTTATCGCTACAAAAGACGAAATTGAAGATGTAAATAACTTACGTGTTTGGTTAAAACTAAACGGAGAGTTAATGCAAGATGGTAGTACAAGTGATTTTATTTACCGTATTCCAAAATTAGTTTCTTATTTATCTCAATTCATGTCTTTTATGCCGGGAGATATTATTTCGACAGGTTCACCTGCTGGATCCGGAATGGGAAAAACACCTCAAGTTTGGTTAAAACCAGGAGATGTAATTGAATATGGTATTGAAGGATTAGGTTCTACAACTCAAACAATCTTGCCATTTTCAAGAGGTTAATTACACGACTATAAAATAAATAAAGCGTCCAAAACAGTTTAGATTTTGGACGCTTTTTCATTTACAGAGAATCATTGTCAACAAAAATATTCTTCGTCGACAACAACTATCAATTTATATTTTTTGCACGCAATGATGATTATTTATAAGTTATTGCTCACTTTCATTGATAAAAACTAATACATAAAAAAAATATTAATTAATCCACATTTTTCACAAGATAACCTTATCATCAAAATTAATTGGCATTTTCAATTAATTAGCTTAATTTTGCAAACGTTTTGACAACCGTCTAAATGGTACAAATCGATCAAAGTGATGAATAATTCCTAAAATCTTTTGGGAAAACAGAATCATTTTGTACATTTGCACCCCGATCGGATTGTCGGTAATTTATAAAATATTAAAAATCAAGATAGTGGACACGTTAAGTTACAAAACTTCATCAGCCAACAAAGAAACTGCTCAGAAAGAATGGGTAGTTGTGGACGCTACTGACTTATCATTAGGTCGTTTAGCGTCAGGTGTTGCGAAGCTTATCAGAGGTAAGCACAAAACAAACTTCACTCCTCATGCAGATTGTGGAGATTATGTAATTGTTTTAAACGCTGACAAAATTCAATTAACAGGTAACAAATGGGATGACAAATTATACATTCGTCACACAGGTTACCCAGGTGGACAAAGATCATTAACTGCAAAAGAAGTTTTTGCAAAAGATCCTGTACGCTTAATCGAAAAGTCAGTAAAAGGAATGTTACCTAAAAACAAATTAGGTAGTAAATTATTGACTAATTTACATGTATTTGTTGGTACTGAGCACAATCACGAAGCTCAACAACCAAAACAAATCGATATTAACGAATATTTATAATCTAATTCCATGGCAATAGTTCATAAAATCGGACGTAGAAAAACATCTGTTGCTCGTGTATATTTACAAGAAGGTAATGGAGAAATCTTCATTAACGGACGCGAGTTGGCAAACTACTTCCCTACAGCAGTATTACAATACAAAGTAGAACAACCATTTTTAATCACTGAGACAAAAGATAAATACAATGTAGATATCAAAGTATTTGGTGGTGGAATCACTGGTCAAGCTGAATCAATTCGTTTAGCAATTTCTAGAGCTTTATGTGAAGTTGACGCAGATTTTCGTTTACAATTAAAACCTGAAGGATTATTAACTCGTGATCCACGTATGGTTGAACGTAAAAAATTCGGTCAAAAGAAAGCGCGTAAGAAATTCCAATTCTCTAAACGTTAATTTATTCAAATTATTAAAAAATCCATTTTCCGTTGGTTTAGCATCTAAACAAATAAGGCTAGAAAATTTCGACCGCTTATTTGTTGCTTGTTGAGAAAACGGAACGTAAACTAAAAAAAAGAAAATGGCAAAAGTAAATGTAAAAGACTTATTAGGTGCTGGTGTGCACTTCGGTCATTTAACAAGAAAATGGAATCCGGCTATGGCTCCTTATATTTTTATGGAGAAAAACGGAATCCACATCATCGACCTTCACAAAACTGCAGTGAAATTAGATGAAGCATCTGAAGCTTTAGGAAAAATTGCTGCATCTGGACGTAAAGTCTTATTCGTAGCAACTAAGAAACAAGCAAAAGATGTTGTAGCTAAGCATGCTGAAGAAATCAACATGCCTTATATTACAGAACGTTGGCCTGGTGGGATGTTAACTAACTTTGTTACTATCCGTAAAGCAGTTAAAAAAATGAATTCAATCGACCGTATGAAAAAAGACGGAACGTTTGAAACACTATCTAAAAAAGAAAGATTACAAGTTGATCGTCAAAGAGCATCTTTAGAGAAAAACTTAGGTTCTATCGCTGATATGACACGTTTACCTTCTGCAGTATTTATTGTAGATATTGTACGTGAGCATATCGCTGTAGCTGAAGCTCAAAAATTGGGTATTCCAATCTTTGCAATGGTTGATACAAATACTGACCCACGTCAAGTAGATTTCCCAATCCCTGCAAATGATGATGCTTCTAAATCTATCGATATCATCTTATCTACAGTGGCTGATTCTATCAAAACTGGTTTATCTACACGTAAAGCAGAAAAAGAAAAAGCAAAAGAAGGTAAAGAAGAAGGAGCTGAAACGAAAGAAGCTTAACATTAACTTGATGATCTATTCATCGATATAATATACCTTGTAGCTCCTATACCATTTTATGGTGTATGAGCTACTTTTATTTAAAATATTAAGAAACAAAATAAAATATTACTATGAGCTATAAAGCAACAGCCGCTGAGGTAAGTAAATTAAGAAACGCAACTGGTGCGGGAATGATGGACTCTAAAAAAGCTTTAGAAGAAGCTGGTGGAGATTTCGATAAAGCAGTAGAAGTTTTACGTAAACAAGGACAAAAAGTAGCTGCAAAAAGAGCTGACCGTGAGTCTACTGAAGGTGCAGTTATTGCTAAAGTAAATGCTGACCAAACAAAAGGTATTGTAATTGCGTTGAACTGTGAAACTGATTTCGTTGCTAAAAACGAAGCTTTCGTTGCTATGGCAAACGAAATTGCTGACTTAGCTTTAACAGTGAACTCTAAAGACGAATTATTAGCTTTACCATATGCTGGTATCACTGTTGGTGAAAAATTAACAGAGCAAACAGGTGTTATCGGTGAGAAAATTGAAATCGGTACATTCCAAGCAATTGAAGGTGCTATCGTAAATTCTTACATCCACGCTGGTAACAAAATTGGTGCTGTAGTTTCTTTATCTGCTAATGTAGAAGGGGCTTCTGAAGTTGCTCGTGATGTTGCTATGCAAGTTGCTGCGATGAACCCGGTTGCTTTAGATGAAACACAAGTTGCTCAATCTGTAATTGATTCTGAATTAGCTATCGCGAAAGAGCAATTAGCTGCTGAAGGAAAACCAGAAAACATGATTGAAAATATCGCTCAAGGTAAATTACAAAAATTCTTTAAAGAGAATACATTGGTTCACCAAGCTTCAATCAAAGATGGAAAAACTTCTGTTCAAGACATCGTTAAAGCTGTTAGCGCTGATTTGAAAGTAACAGGATTTATCCGTTACAGCTTATAATAAGTTTATAATTTAATTATATATCTTAAAGTGATGCTAAAATAGCATCACTTTTTTTGTTTGGTATAAGTTTTGAATTATTTGTTTTATCATTATTTATTTTTATATTTGTTAGGATTACAAGCATATGAAACACTTTATACTATTTATATCATTTTTAATATTCACTCTAGGAACTGCATCAGCCCAGTCAAGATTTGATCAGGACAAAGGCTCTATTAGTATTTATCCAAATCCTACTAGCGCTACGTTTACAATTAAATTTGACAATCCGTCGAAGGCAAGTTCTGTTTCTATTTATTCAATTATAGGAAATGAAGTGATGAGTAAAAAACTTGATGGAAGTTCGAAAATGAATTTTAATGTTCAAGGCTTGAAAAAAGGAAAATATATAGTTCGTGTATTTAATGAAGATGGAACAACAGAAACACAATCATTAATCAAGAATTAATTAAAAAAATAAACAAATAAAAAAAGCTTCTCAAATTTGAGAAGCTTTTTTATTTGTTTATTGTGTGAAAGATTATTTCGCTTTCTTATAATTTTCTTCAACTTGTTTCCAATCCAAAACATTGTTAAACGCTTTCAAATAATCATCACGTTTGTTTTGGTATTTTAAGTAGTAAGCATGTTCCCATACATCAATTCCTAAAATCGGCATTCCTGCAACTTCTGCTCCGGGCATCAATGGATTATCTTGATTTGCTGTACTTGTCACAGCCAAAGAACCATCTTCCTTAACGACTAACCAAGCCCATCCAGAACCAAAACGTTTAGCTCCGGCTTCATCCAATTGTTTCAATAATTCTTCAGTAGAACCAAATGTTGCGTCAATTTTTGTTTTAAGTTCTCCTGTAGGTGCTTTTTGAGGCGTAGGAGACATAATATCGAAATAAAGCATATGGTTGTAATATCCTCCTGCATTGTTACGCAAAGCCGCATTATTCATATCCATTTTTTTCAAAATGTCTACAATATCATTTGATTTGATATTTGCTTCCTTTAAAGCTGTATTCATTTTGTTGATGTAACCTAAATAATGTTTAGAGAAATGAACTTCCATTGTTTTTGCATCAATGTATTCTTTCAATTCATCGTAACCATATTTCAAAGGTTTAATTTGAAATGTTCCCGGATCAGCTTTAACATCTGTCGGGTTTCCGACAGATTCAGTTGACTGAACTGTATCTTTCTGTACCACTTCTTCTTTTGTTGAGTCAGTATTTTCTTTCTTCGTTTCACATGACTGAACAAAGAAAAGAACACCTAAAACCGACATCAAAAATATACCCTTTTTCATCTTATTCTTTTATGTAGTTTACTTATATTATGAATATTTCTACTAAAATAATAGATTTTGATTGAATATAAAATTCTTAACTTTTAATTTTCTGTTAAAGTCTTTTAAAAAATTAAGGTGTCAGCTGTAAAATATGTGAGAGCTTCACAAACACTTTCCAAAATAAAGCCATTAATAAACGTTGGATATTTAGAAATTAGAAGAATTTCAATTAATCTATGACATCGCGTCACACACTCATCAATTAGAAAGTCGACACACGAAAAGTAATCACCTCTATTTTGACATAAACAAAAACATCCTTAACCAAAAAATTACTATCCAACCATATTAACAGACTAATAATTAATTAAAAAAGTATTTCAAAAACTCTCTAAATATTCATTCAATAGGTATATTTGCAATCCTAAAATTTTATATGAGAACAAAACTTTTACTAATAGTATTCATTATTTCGACATTTGCTTTTTCTGCAAATTCTAATGATAGTATAACACAAAATAAAATAGAAGATCTCCAAAAAGAAAACGAAAGTTTAAAAAAGGAAATTGAAATTATAAAAGCAAAGTCAGAATCAACTTCAATAATGATTGATAATGTAGATTCTATGTATCAAAATAACTTTGATCGTTTAGCTGTTTTATTTACAATTATTGGAGCTATAGTGACTTTTGTATTACCCCATTATTTAAAAAAAGAGCAACAAAAAATTATAGAACTCAAAGAAAAAGAATTAAACGCTTCAAATACTAAAATGATTAATGAAGTATTAAAAGATTTTAATGAAAAACTTTCTGAGTCAGAAAAAAAATATAAAGACGAATTAAAGAAAGAAACAGAAAACCTACATAATACAATTCTTGAGAAAACAGAAGAGTTAGAACAAAATTTATCTAACACAAATCACTCTTTATTAGCCAAAACAAATCTTTTTACTTCTTTCTATTTTAGAGAAAAAGACAATTATGATCATTATATAAGTTTTAAAATAAGTTATTTATATCATAATTACAAAGCAGATAATTGTGATTTGATTCAATTATTTAAAGAATTTGATTCGTTAATAAAAGAAATTAAAAATAAAAATATTACAATTTTTAAAAAAGCTTATGAAATGTTTGAGTTTTTTGAAGAAGAATTAACAACTACTCATTTAGAAATTAGTGAAAATGACAAAAAGCTATTTGAAACATTTAAGAACATTGTAAAAGTAAATTAATAAGCTAATCTACTAGTCAATCCTTTTTATAGCACACTGTCCATAAATGAAATTAAATAATAAAAAAATCCGAAGGTTATTCTTCGGATTTTTTTATTTATTAGATAAAGAACGATTTTAAGCTCTTTTATAATTTACTACAGCTTCTATAAAAGCTTGTGCATTTTCGACCGGAATATTTGGTAAAATTCCATGACCTAAATTGGCAATGTATTTATAAGGACCAAAATCGTCAATCATTTCTTTTACCATTTGCTGAATAGTTTCTGGTGGTGATAATAACCTCGATGGGTCAAAGTTACCTTGTAATGTTTTTTTGAAACCTGTAAACTCACGTGCCAATTGTGGCGTAATGGTCCAATCAACACCCAAAGCAGAAGCTTTAGAATCGGCCATTTTTTCCAAAGCAAACCAACAACCTTTTGCAAAAACGGTTACAGGAACTACTTTAGAAACTTCGTTTACAATCTGCTCGATGTATTTCCAAGAAAATTCGTCATAATCTTTTGGCGATAGCATTCCACCCCATGAATCGAAAATCTGAATGACATTCGCTCCATGTTCCACTTTTTTCAACAAATATTGAATTGTTGTCTGTGTAATTTTTTCTAACAATTGATGTGCTGCAACCGGATTTTGGAAACAGAAACCTTTTGCTTGATCAAAAGATTTAGAACCACGACCTTCTACTGCATAACACAATAATGTCCAAGGTGAACCTGCAAAACCGATCAACGGAATTTTATTATCCAATTCTTTTTTTGTCAAATCCATTGCTTGGTACACATACCCCAATTCTTCTTCAACATCGGGAACATATACTTTTTCTACATCTTGAGCTGTACGAATAGGATTCTCTAACCAAGGACCAACACCAGGTTTCATTTCAAAATTCATTCCCATTGCCTGTGGTACAACCAAAATATCTGAAAAGATAATTGCAGCATCCAACGGAAAACGACGAATTGGCTGCACTGTAATTTCAGCTGCTAATTCAGGCGTTTGACAACGTGTAAAAAAATCGTATTTATCTCTCAATTCGATAAATTCTGGTAAATAACGTCCCGCTTGACGCATCATCCACACTGGCGGACGCTCTACCTCCTCTCCTCTCAATGCTTTTAAAAGCAAATCATTTTTTATCATTGATGTATTTTTTTATATTTTCTATCACTACTTCCACCAAAGGCGTTTGCGCAGTTATAATTTCATGATTTGGATAAACTTCTTGTATCGCAGAAGTTGTTGTATTTCCGATTGTAAAAATACGTGAACTTTCCGGAATTTTATTTTGTTGATGAAATGCATTGAACGATAATGGGCTAAAAAAAGCATAAATGTCAAATTTTTCATTTAATGGATCAACAATTTGTTTTGATTGATACGTGATAATTTGATTGATTCCATGATTTGCTTTCGACAATTCATTTACTAATAAATCACGACGAGAAGAACCGCACAAGAAATTCCATTTCGGAACATAATTTCCAGCAATTAATTTGGGAGCTAAATCTTCTGCATAATCTTCAACCAACACAACTTCTCTGTTTTGCGCTTTTAACTTTTCTGCTGTTTTTTTTCCAACAACAAAAAAATGGCCATTCAACTCCAATCCTTGAATGGCATTTACAGTATTTTGACTCGTTACGATAAATTGATGAATTGAATAATCAATCTGCTTCAAAATTTCACCTGCCGAAGTCAATTCAATTTGCAAAGTTGGCTTGCATACCACCTCAACATCAGCTCCAAATTCTTTTTCAAGAACAGAAGACGGAATCAACTTGGTAAATAAAATTTTCGTTTGCACTATTTCGATCCGATTTCTTTTTTAATTTGTTCAATCATTTTTGCAGCACCTTGTGCAATGCATTCTTCTGCAAATTCTCTCCCTTTTGTTCGGTATTCATTTGCTTTGAATTGTCTTTCGATTGAAATCATTTCTTGTCCATCGATTGATAAAATTGCTCCTTTAAACAAATAATTTTCATCGTCAATTTTTTCAACTAATGCGCCGATTGGTGCAGTACAACCTCCTTCTAAAACATTCAGAAACTGACGTTCTACCGTTGCAAAAAGTTCGCATTGAGGATTGTTAATATCACTCAAATCCAATCCTTCTTTGGCCACAATCCCTAAAATTCCTTGCGAAGGGGCAGCTATCATCCAGTCAATTACTTTATAATGCAATCCTTTTGCAGCCAGCTCTTCTAAAATTTCTGAACGGTCTAATCCTGCAAGCGCAAAAATAGCTCCATCCCAATCTGTATTATCTTGCAATTTTTTTAGACGTAATTGCACATTTCCACGTAAATCTACAATGATATCGTTTGGATATTTATGGTGCCAGAATGCTTTACGGCGTAAAGATCCTGTTGCTATAATACGATGTTCTTTCTCGAAAATATCTTCCGATTTATACACTAAAATATCAGCAGAACTTGCACGTTCCGGGTATGCGATCAATTCTAATGTTTCCGGTAAAAGTGTTGGCACATCTTTTAATGAATGTACCGCAATATCCACTTGATCATTTAATAACGCAATGTCCAATGAACGCGTAAAAACACCTGTTAAACCTAAAGAATAAATGGGTTGTTTTAGATTTGCATCACCTTCAGAAGTAATCGGAACAATTTCTGTCGAATGTCCCTTTGCTTCTAAAATAGAAGCAACTTTATTGGCTTGCCAAAGCGCTAAAGGACTTTGACGTGTACCAATCTTTATTTTTTTCATGATTGTATTAAGCTTGTTTTAAATGAAACATTTTTTCGATTAACTGAATTGTTTCGTCCGCATTCTCTTTATTTTCGATTAAATAAGAAGCGAACTGATTTGTAATTTTCTGAATTACTTTTTCAGTTAAAATCGTTTCATTTTCATCAATGTTTACATTATCTTTTTTCAAATTATTTAACGCAAAACTTTGAAAAAAGTCTAATCTATCTTTGAAAGATTGAATCGCCGGAACCAATTCTCTGGTTTCCAACCATTCGTAAAATTCTGCAGAATGTTCTTCTATAATTGCCAAAGCTTCCGGAATAGAATTACGGCGTTGAGCAATTGTATCATCTACCATTTTTGATAATCCATCTACATTTACCAACTGAATAGATTCGCGCGAGGCCAATGTATGGATCACATTTTCAGGAACCGACATGTCAATAATTGTCATTTCTTTATCAAACTGAATCATTTCTTCCGTAATCGTATACGTATTTGCTCCAGTGGCAACAATCAGAATATCTGTTTTTTGTAATTCTTCTTTTAATTCATTGTGATCTTTGACTGTAATATCATATTTCAATCCAAGAACTTCTGCCTTTTCTTTTGTACGGTTGATTAAAGTAATCGTGGTATTCGGGTAATGTTTGACTAAATTGGCACAGGTATTACGTCCAATTTTACCTATCCCGTACAACAAAATATTTTTGTCTGTTAAATCTCCTTGCGTTGCCTGAATGAAATTAACAGCGGAATAAGCTACTGATGCTGAACCGTTGCTTAAGAATGTTTCATTCTTTACTTTTTTACTAATTTGGATAGCTGTATTGACCAATCGCTCTAAAAAAGCATTTGAAGCACCTTGTTTTTTGAAACGCGAAAACCAAATTTTGATTTGACCTATAATATCAAAATCGCCTAAAATCTGACTTTCTAAACCTGACGATACTCGAAATAAATGATTAATCGCTTCCTCACCTTCCTTTACCATCATAAACTGACGAAAATCCTCTGCATTACCTTCTGTATATTTACAATATTGCTCAACGATTTGATCCTCATTTTCTGCAAAACCATAAAACTCAGTACGATTACAAGTTGAAACAATAAAAAAGTTTTCTAAACCAATTGATTTAGAATCTTCTGTAAACGTTTCGACTTGTTCTGGAAAAAATGTAAATTTACCTCTTGTTACGGCATCAGCTTTTTCGTAACTAATTCCAATAACGTAAAATTTTTCTTCCATTTTATTACCTCTAATTGTCATTTCTTCAAATACTGATACAAAAGTACTTTCAAAACCATTCCGAAAATAACTTTAAAAAGAAAAAATAACGCTAAAAATTAAAGTTTGCTTTTTTAGAATAATTATAAATTAATGGTTTATATTTGTATGTAAACCATTATAAAAAGCGCACTTGACAAATGTCACGTTTTTTATATGACAAACCTCATCATTCGAAATGGAATTAAAAAATACCCATAAAAGTAAAATCAATGAATATAAATTGTCAACAGACGTATTTATTGCTCAGATAGATAACTTTACAGCGTCTACAGATACTATTTTGAAAGGTATTGACAAGCGGTATATACAATTTTATTTTTGTACAAAAGGCTCACTGACATTTAATTTTAATAATGGTATTTATAAAATCAATTTGCATGAAGGGAAAAGTTTTTTATTCTATTACCCCACTTTAGATATTCCTTTATCATTGAATATAAATGCTGAAAGTAAAGTCTATATTGTTGTCTTGTCAATTCAAAAACTACATCAATTATTTGCTGAATATCAAATTCAGAATAATCTGATTTCAAGTATGACACAAGAAAAATTTTACATTGAGCGAGAAATCGGTCCTTCAATTAAACTGGTTTTGAATCAGATTGAACAAATGAAGCTTTCCCCTCAATTTCAAAATCTATTTCTAATCGGAAAAATGTACGAATTGTTTACGCTTTACTTTTCTGAGATTGAAAATCAAACCGAGCATTGTCCTTTCCTGAATGATGAAAATGAAGGAAAACGCATCAAGGAAATCAAAGATTTTCTATTGTCTGATTTTAAAAATCCTCCAACCATAAAAGAACTTTGCGAAAAATTCTCAATCTCTGAATATCATCTTAAAGAAGGATTTAAAGAGCTTTATGGGACTACTGTTTATGGCTACTTATTGGATAAAAAATTAGAATTCGCATTACACAGATTAGAAGAGAATCAACAAATGGTAAAAGATATTTCATTCGAAATTGGCTATGAAAACCCGTCTCATTTTATCTCAGCATTTAAGAAAAAATATGGTTTAACTCCAAAACAATACATCAAACAGTTTCAAAATTAATTTCTTTATAATTTAAACTGATTATCATTCCTTAACTATTTATAAATACTTATTTTTGTCAAATATTTATAAATAATTATGAGAAAACTTTTACTCCTTTTACTTCCTTTCATCTCATTTGCCCAACAGCCAGATTATTATGAAGGGATAGATTTTAAACAAAATGGAAAAGCTATAAAAGAAGAATTGCATAATTTAATTAATGCAACTCATCATGCTGTAAGCTATACTCCGGGTGTTTGGAATATTTTAGATCAATCGGACTTGGATTTAGATTCTCAAGGCCGAGTTTTGTTAATCTATGGTTTTACAGATAACTCTACCATTTATTCAGAACAACGTACGCGCGATGTCAATAATAAAAACAATACAGGCGGAAATGCAAATGGAAAATGGGAACGTGAACATGTTTTTCCTAAATCATTGGCAAATCCTGTTTTAGACACGAGATATCCGGGAACAGGTACAGATGCACATAACTTACGCGCAGTCGACAGACAAATCAATTCTACAAGAAGTAACAATGCTTACCGCGAAAAGTGGACACAAGACGTAACTGGTCAGGCTAAATTAATAAATGGTGGTTTTTATCCGGGTGACGAATGGACTGGTGACGTTGCACGTATTATTATGTATATGTATGTTCATTATGGAATGGAAACAGATCCTCAATTAGTTGCGTATAACAATACAACCAGTAATGATGACAGAATGCCAGATATGTTCTTGAAATGGAATGCGCTGGATAAAGTTTCTGAATTTGAGAAAGTAAGAAATGAAATCATTTATGAAACACAAGGAAGTAGAAATCCTTTTATTGATAATCCCTATTTAGCCACATTAATTTGGGGTGGAGACAAAGCTGAAAATACTTGGGAAGAATTGTCTTCTATTGAATACAATTTCCAGCAAACACTTGTAGATGTTTTCCCAAATCCGACAATTGACAAGGTTAAAATCAATGCGAAGAATTTTGTTCGCGCCAATTTATATGATTTTAACGGGCGATTACTTGGAACTAATTTAGGAACAGAGGTCGATTTAAAATCTTACCCGGCTGGAATCTATATTTTAGCTATCCACTTACAAGATGGAAATATCGTCACTAAAAAAGTTATTAAGAAATAATAAAAATTAAAAAAATCCAACACCTATTGTGTTGGATTTTTTATTTTATATCAATTTAGTTTTAACAACCTTCATTGTACATGACATCAAAAGAAACCACTTTATCATTCACTAAATAAAACTGTAAAATTGAACCGTTATCATAATCTTCCACATTAAAATAACGGAAAGCTTTGGTTCTTTTCTCTGCTTTCTCATCATAACCGTCGAAAATAGAAATATTCAGGTTTTTATATTTTGTAATCAATTCATCTAAAGAAGAACCAACCTTTATACCTGATAATGTTTTAAGACTGGAATCCGAAGATTTCACACTGTAAACAGTCAAACTATTTGCCCCTTCATTTTCACCATTCGTTGTTAATCCGACTTTATAAGTGACTCCCTTTGAAACAATCGTTAAATCACCATCCGGATAACCATATTCGTTCAGTTTTAGTTTAAATTTTTGTCCTGTTAATTTTTCTAATTCAGTTAATTTCATTCCAAGTTTAACATCATTAATTCGTGTTGTCGAAACTTGTGCTTGCAAAGCTATTCCAGCCACAAATGCCGCTATAAAAAATATTTTTTTCATTGTTTTTTTATTTTTATTTAGTAAGTCTGTTTACAGAAAACATTCTTCCGGGTTATATGAGTTAATTGTTATTTTAGTGACAATTTCATTTTTTAAATCAAACAATAAAATTGTGCCATTTTCTTTATCGTCAATTCTAAATTCTCTCAAATTATTTTCTGATCGATTTAGGAAGACATTATATTTTGTCGAATACACTTTCCACAAATCTTCTAAGGAGCTTCCCACTCCAATTCCCGAAAGTGTTTGGATATTTTTACTTGATGTCGAAATTGAATTTACATAAGCGTCTCCCTCCGTTTTACTCAAATAACCGCTTCCTATGTAAATGGTGTAATGAATTCCTTTTAAGCTAATATTTTTTTCACTTTCATTTGCCAGTGCAACAGGTTTATTTCCTAACAGTTTCATTATTTCTGCAGGACGCATTCCAATTTTCAATTCATTCATACGTGTAGTAGAAATCTGCGCAAATCCAAAAGCAGAAAGCAGAAAGAATCCCAAAAATGTGAATCTAATCTTCATAAATATTATTATTTAAATAACCCGATTCGTTCGATAACATCATTTTTACCACAACATTATTTTTTAAATAAAAACTTAGTGTACAACCATTATCAATATCATTAATCATAAAAACTCTCGTTGATTTCGTCTCCTCATCTTCTCTTCCTTCTTGTATCGAAATGTCATACTTTTTATAACTTTTCCAAAGATCCTCCAATGTACTTCCTATTTTTATTCCGGATAATGTCGAAATTTTTTGGTCTGATGAAGAAACGGTATACACTTCAAATTGATTTGTTTTCATATTCTTATAATAGGAAATATGATATTTTATTCCATGCACTATAATATCCTGTTCCGGCATGTATTTATTTGTTACTTCATAAACCGCAAGTTTGTCTGGTGTAAGCGCTGCAACTTGTTTTTGAGACATGGTATAGCCAATCTCTCCAAATTTGGACGTCGTCACTTTCTGAGCCAATAGCAAGGAAGACAATACGACAAAAAGACTCGCTGTTAAATAAACTCTGTTAAGCATAGAAATTGATTTGAGCTATATGTTTCACTATTTTTCCATTTTCCAACACCCAAAGAGCATCATAAACACCAGCCCCATCCCCAAAAGTTCCAAATAAATAATATTGATTCAGTTCTTTATTATACGTCAGTTTCATCTCTTTTGGGCGTGCATTATACAAATTTGCATAATACTCTTTTGGTATAGTAACTTCCTTACCTTTGAATAAAATCTTGAATGATTTATATTCCGTTTGAGGAAGTAAGCCGTCTGTTCCAAAAAAATCTTTTCCATCGATGGCATAAATTATTCCGGCTTCCTTTGTGAGAATATGATTTTTTGGATTGAATTTTTGAGTTTCAAGTTGTATACTATAATCCTCAATAGAAAACATTATCTTATTTCCATCTGTAAAGCTTGGTAAAATTGGTTCAAAATCTTCTAGCTTTTTTATACGATCCTGATAGATATAACCTGCTTTTTCTAATTCGAATTCAGCTAAATACCACTTCGAATCTTCTTCATCTCCATCAATAGGTAAAATTGTATTCGAACTTACTTTAGCTAAAATTTTAGATGATGTACTTTTTTCATCTCGTACATTGACAAAACCATCATTATCCTGTACAATTCCAAACTGGGCTTGTACAAAATATGTTAAAAAAGTAGTGAGAAAAAATAAACTTTTTTTCATTTTTTGGAGTTGATTTTCTTGAAGTAAAGTTAGCAAAATCTAATCCAAAAATTTTCACGAATTATAGTGATTTTATAAAATCTATATTTCGTTTCAAACCATCATATTTTGTACGTTTTACAGGGGATTTTCGAAAAACTTCCCGAAAAACATCTTCCGTTATTTCTTCCCAATCTTTTTTAGAAAATTCATTTATTTTCCGGTGTCCGGTAAAACGATTTTCTTGAGTAGGAAGTGAAAAACGATTCCAAGGGCAAACTTCCTGACATACATCACAACCAAAAATCCAGTCATCAAATTTACCTTTCATCTCGGCCGGTATCTGTTCCTTCAATTCTATTGTAAAATAGGAAATGCATTGGCTACCGTTAACCGTTTTATTTGGTAAAATAGCTTCTGTAGGACAAGCATCTATACAACGTGTACATTTTCCGCAATGATCTGTTTCAATTGGAGAATCATAAGCTAAATCTAAATCGACAATCAATTCGGATAAAAAGAAAAAAGAACCTTTTTGCTTGGATAAAGTCAATGAATTCTTTCCTACCCATCCAATTCCTGCTTTCCGTGCCCATGCATGCTCTAAAATAGGAGCAGAATCTGCAAAAGCACGTCCATTCACTTCTCCTATTTCATCTTGAATAAAATCCAATAACTCGCGTACTTTTTCTTTGACCACAAAATGATAATCCTCTCCTTGAGCATACATTGCAACTTTATACGAATTTGGATTTCGATTTAAGTTTTGATAATAATTGTATGCCAATGAAATTACTGACTTTGCACCTTCTACCAACAGGCGCGGGTCCAACCGCATATCGAAATGATTTTCCATATAATGCATTTCCCCTTGATAATTATTATGCAGCCAAGATTCTAGGTGTGGTGCTTCGTCTTCCA
Source organism: Empedobacter brevis NBRC 14943 = ATCC 43319 (assembly GCF_000382425.1). Classification (GTDB taxonomy): domain Bacteria; phylum Bacteroidota; class Bacteroidia; order Flavobacteriales; family Weeksellaceae; genus Empedobacter; species Empedobacter brevis. Next base: position 85,676 of record NZ_KB908297.1, read on the forward strand.
AAAAATTTGCTTTCGCAATACCACAAGAAATAAATCCCAACGCTTCAGCTTTGTCTTTGATGCGTTGGGACCATTTTATTTTAATATGTTCTTCTGTTGGAAGATGCATTTTACTTTAAAAATTAACGATTTTCAGGTAAAACATTTTTTAATTTACTTTTTAAATTCTCAAATTCTGTAAAATTTACTTTTTTCAAAACAATTTGTGTAGAAGCGGGATATTTAGAACGATATTTTTCTGGTCGAATAGGTCTTTGAGTAAAATTACCACCACAATTTGGGCAAACATTTTCTAAAATATTACCAACACAATCTTTGCAAAAAGTACATTCGAATGTACAAATCATAGCTTCTGTTGAATCTGGAAATAAACTCTTTCCACAATTTTCGCAATTGGGCCTTAATTCTAACATAAAATATTTTTCTAATGATCAAACAAATCTGTTTGTGGTGAATTTTCTCCACGGTATTTTACCCCGATATGTTTATATGCTTTTTCTGTCGCTACTCTTCCTCGTGCAGTTCGCATTAAATACCCCTCTTGAATAAGGTAGGGTTCATAAACTTCCTCTAACGTTCCTCCATTCTCCCCTACTGCAGTTGCCAAAGTTGTAATTCCAACTGGCCCTCCTTTAAATTTTTCGATGATGGTTGATAAAATTCGGTTATCCATTTCATCTAAACCATTGTCATCAACTTTTAGTGCTTTCAACGAAAATTCAGCAATTGATAAGTCAATTTTTCCATTTCCCTTGATTTGGGCAAAATCACGTGTTCTTCTCAATAAAGCATTCGCTATACGAGGTGTACCGCGGCTTCGACCTGCAATTTCGATTGAAGCTCTTTCATCGATTGGAGTTGCTAAAATACGAGAAGAACGTTCCACTATCGAACTCAATAATTCGACATTATAATATTCAAATCTAAAATTGATTCCAAAACGTGCACGAAGTGGAGCCGTTAATAATCCGGAACGTGTTGTAGCACCTATTAAAGTAAAAGGGTTCAGTCCAATTTGTACGGAACGTGCATTTGGTCCTGATTCAATCATAATATCAATCTTAAAATCTTCCATCGCCGAATATAAATATTCTTCGATGACCGGTGACATACGGTGAATCTCGTCAATAAAGAGCACATCATTTTCTTCTAAATTTGTCAATAAACCTGCTAAATCACTCGGTTTATCTAAAACTGGTCCGGAAGTAATTTTAATTCCAACACCTAACTCATTTGCAATGATATTTGCCAATGTCGTTTTTCCTAAACCAGGAGGGCCATGTAACAAGACATGATCCAATGCTTCTCCTCGAAGTTTAGATGCTTTCACAAAAACTTCTAAATTTTCCAGAATATGAGCTTGTCCGGCAAAATCATCAAAACTTTGCGGACGAACGGTATTTTCGTGATTTAAATCGTCGTCTGGATAAAATTCTTTATCAGGATTTAATAAATCTGACATAAATGATGATATAAATTATAATGATAACATTACACAGGACTTTTTAAATTATCCGTTGTACTTTTACATTTACAAAGAACGCAATATTTTTTTAGATAAAAAGAATTATGAGTAAAGGAATATTATTAGTGAATTTAGGTTCGCCCGATTCTACCGAAGTTGAAGATGTGAGAACTTATTTACGCGAATTTTTAATGGATGGAAAAGTAATCGACTCTCCTTGGTTGATTCGTAAAATAATTGTCGAACTTTTTATCTTGCCCAAAAGACCTATCAATTCAGCAGAAGCATATAAAAAGATTTGGACAAAAGATGGTTCTCCATTAATTATTTATTCTAAAATTTTGCAACAAAAAGTTCAGGAACAATTAGAAATCCCTGTTGGTTTAGCCATGCGTTACAAAAATCCTTCGATTGAATTTGGAATGCAGGAACTTTACGATAAAGGTATACGCGATCTATTGGTTGTGCCGCTTTATCCGCAATATACAATGTCTACAACAGAAACTGTAGCTGATAAAGTATTGGAAATTCAAAAGAAAAAATTCAAAGATATTAATGTAAATTTCTTAAAAGCATTTTATAAACATCCGGATTACATAAAAGTTTTAGGCGACTCTATTAAAGAAAATTTACCTGCTAACTATGATAAATTACTATTTTCTTATCATGGAATTCCGGAACGTCATGATAAAAAGGCAGTGAGAGCAGCAAAAGTAAGTAAGCTTCCAATCGAAACGTACCGCAACCAATGTTTAGAAACAACAAGATTAGTGGCCAAATATCTTGAATTACCTGAAGATAAATATTACACTTCATTTCAATCTCGCTTAGGTAAAGATCCTTGGATTCAACCTTATACAGATGAAACGTTAGAACATTTTCCGGAAAAAGGTGTTAAAAATTTAGCTGTTTGTACACCTGCATTTGTTGCGGATTGTCTAGAAACCTTAGAAGAAATCTCAATGGAAGGAAAAGAAGAATTCTTAAAAGCTGGAGGTGAACAATTTACATATATACCATGTCTTAATGATCGCCAAGATTGGATCAATACTTTGGTGAAATGGCTCAACGGTTGGGAAAATAATTAAGAAAGGGTTTTATCCTTACAAAATAAATTAAATATCTTTGTTTAGAATTTTTCAATTTTAGACAAAGATATTTTTTTTAAAAATGAGGCTAATTTTCTCACTTATTTTTTTAACCCTATCCTTTTTTAGTTCTGCGCAGTTTTTAGACACCAGCGGAAATCTAATTATTGATGGGCGAAAATATTTAAAGTCCAAAGTTGATACAACAGGGCGAAAATCTGGATGGGAAATTTACGGGGCAAATACCTTAACTGTTAACCAAAATACTTTCTCTAACTGGATGGCCGGTGGAGAAAATTCAGTTTCTTTGAATGCAAAAACAGACTACGAATTTAATTTCCGAAAAAAGAAGCATTTTTGGGACAACCGTTTTATTTTAGAATATGGATTCTTAGATAATAAAACAAATGGGACACGTAAAACTGCAGATAACATCAACCTTACCACTTCGTATGGTTATTTAATCAAAGAAAAATGGTACCTGACTTCCTCTTTAAATGTTCGTTCCCAATTTTCAGCCGGTTATGATTATTCAGCTACGCCAAAAAAGAAATTATCAAATCTTTTTGCGCCTGCTTATGTGACAATAGGGATTGGTGCTAATTACACCCCTCATTCTAATTTTTCAATTAGTTTTCAGCCCTTAACTTCTCGTACCACAATTGTTGCTGACAAAGATTTACAGAAGAAAGGAACCTATGGTTTGCGAAAAGATGGCGATACATTTCTTTTCGAGGTCGGTGCATATTTAGGTTCTCGTTATAAATTGAAACTTTTTGAGAATGTCACCTATGATAACAACATTGGTATTTTCTCCAACTATTCGAACAAATTTTATAACCTGGACATTGTATATGCCGGGCTGTTAGACATGAAAATTAATAATTTTATGTCTACTCAACTGACAATAAATTTGATATACGATGAAGATCAGGTAAAAGAAACGCAATTTAAACAAGCTTTAGGAATTGGCTTGACTTATAAAATAGACAGTACCAAGAAAAATTCTAAAAAGAGAAAACGAAAGAGAGAAATTCTTCCTTATTTTGATACTTCCGGAATTTCTCCTATTCATCTACCTAGAATAAAATTAGACAAACAAAACTATGACCGGGTTTTTGAAAAAAATACAATTGATGAAAATTCAACTTATATAAAATCAGAATCCATATTTTTGGAATAAATTATTAATTAAAATCATCTAAACTATATGAAAAAAATTTTATTGGCATTAGCAATAATAGGAAGTGCAACCGCTTATGCGCAAACTGTAAAAGATGGGAAAGTTTCTACAGATAGCAAACGTTATTTAAAAGATCAGAAGTTCGACGGTCGTCAACCTGGCTGGTTCGTTTCCGGAAACAATTCTTTACTCTTTTCTCAAAGTGCTTTTAGTAATTGGGTTGCAGGTGGTGTAAACTCGTTTGCATTGAATGGAAATGTAGATTACGAATTTAATTTAACCCGCGAAAAACATATTTGGGATAATCGTGTGGTATTAGGCTACGGAATCCAAACCAACAAAGGAGAGAGCTCTCGCAAAACAAATGATGTGATCGACTTAACATCATCTTACGGGTACAGTATTGGAAATCATTGGTATTTAGCTGCCTCTATGAATTTCAGAACTCAATTTACAGAAGGTTTTGATTATGCAACTGATCCAAAAACGAAAATTTCAAATTTAATGGCACCGGGTTATTTAAGTTTAGGTTTAGGGGTTGATTACAAACCAAACGAAAATTTTCAAGTGAACATCCATCCTTTCACACCAAGAGTTACATTTGTATTGGATAAAGATTTACAACAAAAAGGAAATTTTGGCCTTAAAAATGACGGAGACAATACATTATTCGAATTTGGTGCTTATTTAGGAGCCCGTTATAAATTACAAATTATGGACGGCATTAGCTACGATAACCGTGTAGGGGTCTATGCTGATTACCTGAAAAAATTTGGAAACATGGATATTGCTTACCAAGGTATTTTAGATCTTAAAGTAAATAAATTTGTTTCTGCTCAAGTTGCTGTAAACTTATTGTATGATGAAGATCAAATTAAGAAAACGCAGGTAAAACAAACACTTGGAATTGGGTTAAATTACAAATTCGATAACACTCCTCCAAAAGTAGAAGAAGCACCTGCTACAGCTTTTATACAAGAAGCTCCAATTTTTGAAGAAAAACAAGATACAATAGAAGTAGCTACAAATATTCTGAAGAATGAGCCAATTCTTAATGAAACAAAATTAGTTACGCAATAATATTTTCAACCTGCTTTTGATAAGCAGGTTTTTTATTTTTCTTATTTTTACATCATCAATAGATGAATAAAATGACAAAAAATATTTTCGGCGCACTTTTACCACAGATTTTAATGATTGTTTGGGCAGCTTTCGAGCTTTATATTGGGCTTAACAACGAACAAAATAACCGTATCATTCTCAGTGCAATTGTTGTTTTAATCTTTGTTATTTTCACTATTATTACCTTAGTAAAAGTGATCAAATACCCCAACGATCCTACTTATTTGAAGAAAAAATAATACACGATGTTTTTTCGTGAATTAACAATTACTGTTCTAGCGAAACGCTTTATATACCCTTTTGAAAGTAGTGATTTAGTCAAATGGTCGATTGAAATTCTAAAATTAGAAGTCGAATCTACAGATTTATATATCCTTGCAGGTTTAGATCATGAGAATACACTTGTTAGAGAAAAATATTTTTTTTAGATTTTAAATCATTTTGATTTTAAAATTGATTCTAAGAATCTCCTTTTAAAGGAATATGCATTTTATATTTCGAAAAAATTCTTACATAAAATTTTAAATCAGGATACTTCTCTAAGTACGATGTATACTAGCCATTCTGAATTAGATTCAAAATCTGATTTAGAGATTTTCTATAAAATTTGCATCGATTTAGAAATACTTGAAGATACTGGATATTCACCTTACACAAATCTAACGTTGGACAATGAGGATGAATTCATTTATAAAAGATTTGAAGACTATTATTTGAAATACAAATCTAAATTTGAAACAGCATAACACGCTTCTTTCTCCCCTAAATTTCGTAAACTTGTGTAATAAAAACAATAAAAATGAAATTAATAGGTCCTTTCAAACAAATTATAACACTTGCCAATTTACCTTTAAAAGGTGCAATTCATGAAAACCAAATCGAAATTATCAAAGATGGAGGAATTATTGTAGAGAATGAATCAATTGTAGAGATTGGTGATTTTGATATGCTTTTTCAGCATCATCCTACCATTAAAATTGAAAAAATTGAAACGGAACAAATTCTTCTTCCCGGATTTGTTGATTCACACACACATGTTTGTTTTGGAGGAAACAGAGCCAAAGATTTTGCAATGCGTTTGGATGGAAAAACTTATTTAGAGATTGCGGAAAGCGGTGGCGGAATTTGGTCTACCGTAACCGAAACGCGTAAAAAAACGGTTGATGAACTGAAAGATATTACACTAAAGCATATTGCTCAATTAGCGAAACAGGGAATTACAACTGCTGAGGTAAAATCTGGTTATGCCCTTTCTGTTGATGGCGAAATCAAAATGTTAGAAGCCATTAACATGGCAAATCAAGAAAGTGAAATTGATTTGATTCCAACTTTTCTGGGGGCTCATATAAAACCAAAAGATTTCGAAGGATCAAATAAAGCTTATTTAGATCTTTTAATACAAGAAGTTTTTCCAAAATTGAAATCAGATGAATTAGCGAATCGTATCGATATTTTCGTGGAACAGTCAGCTTTTTCTGTTGAAGAAGGAGATTATTTTTTAAACGAAGCAAAAAATCAAGGTTTTGATATTACCATTCATGCCGATCAATTTACTGCAGGAGGAAGCTATTTAGCTACAAAATACAATGCCTTAAGTGCAGATCATTTAGAGTTTTCGGAAGAAGAGGAAATCAAAAATCTTTCAAATTCTGATGTTGTTGCAACAGTTCTACCCGGAGCTTCCATTGGTTTAGGAATGCAATATGCACCTGCCCGAAAATTATTAGATGCCGGTTGTTGTGTTTCAATCGCTTCGGACTGGAATCCTGGTTCTGCGCCAATGGGAAACTTATTAACACAAGCTGCTGTTTTAGCAACTTTCGAAAAATTATCAATGGCTGAAGTATTAGCTGCTATCACTTATCGTGCTGCAAAAGCATTGAATTTAACAGACCGTGGAACAATAGAAAAAGGTAAAAAAGCCGACTTTATCAGCTTCTCTACCTTTGATTATCGTAATATTATTTATCATCAAGGACAATTACAGCCAACGAATGTTTGGAAAAATGGTTCTTTGATTAATCAATAGTATAAATATTATCAGGAGTGATGGTGTTTGTCGGCGAATAAATTAACCAATCGGTAATCATTTCTTGCGGATAAAGACCTTCATCTCCTTCATTCAATCCCTCTACTGCATATGGTCGATTTAAGCATACGCCAAAAATTTCATTGTTTTCATTGATCCCGTACACATCGAACCAAATATGTTCTTTATTCATGTCGTGATCCACATCAAATCCTAATTTGATTAAAAATCTCCAGTAATTTTCTTCATCTGCTTCCGGATTAAAATACGTATGAAACGCTTTTTTATACGATTCAAAACGCTGATAAGCCAAAGCTGACATACGTTCAGTTTCCTGATCGCTAATGAAGAAAATTGGATTATCTGCAATTGTTGTCGCATAAACTTCCGGTGTTAATGTATGCCCTTCTTGTACAGCTAACAAAACGCCGCAAGGTTCATAATTTTCGTTCTCTGGTTGACGTTCATTGTAACCTCCCGGAATTGTTGCCGGATAATCTTTTACTACATCTTCCCAGCGCTTCCAACAAAATGTGATATCCAACCCATCGTATCCTATATTAAATTCAGTATTTTCCGGTGAACGATAATCTGGTTTGATAAATGCATTGACAATCATATCCAAAGCTGAATTCATTTGTTCAATCCCGGTTTTGATGTTCAGCATTTCCAATTCTACCGATCCGCAACGATGCAGTCCGTGTGTGTGCATCCAATAAACACGTTCACCTTCTTCATTTTCATCATATACACCATGAATGACATATAAATAAGTTGGAGCAGGAGGAATTTCTGACTCAGCTGTAACCTTTGCCCATTTACCTGAAAGTAATCGATAAGGCATAAAATCCACAACGATCGAAGGATTTTCTACAATAGATTGCATAATCTTCAACTGCAGATGAAAACTGTCCAACGCATCATTTCCAAAATACATCACAGACTCTAAATAAAAATCCTGCTGCGTTGCAATTTCCATTTCCTCATCCGAAATCATATTCCCGAAACCAAATTCAGAATAATCGTTACTTTGCGCATGCACAACATATAAATTCACCTCAAATTCTTCATCCAAATAAGTAACAGAAATTTGATATTCCTGTTTTACAGCAGTATTTTCGTCTTTATCAATTTCTACAATTTCAAATTCATTTAATTTAAAATACCGGCTCGACTGTAAGCTGTTTTCAATTAACTCTTTTGAAAAGATAAAATCTTTTGAAGATGGAAATATTCCCATAGTAGATGGTAAGCTTAGTCCATCTTCTGCAATTCCTTTGTACAATTCCTGGTTGGTCATAGTCTATAATTCATTTGATTTTTGTTAAAGATAAATGTTTTATGTTCATCAAAATTTTAGCAAAATGTTAAACTTTAAAATCATTCAAGATGATTATTCGAGCGTGTTACGTTAATTTATTGTAATTTTGCTCGCATAATTTTACAATTATGATAGCATCTATGACAGGTTACGGTAAAGCCGTATTGGAATTACCTGAAAAAAAAGTAACGATAGAAATCCGTTCTCTAAACAGTAAAACATTAGATTTAAATACGAGAATTCCCTCTTTTTATCGCGAAAAAGAATTAGAAATCAGAAATCTTATTTCAGAAAAAGTTCAGCGTGGAAAAGTTGATTTTTCAATGTTAGTGGAATTAAATCCTGCTGCGCGAAACCAAAATATAAATGCTGAATTAATCAAAAGTTATCTGGAAGAATTCAAATCAATCACACCTACTGTGACAGATGGCGAGTTGTTACCGGTTGTAATGCGTATGCCTGATGTTATCTCGTATACACAAGATGATTTGAGTGAAGAAGAATGGAACCAAATTCGTGCGACTATAATTGAAGCAATTACAGCTTTGAATCAATTTAGATTAGATGAAGGTAAGGTTTTAGAAAAGTATTTGACATTCAACTTAAATAATATTCTTGAACTTTTAACACAAGTTATACCTTTCGAAAAAGAACGAATTGAAACGATAAAAGAACGTTTCAATAAACGTTTAGAAGAATTGAAAGTTGATGTTGATCAGAATCGTTTTGAACAAGAATTGATTTTCTATTTAGAAAAATTTGACATTACAGAAGAGAAAGTTCGTTTGAAAAATCATTGTGAATATTTCCTGAAAGAATTGGCCGGAACAGCATCCAATGGTAAAAAATTAGGTTTTATTTCGCAAGAAATCGGACGTGAAATCAATACGTTAGGATCAAAATCTAATCACTCTGAAATGCAGAAAATTGTTGTTCAGATGAAAGATGAGTTAGAAAAAATTAAGGAACAATCGTTAAATATCTTGTAATGAAAAAAGGTAAATTAATCGTCTTTTCAGCTCCATCGGGTGCAGGAAAAACAACTTTAGTTCGTTATGCCTTAGAAAAGTTAGACCATATCAAATTTTCTATTTCTTGTACGACCAGAGATAAACGTGAAGGTGAAGTGCATGGAAAAGATTACTATTTCTTGACTCCGGAAGAATTTAAAAGAAAGATTTCTAACGATGAATTTGTAGAACACGAAGAAGTTTATCGTGATAATTTTTATGGTACACTAAAATCGGAAGTAGACCGTATCACTTCTGAAGGAAATTCTGTTATTTTTGACATTGATGTAATTGGCGCATTGAATATCAAAAATTTATATGGAGAGCAATGTTTGACGGTATTTGTAAACCCTCCATCTTTAGATGTCCTGAAAGAACGTTTGATTTCACGCAATACAGAAAGTGAAGACAAACTGAAGCAGCGTATTGATAAAGCAGGAATTGAAATGGAAAAAGCCAAAGAATTTGATATTATTCTTTTGAATGATGATTTAGAAACTGCCAAAGCAAAAACATTAGAAATTATTACTGATTTTATCAAATAATATTTCATCAATTACTATACAGATGCCTCGAATAAATAAAATCGAGGCATTTTTGTTATCTTTAATTTTTTAAAAATCCTAAAATGAATATCGAACATACTATAGAAATTAATAACACCAACATTCATTATCACCACCACGAAATAAGTCCTGAAAGCCCCACACTTATTTTTTTACATGATTCTTTAGGTTGTACACAACTTTGGAGAGATTTCCCAAAAGAAGTTGCCCAGAGCACAAATTGCAACTTCTTTATTTATGATAGAAAAGGCTATGGAAAATCTTCTCCATTTACAATTGATCATCGAGAATTGACTTATATGCACGATGAAGCAGATTTTTTACATGATTTGGTTGAACATTTCAAATTCAAAGAAATTATTCTGTTTGGGCATAGTGACGGCGGATCAATTGCATTACTATATGCTTCAAAATACCACAAAAATCTAAAAGGTATCGTAGTTGTTGGTTCTCATATCATGGTGGAAGAAATTTCGTTGCAAGGAATCAGAGAAGCCAAAGTTGCCTATTCAACGACAGATTTGCCGAAGCGATTGGAAAAATACCATGGAGAGAATACCCAAAAAGTTTTTGAAATGTGGACAGATACTTGGTTAAGACCTGACTTTCTTCATTTTGATATCAGAAAAGAACTGACACAAATTAAATGTCCAACGTTTGTTATCCAAGGAATTGATGATGAATACGGAACTTTAGAGCAAGTTGACGGTATTCTCAACAATGTAAAGGGTGAAAAAGAAAGCTATCTTGTTCCAAACGCTAAACATACACCATACAAAGAAAATCGTGAACCAACCTTAGAAAAAACGGTTGAGTTTATTCGTCGACTTTATCAAGAATAATTTCGTACCAATTGAATTCAGAGCGTTCTATTCATCACGTCTTAACCTTTTAGTCAACATTATTTGATTTTCAGGTAAAGTCTTTTTTTTCAAGAAAATGTAATTTTATGTCATAATCATTTTAAAATATACAATCATGAAAAAAGTATTAGTTTTAGCGTTAGCTACTGTTTGCAGTACATTTGCTTTTGCAAATAACCATTCAGATTCTACACCTGTTCAAAAAGAACAGTCAAATACAACCTCTCCTGAATATACAATCAGATTAGGATTATTAGATCTTAATGGATCTCAAAGATTATCAGGATGGGAAGATCTTGGTGGTTTTTATGCAACAAATTTAGAAACCGGAGAAGTATTTTACAGCGAAAGATCAAATACTGTTTTACCAGGCTTTATTTTAGATTTGCCAGAAGGTACTTACGAGTTTTCGGCTATGCAAGGTCAAGGTGGATGGGTTGGATACGGAAGTACAACTGCTACCTTATCAGATAATTTAGTGGATGGAGAAGGTTATATCACAATTTACGTTCCTGTTGCTTGGGCTGAATAATGATGTAGACCATATTATACATAAAACAAGAGGCAGAATTATCTGCCTCTTGTTTTATGTCTTTAAATAATTCGACGAATACATCTTAATTTGTGCGAATATTTTTGAGAATCTGTATTGAAAATCCCATTCGTATCAATTGGATCAATACGAACTTTACCGTGTGCATGTAAAATCTTTCCATTACCGCACATTATTCCAACATGTATTATTCGTCCTTCTGCATTATCAAAAAAAGCTAAATCTCCGGGTTCTGCTTCTTCTACAAAACTTAAAACTTCTCCTATCTCAGCTTGCTGATAAGCATCACGCGGAATTTTATACCCTCCTATTTTATATACTTGTTGTGTCAATCCTGAACAATCAATTCCAAAAGAAGATTTTCCACCCCATAAATAAGGTACATTCAGGTAAGCTTTTGCTATTTCTACCAATTGGTCCTTCGATTTTTTACCAGAGGTATATACACCAAAATATTCAAAACACTTTGAACCAATTTTTATTTTACTTTCATTCAACGAACGAACCTCAGCACCAATCGTCAATGTCATCGGCAATCCGTTTTCCATAGCATGATTGTATGGATTTATCGCAAATTTCTCAATCAAATTATTGTGATATTCCTCTTCAGAAATGATAATGATTTGTTTTGGATCAAGCCAACCTTCATAACCATCAAAGGTTAACTGAACTTTCGTCCATTTTTCCAATTCTTCTAAAATAATTAACCTTTCTCCAAACAAAACCTGACTCACCATTTCTGATGAATCTCTTGCTTCAGAGCGCAATGGCGCAACACTTACTTGACAAATGGCGTACTTCATTATTTTTTTCGAATTAATGTAATCCCATCACGAATAGGTAAAATAATTGACTCTACTCGTTTATCTTTCGTTACCATCTCATTAAATTCTTTTAGGATTTTTGTGGAAGGATCTTTTTTATCTTCCTCCTCCAACATTACTTTTCCATACCACAAAACATTGTCCACTAACATTGTTCCACCCGGACGAAGAAGTTCCAAAACCTTTTCAAAATAATAAGGATAACTCTCTTTATCGGCATCAATAAAAGCTAAATCTACAGAATCTTTTTCAATTGTATTCAATTCTTCTCGTGCATCATTGATTCGGAAATCAATTTTTTGAGCAAATTCAGATTCGTCAAAATACTTACGACACAGATATTCTAATTCATCATTTTTATCCATCGTAATGATCTTCCCGTCCGAAGTCAATCCTTCTGCTAAACATAAGGTCGCATATCCAGTAAACGTTCCTAATTCTAAAATAGTTTTTGGAGCTAATATCTTTGACAATGTACTCAGCAAACGACCTTGATATTCGCCCGAAATCATGTGTGGTTGTGTTGTACATTGATAGGTTTCGACACGTAAACGCCCAAGAATTTCCGGCTCTTGTTCTACATGATGATCTAAATACGATTCTAAAACTGGTGAAATTTTTATCATACCTCTAAAAAGTCTACAAAAATAAATAATTCGCATTGAATATTGGCTATATAAAGCGAATTTCAATGCGAATTGTTCTATATTTTTTAAAAAAATTTTTCTTAAACCTTTCCTTTTTGAATAAGTGTTACAATTTCCGGATCCAATAATGTCGATGTATCTCCAAAATCAGTCTCATCACTTGCTATTTTCCTTAAAATACGGCGCATAATTTTTCCACTTCTCGTTTTTGGCAAACCTGAAACAAACTGAATTTTGTCTGGTTTAGCAATTGCACCTATTAATTTAGAAACTCCATTTTTAATTTCATTTTCTAACTCTTGTGATCCTTCTATCCCATCTTGTAAAATAACAAAAGCATACAAGGCATTTCCTTTAATATCATGTGGAAAACCAACTACAGCACTCTCCGCTACTGCTTCATTTTCGTTTATGGCATTTTCAACAGGAGCTGTTCCCAAATTATGCCCGGAAACAATTACAACATCATCTACTCGGCCTGTGATTCTATAATTATCCATTGCATCACGGTAAGCTCCGTCACCTGTAAAATAATATCCAGGAAATGTAGAAAAGTATGTTTCGATGTAACGTTTATGGTCTCCATAAATTGTTCTCGCCATTGATGGCCAAGGAAATTTAATTGCCAAGCGTCCTTCTGCTTTTTCGTTAATTGTCTCTACTTCTTTTCCGTACTCATCCATCAAAACCGGTTGAATGCCCGGGAGGGGCAGAGTAGCAAACGTTGGGCGAAGCGGTGTTATACCTGCCAATGGAGAAATCATAATCGAGCCTGTTTCGGTCTGCCACCACGTATCGACAATTGGACAATTTCCTTTTCCTACATAATCATTTAACCAGTGCCAGGCTTCTTCGTTAATCGGTTCTCCTACAGACCCGAGTACTTTAAGACTTGATAAATCATATTTTTCAACATATTCCAATGATTCACGAGCTAGTGAACGAACGGCAGTAGGTGCAGTATAAAAATGTGTCACCTTCAACTTCTCAACAATTTCCCAAAAACGACCAAAATCCGGAAAACTCGGAATACCTTCGAACATAACGGAAGTTACTCCGCAGGCTAACGGCCCGTAAATGATATAACTGTGACCGGTGATCCAACCAATATCTGCTGTACACCAATAAATATCGTTCGGATCCATTTGGAATATATTGTCAAACGAATAAGCGGTTTCGACCATATACCCTCCGCAAGTATGTACCATACCTTTCGGTTTACCGGTAGAACCTGATGTATATAAAATAAATAATGGATCTTCTGCATCCATTACTTCAGCCGGGCAATGATTATCTACTTTATGCATTTCATCCATCCAAAATTTATCTCGCCCTCCTACCATCGAAGTAGGTTCTATCGCACGGCGGTATACGATACACGTTTGAATAGACGGACAATCTTTCAGCGCTTCATCAACAATCGATTTCAAGTTAATTGGTTTTGTTCCGCGATAAACTTCATTCGCTGTTACCAAAACTTTACATTGCGAATCATTAATACGAGAGGCAATTGCTAAAGAAGAAAATCCTGCAAAAACGATTGAATGTACTGCTCCGATTCTGGCACAAGCCAGCATTGCTATAGCCAATTCCGGAATCATCGGCATATAGATACAGACACGGTCACCTTTTTGTACCCCATTATTTTTTAAAACATTTGCAAACTGACAAACTTTTGAATACAATTGACGGTATGTAATTATACGGGATTCTTCTAAAGGGTTATTGGGCTCCCAAATTAAGGCCGTTTTATTTCCATTTTTTTCTAAATGACGATCTAAAACGTTTTCAGTTATATTTAACTTTCCTCCTTGGAACCATTTAAAATCTGCTTTTTCAAAATTATACTCTAATGTTTTGTCCCATTTTTGATGCCAAATAAAGTTTTCAGCTATTTTGTCCCAAAATTTCTCAGGATCTTTTACACTCTTTTTATGCTCTTTTTTGTATTCAGAAAAAGAATTGATTCTAAACTCATTCATCATTATTTATTTTGTGGTTTTGAATACACAATATAAAAAAAGCGAGTCAATTTATCAAATTAACTCGCTTATAATTTTAAAATGAATAAAAACTATCTTATTTTCCTTTATACGGACTTGCATTATAATATGCTAAAGCCGTTGGTAAAGCTTCTTTAATTTTTGCTATACGTGTTGCATCTGAAGGGTGAGTACTCAAAAAGTCTGAAACACTTGCATTTCCACTTTTTGCAGCCATACGTTCCCAAAAAGGAATTGCTTGAGAAGGATCATAACCAGCCATTGCCATCAAATATAATCCTGTAACATCTGCATCTAATTCCATTTTACGAGAATAATTCAACAAACCAACTTGTGCTCCAACAGGATATAATTTATCGAAAACAGCAGCATAATCAGCATTTGTAATCGTTCCTCCTACGATTTGCCCTAACCCTTGAGCAGCCATTTGCTGAGAAGCTTGTTCTGCACTATGTCCAGCCAAAGCATGACCTATTTCGTGCCCCAATACTACCGCTAAACCTGTTGCATCTTTTGTTACCGGTAAGATTCCCGTATACACCGCAACCTTACCACCCGGCATACACCAAGCATTTACTTCATTGGCTTGTAACAATGTAAATTGCCATTGGTAACCTTGTAATTGAGATGAGATTCCTTTTTCTTGGTAATATTTTTCGGCAGCATACTTTAAACGCTCCCCAACTGTTTGAACCATTTTCGCATCAGCTGTTCCTGTAATCACTTTACCTTTTTTTAGAACCTGAGAATACTGGTTATAAGCCGTTGGAAATAAATCTGCATTAGAGACCAATGACAACGATTTTCTTCCTGTAACAGGATTTGTAGCACAAGAAGCTAAAACTAAAGCTCCTGTTAGAGTTAAAATTATTTTTTTCATATTTTTAAGTTTATTTCCCAAGTTTCTTTTTGATTTCATTCAGCTTCATCAATGCTTCAACAGGTGTTAATGTATTGATATCCGTATTCATGATTTCTTCCCGAATCGATTCTAAAATCGGATCATCCAACTGAAAGAAACTCAACTGCATATTATCTTGCGTTATTTTTTCAGTTTTATTTGAAATTCCTTCCTCTGTTTTGGAAGCTTCTAAAACTTTCAAAACATCATTTGCTCTATCAACTACCCTTTTTGGCATCCCTGCCATTTTAGCAACATGTATACCAAAACTATGTTCACTACCTCCGGGAATCAATTTTCTCAAAAATAAAATGGTATCTTTTGTTTCTTTGATACTCACATTAAAATTTTTAATGCGCTCCATTGATTTCGACATTTCATTCAATTCATGATAATGCGTTGCAAACAATGTCTTTGGCTTCAAGGCACTTTGATGTAAGAATTCTGCTATCGCCCATGCAATTGAAATTCCATCATATGTCGAAGTTCCTCGCCCAATTTCATCCAACAAAATCAAACTTCGTTCCGAAATGTTATTTAAGATACTTGCGGTTTCGTTCATTTCAACCATAAACGTCGATTCTCCTGAAGAAATATTATCAGAAGCTCCAACTCGGGTAAAAACTTTATCAATAATTCCTAATTCTGCCGCTTGTGCAGGGACAAAACTTCCCATTTGTGCCATCAAAACAATCAAGGCTGTTTGACGGAGTAATGCAGATTTACCCGACATATTTGGTCCGGTAATCATAATAATTTGTTGGTTTTCAGAATTTAATTCAACATTATTCGAAACATATTGCTCTCCAATCGGCAATTGTTGCTCTATTACAGCATGACGGCCTTCTTTTATATTCAATTCAAACCCTTCATTTAAAACAGGTTTTGTATAATTATTTTTTTCGGCTATTTCTGCAAAAGTTGATAAGACATCTAAAAAAGCAATTGCTTTTGCCGTTTGTTGAATTGGTAAAAGTTTGGTTATAATTTCTTGTAACAAATCAATAAATAATTGATTTTCGATGGCAAGAATTTTTTCTTCAGCTCCGAGAATTTGTGTTTCATATTCTTTTAATTCTTCTGTAATATAGCGTTCAGCATTTACGAGTGTTTGTTTACGAATCCATTCTTCAGGCACTTTATCTTTGTGCGTATTTCGCACTTCAATATAATAGCCAAATACATTATTGAAAGCTATTTTTAACGAAGATATTCCCGTTCTTTCCGTTTCTCTCTGACACATTTGATCCAGGAAATCTTTTCCTGAAAATTGAATTTTACGTAAGTTATCCAGTTCTTCCGAAACTCCTTCTCTTATTACATTTCCTTTGACTATTTGATGTGGAGGTTCGTCTGAAAGCGTATCAAAAATCTTTTGTGTTAAACTTTCAATTGGTTCAATTCGCGTAAATAAATCTGCAACTTCTTTGATATTTGATTGTTCCGAAATTGTCTTTATTTCTTCTGAAAGTTTTAGACTTTGCGCCAACTGCAACAATTGTCGGGGAGTAATTTTGCCTGTCGAAACTTTTCCTGCTAAACGCTCTAAATCGGTTAATTGGCCTAGTTTTTCCCGTAAATCGTATCGAATATCTGCAAACTGATGAAAATATTCAACAATAATTTGACGTCTTTGAATTGTTTTCAAGTCTTTCAACACCATGACCATCCAACGGTTCAATAAACGAGCTCCCATTGGTGTTTTTGTGTCATCCAAAATATTCAGTAAGGTTACACCTTTTGGATGCGGTGAATAAACAAGTTCTAGATTTCGAATCGTAAAAGGATCCATCCAGACAAAACTTTCTTGATTTAGACGTTGAATTGACGTAATGTGTTGAATATCGAAATGATGTGTATCATCCAAATAAGCTAAAATTGCTCCCGCAGAAATGACTCCTTCTTTCAAATCTTCGATTCCAAAGCCTTTTAAATTTTTCGTTCTGAAAAGTGTTGTTAATTTATCCACTGCAAAATCATATTGAAATGCCCAATCGTCTAACAAAAATTTGCTCTTAACATCAGAAAAATTATATTTTACTCGTTTCTGATAAATGACCTCGCTGGGACGAAACGATTGAATAATCTTTGCGACTTGATCTTCTTGTCCTTCAGAAACCAAAAATTCTCCAGTTGAAACATCAAGCAAGGCAACTCCAAATGATTTATCTCCTTGATGAACCGCCATCAAAAAATTGTTTGATTTTGAAGATAAGACCTCATCCTGCAAGGCTACTCCCGGGGTTACCAATTCGGTTACACCACGTTTTACAATTCCTTTTACCGTTTTAGGATCTTCAAGCTGATCGCAAATTGCAACACGCAAACCTGCTTTCACCAATTTAGGCAAATATGTATTCAAACTATGGTGAGGAAATCCAGCCAAAGCACTATTATCAGAGCCATTGGCACGTTTCGTTAAAACAATATCTAAAATACGCGAACAACGTACTGCATCTTCTCCAAATGTTTCGTAAAAATCTCCCACACGAAACAATAACATCGCATCAGGATATTTTGCCTTGATCTGGTTATATTGTTTCATTAGAGGAGTTTCCTTATTCTTTACTACTTTTGTCAAATTATTATATATTTTGAACAGCTAAGTTAGTTAAAAACGAAGTGATGAGAAAACTAAAATTAGACGAATTAGGTCGCATTTCTGCGGAAGAATATAAAGGAATTGAAAAACATCCGATTGTTGTTGTATTAGATAACGTAAGGAGCATGCACAATGTAGGGGCTGTTTTTAGAACTTCAGATGCTTTTTTAATTGATAAAATTTATTTGTGCGGTATTACTGCTACGCCTCCGCATAAAGAAATTCATAAAACTGCCATCGGTGCTGAAAATTCAGTTGAATGGGAGTATGTAAAAGATTCGAATGAATTGGTTGCAAAGCTTAAGAAAGATAATTATCAAATTATTACCATAGAACAAACTGAAGGTTCTGTCTTATTAAATGAGTTTGAAGTTGATCACAATCAAAAATATGCCATTGTAATGGGAAATGAAGTGGATGGTGTTCAACAATCAATTATCGACCAATGTGATACATGTATTGAAATTCCTCAATCCGGGACAAAACATTCACTTAATGTTTCGGTTTGTACCGGAATCATTCTGTGGAAATGGTATGAGGGTTTTATGAAATAAATCCTTTATTTAAACAAAAAAACTCAAACCAAATGGTTTGAGTTTTTTTGTTTATTGTTCAATTCTTAAAATTCTAAATGATTTTACAACATCAATACTAGCATTTCCTGTTATTCCAGAGTTATCACTATAATTTGTGGCTGAAGTTGGCTTATATAATACTAACCTTATCCGTTCCCCAACTGTAAAATGATGAATAAAATTAGGAATTGTAATCGTTTGGGAATTATTTGTTGCATACTGTTCAAAAGGCAACGTATTTGAAAAGATGTTTGTCCATACGGTACCATTAGTTGATTTTTGCAGAGCTAAAATAACTTGCGATGGTGATGACTTTGAAACAGTATTAACTTTTACTGTAACCATTCCTGAAAGCTGAAAATAGGATTCTTTCAAAAAATTAAAGGAATTAGAACTTAATTCTATATCGCTTGGATTATTAACTTGAATTTCAGAATTCTCCCATTTTAATTCAACTGGTTGACTAAGGTTAATCGTTGCTAACTGATTTGTCGTCGTAAAATTTTGTATTGCATTTGTAGCTATTGCAAAATCTTTGGGAAATTTAAGCGATTTTATTTCATCCAGACTGCTTATTTTTTGCCAAATATAACCATCCCAAACAACGAACGAATTTGCATCTATAGTATTAGGGTTTATACCTGATGTAAGTTTATTAAAAGTGGTCATTCCTATGACAGGGTTTGGAATTGTTGTTTTATCCCTATTATTTAATAATTGTCCCCTTGTAGGTAGAAAACCCTTTTTAGGAGTAATATTAGAGGTATTTAACTCTAATATTGCTGATTGATGTACAGAATTATTTCCTATAGAAATTTGAGCAAAAAGAGTGCAATAAAAATTAAGAATCAAAAAACATATATACTTTTTCATACCTATCCTATTTTTTGAATTTTAATTACTTTACCATACGTTAATCCAGTTGGTGCACTAATTACAGCAGAAGTTGAATGGTTTTCTCCGTTTGATTTAAAAACTGTACATCTTATTAATGAATTTGCAGGTAAATCTATTACAGTTGGTGCTATATTATTACTTCTATTGTTAAGCCCGGTTCCATAGCCCCAAACACCATAAGTCTTAAGTTTTTGTGTCCAAGTTGATCCATTATCAGTAGAAACTTCTAACTTTAATTCTAAATTAGTATTTGAATTAATTGGTATTGATGGATTATAATTGATAAATCCTGAAATTTCATATAATCCTGCGTTATTGATTTTAAATGAATTATCATTTACTAAATCAATATTATTCCCTGTGTTCAACATAATTGATGAAGAAGAAAATTTAAGGACAATAGGCGCTATATTAATATTATTACCAGTAGTTGTAGTTGTATTTTGAGGTGTTGTGATACCATTTGCTGATTCTGCAATAAAAAATACTTGCGGAAGAAGTTCTCTCTTCACCTCTTCAATATCGGATAAACTCGCCCACTTAGTTCCATTCCAAAAGTAATACATATTTGCAAATACTTTATTTGTTCCGATTCCACTATCCAATAAATTATAGACAAGTAGTCCTGTTGCCGGATTTTCAACTGTTACTTTATCTCTGTTATTCAGTAACTGTAACCTTGGAAGTAAAAAACCTCTTTTCGGAGTTATTGTAGAAACATCTATATCTAAAACGGAAGATGTATTTGGCGTAGATGTCCCTATACCAAATTGAGCCATTAACAAATTGAACCCAAAGAGTAAAAGGGTTATAAAGGTATATTTTTTCATAGGTTGGTTTTATTGTATATTATAATCTAATAACTGTATTTTTAAGCCTTTTGAAGTAGGTATGTTATTTGCCAAATCATTTCCAATATAACAATCACCTCCTCCGCAATGATCATTATTTGCAGTAGAATTAAATGGATTAGCAATTACCAACCTCACGACGTCTCCTTTATTTAGTTTTAATGGTGTTGGTAATAAAATAGCTGTCTTTAAAGTACTCGCTGCATCAACTCCCCAATTAGTACGTGTGCCAATTGAATTTATCCAGTTAATTCCTCCATCTTTTGATACCTGAATTTTGAGATTCAGAAAGGCCCTCTTATTATGTGATCCTGAAACTATGTTAGCCATAGGATTATAATTTACAAAAGCCGATAATTCGTATATTCCTGATACATTCACCATAAATGTAGACTGAGTACTATTAAATTGAATAATATCTTTAATATTCAACAAAGGTGACATAAACTTAACTACATTATCTCTAGGCGTACCAGAAGGTATATTAATATCATTGCGAGTAAAAGACTGCCTATCTATACCTTCAATATAGAACATTCTGGGTTTTACAGCTTCTTCTACAGTTGATTTATATATTAACCTATCCCAATTCTTTCCATCCCAATAATAATAATTGTTCGCAGACACTTCATATGGATATTCTCCTGCATCAGATGTATTAAAAATTAGTAACCCCGGTGTTGGATCAATAATAGTCGCAATATCTCTATTACTCAATAGTGCAACTCTGGGAGGTAAAAACCCTCTTTCATTAATAGATGATGAATTAATGGATTTTGAGTTCAATTCTAATAATGCTGTTTTATCAGGAGCAAATGTATCAATTCCTATTTGTGCATAAATAGAACTTACTGAAAACAAAATTAAGGTGAGTGAGATTTGTAAGATTAGATTGTTTTTTAACATATTTAATTTTCCTTTTTAAATTCATACAAATGTAATATTTTATAAGTATTTAATAATCAATATGTTTATTATTTTATAATCCAACATTATTAAATAATATAATATAGGTAAACATAAATAATTAACAACCAGAAATATAAATGAGTAATTATATTCTATAAAAATAGTAGAAAGATTGTAGTTTTTTCTCTCTCTAAATTAGATCAAAATGTTAAATTCAGATAATTCAATATTAAAAATTCACTGAAACATTGATCCATTCCGGGTCAAAATCAGCCTTATATTTTTTGTAAAAATTAATAGCAGGTTCGTTCCAATCTAAAACTTGCCAAACCATTCCGTGGTATTTTTTTTCTTTCCCAAAAGCTATTAATTCATCTAATAATAATTTCCCTATTCCTGAACCACGCATTTTTTCGGTTACAATTAAATCTTCCAAATACAATCGACGTCCTTTCCATGTTGAATAGCGATCATAATACAACGCAATTCCTTCTATATTTCCATCTACTTCTGCAACTAATGAACCCCAAACTGGTTTTTCTCCAAAACCACATTCTTCCATTTCTTCTAAAGTTACCGTTACCTCATCAGGTGCTTTTTCATATAAAGCCAGTTCTTGTATTAATTCTAAAATTCGAGGACAATCTTCTCTTCTTGCCGCTCGTATGCTTATGTTTTCCATGGTATGTCTGATTTATAATTTTCTATTTTTCTCTTGATTAAAATACGACAATAATTTCAGTATAATACTTATTGTATGATGGTAACGTTCATTAAAAACTAAATCGTCATTCCTATTTCTATTCCTTTTATTCGACGATACAATTCAGTCGCATAATTATCCGTCATTCCCGAAACATAATCCAAAATTCCCATTACTTTTTGGTACTCTGTTCCTTTTTCGTATAAGAACTGAGCCGGAACCAATCGCAGGGCTTTTTTTTCAAATGTCTTACGCTCTTTCTCATTTTTCAAAATTGGTGGTATGAACTGTGAAAGTAATTCAGACATGACATTATAACCGGCATTTTCAATTTCAAGAACAGAACGGTGATTGTAAATATTCTCAATCGAGAAACGTTGAATCTCGTCCAAAACTTTCTTTGTGACTTGTTCCGTTTCATTTTTTATCACATCCAACAAGGCTGTCTTAAATTCTCCTTTTGCAATTTGATCAAAATTAGTTTGGTAAACCTCTACTGATTTTAATGTTAAAAGATTTATAGATTTTGCTCTTAAATAAGCGATCCGATCATTTTTATCAGAAATTGATTTTAATGTATTTTTAGTTTTATCAATTTGGGAAGGATCTAATGACTCGACTAAATTCAAAAACAATTTTCGGCATTTGTCATGGTCAATAATTCCTAAACGTTGTGAATCTTCCACATCAATTATCGAGTAACAAATGTCATCGGCTGCTTCTACGAGCCAAACAAAAGGATGTCGTTTGTAGATAATTGGTGCATCCTGTTCCAAAATCATATTGGTTTTTTCTGCTATTGTGCGAAACGCTTCTTTTTGCGCTTGAAAGAAACCAAACTTTTTCCGATGCAATTGGCTTTTATCTTTTGCGACCGATTCACATGGATATTTTGCTATTGCTGCCAAAGTGGAATAGGTCAAACGTAAGCCTCCTTCCGACTTCCCGTTCTGTTGTTGTGTTAAAATTCTGATCGCATTTGCATTTCCTTCAAAATTGATTAAATCAGCCCATTCTGCTTCGGTAAAATAATCCTTCAATTCCATTTCATGCCGATCAAAATAAGAAGCGATTGCATCCTCTCCTGAATGTCCAAAAGCGGGGTTTCCAATATCATGACACAAACAAGCTGCTGAAATCACATCGTGAATACTATAGTTGTAAAATTCGTACGATTCGTTTGTCAATTGATAATTTTCAGTAATAAACTTTCCAACCAAATTTCCCATCGAACGTCCCACCGAAGAAACTTCTAATGAATGTGTCAATCGATTGTGAACAAACACGCTTCCGGGTAAAGGAAAAACCTGTGTTTTATTTTGTAATCGACGAAAGGCAGACGAAAAAATAATACGGTCATAATCGCGCTGATATTCTGATCGTGCATCCGCTGTATCGTTTGTATTGCTGCGTTGATTGGTATAAATATGATTTAGAAGTTCCATAAACTGATTTAGAAAACGAATTTAACGAATAATGTTCAGTCCTAAAAAAATCCGAACGGTTTCGTTCGGATTAATTCTACTATCTTGAATTGATTTACCAACTTCCGGAAGCACCGCCTCCGCCGAAGCTACCACCGCCGAAGCCGCCAAAGCCGCCTCCACCGCCAGAAGATCCGCCCCAAGAGCTTCCTCCTGAACCAAAAACAGAACTTCCTGTATTCATAATGATAATATCGTCTAGCAAACTTCTACGTCTGCCACCATTTCCTCCATTGTTTCCACCTCTACCTTTCGAAATAATAATGAAGATAAAAATGAAAAATCCTATTGCAAAAATCAATGCGACCCAATCCATTTCAGGTTCATTGGATTTTGGTTTATCTTGTTTGTACTTTCCTGCAAAAGCTTGAAAAATAGAATTGACTCCGGCATTTATTCCTCCGGCATAATCCCCTTGTTTGAAATACGGAATAATGACATTGTCAATAATAGATTTGTTGACACTTGGTGGTAAATAAATTTGAGCCGAATACCCTGTTCTGATTGTAATCTTGCGATCCTTTTCGCTCAAAACGATTACCACTCCATTGTCTTTACCTTTCGTTCCTACGCCCCATTTTTCTCCAATATCGTTTGCAAATGTTTCTAACGGATATCCATCTAACGATTCAACTGTTAACACCAAAATTTGTGTTGAAGTAGAATCGTCGTAAGCGACCAGCTTTCGTTCCAACTCATCCAATTGCATCGCATCAAAAACATGTGCATAATCCTGCACTAACTTTTGAGGAGGATGTTCCATCTTAACCAATTCACCTGGTGTCTGTCCAAAAACCGTTAAAATAGAAAGAAATAAAGTTAGAAAAAAGTATTTAACTGTAGCTGATTTCATCTGGTAATTCGTTTGTATCATCCTCTTGATAAGGAAAATATTTTTTAAGTTCTTTGCCTGTTTTTTTTATTCCTTCACAAAGTCCTTTTGCATAATGTTCTTTTTTGAAATGCTTGATGACCTCTTCTTTTATGTCATCCCAAAAATCATCTGGTGTCACTTGATCAATTCCCTTATCACCAATAATTGTAAAGTTATGATCGGTTGGTGAAACATGAAACAATACTCCATTTCTATCTTTTGTTCTGTGCATTTCCAATTGCTCGAATACTTCTAAAGCTTTATCAAAATGATTGGGAGAAGATTCGAACTCAATATGAACTCGAATTTCTCCGCTTGTATTTTTCTCTGCTTTTTGAATGGCTTCGATTATTTTTTTTTCATCTTTTGAAGAAAGAAATTTATGTTTCTTTTTTCCCATAATGATGATAATTTATTATTTAGAAAAATCTACAGTAGGAGCATTTTCAGTTCCAGCTGCTGCCTCGAAATATCCTTTCTGTGTAAACCCTGCAATTCCAGCCATCATATTCGTTGGAAATGTTTTGATTTTAGTATTATATACTTTTGCTGCCTCGTTGTATTTTTTTCTTTCAAATAAAACTTCTTGTTCCATACTTTCAATAGAAGCCTGTAAGTTTGTAAAACCGGTCACAGCTTTTAATTCTGGGTATTTTTCTACAGATACCAATAAACGGCTTAATGTTGAGCCTAATTGATCTTGAGCTGCTTGAAATTTAGCAATATTTTCTTGTGTTAATTGGCTTGGATCATCGATTTTAATTTGATTGGAAGTTGCTTTTGCTCGTGCATCTATAACTGCAGTTAATGTTTCTTTTTCGTAGTTGGCAGCTCCTTTTACAGTTCCAACCAACTGATTTACTAAATCCGAACGCTTTTGGTATGTATTTTCTACATTCGACCATTGAGCACTAACATTTTCTTGCATAGGTACTAATCCATTATAAACAGACATTAACCATAATCCGACAATTACAATGACAGCCAAAAAACCACCACCGATAAGACATCCTTTGTTTTTCATAGTATTTTTCAATTTATTAATACGTAAAAATAGTATTTTTTCGATTTACTTTAACAAAAATAAAGCCGAGCTTATAATAACCCGGCTAAATCGTATTTTAGATAAACGATCAGTTCAACAATGTTTTTGCCCAACTCTCTTCTATTGGCAACAACCAATTTTGTTTAAACTCATTCAATGATGAAATTCCATTATTGAAAACTTTTACATTTTTGATTGTACCTTCTTTCACTTTCTGTTTGAAAGATGGCAATTTTTCAATCACAACTTCTTTTTCGTTTTCATATGAAACCAACATTCTATTCAACAAATCGAATGCATAATCTGCATCAATTTCGCGAACAATTTTCGTTAATTTATCGATAGAACAACCACTTGCAGTTGCTTGATTTTCGTCTACCCCAACTACAATAAACTGATCGTAAGGCAAATCGAAGTCAGCCAAAAGTTCAGCTCCATGTGCATTCCAGTCCGCAATAAAATTATTTAGTTTTGCTGTAATAGCTTGTTTTTCTTCTACTGAGAATTTACGATTGGCTTGAAAAATCCAAATTCTTGAATCGTCTGCTAAATTCATTTTCTCTCTATTTAAAAATTTGTTTTTCAAAGTTACGAAATAATTAATTAGAGAATTTTAAATTTAATTCCTTCTCTTTTTATCTTGAAAATGATTTTTCTTCCTAACCCATCTGAAAATAAAAAAACCATCTCACTTGAGATGGTTTTGGTCTTATTTTATAAAAAACAATTATAAATCTTTCGCTTCCATAATCAATTCGGCCAAATCTTTTACCAGTACCGAAGATTCTTTTTCGAAATGCTTTACACCGTCAGTCATCATTGTGTTACAAAAAGGACAACCTGTTGCAATGATATGAGGCTCTTTTTCCAAAGCCTCTTCTGTTCGTTCAACATTAATATCTTTGTTTCCTTTTTCCGGTTCTTTGAACATTTGAGCTCCTCCTGCACCACAGCATAATCCACGAGTTTTGCAACGTTTCATTTCAACCAATTCGGCATCTAATTTTTCGATTAATTCTCGTGGTGCTTCATAAACATCGTTACCACGTCCCAAATAACAAGGATCATGAAAAGTGATACGTCTTCCTTTGAATGTTTCTGAACCTTCTAATTTTAATTTACCTTCGTTAATTAATTGTTGTAAATACTGAGAATGATGTAAAACTTCATATTCACCTCCTAAACTTGGGTATTCATTTTTCAGTGTATTGAAACAATGTGGGCACGTCGTCACTATCTTTTTCACTTCGTAAGCATTCAAAACTTCAATGTTCATCATGGCTTGCATTTGGAAAACAAATTCGTTTCCGGCACGTTTTGCAGGATCTCCGGTACAAGATTCTTCTGTTCCTAAAACGGCGAATTCAACTCCTATATTATTTAAAATTTTAACGAATGCTCGTGTTATTTTTTTGGCTCTGTCATCAAAACTTCCGGCACACCCAACCCAAAACAAAACTTCTGGTTGTTTGCCTTCGGCCATATATTGAGCCATTGTTTTAACTGTAATATTTGACATATTTTTGTAGTCTTTGTGTTATAATAATGGATTTGGTCTAATGTTTTCCATCATCAAAAACCTGAATCGAAACATTTTTTTCAACCAAATCTGTAAATTTACCATTGTATCGTGTTGCTTTTACTAAATGATTGTCCACCCAATGATAATTTCCTCCACGAGGTTTTCCCATTAAGAGCCCATGGTATTTGAACCCATGTTTTTTCAACCAAATTTCTGTATACTCACGATGTTCTTCTGTTCTTGATGTAAAAAATGTGATGATGTGCCCCTCATCGTACCATTTGTTTAGTGTTTCTAAAGCATCTGGATAAACAGCTGCCGTTAACATACGTTCTGGTTCTTCGTTTGGGATATCATCGCAAATTGTTCCATCAATATCTATCAAATAATTTTTGACATTTTCTGGTAAAATAGGACTTACTCTTTCTCCGTTTTCAATTTTCTCCTCTAAGAAATTTTCCATGTGTGTTGTGTTTGTGTTATGTATAAATTAATAGTTCTTCGAGAATGAGTAATTGCTATTAGACTATTTTAATCGTTCGCCCAGTTCAATCTATCTGCATTGTTAAATTGCCACGGAGCTCCATTGTTTTCAACATTGGTCATCATCATATTTAATTCTTGTGGCGCTGCAGATTGTTCCATTACTAAATAGCGACGCAAATCAACAATAATTGATAACGGATCTATATTTATCGGACAGGCTTGCGTACATGCATTACAAGATGTACACGCCCATAGTTCTTCCGGAGTGATGTAATCATTCACAAGCATTTTTCCATCCTCCACAAATTTTCCATTTGCATCGATGTTTTTGCTCACATCTTCTAAGCGATCACGTGTATCCATCATAATTTTTCGAGGAGATAATTTTTTTCCTGTCAAATTTGCCGGACATTCAGATGTACAACGACCACACTCAGTACAAGTATACGCATTCAGTAATTGTACACGGTTTAAATCAAAAATATCTTTAGCTCCAAATGTTTCCGGCTCTCCCTGTGGTTCAGCAGGTGCTGCATAAGGATCTGCATTTGGATCCATCATCATTTTCACCTCATCTGTCACAGATTGTAAATTATTAAACTCTCCTTTTGGCTCCAATTTAGAAAACCATGTATTAGGAAAAGCCAAGATAATGTGTAAATGTTTTGAATAATATAAATAATTTAAGAAAAAGAAAATTCCAATGATGTGGAACCACCAAGCAGCTCTTTCAATAATTGTAATAAATGTAATGTCATTGAAATGGCTAATGAGTGGTGCTGTTAACCAAGATGAAATCGGAAAAGAACCCGTTTCGATATAATGAGGTGCTCCCATTTTTTGCAAAACCTGATCCGCTCCGTTCATTGTAAATAAAGCCAGCATAAATGCCACTTCCATATACAAAATATAATTTGCATCATCTTTCGGCCAGCCTTTCATTTCAGGTTTCCAAAAACGCTGAATTTTCACTATATTTCTTCTTATCAAAAATATGATACAAGAAACCATTACTAAAAATGCTAAAATTTCGAAAAATGCGATCATTCCGTTATAGAATCCTCCCAAGAAACTTAATACACGGTGTGTTCCGAATATCCCGTCTATTATAATTTCCAGCACTTCAACATTAATTAATAAAAATCCTACATAAACAAAAATATGTAGTATTCCGGCAACAGGACGAACAGTCATTTTACCTTGTCCTAAAGCCACTCTAGCCATCGTTTTCCACCTTTCAGCAGGATGATCAAAACGATCGATTTCTTTTCCTAATTTGATATTACGTATCAGTTTTTTAACATTCTGTGCAAAAAACCAAATACTTCCCATCATAATTAGGAGAAAGATCACATTTGGAATGTACTTCATCATTTTTAACTTGTCTTTTTTGTGAGTTTTGAGTATTTATTTTTATTCTAATCTTATGGTTGTACTGTTTGTTTTTTACCAAAAACAGAAATGTTTACATAACGACTTGGATTCTTCTTTAAGTCTGTTACTAATTCATTCATATTTTTGATCGTTGCTTCCAATTCATTTGCAAGTGTTTCATCTTTTGCTAATTTACCTAAAGAACCTTTACCATTGTTCATGTCTTCCAACAAGGTATTTAGGTTTTTAGATGCATTTTCAAAATTCTTAATCACTTGATCCAACTCTAGCGCGTTTAATTTATCTGCTGTTTTACCAAATTTATCTACCGTAGCTTTTGCTGAAGCCATTGTAGCACTTGCATTTGTAAGCGTTGTGTTCAATGTCTTTTCGTTTGTCGCAATTAGACGGTTTGCACTATTTGATGTTTCTGTTAATGATTTTGCCGTTTTATCAAACGAATCAATGGTATGATTTAAGTTTCTCAACATCGCTTTAATATCTTGTTGAGTACTTGGATCTAACACATTGTTTACACTTCCTAATGTTTGATTAAAACTTAATAATACGCTGTCTAACTTTGCTTGAGTTGGTGATAATTGTTTGGTAAAACCATCTAACATTCCTCCAGCGATACGTCCTTGAAGATAATCTCCGTCTTTTGCTATATCTGGTCCGTAATCCAGTACTAAACGAACTTCAGGCCCGGACATAAGTCCCGGTTCATAAATTTCGGCAATTGTTTTCTTCGAAAATTCGATGTTTTTTTCTACAGAAATTACGACTTCGAAATAAATTGGTTTGGCTGTATCAATAATTTTGATTTCTTTCACCTGTCCTACCCTCAGCCCATTTACAGAAACAGGTTTAGAAGGTGCCAGTCCATTTACATTTTCATATTTCACTGTAAATAAACGTCCTGATGAAAAGATATTTTGTCCTTTTAAGAAATTGAACAACATAAAGAAACCTATTAAGGTTAAAACTGCTACAATTCCTATTTTGAATTCTTTAGATAATTTCACTTGATATGATTTTATGCAAAAATAAAATTTAATTTGTAAAGAAACATTTTATATTACGTTTACATTGGTGATTCCCCATTAAATGTAACAATAAAAGCGTTTCTAAAACCTTTGTCCTGAACTTGTTTTAATGTTTTCTGAGCCGCTTCCATCGTTTTATCGGCTCCAAAATAATATTTTTGAAGTCCTCCTTCTTTTACTCTTAATACATTTGTAAGTCCATTAAATTTGTCGTCTTTGTCTTTATATTTTTTATTAGAGGTCATGAATTGAACACGGTAATTTTTTCCTCCTTCTAATTTTTTATTCGTTTCAAATTCTACAATTTTTGCTCCTGAGAAACCTTTACGTTTTACAGTACTTAAAAGATCATCAGCACGAGATTGTAAATCTGTCTCTCCATAATAGTACACATAATTATCTCCTTCCTGAATCACATCTAAATCTGTTAAACCTCTTAATTGCGGTGATGTTGCAGAAAATTTCATTTTAGATTCCATCACTTTTATCTTAAGTTTTTTACCTTCTAGTGCTTTTTCAACTTTTTTAACAGGCTTTGGTTTTTCATCTTCCTCCTCTATTCCACTTCTACGATCAAATTCTTTTTTGAATTGTTTGAATGCCTCGTATACTGTTTGAGTCGTCTTGTCTTTTCCTTCATTAGAAGCCAAAAATGTACCTTCATCATAATTCGAAATAAATCCTAATTCAATTAAAACAGAAGGTGAGGCATTTCCTCTTAAAACGTGAAAATTTGCTTGTTTTACCCCTCTACTTTTTCTAAAATCACGGTTCACAAATCCTTTTTCAACCAAATCTGCAAAACGAATCGATTGTTCTTTATAAGCCGCATTCATAATTTCAAAAGCAATAACAGCTTCAGGATCATTTGGATTAAATTTCTCGTACCTTTCCTGGTCTTTTTCTAAAAACACCACCGAGTTCTCTCTTTTGGAAACCTCGTCCGTTTCATTTGACCTCTTCAAGCCCATGACAAAAGTTTCTGTACCTGTTGCTGCTGAATTTGTTGCTGAATTACAATGAATGGACACAAACAAATTAGCATGATTATCATTCGAAATTCTTGTACGTTCCCATAATTCTAAAAAAACATCACTATCACGTGTTAAAACAACTTTAACATCCTTATGATTTTTTTTGATTAAATCCGCTAGTCTTTTTGAAACATCTAATGTTATATTCTTTTCTAAATCAGCGACTCCCCTTGCTCCTGCATCATGTCCTCCATGCCCTGCATCTATAACAATAACAAAATTTTGTTTTTTTTGTGCGAATGAAAATGTAGAAAATACCATCATCATCACAAAAAATAAATACTTTTGTATGTTAATCATTTTTAAACTCATACTCTAGGTTTGTTTTTTTGATTAATTTTGACGCAATTTATAAAAAATAAGTTTTTCAATTTGTTTACAAAGGCAATTAAATCGATTTTATTTTTTAGTCCGGTAATGGTTTGTACCGTTTCTTTTGGACAAGTTAAGCAAAATAATAACGATAAAGATCACTCTAAAGTTGTTTCTGATTCTGTAAAGTTAGATACAATTATACCTGTAAAAGAGAAATTAGAGTTTGTGGTAGAACACAGTTCTGAAGACGAAATTCATAACCGTAAAAAACGTATGACGTATCTTTTACGTAAGGCACATGTCGTTTATGGTGATATGACTATTGATGCAGATTATATTGAGCTAAACTGGGATACGGGCGACGTATATGCAGAAGGTAAACGTGATTCTGTAGGAAACATCATTGAGAAAACGAAATTTACGCAAGGACAGCAAGAAATTTTACAAGATGCTTTCAAAGTCAACTTTAAAACAAAAGTCGGAATTGCTTATAATATTCGAATGATGCAAGAAGATGGGATTATTATAGCTGATAAAGCAAAACGCGTCAACGATTCGGTTATGTTATTAAAGCGCGCTGATTTTACAACTGATACTTATTTTAAAGAAGGTAAAGACACTCGTCCGGATTATTTTCTTCGTGCCAAAGAAGGAAAAATGATTGATAAAAATGGAAAAAAAACATTGATTACCGGGCCTATCAATATGTGGATTTACGATGTTCCGACACCATTAGCCTTACCGTTCGGATATATTCCGGCGATGGGTGCAAAACGTGCAGCAGGTATTTTAATGCCTCGCCCCGGAGAACGTACAAACCTTGGTTTCTTTATTGAAGATTTAGGATTTTATGTTCCGTTTGGAGATAATTTCGATTTAAAACTTTCCGGGGATGTTTATACAAAAGGTAGTTGGGCGGCAAGAGCAGAATCTACTTATAAAAAAATCTACAAATACAACGGACGACTTTCTGCAAATGTTGAAAATCGACTAACAGGTATAAAAGGTATTACTACAGGAACAAACGCTTTTTCTAAGCAAAATTTGTTTGGGGTTATGTGGTCACATAGCCAAGATCCTAAAGCAAACCCCTATTGGCTATTTAACGCAAATGTTAATTTTTCGAGTTCAAAATATTACCGTGAGTCGGTACGAAATCAATACATCAATACCGGACAAGTATTTACAAACAACGTTAACTCATCCATCAATTTAACGAAAAATTTTGAGAATGCTCCTTTAACAGCTCAGTTAAGTATGTCACATTCTCAAAACTACAATACAGGAAATATCAACATTGCTTTTCCAAGATTCAATCTGAATATGTCTAGGATTTTTCCTTTTGCTAAGAAGAACATGCCAAAAGAAGGTCTTTTACAAAACCTTGGTTTAACCTACAGTATGCAAGCAGGAAATGAAGTAAATACAAATGATGCAGATATATTCACAGATAAAATGTGGAAAGATCAAATGCGAATGGGAGCGAATCACAAGATTGGATTACAAACCGGTATCACACTTGCAAACTATTTCCCCTTAACTCTTTCTTCTGATTACAATGAAGTATGGGGTGATAACCGTTTGATTAAACGTTACAATTCCGTGAACGGAAAAGTAGAAGACACAACTTTAAAAGGATTTAATTCCTATCGAACATTCAATTTTAATGCTTCGGTTTCCACAAATATTTACGGAACTTATATTAACCCGAATAAAAATGCACCCATTTTAGGGGTGCAACATGTCATTACACCTTCTATTGGATACAGCTATACACCTGATTTTCAAAGTGAATCCTGGGGATATTATAAATCATACAAAGATAAAAGCCAAGAAGACATATGGTATAACCAATATCAAAACATGCTATATGGCGTTGGGATTCCAGGTTTAACAAATTCTTTGAATTTTGGTATCTCCAACAACTTAGAGATGAAAGTAAGAGACACAAACGATCCAAAAGGATTCAAAAAGGTCAAGATTTTTGAATATTTAAGATTTAGTTCTGCTTACAATTTTTCTGCAGAAGAATTTAAACTTTCACCTATTAGTATCAATGGTATGACATCATTGTTTGACCGTAAAGTAAATGTACAGTTTTCATCCACTGTTAATCCTTATAAAATCAGACGATATATCAACGCTTCCGGTAGTGAAATTTCTGAATATATTGACGAAATAGGTTTAGGGAATTTACGAATTTCAAATATGACTTTAGGTACCGGCTATACGTTTGACAACAGTACATTTGGTGGAAAACGTTTTGATGCAAAGAACTATAAAAAAAGAGGAACGGTTCGTGATGAAAATTTCTATTACGACAATGACAATTATGCACAGTTTTCTATTCCCTGGAGTTTAACAGCAAATGTTAGTTACAACTACAGCAAAGGAACTGAACGCAAAGGAAACAGTACCGGTTCAGTTGCATTAAACGGAAAAATTTCCCCGACTCCATACTGGGCAATATCTGCAAACGCGACTTATGATTTCATTACAAGCGAAATTACATATGTTCGTTTCGGATTTGAGCGAGATTTACGTAGTTTTACGTTATCGTTTAACTGGACTCCAATGGGTACTTATAAAAGTTATGATTTCTTTATTGGAATCAAAGCTTCAATCCTACAAGATTTAAAATACAACGACAGATCAAGACTTAATTACTAAAAATATTTAAACATGAAAAAACAAATCATCCATACGGACAAAGCTCCGCAAGCTATCGGACCATATTCACAAGGGGTTAAATACAATGGTTTCATTTACACTTCCGGGCAAATTCCATTCAATGTAGAGAAAAATGAATTGGTAACAACAGGAATTCAAGACGAGGTTCATCAAGTTATGAAAAATGTCATTGCGATTCTTGAAGAAGGAGGTACAACAATAGATAATGTTGTAAAAACAACAATTTTTGTAAAGGATTTGAATGATTTCACTGCCGTAAATGAAGTGTATGCATCTTACTTTAATGATTCTAATTACCCGGCACGTGAATGTGTAGAAGTTGCACGTCTTCCTCGCGATGTAAATGTCGAAATATCTGTAATCGCTATTGCAGACTAATAAAAAAATATGTTTAAAGACAAGACTGTATTAAGAAACACAATTGCTGTAATTGTAGGATTAATTATCATCTATGCAATTATTCAATTTGGACTTATATACAATGCGAGCAGGTTAGAATGGGATGATAAAGTTTTTCCGGAATGGAGACATGTCATCAAATACTTTTCGCATGGAGAAGGAAAAAAATTTGAGGTACAATTTTTTGGATCAATGCTGGCAATTAGCGGAATAGCGGCTTTGGTTGGCGGAGTTATCACTGCATTACTTGTAAAAAGAGCAAAACAAGCCTACACGATGTTTGTCGGTTTTATTGTTCTGATTGTTGCATTGGGAGATGTTCTTATCACTCCATATCATCCAACTTGGTACGAGGTTGCTATTTGTCCGGTTTTATTTTTTTCTTCATGGATTGGAGGATTAATTGTAGATTTGATTTATAAAAAGTTTTTCAGAAAACATAAACCCTCTAGCCAATCTTATTAAAATTAAATTATGTCTGAAAGAGATAGAAAAATAAGAGTAGCCATTTCTATTGGCGATTATAACGGAGTTGGAATAGAAGTTATTCTGAAAACTCTTCAAGAAAAGGATATTACCGATTTTTTTACACCTGTAATTTTTGGTTCTACAAAACTTTTATCTTTCCAAAAAGATCGTTTAAAATTTGACCGAATCAATTTTCAAGGAATTCAAGCTCCTAATCAAATTGTAGATGGAAAAATAAATGTTGTCAATCTTTGGAAAGATCAAATTGACGTACATTTCGGTAAAGTAACCAAAGAAGCCGGAGAACATGCTTATCAATCTTTAAAAGCAGCAGCACAATCAGTAGCAGATGGTTTTACAGATGTTTTAGTTACAGCACCTATCAATAAAGATAATATTCAGTCTGAAGAATTTCACTTCCCTGGTCATACCGAATATTTAGGTGAAGTTTGGGGAGGAAAACCTTTAATGTTCTTAGTTTCAGAAAAATTAAGAGTCGGATTGGTTACGCAGCATATTCCTATAAAGGATGTTGCCAAAAACATCAGCAACAAATCTGTTTACGCTAAGATTCAGCAAATCCACAAAAGTTTAATTGAAGATTACGCCATCGAAAAACCAAAGATTGCTGTTCTCGGTCTTAATCCTCATGCTGGCGACAATGGATTGTTAGGTTCTGAAGAAAAAGAAATTATTCAACCTGTTATTGAACGTTGTATCAATGAAAATCAGTTAGTCTTTGGACCTTATTCGGCTGATAGTTTTTTCAGTCCTTCTAATCTGGATGTTTTTGATGCTGTATTGGCCATGTACCATGACCAAGGTTTAGTCGCTTTCAAAACGATTAGTTTCGATGAAGGAGTAAATTATACTGCCGGATTAAAATTTGTTCGCACTTCCCCTGATCATGGAACTGCTTATGATATTGCCGGAAAAGGTATCGCAAATGAGGAATCATTTAAAGAAGCTATTTTTTCGGCGATAGAAATTCATAAAAATAGAAACGAATATCAAGAGCTGACAAAAAATGTTCTTCAACACATTCCTCTAAAACTAGAGAAAGGAGATAATAAAGAATAAAAAATTAAAATAAGTTGTAAAGAGCTATTAATTTTAAATAAATTAGATTATCTTTGCACACCTTTTTGTGATATGGACAAGTTAAAAATTTATAATATTGTATTTACAAGCTTGCCTCTAGGTAAGAGTGATTTTACATTCGAATTATCACAATCGTTCTTTGATTTATTTGAAATTGAGCAAGATTTTGAAAACCCTAACATGGTTGCTACAATCATTTTAGATAAAAAATCAACAATGCTTGAGTTGGAAATCACCTTAAAAGGCAACATTACTGTTCCTTGCGATTTAACTGGAGAATTGTTTCAGCAAGAAATTTCGAATAATACAGAATTAATTGTTAAATTTGGCGACGAGTTTGACGATACTGATAATGAAATTTGGATAATTCCTCGTGAAGAATATCAAATTAATGTCGCTCAAATTCTTTATGAATTAGCCATATTATCAGTACCAACAAAACGAATTCATCCTGACGTGTTAAATGGTAAGAGTGATTCTGAAATGATAGATTTGCTAGACCAATACAGTATTTACGAATTAGACGAAGATACAGAAGACGAAGAGAATGACAACGATAATGGAGATGACGATGATAATGACGACATTGATCCTCGTTGGGCAAAATTGAAAGATTTGAAACCTTAACAGGTTTTTATATTAAAATAAATTATAGAAATAAAGAAAAAAAAGTAGTTAGATATGGCACATCCTAAGAGAAGACAGTCGTCAACAAGAAGAGATAAACGTAGAACACACTACAAAATCGAAGCTCCACAATTAGCAATCGATAAAACAACTGGTGAAGCACATTTATACCACAGAGCTCACTGGTCTGATGGTAAATTATACTACAAAGGAAAAGTAGTTTTAGAAAAAGTACAAGAAGTTACTGAATAAGACATCCTTTGAAAGATTTTAAAGCTGTTTCTAAAAGAAACGGCTTTTTTTTATTTTTTTTTCAATACCTTTGATTTCGTTTAACAAAAAAATAACGAAAAAGGTCAAATAAAAAACCGCATTATATGGACATTAAAGACATTCAAAATTTAATTAGATTCGTATCAAAAGCAGAAGTTGCTGAAGTAAGCATCAAACAAGATGACATTGAAATCAAAATCAAAACTTTAGCTAGCGTTCCTGCACAAGTTGCATCTCAACAATTTTATGTACCTCAAGCTCCTGTAGCTCAAGCTGCAGCGCCTCAAGCGCCAGTTGCTACACCAACAAATAACTCTCCACAAGAAGAAGACAACAGTAATTTGATTACGGTTAAATCTCCGATGATTGGTACTTTCTACCGTTCTGCAGGTCCTGGTAAAGAACCTTTCGTAGGTGTTGGTGATTCTATTGCTCCTGGTAAAGTTTTATGCATTGTTGAGGCAATGAAATTATTCAACGAAATTGAATCAGAAATTTCTGGTAAAATTGTAAAAATCTTAGTTGACGACGCAAGTCCAGTTGAGTACGATCAACCATTATTCTTAGTTGATCCTGCTTAATCTATTACATCTAAAAAAATTATGTTTAAAAAGATATTAATCGCTAATAGAGGTGAAATTGCAATGCGTATTATACGCACTGCAAAAGAAATGGGAATCAAAACGGTTGCCGTTTACTCTAAAGCAGACGAGACTTCATTACACGTACGTTTCGCTGACGAAGCTGTGTGTATTGGTCCTGCTCCAAGTAAAGATTCGTACCTAAAAATGGCTAACATCATCGCGGCTGCAGAAATTACTGACGCGGATGCTATTCACCCAGGTTATGGATTCTTATCTGAAAATTCTACTTTCTCTAAAATCTGTCAATCGAACGGAATTAAATTTATTGGTGCGCCAGCAGATAACATCGACCGTATGGGAGATAAAGCAAATGCAAAAGCAACCATGAAAGAAGCAGGAGTTCCTGTAGTTCCAGGTTCTGATGGGTTATTAGAAAGCTATGAACAAGCTGTAGAAGTTGCGCGTGAAATTAAATACCCTGTCATGATGAAAGCTACCGCCGGTGGTGGTGGTAAAGGTATGCGTGCAATCTGGAAAGAAGAAGATTTATTACATGCATGGGAATCTGCACGTACTGAAGCTGCTGCAGCTTTTGGTAACGACGGAATGTACATGGAAAAATTGATTGAAGAACCTCGCCATATCGAAATTCAGGTAGCAAGTGATCAAAACGGAAAAGCTTGCCATTTGTCTGAACGCGACTGTTCTATCCAACGTCGTAATCAAAAATTAGCTGAAGAAACACCTTCTCCTATTATGACGGATGATTTACGTCAACGCATGGGTGAAGCTGCAATTAAAGCATGTGAATATATCGGTTATGAAGGTGTTGGTACTATTGAGTTCTTAGTTGACAAGCATGGTGATTTCTACTTTATGGAAATGAACACACGTATCCAAGTAGAACACCCAATTACAGAACAAGTTACAGGATTTGATTTGGTACGCGAACAGATTATGTTAGCTGCAGGAGAACCTATTTCTGGTAAAAATTATTATCCACAAGGACATTCAATAGAATGCCGTATCAACGCAGAAGATCCTTACAACGACTTCCGTCCGTCTCCGGGAAAAATAACAAATATCAATATTCCTGGTGGGAATGGGGTTCGTGTAGATACACACGTTTATGCCGGATATACAATTCCACCGAATTACGATTCTATGATTGCTAAGCTAATTGTAACGGCACAAACACGTGAAGAAGCAATTCAAAAAATGAAACGTGCTTTAGGTGAATTCTATATTGAAGGAATCAAAACAACAATTCCTTTCCATTTACAATTAATGGACCATCCAGATTTCATCGCAGGTAATTATACTACAAAATTCATGGAAGATTTTCAATTTGACGAAACTTACGCGAATTACGGAGAATTTTAAGAAATTAAGATTTCAAAATAATAATAAAAGGCAAGAACAGTTGTTCTTGCTTTTTTTATTTTATGTCATTCTGTCATTAAAAATCAATTGGCGTAATTGTTGGAAATATCAAACCCAAAGAGGCAAATAACGTTTTGGACGAAATCATACAAAAGCTAAATCTAAACAATTTGGTGGGATTGAATCTGAATTGTTAATTTATAGAAAATGAATTGCTTGGATTTTCATATTCTACTATTAAAAATGATTAAAATTTTATACATTTGCACTCCAAATTTAAGGTAGATGAATATTACTAAAAATACAACAGACAAATTAAACGCAGTATTAACTGTAACTGTTGATAAGGCAGATTATCAAGAAAAAGTAGTTGACGTATTAAACCAATACAGAAAAACAGCTAACATCAAAGGTTTCCGTAAAGGACAAGTTCCGATGAGTTTTGTAAAAAAACAATACGAACAAGCTGTTATTTTTGATACAGTTAACGAAATTTTACAAAAAAGTGTTTCTGATTACATCAACACAGAAAAATTATCAATCTTAGGAAATCCAGTTCCAGTTATAAAAGATGTTGATTGGGATGCTGATCAATTATCATTTGACTTTGAACTAGGATTAGCACCAGAATTTGATGTTGATTTATCGAAAGTTGAAGTTGAAAGCTACAAAGTGAAAGTTGCTGATGATGAAATCCAAAAATATGTTGACAATTTTGCTTCACGTTTCGGATCATTAAAATCTTTAACTGAGGCTGAAGCTGAAGCTGTATTAAAAGTTGAAGCTGCAGTAGAAGGACAAGAAGCTAAACCAACATTTATTCGTTTAGAAGAGTTAAAAGATGCATCGGCTTTTATCGGTAAAAAAGTTGGTGATGTTGTAGAAGTAAATTCTAATGATATTTTTGACACTGCTGAAGAAGCTGCTCAACAATTGAACACAGAAGTTTCTGAAGAAGGAACTAAAGTAGCTTATACAATCAAAGAAATTAACAAAGCTGAAAAAGCAGAAGTTAACCAAGAATTATTTGATAAAGTATATGGAGAAGGAGCTGTAGATACTGAAGAAGCTTTCCGTAACAAAATCAAAGAAGAGTCAGAGAACATGTACAACAAAGAATCTGACAAACAAATTATCAATGATGTTGTCGCTAAATTATTAGATACCGTAAAATTTGATTTACCAACAGAATTTTTAACAAAATGGTTAATTACTTCTAACGAAAATGTAACTTCTGAAGAACAAGCGAAAGAAGAATTGACAAAGATGGACAAAGGTTTACGTTACCAATTAATAGAAGCTAAAATTGCTGAAGTTAACAACGTAGAAGTAAATGCTGAGGAAGTAAAAGAAGCTGCTTTTGCCGCAATCAAAGATCAATTAAAAATGTACGGTCAAACTTCTATTCCTGAAGAAACATTACAACAAATTGCAATGTCTGCTTTACAAAATCAGGAAGAATACAACCGTTTATCATACCAAGTGTTTACAGACAAAATGTTAGACATTTTCAAAAACAATGTAAAATTAAATGAAAAAGAAGTTACATTTGACGAGTTTGTTGACATTATTACTGAAAAAAATAAAGAATTAGCAGAAGCTTAATTGCTTCTAGAAAATTCTTTATACCTTTCATTTAAAATCTAAATTTAATAATGAAAAACGTAGGAGAAGAATTTAAAAAATATGCGTTGTTAGACAAAGGAATTAGCTCTTTACATATGGAGAGTTATATCCAAAATACAACGCCTTACATCGTTGAAGAAAGAAAATTAAACGTTGCTCAAATGGACGTTTTCTCTCGTTTGATGATGGACAGAATCATCTTTTTAGGAACAGCAATTGATGACCAAATTGCAAATATTATTCAAGCACAATTATTGTTCTTAGAAAGTGTGGATGCAACAAAAGACATTCAGATTTATGTTAACTCACCGGGTGGTGGTGTTTATGCCGGATTAGGAATTTATGATACAATGCAGTTAGTGAAACCTGACGTTGCAACAATTTGTACAGGAATGGCAGCTTCTATGGGTGCAGTTCTATTATCTGCAGGAGCAGCGGGAAAACGTTCGGCACTTAAACATTCTCGTGTGATGATTCACCAGCCTTTAGGAGGTGCTCAAGGACAGGCGACTGATATGGAAATTACATTGAAGGAAATCTTGAAATTGAAAAAAGAATTGTATGATATTCTAGCACATCATTCAGGTCAAACTTTCGAACAGATTGAAAAAGATGGTGAACGTGACTATTGGATGACTTCTCAAGAAGCAAAAGAATACGGAATGATTGACGAAGTTTTATTACCTCGTTCTTAATTTCTTATTCAATTTATATAAAAAAGGATACTCGTAGTTGAGTATCCTTTTTTATTTATAAAATTTCTACCTTTTATAAAGTTATAAAAATGAATCAAAAAGACAACAATCTAAAAAGAGGATATAAAAGTCTTATTTTAAGCAAGCATAAGTCTTAAATAAATTA
Source organism: Empedobacter brevis NBRC 14943 = ATCC 43319 (assembly GCF_000382425.1). Taxonomy (GTDB): domain Bacteria; phylum Bacteroidota; class Bacteroidia; order Flavobacteriales; family Weeksellaceae; genus Empedobacter; species Empedobacter brevis. Next base: position 126,981 of record NZ_KB908297.1, read on the forward strand.
ACACAGAAATATTTTCTATCTTCAAGAAAATAAATACCTTTGCAGCTTAATTAAGTAAAAAATTGGAAGAAAATAAGTGCTCTTTTTGCGGTAAAAGCAGAAACGAAGTAAATATTTTAGTGTCTGGAATTGACGGTAATATTTGTGATAATTGTATTGAGCAAGCTCATGGTATTGTTTTAGAGGAATCTAAATTTAATGGAAATAACGATTTGATTAAACCTTTAACCTTAAAATCACCGAGAGAAATTAAAGAATTTTTGGATGATTATGTGATAGGTCAAGATCAAGCAAAAAAAATATTATCTGTTGCAGTTTATAATCACTACAAAAGAATATTATTAGACAAAGAAAATGATGTTGAGATTGACAAATCGAACGTTATTTTAGTTGGAGAAACAGGAAGCGGAAAAACATTATTAGCAAAAACAATTGCTAAATTATTGAATGTTCCATTTGCAATTGTTGATGCAACCGTGCTTACAGAAGCTGGATATGTAGGAGAAGATGTGGAAAGTATTTTGACACGTCTTTTACAAGCTGCAGACTATAATGTAGAACTTGCCGAAAAAGGTATTGTTTTTGTGGATGAGATAGATAAAATTGCGCGTAAAAGTGACAATCCTTCTATCACAAGAGATGTATCCGGAGAGGGAGTACAACAAGCCTTATTAAAAATATTAGAAGGTACAGTTGTGAATGTTCCACCAAAAGGAGGACGTAAACATCCTGATCAGAAATTTATAGAAGTCAATACAAAAGATATTTTATTTATAGCGGGAGGAGCTTTTTCCGGAATTGAAAAACACATCGCAGATCGTTTGAAAAAACATGTGATTGGCTTCAAAAATGAAGACCAAAAAGAAATAGAAAATCTTTTGGATGAAGTAAATGCACAAGATTTGAAAAACTTTGGTATTATTCCAGAATTAATCGGACGTTTACCAATCATCACTTATCTCAAAGCATTGGACAAAGAAGCAATGAGAGCGATTTTAACAGAACCTAAAAATTCTCTTATTAAACAGTATACAAAACTTTTTTCATTAGATGGAAAAGAACTTGTAGTGACGGATGAAACATTGAATAAGATTGTAGATCGTGCAAATGAATTGGGGTTAGGCGCTCGTGGATTGAGGGCTGTTTCGGAAGAAATTTTCACGGATTTAATGTATGATATAAAAGATTTACCAGAGAAAGTTATAATATAATTAATTGTATAGTAACTTTTTAATAAAAGTTACTATATTTGTAACGAAATTACTCGTTAATTTTAAAAACCTACCAAAATAACATAATTTATGAAAAAGAATCTACTTGCTTTATTCGCACTAGGTGCGATATATAATGCATCAGCGCAAAACACATATATAAAAGATGCTGTAGTAGTAAAGGTTAATCCTAATACCTTATTCTATAACGGAGGAAATGTAAGTGTTACTACAGATGTTGCTGGAGGAACTACAGAAAAAATAATTAACGAAGGAAATATCCAAATACAAGGTGGTTTTACAAATGGAAACACTAGTGGTAAAAACTTTGTTAATCGATATGGTGTTGGTACAGGAAGTACTCATTATGGTCAATTGATTATAAATCAAAATCAAACGACTTCGGTAACTGGTAGAGTTCTTATGGAAAGAATAAAACCGGATCAAACTGCAAATGACGAATATGTTTTGTCTTTGCCTTTTAAAAATATCACAGCAAAAGAGGTTGTCAACTCTTTATCAAACAATATTTTTAAGGGGGATTGTGATGTTAATGTAGATTGTGGTGGTAATAAAAGATATTTACAGTCTTTATTGGTTTGGGATACCCGAGAGACAGAATATGACGCTGTTGATAATGACTACAGGATTGAACCTTATAAAAGATATTTATTAAACCTGAGAAATAACACCAATATTTATAATGCATTAAATGCTTTAGGAAGTGCTACTAAAATTGGTCTTGCAGGTATTCCGAGTAATGAAACTATTTCTCAATTGAACATTAAATCAGGATGGGCTAAAAATGCCAATTATGCTGATTTAACATATGGTCAATGGAAAAATAAAATAAATAATTACAACCAGTCATATGACACTTATTTAGGTAACCAAAACAATAATAATGATGCTAATCAGCTTTATGGTAAAAACCTTCATCGTTTTGGAAATCCATATACTTCAAATTTAGATTTATCTAATGTAAAAATTGGAGAGTCATGGATTACATTTAATATACCATCAGGTAACGATAAAGGTCCTACTGAAGTGTACACGAATTCATTAAGATTCCAAGTCTTTAAAATTGCAAATGGTTATACTATAACGTGGAATGAACAAAATGGTAATACCAGTACAGCAGGTCCTAACACATTAGTTAGCGCATATTTGAGCAGCAATGGAACAAATTATTTTTGGACCGGAAACTGGCAAGCATTATTGATTAAACCATATGAAACTTTTTATGTAGACTATTATACATTAAATAGAAATGCTTCTGGAAATGGAAGCCGTATAGTTACTTCGAATCTAAAATTAAAAGATTCGAATAAAACTTTCGCATATGATTATTCTGGTGTTACTCCTGTTGGAGATGGAGGCCTTCCTGGTGTTTTTAGTAGATCAAGTGAAAAAAACTCAGTTGAAAGTCTATTAAACAATGAAGAATTAAAAGCAAAAGGTTTAGTTACAGATTTCGATTTTACTCAATTAGAATTGTATTTAAGTCAAGAAAATACAATCCAAGGAAGTCCTGCTTATTTGTTGAATGCAAATTTTATGCAAACAGGTAACTCAACAACAGCAAACACTGTCGACAACCCAATCTTTTTCTATGAAGAAGATAGCTCAGGTAATGTATTAACGAATGTACAAACTATATCTAACTCATTTAATAATGAAGATTATGTTGGAAAACCTTTAAGAGTTGGGTTTAATAATTTGGAGGTTGGTAAAAAATATCAATTAAACCTTAATTTATATGAATATTCTATCTTAAATAAAGTAAAAGATTTAAAATTAGGGAAATATTTCCTACACGATAAACTTACAGACAAAATTATAGATATTAACGAAACAACAGAATTATCTTTTATAGCTGACGATAAAATTAATGATCGTTTTGAATTCTATTGGAATGAATTACCAAAAACACTAGGTACAGATGATTTGAATAGTACAAAAGCTACCTATTTATATACAAATAATGGAAGTCAGTTTGTTAAATTTGAGCAAAGTAATACTACCGCTGATATTGCAATTTTTGATTTAACAGGCCGTCAAATATTTTATAAAACAAATATTTCTACAAATTCAGATTATAAATTAAACCTTAACAATATTCCAAATGTATATGTGGTTAAGATTGTATATAAAGACGGTAAAACTGTAACTAAAAAAACCATTAACAAATAAACCTAGCTATGAAAAAATTACTAAAAATTAACCTATTCTTTTTATTTGTTTTCATTATTAATATATCTGTTAACGCTCAACCTCCGAATCCTTGTGACTCAGGTTGGGATGATTGTAATGAAAACGGAGGTAACACAGGAAATGGGGATGGTACCAGAAAAGTTCCTATTGACGATTATGCTCCTCTATTAGTAGTTACGGCGGTAACAATTGCCGGAATAATTTCTTATAGACAAAGACAACTAATTAAAAAATAAATTCATAATTTTAAACCTCAATCGTTTTGATTGAGGTTTTTTTATATCAAAATAAATTATGAAAAATAAATTTATAGTACCATTAATTGTTTTAGGTAGCTCAGCATTTGGCCAATTTAATGTTTCCGGTCAATTCGAAAATTATGCAAACAAACCTGTTCTGGTTAAAATTTTCGAAAATGCTGAATTAAAATTAGTCAAAAATACTAAAACGGATAACAGTGGTCATTTCTCAACCAATATTCCAAAAGAATACAATGGTTTTGTTCGTGTGGATTTGCCTACAGGCGAAAATTTATCTTTATTAACGGATAACAAAGATTTAAAATTTAAAACGGTTACAGGTAAAGAAATGACTTCTAAGCTTCAAGTGATGGAAGGAAATACTCAAAAAGAGTACACAAAAGTTTTAGCGCTTCAACCATTAAACGAAATTCAAAACCAAGTATTTCCTTATCTCATGCAAATGTATAAACCGACAGACGAGTTTTATACTGCTATGATAAAAGAAGATAAGCGCATTAATGAATTGAAGAGAAACGAAAATTTCTCCGGATTAATTACTTATATTAATGAACTGAGTGATTTAAAACAAAAAGGACAAAACAATAGAGATGCAGAAAATCTTGATGTAATTGTCAATCATTTTGTAAAAGATGACGAACGCTTAGAACAATCAGGAATGTTCAATGATTTGGTTTTCGCTTATATCAATGGAAAATTAGCCACAGCAGGAAACCAAGACGTTGAAGGAAATTTGATTGCAGCTACAGAAGAAATTTTAGCTAAAACGGATATTCAGACAACAAGAGGTCAAAATGTTTTGACTACAATCTTAAACTTTGTTCCTGAAAAAGAATATGCAAACTTCCATAAAAAGTATGTTGACAAAGTAAATGGTCTAACATGTAAAGTTACAGACCAATTGAAAAAAAGGGTTGGCTCAAATACATCAACTCAAATAGGAAATAAAGTTCCGAATATCACCTTTGATAAAGCCGTTAATGGAAAAAAATCATTATATGACATTAAAGCGAATCAAAAATTGATTGTCTTTTGGGCTTCATGGTGTCCTGCTTGCCAACAAGAAATTCCTTATATAAAAGAGTTCTACAAAGACTTTAAAGCAAAAGGAGGGGAAATTGTAGCAATCTCTTTGGACTATGATCAAAATGCTTTTAATAATGCGATAAAAGAATTGCCTTGGTACAACTACACGGATCTTTTAAGATGGGATTCGCCCATAGCAGCTGAATTTGGAATTGAGTCCACACCTACTTTACTATTAGTAGATAAAGACAATAAATTAATCAAGAGATTTAATCATATTTCAGAGCTGGAAGCTTCTAGATAAAAATAAAAAAAGCTACACTTAAACAATGTAGCTTTTTTTATTTTATTCTATTTTTTAAATAAATCCTTGACTATTTTTATAATGGATGATGAGAAAAATTCCAATCAGAATTGTAAAGCCCCATAGTGAGCTTCCCCCGTAACTAAAGAATGGAAGTGGAATTCCAACAGTTGGAAAAAGTCCTATCACCATTGCAATGTTAATAAAAAAGTGAAAGAACAGAATGGATGCAACTGAATACCCATAAAATCGAGCAAATTTATTCTTTTGGTTTTCTGCCAAATAAAATAGTCTTCCTACAAAAACTGCATAAACAATCACCAAGGTTGTACTACCGATAAATCCCCATTCTTCTCCTACCGTCGTAAAAATATAATCGGTTTGTTGCTCAGGTACAAATCGACCTTTTTTAATTGTTCCCTGATTATACCCTTTTCCATATAATTCACCGGAACCTATCGCTGTTTTAGCGTACAATAAATTATATCCGGATGTATCACGGTATTTCGCTTCACCTTCGTACAAGACCATTACACGTTCTTTTTGGTGTTTTGGTAATTTTTCGAAAATAATAGGTGATATAAAACTTACAGTGCTTGCAAATAACAATAATACAATTGAAGCTATAATGCTAAAATTTAAAACATTTGCTGCTAAACCTCCTTGAGTTTTGAATGGAGAATTATTGATCTCTTTTTGTTCTGTTAATTTCAAAATCAGAACGGGAACAATTGAAATAAAAAAACCTATTACCCCAAAGAAAACAGTATTAAAAAATATTGGTTCGGAAAAAAACAATGAACGCATCGGGAAAAGATGTCCAAATGATTCTCTTGTTTCTTCAGAAAGATCTTCTACGAAGTAACAAATCCCAATTAATAATAAAAAGAAGATTGATAAACCGATTAAAATTCCATGCATGGCATCTACAACATTCTGATTATAATTAAATGCCAAGATTAACAACGCTATTGTAAGGATAATAAATCCTAAGATTAAAAGTACATAAAAAGGAATTTGTACAATCGAAATCAAGAAAATAATCAATAATATAATCGGTGCTATAATGATCCAGGGATTAAGCCCTTCTCTGTATAGCGCTATACTTAATGAACAAAAGATAATAACTGATCCTAAATCAGGCTGTAATAAAATTAAAACAACAGGAATTGCTATAATGAGCAATATTTTACCTATAAACCCAATATCTTTTACATTTGCATTAGAATGATTGATAAAATTAGCTATAAGCAGTGCTGTTCCAATCTTTGCAAACTCGGCAGGTTGCAGACTCAATGGACCAAACCTATACCAAGCTTTCGCTCCATTAATCTCTTTTCCTACAATCAAAACCCCAACCAAGAGAAGTAAAGAAACAATATAAAATACGGGACTATAAATCTCAAAGAAATTCCGATTGTTTCCACTCGCTATAATCAAAGCTAAAACCATCACCATTCCAAGTCCAAACCAGATCAGCTGTTTCACACCTAAATCCGGATTGACACTGTAAACGTTCATAATTCCAAAGGTTACGATAAGAAACCCAAGGATCAAAACTGTCCAATCAATTCCTTTTAGTAATCTGCTTTGACTCATTCTTTAATTTTGTTGAATCCTTTTTTAACTTTAATATATCGTTTTTAACTGCTAATGTATCTTTTTTCACAGGTTCCACATATAATCCTTTGCGCTTCAAATAATCGATCCATTGGCGTCTATATTCTCCTTGAAGATTCCCCGCTTTCATACGTTGTAATAACGCCGGACGTTTAATGGTATCTGTAACATATAGCTCAGCAACTAAACTAGCCATTGGTCCTGCCCAAGTTGTGCCCCATGATCCGTTTTCTACAATCGCAGCAATTGCGATCTTAGGTTTATCTGCAGGAGCAAATAGCACAAACAAGGAATGATCCTGTCCATGAGAATTTTGAGAGGTACCGGTTTTACCTAATTGAACAAAAGTGTTTGTATCGAAACTACGTCCTGTTCCCATTGTAAATACATTTCGCATCCCTCTATGTATGATATCAAAATGTTTTGAATCTACCAATGTTTTCTTCTTCACCATATAAGTAGAATCTGTTAAAGGTTTTCCATCAATACGACGAACAATGTGTGGCGTGTAAAAAAATCCTTTATTGGCAATAATTGCTGTAAAATTTGCCATTTGCAGTGGCGTTGTATTAATATCACCTTGCCCCATTCCGTTGAAAATAATTCGATAAGGATTCCAAACACCTTCTCCAAATCTATTGTTATAAAATTCTGCTGTCGGAATAAGACCTTTACTCCCTACTGGTAAATCTGTTCCCATGAATTTGCCTAAACCAAAGCTATTCATAATTGCTGCCCACTCGTTAATTCCTACACTATAATCATTAGGATCCTTACGAACAATATCCCGATAAGCTTCAGAAAAAAAGTTATTACATGATTTCCCTATTGCACGTTCCAATCCCTGTGGAGCATAATACATCCCACAATGACAACCAATATGCATTCTCCCATAACGGAAACCATGTTTACAAACATAAGTTGTTTGCTCCGTCATTGTTCCCATTTGTAAACCTGCCAATGCTGTCACCATCTTAAAAGTAGACCCCGGAGGATAGGTTCCTTGTAACGATCTATCATAGGTAGGACGAGAAATAGAATCGTTAATTAATGCATTTCTCGATTTAGAATTCAAATAATCATTTGGGTTAATTGTTGGCCCAGAAGCTAAAGCCAAAATCTCTCCATTACTAGGGTCTATCGCAACAATTGCTCCTCGTTTATTTTGAAGCATTTGTTCCGCTAATTCTTGCAAACGAAAATCAATTGTCAAATTAACGGTTTTTCCACTTTTTACAGGGCGGTCATAATCACCATTTTTATAAGGTCCTACAACATTCATTGTTCGGTCTACAATCCAGTTTTTAACCCCTTTTATCCCACGTAGATCTTTTTCATAAGATTTTTCGACTCCGGCAATTCCAACCAAATCACCTGGTTGATAATATGTAGAATCTGTTTTGATATAGGCTTGATTTGCTTCATTTATATACCCCAATATATTTCCGGCAGAATTTACCATATACTTACGTTCAGGACGTTTGATGATGCTAAATGCAGGATACAAGTACAATTGTTCTTGCATTCTGGCAAAACTTTCGCGCGAAATATTTTTAAGAAAAGGGTATGGAGATAATTTTTTATAATCTTTAGCCGTTACAATTTTGGTTAAAATAGAATCAAATTGATTCGTTGAGATTCCAACCATCTTAGAGAACTTCATCTTATCAAAATCATTGATGACTTCTCCGGAATCATTCACCACTTTTGCCGGAATAATATCTAACTCATAGGAATAAGTATTACTCACCAATAATTTTCCGTTACGATCCAGAATATCTCCACGGTTAGGATAAATAATTTCTTGTTTAATTGAAGTATTAAATGCATTTAGCGTATAACGATCTGTAAACAATTGCAAATACGCCAAACGTCCTATAAATAAAAAAACTATAAATAGGATTAACGCATAGACAACCATCAACTTTTTCATACCCCAACTTTATTTTTAAATAAAATTTTATAAATGAAGATAAACACAAACGTTATTCCTGAACTTATCAATGCTTTCAACATTAATGGACCTATTCCGGTCAGTTTAAAGTTTTCCAGAAGTAATAAAACAATGTGATGTCCAAGAATTAAAATAATCAAATAAAATAACCATTGTGCAAAACTAAAAGAGTTAAACGAGAAAAACTCCATTTCATATTCTTGTTTTCCAGCTAATAATTTGATAATCGGATTTCTGAAAAATGCGATAAGCGTTAATGCAAAAGCGTGAATTCCTCCTGTATATTCAAAAATATCAACCATTAACCCTAAAAGAAAGGACAAGATTAATAAAGCATATTTGTTTTGATAAGGAGGATAAAACAACACAAATACAATATAGATATATGGTTGATAACTTCCTAAGAAATTAATGTGATTAAAGACAAAAACTTGAAGTAAAGCTAAAATTATAATCTTGATAATATTGATTAAAAAATCTTTATTGAACATTCTGCGTGTTTGTTATAGTATCTGATTTCTCTACTTGTTGAATTTCAACTTTATTAAGGTTTGTTACCACATATGCTTGAGCAAGGTTTGCAAAATCCTGTTTTAATCTTACTTGAACTTTCAATTCACCTGTTTCATCTACACCCTTGCTTACCACTTTACCAATCATAATTCCTTCCGGAAAAACCGGCGATTTACCATCCGTTTCAATGATATCTCCTTTTTTGACCTCGATATATTTAGGAATTTCATACAACTGTACAAAACGAGGATCTTTACCATCCCATTTTACTGTTCCGAAATATTGATTTCCTTTGATACGTGCATTGATATTAATGTCTTTGTTCAATAAAGAAATTGCGCGAGAATAATTTTTCCCGGCATACGTCACAATACCTATTACACCATTATTTGTGATAATACCATCACCTTTTTCTATTCCATCATTCGTACCTTTATCAATTGTCAAAAGGTTTTGCGTTTTGATAACCGAATTATTTACGATCTCAGTAGGAACAAAAGAATAAGTTTGATGATAACCTAATGTATCTGCTTTATAAAACTTTTTCGTTTTAGCATCTTTGATACCTAAATGTACTAACTGCTCTCGTAAAAAAGCATTTTCGTCCATCAATTCTTTATTCGTTTGAGGTAGATGAACAAAGTTTGTAATTTTAGCTATTTTATCGTCCACATAACCTGTGAAAGATGTGCTTGCAGAAGCAAGAATAGTTTCGTGATAAATATTTTTCTTAAAAACAAGAAACAACGCAATTAACTCTAAAAAGACAAAAATTAACAGCATTCCATTTCTTCTAATCGCATTCAGAATATATTGCATTGCTTTTTACTCTTCTATTTCATTAAGAACGTGAATTTATCTATATTTTTAAGAGCAATCCCCGTTCCTCGAACAACAGCTCGTAAAGGATCATCAGCTAAGAAAACCGGTAAACCTGTTTTTTTAGAGATACGTTGATCCAAGCCTCTCAACATTGCTCCACCACCTGCCATATAGATACCAGTGTTGTAAATATCTGCAGCTAGTTCCGGAGGAGTTTGAGACAATGTTTCCATTACACCATCTTCAATGCGTAAAATAGATTTGTCCAATGCACGAGCAATTTCGCGGTAGTTTACAGTAATTTCTTTTGGTTTTCCTGTAATCAAATCGCGACCTTGTACCGGCATATCTTCCGGTGCGTGCTCTAATTCTTCAACGGCAGCTCCTACTTCTATTTTAACACGTTCAGCGGTTCTTTCTCCAATATATAAATTATGATGGGTTCTTAGATAATATGCAATATCATTTGTAAAGACATCTCCTGCAATTTTAACAGATTTGTCACAAACAATACCACCTAATGCAACAACAGCAATTTCTGTTGTACCTCCACCTATATCAATAATCATATTACCTTTGGGTTGAGTGATATCAATACCAACTCCAATAGCAGCAGCCATTGGTTCGTAGATAAGGCGTACATCTTTTGCATTAACACGCGCACAAGAATCTTTAACGGCGCGTTTTTCAACTTCTGTAATTCCGGAAGGAATACAAATCACCATACGAAGTGAAGGTGAAAATAATTTGCCTTGAATTCCAGGAATTTTCTTGATGAACTCTGTCAACATAAATTCTGAAGCTTCAAAATCAGCAATTACTCCATCCTTCAAAGGACGAATTGTTTTTATATCGTCATGCGTTTTCCCTTGCATGTGTTTTGCTTGTTCTCCAACAGCAATAACTTTATTTGTTCTTCTATGTATAGCGACGATAGAAGGACTATCTACAACAACTTTATTATTGTGTATAATTAAAGTGTTGGCAGTCCCCAAGTCAATCGCAATTTCTTGCGTGAAAAAATCAAATAATCCCATCGTTGATTATGTCTCAGTATTATTAAAAATGAATGTACAAAAGTATAATAAATTTACATGATTATAAAAGAGAATTTAATTTTTTAATCATGTAAATATTTTTACTAAAATAGGAAGATTTTAACAATAAAAAAGGGTTAAAATATTTTTAACCCTTTTTTATGATTTTTATTGAATTTGAATATCGTAAGGCAATCGTAATTGAACGCCTTTTTGTTCGTTCAACATCTTAATTTCTTTATAAATCTTAATTCCATCCGAACCTAATTCTTTCGCTATAGCAGCTTCGGTATTCTTACCTTGAAGATTGTCCATAAATTCTTCAAAAGAATCTTTACGTTTTGGGAAACTTTCGGTTGAATATTTTTCAATCTTTGCTAATTTTGCTGCTTCTTGAATTGCTGTTTCTAAACTTCCAAAATCATCCACCAAACCAATTTCTTTTGCACGTGTACCTGACCAAACACGTCCTTCTCCTATTTTATCAACCTGTTCGTACGTTAATTTTCTATTTGCCGCAACATGGTTCACAAATTTGCCATAAATTAATACAATTGATTTCTGCATCGTATTCTTCGCTGTTGCCGACATTGGAGTTGTTAAAGATTTCAATTGATCTGCATTAGCATTTGTTTTTACTTCGTCAAAATCTAAACCGATATTGTTAAATAGTTTCTTTGCATTAGGAATCATTCCAAAGACTCCAATAGATCCTGTAATGGTATTCGGTTGAGCATATATTTTATCAGAAGCCTGTGCAATATAATATCCTCCGGACGCGGCAACATCTCCAAAAGAAACCACAATTGGCATTTTTGTTTTTAACTGCATCAATTCATATAAAATTTCTTCTGAAGCATTAGCACTTCCTCCTGGCGAATTAACACGTAAAACCAATGCTTTTATTTTATCATTTCCAGCTATTTTACGAATCGCGTCAACATAAGTTTTAGATTGAATCCCATCAAAACCATCTCCTTCTGTAATTGTTCCTGATGCATAAAGAACAGCAATCTTGTTTTTTTCCGATTTTTCTGATAACGTTTCAAAATAATCTTCAACTTTAATCGTATGTTTTTCTAGAACCTCAAAATTCGTTTTTGATTTTTCCTCTTTCAAACCAAGTTTTTCAAATAAAATTTTTTGATAATCATTTTCTTGAGCAAGAACATCATAAATTTTGTTTTCTTTTCCCATTTCCGGAATAAATGCATACAAACTATCTGTAACAAGATTAAATTGCTCCGGAGAAATTTTGCGAGACTTCGATACCGTATTGGCTACATTACCCCAAACATCATTCAATAATTCTGATAACTGCAAACGATTTTCTTCGGACATATTGGTTCTCATATACGGTTCCACAGCACTTTTAAACTGTCCATGGCGAATTACCTGAAAATCTACTCCATATTTATCTCCTGCATTTTTATAGAACATAATGTTAGAACTTAAACCTTGCAACAAAGTTCCTCCCAAAGGATTTTGATAAATTTTATCTGCAATACTATTTATATAATATGACAACTGACTTCCTGAGTTAGAATAAGAGTAAATAAACTTTCCGGACTTTTTAAAATCTTCTAAAGCATTGCGAATATCTGTTGCTTGTGTTGCTCCTCCTGAGAATTTATCTAGTTTTAAACTAATTCCCTTTATTTTATCATCATTTTTTGCTTCTTCAATAGAATGAAGAATATCTTGCAAAAATACACCTGATTCATTTGACATATTAAAAATAGATACTGAACGATCCATATCACTTTCCATAATAGGATCTTCAAGTGAAATTTCTAAAACAGATCCTTCCTTCACATTTTTAGATGGTGTGGATAATGCTGAAACAAATATCAAAACGAAAAGTATAATGATAAACACACTAAACGTTAATAGATTTCCTATAATAGTTGAGAAGACTCTCCCGAAAAAGTTTTTCATTTTTAATTTATTATTACTTTTGCACAATATGTCGCAAAATAAAGCCATTTTGTTACTAGGAACAAACTTAGGAAACAAAAAAAACAATTTAGAAATTGCTAAAACCCTTATAAACAAAGAGGTTGGAGAAATAAAAAAAGAGTCAAATATTTTAGAAAATGAGGCGGAAGGTTTTACAACAAATCATTTATTTTTGAATCAGAAAATTGAAATTACTACTCTATTTTCTCCATTTGAACTTTTAAAAAAAATAAAAGAAATCGAAGAAAAAATGGGAAGAACATATTTTCAACCAAAAGAAAATGAAAAATATGTGGATCGGCTAATAGATATTGATATATTATTTTACAATAATCTTTTCATTCATTGTTCCCGATTGAGAATCCCACACCCTCAAAACTATTCAAGAGATTTTATCAAAAGTTTATCTTTTTTTTAAGATATTAATTATTAAATCATTAGTTTTGTAAAATATATTAGCAACGCTTTATATATTATTAGTTATAAAATAATTCTAACCTATGAAAAAACTTTTATCTTTATTAATCTTGGGTTCGGTAGTCTGTGTGTCTGCCCAAACCAAGTACGATGAAAAACCGTTCAACAACAGTAAAAAAGAATTTAACGATTGGTCTGTTTCAGTTTTTGCAGGAGCAAATGCTTTACAAAACACTGATTTAGTTTCTTGGATGGGGGGAGGATACTTCACTCCGGGATACGATTTTCAGCTACAAGTAAATAAGCAGATTACTCATGCTTTTGGCTTAAGTTTACAATACCAATTAGGACAAACGAGACAAAAAGGTACCATATATGATAATACTCCATGGGGCAATGCTTTTCAAGGTAAAGCTCATGGTATAACTAAATACAATGGTATATCTGTTTTAGCCGATGTTAATGCTTCTAATTTATTGAGAAGAGTAGATAACAAAACCGAATTTAAATGGGCTATGCATTTGTATGGAGGATTTGGTATTTTAGGATACAAAGCCTATAGACAACATTTCTACGGCTCTGGAAACGGTTACGGTTTAGTTACTGATCAAAAACTCGCAGACAAATCAGTATATTCTCAAGTAGGAGCTGGATTACGATACAAAGTCAATGATAAATTTGATTTAGAATTGCGAGCGATGTACGTAATGTCTGGAGATGAAGAATTTGATGGTTCTGGAAAACCTGAAATTGGTTATTGGACCGCTGCTGATGTAGAAGAAGGGCGTGACGATAATATGATTACTTTTTCTCTAGGATTACATTATAAAATAGGAAAACATAAAGATGCTTTACAATGGGTATCTCCTTTAGGTTATCAAGCTCCGATCGTTCCTACTCCTTTCGAATGTATTGACGAAGACAGAGACGGTGTATGTGACCAATGGGATAAATGCCTTGGAACACCAGAAGGTATTCGCGTAGACGGATCTGGTTGTTCTTTAGACTCTGATGGTGACGGAATTCCGGACAGTGAAGATAAATGCCCTACAATTCCTGGCCCACCAACAAATGGAGGTTGTCCTGAAAAAGTTGTAAGAATATCTGGAGACGAAGTTGCAACTACAATTAATGCTTACTTAGAAGGTATCGAATTTGACTACGATTCTGATCGTATTAGAGAGCAATCGTATGAAAAATTAAATCATGCGGCAGAAGTATTATTAGCAAATCCTGACTTTAAATTTATGGTTGAAGGTCATACAGATGCTGCTGGAGGTGTTGATTATAACCAAAAATTATCTGAAAGACGTGCTGCTTCTGTTGTTCGTTATCTAGCAAATAAAGGGGTAGATACAACAAAATTATCTTCAGTAGGAAGAGGTAAATCTGATTTGAAATGGGCAGAATGTAATCCTGTTACAAATTGTCCGGCATGGAAAAATTTAGAAAACAGACGAGTTGTCTTCAAAGAAATTAAATAAATATTCCATATTAAATAAAAAAAGGTCCGTTTAAAACGGACCTTTTTTTATTTAATTTTTTATAATTCATCTAATACGATAATTTGATTAGGATTAGATGAAACTTTGTAAAGGAAATATTTTAGCATATTTTTTATTTCATCTGTTTCTTGAATCGGAATTAAAATATTATGAATCTTTTCTAATGATTTTATTTGATGATGAAATTCATAATAACCATATCCTTTAAACTCTCCTTTTTCAACTAAATAAAAAGATTTCTCTGTCCCTTTTCTACCTTTATCAAGTATTAAGAAAGTATCGGATGGATATTCAGTTGTTAGAATAAAATCTTCAATTCTTTTATTATAAACATCTCTTGACTCCTCTTTTATACAGGCTCCATTACATTTATTCACTTTGTATTGAAAACAAGAGTCATCAGACTTGACACCTGCATTTACCTGTTTGCATAAATTATAATCATTAACTATTTTTTCTAGAACCTCCTTTGCGCGTTCTTTTGTTTTGAATTTCAAAACAGGTTGCACTTTCCTAACTTTTCCAATTTCTAACCTTGAATAACCTCTTTTAGATGCTAAAAGATATAATCCGAAAGGATAGACTTTATTCTCAACCAATTTTGTATTATACATAGGTTGATTGTTTAAAACTTCACTATTCTCTTTTATCGCTGAAAGAAATCCACTTCCGGTCTCTTCATACTTTATAGAGCGTGTATACCGCTTAAGCTTATTAGCCTTTAATGTTTTAGAAGTGAAAATTTGATTGACAGATCCCGCAATATTATTGCTTCTACTAATATAAATTAATTGCTTTTTGCTATTATATAAATAAAAGACACCTATTGAGTTAGGTAGACCTTCTAAAAGTTTTTGATATTTTGAATGTGCTTTTTTAGGTTGATTTAACCCTGTTTTTTTTATGATAATTTTTTGGGAATCTTTATCTATAAGCATCTTAAATAATGCCACTGTTGCACGAGCATCACCAGAAGCTCTATGACGATCCGTCACAACAATTCCCAAAGATTGACATAGTTTTCCTAAAGAATAAGAAGGCAATCCCGGAATTAGTTTTTCACTATATTCAAAAGTATCTATCCACTCTTTCTGAAAATTATAACCAAGTCGGTTAAACTCTTGTTTCAACATCCGATAATCAAACATGACATTGTGCCCAACCAAAATACAATCATCAGTAATCTCTACTATTCGTTTGGCTACTTCATGAAATTTCGGCGCT
The DNA here is from genome assembly GCF_000382425.1 of Empedobacter brevis NBRC 14943 = ATCC 43319. Lineage (GTDB taxonomy): Bacteria > Bacteroidota > Bacteroidia > Flavobacteriales > Weeksellaceae > Empedobacter > Empedobacter brevis. The sequence continues at coordinate 143,047 of NZ_KB908297.1, forward strand.
GTAAGCACCATTTTATCTGTAATATGAGTCAACCTTTGCACATATTGATCGATCTTTTTTTCCGGATTAACCAATGATATAAATTGATCTATAATCTCTTTCCCATCATACTTATACACAGCAACCTCTATGATTGACTCTTCTCCTACTTTACCGCCAGTCGCTTCAATATCTAAAATCGCGTACACTTGCTTATTTTTTTCCTTTTAAAAAATTAGTTAATATCTTCATTCCCAGATCAATCAATTTCCGTGTAGCAGTACGACTTACATCTCTTACCATCGGATTATCAGTCCAATCTTTTTCTTTCGGAATTCTTTTTGTTGGGGCTGTTTTAGTAGTAGGTTTTTCGTTTTCTTTCTGTTGCTCTAATTTCTGAGACAATATTTCATTTGCAGATTGTCTATTTACTTCTGTCGCATATTTATTGACCAAATCTGAATTTGAAACGATGCTATTAATTTCATCAGATGTCAATACATCCATTCTCGAGTTAGGTGCTCTCATATACGTATAAGCCAAAGGAGTTGGGATACCTTTCTCATCTAAAGCAGTCACAAATGCCTCTCCAATACCTAACTGAGTAATAACCTCATTTGCTTTATAATAAGTTGTTGTCGGATAATTTTCAATCGCTTTTGTAATTTCTTTACGGTCTTTTGCGGTAAAACCTCTTAAAGCATGTTGAACCTTCAACCCTAATTGACTCAAGACAGCATCAGGAACATCACCGGGAACTTGAGTGACAAAATATAAACCTACTCCCTTTGAACGAATTAATTTCACCATTGTCTCGATTTGATTTAATAAAGCTTTGGTTGCTTCTTTAAAAATCAAATGAGCCTCATCAATAAAAATAACTAATTTGGGTCTGTCGGAATCTCCAGATTCCGGAAACTGGGAATAAATTTTATTTAATAAACTCAACATAAAAGTTGAAAACAGGTTCGGCTGATTCTGAATATCAATCAACCGAATGATATTAACAATTCCTTTCCCATCTTTTGTTTTCAACAAATCTTGTACATCAAAACTTGGCTCTCCAAAAAATTTAGCAGCACCTTGTTGTTCCAACGCAACAATTTTACGTAAAATAGCTCCCAATGAAGCCGGAGCAATTGTTCCATAATTGGAATTTAATTCCAACTTTCCTTCATCAGAATCTGTTACATATTGTAAAACACGTCGAATATCTTCTAAATCAATTAATGGCAAATTCCGGTCTTCACAATATTTGAATATAATCGAGATAATACTTTCTTGTGTTTCATTCAGCTCTAAAATTTTACTGAACAAGATTGGACCAAAATCACTTACAGTCGCACGTAATCTTGCTCCGGGCTCGTCAGAAATTGATAATAATTCTACTGGTGAAGCCTGAGGTTCAAATGGCAAATTCAACGAGTCCATTCTCTCCTGTGCATTTTTATCAGCCACATTTGCAGCTGCACCGATTCCAGACAAATCTCCTTTGATATCCATCAACAATGTTGGAACTCCTTTTAAAGAAAGTTGTTCTGCTATAATCTGCAAAGATTTTGTTTTACCCGTTCCTGTTGCTCCGCCTATTAAACCATGACGATTCATTGTTTTAAGAGCTACCGAAATCTCGGTTTCTTCCACAATTTCTCCATCTAACTTCGCTTTTCCTAAAACTATTTTATCATTTTTATAGGAATAACGACTTTGCATTTCTTGAATAAAACTCTCTTTCTGGTTCATTTTGATTGATTATGGAATAAATATAGGAAAAAATTATTCTGAAAATTTATATTTTACAACGACAGGATAATGATCTGAGAATTTTTTTCGAATCACACGGGCCTCTATCGTTTCAAATTCTTTAGAATGAAACAAATAATCAATTCGAATTGGAAACTTAAATCCATGAAAAGTAGTTGCATCTCCTTTTCCTACCTGAATAAATGAATCATGTAAATAACTTTTCAACTTCTCATATTCATACGAAACAGGTGTCGAATTTAGATCAGTACCCAAAATAACAGGATGACGTGAAGATGTAATATACGGAATAATTGCTTCTAACTGCTTTTGGTGTTTTTGCATTCCTTTTACCAATTTCAATTCTACTTTTCTACTGGAAACTTCAGCCTTTTGAGAATTGTCTGATTGTATAATGTCTTTCACCATCTCTTTATCGATATACATCGGTTCCAGGTAAACATTGATAACACGAATGGTATCTGTTCCCAAGTCTATATCTGCATATGCCGCTAATCCATTTAAATCATCATTATTATCCGGTGTTATTTTTTTTGTTTGAATAATTGGGTATTTGCTGTATATTGTCAACAACCCATAAAACTCTGAATAATAATCTTTAAACTCCTTATTCTTTAAACTTTTTTGCTGCCCTTGATATGCTTCCTGAAGCAACATTATATCGGCCTTATTCTTTATCAAAAGTTCTTTTGTTCCTTCTTCTTTAAATCCGTGAGTATTATACGTCAAAACAGATAAATCAGCTTTCTTATCTTTCACCTTATTGAACTGTACAATTGGATAAGAAAGATAAATTGGGTAAAACAAACCAGCCGAAAGTACTAAAACCAGTAAAAAATGTCTCCAGCTAACTACTAACCAATACAACAAAAATAACGCGCCAGATGCAAATAAAATAGGAAAGCCAATTGAAATAAAATTGAAATAAGGGATCTCTGTTGGTGTAAAAACTTTATTTAAATACACACAGTAAGCCACCAACAAAAAAACAATATTAATTGTTAGTACTAAACGATTGAAATAATTTAGTTTGAACTTACTGATTATACTCATTTTTATTATCTACCTTCTCTGAATAGAAAGTCTTTTTCTTCTTTTGACAAACTCTCGTAACCTGAACGAGAAATTTTATCTAAAATTACATCTATTTTTTTCTGCTTTTCAACTTTCTGATGATTAAAATCGTAATCATCTTTCGGAACATTCGTTCGAGATGAAGCTGAAGAAGAATTTTTATGTGTTTTGAAAGTCGTCTTTTCTTTCTTTTTAAACAACTCTTCTATCCGTGTAATAAAGTTACCTAAAAAATCATTGCCTTTTTCAAATTGTTTCATGTAAAGATACCCAAAAATAGCTCCACCCAAATGTGAAATACTTCCTCCGGCATTTTGATTTACAATAATGTTATACACATCAAATGCAATAAATACATACCCTACATAAAGTAAAGGAAATGAAGTTGGAATAAGCAATAAACGAACAGGCATTTTAGGATTGTAAGAAATCATTGCAAAAAAAACAGCATAAATCGCCGCTGAAGCTCCAACCAATAAATGTGAGTAATTAAAGATATTCTGAAAAACTAAAAAGAAAATTCCTCCTGTAATTCCTCCAAAAATATAGAATGTCACTAAATTTCTATTCTGAAACTGTTGTAAAAATAGTTGCCCAACAAAGTACAACAGTACCATATTCATGATTAAATGAAAAAGATTTCCGTGTAACCAAGAATACGTTAGGATTTGCCAAGGTTTTACAATCAAATCATCAAAAGAAGACAATGCAAATAAATCTGTTGTTATGATGATTGAATTTGCTACCGTACGAGAAATAAAATCAATAATCAACAAGGTGAAAAATACAACAACCTGAATATAAATTAACTTTGTAGCACTGTTCCCTGATGAAAATTTTAATTTTAAATCGTCTAAGATATTATTTCCCATTTTCTAATTCCATCTATATAAATTCTTTTTCCACTTTCTTGCCAGCAAGAAACCGATTAATCCTCCTCCTAAATGCGCAAAATGGGCTATATTCCCAATATTTTTGTATCCCATATAAAACTCAATCAACACCATAATTGGTATAAAATATTTCGCTTTAATAGGAACAGGAAAAAAGATTAACATTAATTTTTCGTCCGGATACAAAACCGCAAAAGCCAGTAACAACCCATAAATTGCTCCGGAAGCTCCTACCATCGGAGTAACATAATAATCTAAAATATCGGACGCTGCCTGATTACTTTGTATAACTGAGTTTGTATGATAGCCTCCTTGTAGATTTAATTTAGCTGCTTCATAAATTTGTCCCAATCCTATTCCTTGCGATTGAATGGTTTCTTTAAATTGTTCAATCTGAAAATAGTTTACAGAATTAAATAATGTAAAGCCTCCCAATCCTGCTAATAAATATAAAATTAGAAATTTCTTTGGTCCAAAAGTTTGTTCAACTACAGAACCAAACATCCACAACGCAAACATATTAAACAAAATATGTGTAAAATCGGCATGCATAAACATATGCGTCAAAATTTGCCAAAATTTAAAATTTGGAGATTCCGGGTAAAAAGCACCTAAAATAACTCTCAAATCGATTCCTTTTGTACTAAAAACAAAAGTTGCTAAAAAGAATAAACCATTGATAATAAGTAAATTCTTTGTAATCGGTGGTATAGATTGTCTCATCGGTTTACTGTAATGTTTTTTTAATATCAGCTGTATTCATTTGCACAAAAATTGGTCGTCCGTAAGGTGTATAATTCGGATTTGGTAATTTTAGCAATTCTTCTACCAACGTCTGCATTTGTTCAGGTTTTAATGAAATCCCCTTTTTAACAGCCGCATTCTTAGCCAAAATTTTCGCAAAAGTATTTTCTAATTCGATTGATTCCTGGTACTCTAATTCTTCAATAAAATCCATAATAACCGACACAACATCCTCTTGTTGTACATCCACAGGAATGGCATTGATTTGAATGGTTTCTTCATCCAATGAAATGTCAAATCCAAAACTTAATAATTGATGTTCAACATTGATTAATTTCTGACGATCATTTGATGAGAGTTCCAATTCTATCGGAAAAAGCATCTGCTGCACCAAAGCATTTCCATTGTTAGAATGAATAAATTTTTCGAATAATATTTTTTGATGTGCTCTGTGCTGATCGATAATTAATAATTCGCCTCGGTATTCTACAATTAAATATTGATTCATCCATTGAATCACGTCAAAACTATCTTGAAAATCTTCAGATTCAAATAATTGATGTGCATGATTATTTTCAATTTCTAATTCGACTGCATCTTTATAAAAATCCATATTCGCCCGAATATCAGATGGCTTTGGTGTTCTTATTTGTTGATGTTCAAAAGGATTAAAACTAGAATCCACCGTAATTTCAGGTACCTTAATCTCTGTATCTTCAGTAGCTGAGGGAATAAATGCCCAGTTTGGATCTTGTTCAAAATCTAAAGAAGGAATGACATTAAATTGTCCCAAAGCATGCTTTACTGCAGCTCTAAGAATGGTAAAAATCAAAGCTTCATCTTCAAACTTAATTTCAGTTTTGGTAGGATGAATATTAATATCAATTTTTGAAGGATCTATTTCCAGGTACAGAAAATAAGAAGGACTGTAACCTGCAGGCAGTAAACTTTCAAAAGCATCTACAATCGCATTGTGTAAATATCCGCTTCGAATGAAGCGATGATTAACAAAGAAAAATTGTTCTCCACGCGATTTTTTTGCTGCATCAGGTTTCCCTACAAACCCTTTCACTTTTACAATTTCTGTATCCTCCTCAACCGAAATAATTTGTGAGTTTAATTTTTTTCCAAAAATCTGTGCAATTCGTTGCTTCAGATTCCCTGCTTTTAAATGATAAACTTCGGCATCATTGTGATGTAAAAAGAAGCTAATATTCTCATGTGCCATCGAAACCCGCTGAAATTCATCCTGAATATGACGAAACTCAACTTGATTTGATTTCAAGAAATTACGACGGGCCGGAACATTGTAAAAAAGATTTTTGACTGAAATGGATGTTCCAACAGGGCAAACTACCGGATCTTGATTGCGAACTTCTCCGCCTTCGATGATCAGTTGTGATCCTACCTCGTCCTCTTCTCTACGTGTTTTAGTTTCAACCTGAGCTACTGCAGCAATTGATGCTAAAGCCTCTCCACGAAAACCTTTTGTATGAATAGCGTAAATATCTTCAGTTGTTCTGATTTTGGAAGTCGCATGTCGTTCGAAAGCCATTCGAACATCAGTAACACTCATTCCCGAACCATTATCAATCACTTGAACCAGACTTCTCCCTGCATCTTTTACAATTATTTGAACAGAAGTTGCTCCAGAATCTACTGCGTTTTCAATCAATTCTTTTATCACCGACGCTGGTCGCTGTACAACTTCCCCCGCGGCAATTTGATTCGCTACATGATCTGGCAGTAATTGAATAATATCGTTCATTTTTTCGTTTAAATTGATTTAATTTTTGATTATTTTTTTAATCAAACTTTACAAATATACAAACAAATCTCCCTTTTTTACTCATTCTAAGAAAGTGAAACTTATCAACAATTCGAGATTATTATGATTTATGTTTTCATCATAATACTCTCAAAAATGATACTGAAAACAATCAGTCACTCACCTTTCAAATCATGAGATCACTTAAAGTTATACTCTTTTTTCAGAATTAATTTTTCTTCAGAATTTCTTTCATTTCGTCAAACTCTTTGTCAATTTCTTGATTCGGTTTTTGTGTCATTAAAGAAACCACATAAATAACAAGCACAGAAGATATAAACCCGGGAATTATTTCATACCAATCTTTATAGTTATGATTTGTATAAACCCAAGCTAATACAACAATTCCTCCTGTCAACATTCCTGCCAAAGCTCCTTGCCAAGACGTTTTTTTCCAAAAAAGAGAAAAAACAATCACCGGTCCAAAAGCTGATCCAAAACCTGCCCAAGCATTTCCTACTAAATTTAAAATAGAATCTTTAGGTGTTAATGACAACAATACCGCAATAATCGCAACAATTAACACTGACAACCGGCTTGCTGTTAACAATTGCTTTGGTGTTGCATTCTTTTTGATAAATGCCTTGTAAATATCTTCTGTTAACGAACTTGATGTGACCAATAATTGAGAAGAAATCGTGCTCATTACCGCTGCTAAAATAGCAGACAATAAAAACCCTCCAATCAATGGATGAAATAACACACGTGAAAAATATATAAAAATAGTCTCTGCTTCTGTCTTAGAATGGTCAAAAGAAAACATAGTCGTCTGATCATATTTCATTAAATAAGCTATTCCAACTAAACCTACTAACAGAGCTCCTCCAACGGTAAAAATCATCCAAGTAATTCCAATATTTCGAGCTTTTGCTAAATCCGATGGCTTATCAATTGCCATAAAACGAACCAAAATATGCGGCTGACCGCAATATCCTAATCCCCAAGCCATCAAAGACAGTATGCTTATCGTTGTCGTTCCTTTAAAAAGATCCAGGTATTTATCCCCTTTATCATTGATAATAGAGAATGTTTCACCGACTCCTCCTATTTCAGAAATGGCTACAATAGGTACAATTACCAACGCCAAAACCATAATCGTTCCCTGTACAAAATCTGTTAAACTAACAGCCAAAAAACCACCTAAAAATGTATACAACACCACAACTAAACTAGTCATCCAAAGTCCTGTCATATAATCCATTCCAAAAGCTGACTCAAACAACTTGCCTCCGGAAACCATTCCGGCAGAAGTATACAATGTAAAGAATACTAAAATTAAAATTGAAGAAACAATTCGTAATAAACGAGATTTATCTTTGAAACGGTTCTCAAAAAAAACAGGTAAAGTAATCGCATTTTGGGCTACTTCTGTATAAATACGTAAACGAGGTGCAACAAAAATATAATTTAACAAACACCCTGTCGTTAATCCTATCGCAATCCATGCGCTGGACAATCCAGTAAAATACATTGCGCCCGGAACCCCCATCAACAACCAACCGCTCATGTCTGCTGCTCCTGCTGAAAGGGCTGTAACAGCTGCTCCCATTTTACGACCTCCAATCAAAAAATCTTCTGAATTGTTTGACGATTTTCGATAAGAATAAATTCCAATTCCAATCATCAATGCCATATATGCACCAATAGAAATATATTCGTAAATGTTCATGTTTATTTAATTTTTGTCGAAAATATAATTTTTCATCCATAAAAATTGTACGAACTTTAAATTATTAAAGAATCAGTATGAATTTTCAACAAAATAACCTCAAATCAGCGACAAGCCCATACCTCAAACAACACGAAAATAATCCTGTTTGGTGGCAGAGCTGGAGTGATGAAGTGCTTCTTTATGCAAAAGAAGTCAATAAACCGCTGCTTATTTCGATTGGTTATTCAGCCTGCCATTGGTGTCATGTAATGGAACATCAGTCTTTTGAAGACGAAGAAGTCGCAAAAGTAATGAATGAAAACTTTATTTGCATTAAAATTGATCGGGAAGAACGACCAGATTTGGACGCCTTATACATGAATGTTTCACAATTAATTCATCAATCAGGAGGATGGCCGTTGAATGTTTTCGCTTTACCGGATGGTCGTCCTTTTTATGGTGGAACTTATTTTCCAAAGGTACAATGGATTGAATTGTTAGAGAACATCCATCAACTCTATCATCAGAATCATTCAAAGATGATGGAATACGTCAATTCTATTGCGGATGGTTTAAATAAAATGGAAACCATAGAATTAAAATCTTCCGCTGTTTTTTCTACTTCCAAGATAGATGAGACCTTTGAATTTTGGCAACAACAATTTGATGATGAATGGGGAGGTTTCAACCGTGCTCCTAAATTTATGCTACCCAATGCATGGCAAACTATTTTACGTTACGGAGTCCAAACCCAAAATGAAAATTGTTTGATTCAAACCAAAATTACGTTAGACCGAATGGCTTTCGGAGGAATCTACGACCAATTAAAAGGAGGATTTGCACGATATTCTGTGGACCCGTATTGGAAAGTTCCTCATTTTGAAAAAATGCTTTATGACAACGGACAATTGCTTTCATTGTATTCGAATGCCTACAAAATTTTCGGAGAAAAGAAATATCAAACTGTGGTTGAAGAAACTGTGAATTGGTTGAAAGATGAAATGCTTTCTCCGGATAATGCTTTTTATTCAGCTATTGATGCAGATTCAGAAGCTGAAGAGGGAAAATATTATGTTTGGAAAACAAAAGAATTGAAATCAATTTTAAATGATGATTTCGATCTTTTTAAAAAATATTACAACGTTGACGAATTTGGTGAATGGGAGCATGGAAATAATATTTTGATGCGTTTAACGGATGATGAAGATTTTACAGTACAACAAAACATTTCGCTAGAAGAGCTTCATATGAAAGTTGCTGAATGGAAAAAAATACTCAACCCCATTCGCGAACAGCGTACAAAACCTCACCGCGATGAAAAAGTTTTAACTTCTTGGAATGCCTTAACGATTATTGGCTTATGTGATGCTTTTCAAGCTTTTGAATATTCTGAGTATTTAGATTTAGCAAAAAAAGTGGTCAGTTTTATTTTAGAACATCAATGGAATGGCGAAACTTTATTTCGAAATTATAAAGATGAACAAACCACAATTTCAGGTTTTTTGGATGATTATGCCTTGATGATTGAAGCATTGATTAAACTTTACGAAACAACTGCTGAAATGCATTATTTAGAAGCTGCTCAGACTTTAACCGAAGAAGTTTTCAATCAATTTTACAACCATAAAAACAACATGTTTGCTTACAAATCGCATTACGATACACCCTTGGTAAACGAAACCTTTGAGATTTATGACAATGTCATTTCTTCTTCTAATTCGATAATGGCAAATAATTTATTTAAACTTGGTAAGATTTTAAATCAAGAAAATTACATTCAACAAGCGAGACAAATGCTATCTAATATTGAAGAAAAAATTGTTGATTATCCAACTGGGTTTGCAAATTGGATTCAATTGTATTTAAATTTCAGTTATTCCTTCAAAGAAATTGTAATGGTAGGAAATGATTCAACGAAATACCTCAATGAACTGCAAAAACAGTATATTCCAAATGCAATTTTTGTTGCTTCAAAAACTGAAAAGTTAGAAATCACCAAAAATCGTTTGGAAGAAGGAAAAACTTCCATCCATATTTGCGAAAATTACACCTGTCAATTACCAACATATTCGGTTGAAGACGCATTAAAAAACTTATAGTTATGAGTAAAATGAGTTGGAGCGATGAAAAACTGATATTTCGTCTTTTAAACAACAAAACAAACAAGTCTCGTTGGGAAAATATTCGAATATTAAGAAGTCGTCCCAGTAAAGAATTATTTGCCAAATGTGTTGAATTTATCCAATCAAATGAACAAAAAAAGAAAATGATTGGTATCGATATTTTAGCTCAACTCGGAAAAGACAAAAGACCTTTCAGAAAAGAAACCTTGAAAATTTATTTTGGCTTATTAAATACAGAAACAGATATAGATACATTATTTTCAATATTTTTTGGAATTAGTTTCAACAACGATAGTTTAAATAAAAAACAAATTAATAAAATCTGCTCCTTTCAAAATACAGATAATATTTTGATTAAACAGGCACTTGTTGCTGCGCTTGGATTTGTAGAAGATGAAAATGCTATTCATGTTTTAATTAAATTTTCAGAGGATAAAGCAAACCGCATAAGAGATTGGGCCACTTTCTATCTTGGTCAAATTGATTTTGATAATGAAAAGATTCGAAAAGCATTATGGAATCGTGTACATGATAAACACAGAGATACAAAAATGGAAGCTATAGCAGGGTTAGCAAGAAGAAATGACGATAGAGTTATTGATATCATTAAACAAGAATTAGTAAAAGATGATTACACGACTGTATTATTTGAAGCAATCTTAGAAACTCAAAACAAAGACTTCTTACCTTTATTACGTCAAGCCATGAATAAAACAAAAAATGACTCTACTATAAATTCTAAATGGTTGGAAGATTTGAAAAATTGTTATGATGATTTATCAAAGAAATAAAATATAAAAACTTATAAACTATGGAAAAAACACGTTGCGCTTGGGTAAATAATGATCAATTGTACATCGATTACCACGATAACGAATGGGGAAAACCTGTGAAAGATGACAAAACCCTATTCGAGTTTTTAATTTTAGAATCCTTCCAAGCCGGACTAAGCTGGTACACGATTCTAAAAAAGCGGGAAAACTTCAGAGAAGCTTTTGCTGATTTTGATGTCAAAAAAGTCGCAGATTTTGACGAAACTAAAATTGAGGAATTGGTAAAAAATGAAGGAATTATTCGTCATCGTGGAAAGATTATTGCAGCAATAAATAATGCAAAACTATTTATCAAAATTCAGAAAGAATTTGGTTCTTTTTCAGATTTCTTTTGGAGCTATGTTGATCACAAGCCTATTGTTAACAATTGGAATTCAATAAAAGAAGTTCCTGCCACGACCGAAATTTCAGACCAATTGGCAAAAGATTTAAAAAAACGTGGTTTCAAATTTTTTGGTTCTACAATTATTTACGCGCACATGCAAGCCACAGGAATGGTAAACGATCATACAAAAGATTGCTTTTGCAGGTAAATTTATGTTTGAAAAACGCTTCAACTTTTGCATCTTTGCGCAAACTTAGAAAATGAAAATCGAATTCAAATACTGGATGATCCTTGGCGTTTTAGCGCTTACATGGGGAAGCTCGTTTATTCTCATCAAACAAGGATTAGTCGCTTATACTCCATATCAAGTTGGGGCTTTGCGTCTGTCCATTGCCGGTGGGATTTTAGCCATTTGGGGAATTCCCAGCCTATTCAAAATTCCAAAAAATAAACTGAGATATGTGGCGTTGGCCGGATTCTGCGGAAACTTTATCCCCATGTTTTTATTTCCTATGGCTCAAACACATGTATCAAGTTCAATGGCTGGGATTTTAGATTCTCTTGTTCCTTTATTTATCTTATTATTTGGCGCATTGTTGTTTAACATCAAAGGAACAAAAAATCAAGTTTCCGGAGCAGTCATAGGTTTTTTGGGCGCTGTTTTATTAATTGGCGGCGATGGATTTTCAGGCGAAAACAGTTTAGTTCATTGTTTGCTTATAGTGCTGGCTACCGCCTTATATGGATTAAATAGTTTGATTTTAACCCGTTATTTAAATGACGTTCCTTCGTTCCAATTATCTTCGGCTTTATTTACAATTTGGTTATTGCCTTCTATTGTTATTTTATTCTTTTCAGGATTCTTTGATACTTTTGAAGGAACAGAGCAGCAATTGAAAAGTTTGGGATTTGTAACAATCCTAGGATTAATGGGAACAGCACTAGCTATGATATTATTCTACCGCTTAATTCAAGCAACAGGTTCTTTGTTCGCTTCTATGGTTACTTATCTAATGCCTATTATCTCTGTCTTTTGGGGATTTTTGGTTGGAGAAAAAATTACATGGTTCCATTTAGTTGGATTCGCAATGATTTTGTCTGGTGTTTATTTAACACAGAAAAAAGAGAAGAAAGTAGAAATAGTTTAGATTATATATTCCTTAATAAAAATGCCTTATAAAGCTAGCTTTATAAGGCATTTTTATTAATTTAAGAATTCTTTTGGAATTATTTTTTCTAAAACAGGTTTCAAATTAGGTTGAATTACAAGAAATTTCCATGTCATTTTATTATCTAAAGAACTTGCTACAACTTCTGAATTATCTGTTATTTTAAAGTATTGAGTTTTTTTATCAAAAACTACATTTCCCTCACCATATTCTTCTTCTAACGCACTAACAACATATTCAATGGTTTCTTCCTCTTCATTATAAAAATCCATTTCAGTTATCTTCATTTCAAATAAAGAAACTACATTCATTTTTACATAATCAATCTTATCTATATGTTTAGCCTCACCAATTTCAAACGTATTTGGTAAAGACAGTTTCAACTCTAGACCAGGCGTTGTAAAAATAGATTCTATAGCAGTTTTAAACTGTTCTCTTGTATAAAATTCAAAAACTTTTGGATTTGTATATTCCAGGGCTTGATCAAACTTTTTTTCTAAAACAAATTGAGTATAAGCTATATAATCACGTTTTATATTTTGTTGAATAGATTGTGCATTCATCGATACGAATGTCAATAAAATAAAACAAAATGATAGTATTTTTTTCATTATTAAGCTAGTTAAGTTTCTTGAATTTAATTGTTTAAAAAAAATTTTAAACCCTTTTATGATTTTGATTTAATGTAAGCTTTCAAATCTTTTGCTAATTTTTTTGTAAAAGTATCCGCCCCTTTATCATTCATGTGCGTTGTATTGTAAAAATACTTTTGATTGTAACTAATCGAATCATCCGAATAATCTAACAAAGGAAGGTTGTATTTTTCTAGTGTTGTTTTATATCTATTAATCACTTCTTCACGATTTAACATATAATCCTGCCCTTTGTAAAATTCTGGTGCAATTGTAAATATCAGTTGAATTCCCTCTTTTTGACATTTATTGATTAACTGCTCTAATAAAGCATACTCTTTGGCATCAAAATCAGAGTTCTTTTTCTTCATCTTTTCCCAATCCACATTCCATTCTCGGTTATATGATTTAAAACCATCATCACGAAAAAGTCCATCCTCATGCACGTGTTCTTTTTTCGATTTTGAGATTTGATCTTTCCAATATGTCTGGTCTCGGTAACGATAAAGAGGAATTATAAAATCTGCACGTTTCGTGTCTTTGTATTCTTTTAACGCTTCATACAATTTAAAATTCCATAACATAAACGGCGTATATTGATTGGGTTGAAAAACCTCGTCAATATGTGAAAACGAAAACGTGTCTAAATTCCAAACAACAATTTTTGGGATTGGATTATAAGTTAAATACAAATTGAAACGATACCACTGCATTTTAAATTTGCTTCCATTCAGTCCAAAATTATGCGTTGTCAATTCTAAATCTTGTTCTAAAATCAAAGGATTAATTTGAATAAAAGCACGTGAAGAACCAAAAATTGCTAACTCTACATTTGTTTTTCCTTCTCGTATTTGATTCCATTCCTGTACCTCTCCACTAAACAGAGCCATTTTTTTGAGTTGGTTCGAGTAGTAAACATCCACCAAAAACAATATCATGAAAATAGAAAATATCGAAATGAAAGCGTATTTTAAAAATTTCATTTTCTCAACATCTCAATATGCGGAATATTATCTTCTAAGTATTCATCAGAAACTTGCTCAAATCCAAAAGAAGAATAAAAATCTTTCAAATACGATTGAGCTGAAATTCGAATAGAAGAAGTTTTGAATTGATTTTCGATAACTTGAATCGAATTTGTCATCAATTGTTTTCCCAATCCAAAGCCTCGAAATTTTTGATTCGAAATTACACGGCCAATCGAAGGTTCATGTTCATATGAAATTCCTTTAGGGACAATTCTGGCATAAGCTGCAATTTCTTCATCTATCGTCGCCCAAATATGACCACAAATCAAATCTTTACCATCGCAATCTTGGTAGAGGCACTCTTGTTCTATAACAAAAACTTCAGCCCTTAATTGAATTATTTTATATAGCTCTTTTGATGTTAATAAATCAAAAGCTTTGTAATGCCAAATCACTTCTTCCATTGATTAATCTAATTTTGAGTATTTTGCAATAATATTTTCGAACATTTTTTGCGGTAAAATATTCTTTAGTGTCACTGAAAATTTCTGCATCGATTTTCCAATATAATAATGTGGCTTCAAATTCTTTTGATTCAAAATATTTTCTATAATAGGAATCAAATCTTCCGGAGGTGTTCCGTCCTGAACTTCATGATCAATATCTGCCACCATTGCTTCGTATCTTTTTTGATAAAATTGAGAAACGAAACTTTTTACACGCCCTTCAGCGATATTGGTTTTAATGTCTCCAAAATTCAATGTTGCTATTTCTATTCCTGTATGGCGATTTTCTAAACGAGCTGACTCAATCAATCGATCAATCATTGCTTTCGAAGCAGAATAATAACCTCTAAATGGTAAACCGTTATTACTTGCAATAGAAGAGACATTTAGAATATGACCATTCTTTTGCATACGCATTGCTGGTAATACCTCTTGCATCGTATAAATTGAACCATACACATTCACATCCAACAGCTTCTCAATATCCGCTTTCGTCGCATCTTCCACAGCTCCTAACATTCCTATCCCTGCATTGTTAATCAATACATCAATTTTATTATTTGTCTGTTCAAAAATTTCTTGAAAACTACGTCCCACATTTTCTTTATCTGAAATATCCGTTGCTATATGTTTAAATTTTTCCTGACCTTTTGCTGTCCTTGATAAACCATAAACTTGATGTCCTTTCTCATGAAAGTAGTTTGCCAATGTCAATCCCACTCCCGAAGAAGAGCCTGTAATTACAATAACTTTTGATTGCATGATTCAATTGATTTAATCGCAAAACTACATAATATCAAACAAATATTAGTCGATAAATATTTTTTTGAATCATTACTAGAAGATTCTCTAAATTTGTCTGTTAATTATCAAAAGATTTCGATTGAATCCAAAAACTAAAAAATACATTGTAACAGGAATAAAACTGGCTATTAGTTTCATCCTAATTTATTACATCTTTTTTGTGAAGTTGCACATTTTCGATATTTTCAGTCATTACAAAAATGCAAATTGGATTTATATTTTTATTGCTGTTGTCTTATATGTCGTCTCTCAGGCACTTTCTGTTTTTAGATTAGATTATTATTTCAGGGATATCAACCTCGATTTATCCTATAAATCCAATGCGCGTTTATATTTCTTAGGTATGTTTTACAATACTTTTGTTCCCGGGGGAATTGGTGGTGATGCGTACAAAGTTTATGTCCTGAATAAGAATTATAAAATCAGTTTAAAAGAAATTTCTCAAGCAGTTTTCTTAGATAAAATTATTGGTTTATGTGCTATGCTATTAATCATCATTTTTTTAGTATTCTTATCAAATCTTACCGACTATCCTCTGATTCAGTACGGTTCTTTGATGGTCTCTTTAATTGGATTTATAGCAGTTCCATTCATCCTTGGTATTTTGTTTCCTATTCATAAACGAACATTTTACAACTCAATGATTTATTCAATCGTTTTACAATTGATTCAAGTCGGAATGTTATATTTTGTTTTGGAAGGGTTAAACATTCATCCTGAAAATTTCAGTATTTATTTATTGATATTTCTAGTTTCAGGTATTTTATCGATTATTTCATTTAGTGGTTTCGGAATCAGAGAAGCGGTATTTATGTATGCTGCTCATCGTTTCAACTTTGATGAAACTTTAGCTACAAGTGCTGCTTTTATCTTTTCAATTATTACAATTTCGATATCATTTGTAGGGATTATTTACCTGTTTAAAGGAGTCAAAATTGAAGAAAAAAAGAAAAAGACAAAAATTTCTTTTTAAAAACTAAAAAATTATTTATTTGAAATGAAAAGAGTTAAGCCTTTACATTAAATTTAATTTAATTTTTTTCATTTTAACTATTTGGATTATTCAAAAACAGCCCTATATTTGCAATCCAATTACGAAGGTCTCTTAGCTCAGCTGGTTCAGAGCACCTGCCTTACAAGCAGGGGGTCACTGGTTCGAATCCAGTAGGGACCACTTTTCAGACAATAAGAA
>NZ_KB908297.1:159791-210787 GCF_000382425.1 Empedobacter brevis NBRC 14943 = ATCC 43319
AATGAACCTAAAGGTCTCTTAGCTCAGCTGGTTCAGAGCACCTGCCTTACAAGCAGGGGGTCACTGGTTCGAATCCAGTAGGGACCACAAAAAAAATCCTTTCAAGTGTGCTTGAAAGGATTTTTTTATCAATTGATTTTTAGTAATTTTATACAAATCAATCGATATGAAAACAGCAAAAATCTTATTCTTATTATTTATTTCAATTTCTAGTTTTTCTTTTGGACAGAAAAAAAAGAAAACAATTCCTCCTCCTCCAATATTGAAAAAAGAAAAGAAAATTCCTCCTCCACCTGTTAAAAAATTTGAAAACACTTTTAATCATGACTTTTTTATATGGCGGCTTGACAAAGACACTATTTTACCAGCCGAATCTCCTTATGAAATCGTTTTACAAGTAAATGATTATTCTGCTTTTCTCCGGGTGAACAGCTACCCTGAAACCGTAAGTCATCAAGCGAACCGAGATACAGTTGATGATGGCCGTATCATTGCTCGAACAATGCTCACTCAATCTTCAAATTATGATGTCGAAATAAAAAATAATATTCTGGAATTGAGAGATAGGAAAACGAATCAGGTAAAACAATTTAAAATCATCAAAAAAAATAATAAAATTATTCAATTACAAGATGTAGACTCTAAATTGATTTACAATAAAGACGATGATTATAGCTACTCCCCGCCTCCTTCGATCTAAAAAAACAATAAAAAAACCGATAACTTATATTATCGGTTTTTATGTTTTTAAAATCTTAATCGAACACCATTCTCGGATGTAAAGGCCTTTTTACGGAAAAGAAATAAACTAAGTCCCCCTATAAAAATTGCCGAATCTGCAATATTAAATACAGGCTGAAAAAACTTATAATGTTGGCCTCCTATAATTGGGATCCAAGTTGGCCAATCGAACTCTACAATTGGAAAATAAAGCATATCTACCACACAACCTGTAAACCATCCCGAATAACCGGAAAAGTTAGCTTGTGCAATTCCTTGATAGCCTACCCAATCCTGAAACATTTCGTTATAAGTTGTTCCTTTATCGAAAATAACACCGTAAAATATGCCATCTATTACATTCCCAATTGCACCTGCTAAAACAAGTGCGATCGGAATAATAAAGAAATTATTTTTCAGTTTTTTAGACCATGCATTAATATAGTAAATAATCATACCGATTAACGCTATTCGTAGAAGCGATAAAATTATTTTACCTGTTTCTCCACCAAAATGCATCCCATATGCCATTCCCGGGTTTTCTACAAATGCTATTTTAAACCACCCCAAAACATCTACATCTTCACCTAGAAAAAAATGTGTTTTGACATAAAATTTTGAGAGTTGGTCAATGATTAAAACCAAAATGGTAATGAGTACTACTTTCTTCAAAATATTTTATTAACGTTGCATATTTTTAGCTTCAATGCTTAATGTAGCATGTGGAACTAATTTTAATCGTTCTTTGTTAATTAATTTTCCTGTTACACGGCAAATCCCGTATGTTTTATTTTCAATGCGGATTAACGCATTCTTTAAGTCGCGAATAAATTTATCTTGACGTGCAGCCAATTGTGCATTTTGTTCTTTAGACATTGTTTCAGAACCTTCCTCAAACGCCTTAAAAGTTGGTGACGTATCGTCTGTCCCGTTATTACTGTCGTTAGTGTAAGCTTCTTTCAATAATTCATAGTCTTTTACCGCTTGATCTAATTTTTCTTGAATTATCATTTTAAATTCCTCTAATTCTGCATCAGAGTATCTTACTTTTTCTTCTGTTGTTGCCATACGCTTACAATTTAGTAATCGCAATTTGCGTCATCAATCCATTAATTTCAACCTCTGTTCCATTCGCAACTTCTCCTTGTAACACAAGATCTTCGGCTAATGTCTCAGAGCAAATGTAATCTTTGTTTTGCTCGACTGCATTTACGATTGATTCATCATTTTTTAAGTTAAGTATAATTTTGTCGGTTACTTCTAATCCCGTTTCTTTTCGTAGATTTTGAATTCTATTTACCAATTCTCGTGCCACACCTTCATGAATTAACTCATCCGTTAATTGTAAATCAAGTGCTACTGTCAAAGTTGAATTCGACGCTACAGTCCACCCTGGGATGTCTTTCGTCGCGATTTCAAAATCTTCTAAATCTAAAGTTAATGTTTTGTTGTCAATTAACAAATCTATTTGACCTGATTGTTCTAATTTAACAATTTGTTCATTCGTCAATTCAGCTGTAGCAGCCGAAATAGCCTTCATTTCCTTTCCATATTTAGGGCCTAAAGTCTTGAAATTAGGCTTAATAGATTTAACCAAAAGATTTGAAGCTTCTTCGTTTGTTAATAATTGTATTTCCTTTACATTCACTTCTTGTTTCAGTAATTCAGATACAGCATCCAAATTAGCTTTCATTGTATCATTCAATACAGGAATCATAACTTTTTGTAATGGCTGACGCACTTTATTATCGCTTAATTTTCGAAGCGACAAAATCATACTTGTTGCTGTTTGCGCCAAATGCGTCTGCTCTTCCAATGCAGATTTAATTAATGATTCGTCAACAATTGGAAAATCTGCTAAATGAACAGATTCCGCTTTATTTTTACCTGTCGCTGCATTCAAATCTTTGTACAAACGATCCATAAAGAATGGTGCAATTGGTGATCCTAAAATAGCAACTGTTTCTAAAACTGTGTATAATGTTTGATAAGCAGCAATTTTATCTTTCGAATAATCACCTCTCCAGAAACGTCTTCTTGATAAACGAACGTGCCAGTTTGATAAATTGTCAATTACAAATTCTTGAATTGCTCGAGCTGCTTTTGTAGGCTCATAATCTGATAAGAAACCATCGACTTTTTTCGTTAATGTATTCAGTTCAGAAATAATCCATTGATCTAATTCTGCTCTTTCGTTTACAGGAATTTCTTCTTCTGCAAATGTAAATCCATCCACATTCGCATACAAAGCGAAGAAGGAATAGGTATTGTATAATGTTCCAAAGAATTTACGACGAACTTCGTCTACTCCGGCAATATCAAATTTTAAGTTTTCCCAAGGTTGCGCATTTGCAATCATGTACCAACGTGTCGCATCAGGACCATAAGTTGCTAAAGTTTCGAAAGGATCTACAGCATTTCCCAAACGTTTAGACATCTTTTGACCATTTTTATCTAATACCAATCCGTTTGACATGACATTTTTGTAAGCTTTCGAATCAAAAACCAATGTTCCGATTGCATGTAATGTATAAAACCAACCACGTGTTTGGTCTACACCTTCTGCGATAAAATCAGCAGGATACATTGTCCCATTGTCTATCAATTCTTTGTTTTCGAATGGATAGTGAACTTGCGCATAAGGCATTGCTCCGGAATCAAACCAAACATCAATTAGGTCTGTCTCACGTTTCATTGGTTTTCCTGAAGCAGAAACTAATGTAATTTCATCCACTACATTTTTATGTAAGTCGATTAAATCATAGTTATCTTCAGACATATTTCCTACTTCAAAATTTTGGAAAGGATTCGATTGTTGAATTCCGGCAGCAACTGATTTTTCAATTTCAGCAACCAATTCTTCTACAGAACCGATGATCAATTCTTCGTCACCTTCTTCTGTTCTCCAAATTGGTAATGGAATACCCCAATAACGAGAACGAGATAAATTCCAGTCATTTGCATTTTCTAACCAATTCCCGAAACGTCCTTCTCCTGTAGCTTTCGGTTTCCAGTTGATTTCTTTGTTCAATTCTACCATACGGTCTTTTACTTCCGTAACTTTAATAAACCAAGAATCTAATGGATAATACAAAATTGGTTTGTCCGTTCTCCAACAATGTGGATAACTGTGCTTATATTTCTCTACTTTAAATGCTCTGTTTTGCTCTTTTAATAAAATTGCGATTTCTACATCAACCGATTTTTCAGGAGCAGTTCCATCATCGTAGTATTCATTTTTCACATATTTTCCTCCATATCCATCTGGTAAAGTAGCAACAAAACGACCTTGTAAATCGACTAGAGGAACAGGATTTCCATGAACATCTAACACTAACATCGGAGGAACTCCGGCATCTTTCGCTACACGTGCATCATCCGCACCAAATGTTGGCGCAGTATGTACAATTCCTGTACCGTCTTCCGTTGTTACGAAATCTCCGGGAATTACTTGGAAAGCATTCTCTGCGTTTTCATATGGCAATGCCCATGGTAATAATTGCTCATAGCGAGTTCCGACTAAATCAGTACCTTTGTATTCTCCTACAATTCTGTATGGAATTTGTTTATTTCCAGCGGCATAAACTTTAAAGTCTTCATCCGTTTCTGATAAGAAATATGGTTTTCCAAACTGTTTCGCGACCAATGGTTTCCCTAAAATTACACGAATTGGTTCGAACGTGTATTGATTGAAGGTTTCAACCACAACATAATCAATATTCGGACCTACTGTTAAGGCAGTATTTGATGGTAAAGTCCAAGGTGTTGTTGTCCAAGCTAAGAAATAAACATCTCCATCAAAATGATTGAATAATTCTGTTGCGTCTTTCTTTATTTTAAATTGAGCAACAATCGTTGTATCGGTTACATCTTGATAAGTTCCCGGTTGATTTAACTCGTGAGAAGACAAACCAGTACCTGCTTTTGGTGAATAAGGCTGAATTGTATACCCTTTGTACAATAAATTTTTGTTATAAATTTGTTTCAGCAACCACCAAACAGATTCCATGTATTTTGGCTTATAGGTAATGTATGGATCATCCATATCCACCCAATATCCCATTTTCTCAGTCAAATCGTTCCACAAATCTGTGTAACGCATTACTGTACGCTTACATGCTTCATTATATTCTTCAATCGAAATTTTAGTTCCGATATCTTCTTTTGTAATTCCTAATTCTTTTTCTGTTCCCAATTCTACAGGTAAACCATGTGTATCCCATCCTGCTTTACGAAGAACTTGTTTTCCTTTCAAGGTTTGGAAACGACAAAATATATCTTTGATAGAACGAGCTAAAACGTGGTGAATTCCCGGCTTCCCGTTTGCTGAAGGTGGTCCTTCATAAAACACAAAAGATGGATTTCCATCACGCGTAGAAATACTTTTTTCAAAAACATTATTTTGTTTCCAATCTTCTAACGTTTCATTTGAGACTTGTACCAAGTCTAAGTGCTTATATTCTCTAAACTTTTTTGCCATCGAATTCTTTCTTATTTCTTCTAAATCAAGGAGTGCGAATATAAGAAATTTTTACATATTTTTATTCTTCCGGAAACGAAAATCATACTAATAATTGCTTAAATTTATCCCAATATTACAGTTTTAACTTTTTTAAATAAAAAATAGAACACTTCTAATTTTAATTCGGTATTAATCATATTATTAACAATAAATCAAAAGAGAATATTCAGATGAAAAAAGGCTTCACATATTATTCAATTTTATTCATTATTTTATTTTTTGCGAGTTGTTCCAAAAATGAAGATTATACCATTTTGATACCAACTGACGCAGATTTTGTAGCATTAATCAATCCAAAATCTATTGCTGAAAAAGGAAACTTTCAGAAACTAGAACAATATAAAATCTACGAGTTAGCTGAAAGTGAAATTAAGAATCAGGATCCTGCTTTGGATAAATTATTAAATGAAATCAAAAACAACCCCACTTCTGCCGGAATTGATATCATTAGTCCAATCTATGTTTTCGGTCAGAAAATAAATGGGAAGAATATGGTTGCGTTAATCACAAATATGCGCGACAAAGATCAATTTGAAGAACATTTGGCTACAGTTTATAAAGGATTGTACCAAAAAGATATTTCGTTTGACAAAAAAGATGGTTTTACAACAATTTCAGGTTTCAACAAACCTTTTATGGCTTGGAATAAATCCCAATTTTTAGTCATTGTTTCTGAATTTGGTGTTGGAGAAAAAACAATTCAAGATTATTTCACAAAAATTATTACTGACAAACATTCGCTCGCAAAAGAAAATAATAGTTTTGGTGATTTTGTTAAAAACTCGCAGGATATTAATGTTTGGTACACAGGGAATTTTCTGAAGAATTTTTCTAAAAAAGAGAACAGTACAAAGGAAAATCTTGATTTTACAAAAAGTTCATGGGTTAATTTTATTTCCTTTACTTCAGATGGAATTAGTTTCACACAAAAGTTTCATCCTGATGCCATCACAAAAGTTGAATTAAAGAAACGTCCAATGTGGAAATCCAGAATCAATACGGATTTTTTTAAGTATTTCCCGGCACGAAGTTATTTCAATATTGGATTGGGAATTTATCCGAAAAACGCGCGATATATTTTCGAAGATCAGAATTTCTTGACTAATTTTCTGGAACAATACAACGTTGACCTGAGTAAGTTAGAACAAAGTTTTGAAGGTGAAGCTCTGTTTAGTATTTATGATTTTGAAATTGGAAAAACATTCAATCCAAATGATTTTTTTGGCAAAAAAGATGCATTTATCAAACAGGTTGTTTACCCACAATTTGTATTAGGCGGAAAAATGAAAAATGATATTTTTTTCAATGAATTTCTTGCTTCCCACCAAGAAAACATACAAAAAATTGGTCCGTACTATATGTTGCCTGTTTCGACAAACATGAAGATCTATTTGACGTACAAAAACAATTTGATGTACATCACAAACAATCAATCGATCATGAATCAATATTTAAATAATGTTGTAAGCTCTTCCAATTTTGTCACTTCACAGTATGCAACAAATGCCTCAAATCCAATGTTTGGGTATGTAAACCTGAATTTTGAGCACTATCCGAAAGAAGTCCAACAATATATTTATCAACAAATTCCTTTCGGAAATACAAAAGAAATACAAACAATTTTATCGAATTTTGACCACATCGATTACCGCGTATCAAATGAATATACAAAAACAGGAAAAATACATATGAAAAAAGCGGATAAAAATAGTTTAGAAGTTATTTTCTTACTTTTAGATGAAGCATATTCTTTATTCTTCAATCAAACACAACAGCAAAATGCAAATTAAAATAAGCCAGCTTGTCCCACATCCTTTAAAAGAATTTGGATTTGAACAATCTGAAATTTGGAAAAATGATTATACTTTTTCAAATGAAAATATCTATCAAATCATTGCACATTCCGGCGTAGGAAAATCAACTCTGATTAACATTTTATATGGCGGCAGAAAAGATTATGACGGACAAGTTTTATTCAATAATCAAAATATTACTTCCTTTACGCTAAAGGATTGGACAAAAATTCGACGTGAAAAATTAGCTTATGTTTTTCAAGGCTTGCATTTATTTGAAGAATTAACTTTAATGGAAAATATTCAGTTAAAAAATGTATTAACGCAACATCAGTCCGAAAATCAAATCATTGAATGGATTGATAAAGTGGGTTTAAAAAGCCACTTGCATCAAAAAGCTGTTCACCTTTCTTATGGTCAACGCCAGCGAATCGCTGTTATTCGAGCACTTTGTCAACCATTTGATTTCTTACTTTTAGACGAACCTTTTAGTCATTTGGACGAAGTAAATCAACAAATTTTGATTGAATTGGTTACCGAAGAAGCGAAAAAAAATAATGCCGGCATTATTTTCACAAGTTTACATGAAATTCACGATAAACGCCTTTCAAATGTCATTCAACTCTAATACTTTAATCGAAAAGTTAGTTCGTAAAAACCTAAGTTTCTTGCGAATTACTACCTTTTGTTTTTTTTCTATCATTGGTTTTTTCATTTTGATCTTAGCCGGAACCATTTACCTGGATTATGCTAAAAAATTTGGAGAGGATAGTTCGGTTTGGAAAGCGAACTATGTGGTATTGAACAAAAAAATATCTTCTCTGCAAACTTTTACAGGAGAAAAACCAAGCTTTAGCGAAGATGAAATCAATGAATTAAAATCACAAAACTTTGTTGCAAAAGTCGGTACATTCAAAAGCAGTCAGTTTCCTGTTAAATTACAAGTTGGTGGCATTGCCGGAATCCGTGGGTTTTCGACAGATTTGTTTTTCGAATCTGTTCCTGAAGAATTTATTGACGTTAAAGAATCGGATTGGAAATGGAAAGAAGGACAAGAGTTTATTCCTATTATTATTCCTAAAAGTTACTTGAATTTATACAATTTTGGTTTTGCTACCAGTCAAGGTTTACCTCAGGTTTCGGAAGGTTTGTTCACAAAAATTCCCTTTCAATTAGTTTTAGGAAAAGGTGAAAATCAAAAAGTTTACCAAGCAAGGATTGTTGATTTTACTACAAAAATTAATACGATTTTAGTTCCGGAAAACTTTTTAGAATGGGCAAATCAAACGTATGCACATCAAAAACATATTGAACCGTCACGCATTGTGGTTGAAACAAAATCGCAAGGAGATGAAAATGCATCAACTTATTTTGAACAAAAGAATTATGATATCAACAAGGATGAATTAAAAAATAATGAGTTAACCTATTATTTAAAATTAGCCTTTTCACTCGTTTTATTCATTGGCTTAATCATTGTTTTTGCTGCAATTTGGTTAATGATTATTAATTTCCAATTAATGATTGAAAAGAACAAGCATAAAACAAAAGATTTATTTCTAATCGGCTACAACATCAATCAATTGGCTCGTCCTTATTTAAAATTTTCGATTATTTTCATGTTGATGAGCTATCTCATCTCAATTCCGTTGGTTTATTTTGTTCTGGAAATGATACAAGAAAAAGTCGGAAAATTTATGACAACCGAATCTTCTCATATTTGGGAAGTGACAGCCTTTGGATTGCTAATCGTCATCGTGCTTTTTATTATCAATAAAATTATTTTAACACACTCCATTAAGAGAATAGCTTTAAAAGATTAAAAACAATCATTTCATCTTATAAAAAAAAGGATTTTGATGAATCAGAATCCTTTTTTTTATTAAATATTATTTTTGATTAGAATGAATATCCAACTCCGAAAGAAAATGAATGATTTTTAACATCAGGCCCCACTTGAGTTCCGTTATCAGTGTTTTCGGTTATTTTTGTTAGTCCCATATAATATCTTGCACCAACATTGATATTATCTGTTACATTATAACCTAAACCAAAGTTTACACCAAAATCAAAGTTTTTTACATCATCCTTTACATCAACTTTCTTTTCTGTCGTATAAACCATATTATTGGCATATGTACTTGTTTGTTGTTTGTTACTTGCATACATATTAAATCCAAACTGTGGTCCAGCCTCAACATTGAAACGTGATGCTGCCGGATAGTATTTAAACATGACAGGAACTTGAATGTAATCTAAAGTCGTTTTATTTTTATATTTAACAGTTGCATTCCCTACTTCTGTCACTTCATCTTTGTACTTTCCACCCATTCTTGTAAAATTCACCTCCGGTTGAACAGCAAATTGATCTGTAAGTGGAAAATGGCCATAAATACCGGCACTAAAACCAACTTTATAATCGTTGTCTTTTATATCTTTCCCATTAAATGAAGACATGTTTACACTTGATTTGATACCAAACTGTGATGATGTTGTTTTTTCTTGTGCGCTCAAACTTACTACACCTAACATTGCTGCAGCAATAAAAAATAATTTTTTCATCTTTATAAATTTTATAGTTCTAATTATGATGCAGACATAATTTCAACTCTTGTGCCAAATAGTGTTAAATAGGCTTACACATAACAAAACAAAGCTGAATAACAGTTATTTAAATTTAAAACTTTAACATTATAAAGAACATCCAAATACAAAAAAAAAAAAGCCACATCTTTCGATGTAGCTTTATCAATTATAAGTTTTTCTTTTATTAGAATTTGTAAGCAAATCCTAAAGATACCGCATCAACATTTGAATTTTTAAAGTTGTCATTGTCAATAGAAATACCTTTATATCCGGCATATACGTCAAAACTAGCTCCTGAATATCCGAATTTAGGTTGCCAGAATAATCCCCCATCAGTATTCTTATTTGTTCCAAAAGCATAACCTAAATCAGCTCCAATAAATAAATTATTGCTGAATTCGTACTTAGCAGTTGCCGCTAAAGGAATAAAACCGAAATCGTCAACCTCATAAGTTACCTGGTTATTGATTTTAATGTCTTTTCCAATAAAATGATCATAACCAACTTTAGCTCCTAATTTGAAATTATTTGAAATTGGATGCAAATAAGCCAAATCAACTCCAAGGTTGAAAGATGAAATATCTGCAGCTGATCCTACTGGAATACCTACGTGTACTGTTCCTTCTACTCCTGATGTCTGAGCTGAAACTCCTACCATTCCTGCAACTGCAAAAGCAGCTGTTAATAATACTTTTTTCATTTTATAATGTTTTAAAATATTTTACAATTTTGTTAAACCTGTTTGTACAATTTCAATTTATATGCCAAACTTGTAATTTTAAAACCAATAAATAACATGAAATTTAACAATCATTTAATATTCAACTCATTATTCTAATAAAAAAGCTCCGAAATAATTTCGGAGCTTTTTTGTTTTTTATGTGATTTGACTTATTGTCCTACCATTTTATATAAAATATTCTGCTGTTGTTTCGCATAATTGGTATCAATTTCTGCTGCAACACCGATCATTTCATCTAAATAGTTGAACTGATTCATAATTTTCGATTGATCAGCAGCGTCTACTTTTCCATCTGCAATTACTTCTTTATATAACGTTTCAAATTTTTTCAGAATTGGGTTATAAGCTGATTCAAAAACTTTAAGTGCTTTTTCTTTATCCCCTCTTTCTCCTAAAGCTGAAGCTTCGTTGTAAATTGACATCATCAAATCATTTTTAGCAGAAGCCAAATCTGATCCTACTGAATATCCCTTTCCA
The DNA here is from genome assembly GCF_000382425.1 of Empedobacter brevis NBRC 14943 = ATCC 43319. Taxonomy (GTDB): domain Bacteria; phylum Bacteroidota; class Bacteroidia; order Flavobacteriales; family Weeksellaceae; genus Empedobacter; species Empedobacter brevis. The sequence goes on from NZ_KB908297.1 coordinate 170,632, forward strand.
GAAGGTAACGATTCCAGGAACGTGATTTTAGCATTTGCTTCTTTACGCACGTGCGCAAATAAATCTTGTGCTTTTTTATCTTCTCCTGCTTTCAAGTATATCCCCGCAATTCTGCTCACACCGTAACCAATATCATATTTGGCTAAGGCAGGAATTTCTAACATAACTTTATCTAAAACCTGAACCGCTTCTTTTTTACGCCCGGCCTTTAATAAATCGTCTGCCAAACGAACTGCTGTATTTCTATAAGTAGACGTATAATTACGTTCTGTTAAACTAAATGACGCATCAGGATTATTATACCCAGACCATTTGTACGAATTGAATGTTCTTAACAGCGCATCATTATCAGAAGCTCCGATTATTCCCCCTTTACCAAAAGGTGTATAAATAGGAACCAATTTGTAACTCATACCAGCATTCAATAAATAATCGTTCATATAGAAAGTGTTTTCCGGATCAGAAACTCCTCCTCCACTAAAATAAATAGGACGATCCCAATTGTATTTCGCCATCATAGACAACAACAATAAATTGTTTTTAAATAAACTTGATGATTTAATATTTATCGTAATAGAATCTACTATTTTATCTGCATCTTTAGGATTAACAATTCCATATTTTAAAGCATTTGCTTTATTAACAGGAACGACAATTTTAGAAACCGGTAAATAGTTTGCTTGTCCGATTGGATATCCAAAATAATCTGCTAAAGCTTGTTTCTCCGGAGATTTATTATTCAAAATAAAATCCATGGCTTCCTTCGCAGTCATGCTATCAGTTGTCAAATATTTTTGTAACGGTTTCAAATTATGGTAAACCGTCATCACTTGGTTTGGATCAATTTCCGGATCTGTCAAATATTGGCCAACTTGTTCTATCGGTAGTTGACTCAACGTTTCTAACGTTTGATTAGACCCTGGTTTGATAAAACTATTCAATTGATCAAAAATATTCTTAATCGAACCTCCAACCACAAAAATCTGATCATTTGTTCCAGATTGATAATCTTTCGGTTTCAAATCACTTGGAAGCGGTGCTGCATTATACGTTTTACGCAATAATTGTTCTAAATTCCATGGAGAAGCGGCTAACGTTAAATTGGCAATTTTTACATCATCACGGAAATTTTCTGTTTCCTGTAATCCCCAAAGCGGATAAGTATCATTATCTCCGTATACAAACAGTATAGCATTTTTATCCAACGGATTCAGGTAATTATATGCCAAAGAATAAGCTACTGAACGTTCAGAACGATCGTGATCGTCCCAGTTTTGAGCACCCATCAAAATTGGAATTCCTGCTAAAATCACCGTTGTTCCAATTGCTAAAGATGGTTTCAATTCTTTTTTCATTAATTTCTGAAGCAATAAATATACACCTTGTACACCTAAACCTACCCAAATAGAAAACGCATAGAAACAACTTACCAAAGCATAATCACGTTCACGCGGCTCGAAAGGTTTAACAGAAGTATAGAAAATAATTCCGACACTTGTCAAAATAAATAAGGATAACAATGCCCACCAGTTTACAAAATTCCTGTTCAATTGCGTAAATAAACCGATTAAGCCTAAAATTAATGGCAACATGAAATATACATTTGTTCCATCATTTTTATATTCATCCGGTAATTTTGATTGATCTCCTAAACGAGGGTTATCAATAAACGGAATACCAGAGATCCAATTTCCTTTTGTAATTTCGAAGTTCCCTTCTAAATCATTTTGACGACCGGAAAAATTCCACATAAAATAACGGATAAACATATAATTGATTTGGTAATCAATAAAGTAATTAAATTGCTCGCCGAAAGTTGGTGGTTCAATCTCTAAAATCTCACCATACTTTTTAAGCTCTGCAACTTTCAATTGACGGTTCTGACGTTTCTCTACCAATTCTGCATACATCTTTTGTGCTTCTTGATCTCCTGCATATTTGGCATTCAGCGAAAATTTTGGATAGGCATAAACCGCAGCATAATTTTCCATCACACTCGGATCCGGACTAAACATTTTCGGGAAAAACTTCACATATTTATCTTCATATGTATAATCTAAACGATCTGAAACTTTCAAGTATTTACCTGTACGTAAATCTTTGATATATTCAGAACTACGAACTGTACTTTCCGGTGCCCCATTTGCATCACGCTTGATTCCATCATTTGCAATATGTGCTGTAAAAACCGGTCCATACATCACCGGCCAAGAACCATATTGTTCACGATTGAAGTAATCTAAAACACCTAAAGCGGTATCAGGATCATTTAAATTCATGTGGGGATTTGCATTGGCACGAATTGGAATTACTAACCAACAAGAGAAACCAATCAACATAAAAATAACACACCATGAAATGGTATTTAATAATGCTGAACCATATTTCTGCGTTAATTTGACAGCAAAATAGAATACCGCAATTAGTATAATGGTAGCAATAATTGTTCCTGAATTAAAAGGCATTCCCAAATTGTTCACCACATAAATCTCTGTTCTACCAAAGAAAGTCATCACAACTGGGAAAATTATTTTGAATACAAAAGCTAATATCACTAATGTAATCACATTTGCAACCAGAAAACTTTTGATTGTAAATTTATATTTACGGGCATAGTAAACAAAACAAACAGCAGGAATTGACAACATTGCCATCAAATGCACTCCGATTGACAAACCTATGACCAATGAGATAACCACCAGCCATTTATTTCCACGAGGTGTATCCGCTACTTGATCCCATTTTGTAATCAACCAGAATAGTAAAGCTGTAAAGAAAGAAGCCATTGCATATACTTCTCCTTCTACTGCCGAAAACCAAAAAGTATCACTAAACATAAAAACCGCTGCACCAACTAATCCGCTTCCTAACGCAATTATTTTCTGAGAAGTACTCATCTCAATTGTATCAACATTGATCGGATCTTGTGTCTTTGCAAACATTTTACGCACAAAATATGTAATTGTCCAAAACAATAACATAATTGTTCCTGCGCTATACAAAGCAGAAGTACTGTTGATTAAAATTGCATATTTACTACCATCACCAAATGCTAAACCTGACCAAACTGCTCCCACAATCTGAAATAAAGCGGCACCCGGTGCATGCGTAATTCCTAATTTTGCTGATGATACAATGTATTCACCACAATCCCATAAACTTAGGTAGCGTTCCATCGTTGCCAAGTATAATACAGAGGCTATCAGGAACATAGCTAAACCTAAGATGTTATTCCATTTTTTGAAATTTATCTCCATCTTATTCAATAAACTATCTTGCGAAAATAAGATAAAAATTTGATATAGCTCAGGATTGAAAAGATTAAATTATGATTAGAATGTCTTTTATACAACAAAGATTTTAAGAATATTTTTATTTTATTTTCCCCATTTATAAACACTTAATTCTCATATTAACAAAACATCAAATGCTTAAAAATCGGACCACATTTCTTCAAATAGTTTTGATACTAAACTTTTTTCATCTAAATTTGCAATGCAAAAAGCAATGCCTTTAACAGACAAAATTCTACAGACGGGCTTCACTTTTGACGATGTGTTATTAGTGCCTGCCTACTCAGAGATATTACCGAACCAAGTATCTCTTCAAACAAGATTCACAGACAATATTACCCTTAATATTCCGATAGTTTCTGCTGCAATGGACACGGTATCCGAAGCTAGATTAGCTATAGCATTGGCTCGTCAAGGAGGTTTATCTTTCGTTCACAAAAATATGACTATCGAAGAACAAGCAAGTGAAATTGATATGGTAAAACGTTCCGAAAACGGGATGATTTCTGATCCGATTACGTTATCACGTCATCATACTTTACAGGATGCAGTAAACTTAATGGAAAAATATAAAATTTCCGGTTTACCTGTTGTCGAAGAAGACAGAACATTGGTTGGAATTATTACAAACCGTGATATTCGCTACCAGGAAAACTTCGATCAATTAGTAGAAGATGTAATGACAAAAGAAAATATCGTTACTTCTGATATTGATACAGATCTTAAAAAGGCAAAAGAAATCCTTTCTCGTTACCGTATTGAGAAATTACCAATTATTGATGAAAACAATAAATTAATTGGATTAATTACCATTAAAGATATTGACAACTTAACAGAATTTCCTAATGCATGTAAAGACTCTAAAGGTCGTTTACGGGTAGGAGCTGGTGTTGGTGTTGGAGCAGATACATTAGAACGTGTTCAAGCCTTGGTAAATAAAGGCGTTGATATTGTCGCATTGGATTCTGCACACGGGCATTCTGCCGGTGTAATCAGTAAAGTGGCAGAAGTAAGAAACGCTTTTCCAGAATTAGATATTGTAGGGGGAAATATTGTGACTGCTGAAGCAGCTAAAGCTTTGATTGATGCAGGAGCAAATGCACTTAAAGTTGGTGTTGGACCGGGTTCTATTTGTACTACCCGTGTTGTAGCCGGTGTTGGTGTTCCCCAACTTTCTGCAATTCATGATGTACACAGTTATGCAAAAACGAGAAACGTATCTATTATTGGTGATGGAGGAATCAAATTATCCGGAGATATCGTAAAAGCAGTTGCTGCTGGTGCAAACTTGGTCATGCTAGGTAGTTTGTTTGCCGGTACAGATGAAGCTCCCGGTGAAGAAATCATTTTCCAAGGACGTAAATTTAAAGCTTACCAAGGAATGGGTTCTTTGGCTGCAATGAAACGTGGTTCTAAAGATCGTTATTTCCAAGCTGATGCAAAGAAATTAGTTCCTGAAGGAATTGAAGGACGCGTTCCTCACAAAGGTTCGATTGCTGATGTGGTTTACCAATTATGCGGTGGACTAAGAGCTGGAATGGGATACTGTGGAACTCCTACCATTCAGGATTTAATTGAAAATGGAAAATTTGTACGTATTACAGGTGCAGGTCTACATGAATCACATCCACATGATGTGGTGATTACAAAAGAAGCTCCCAACTATTCGAATTAAGAAAACAATTATTAATTTGTTTTAAGAATTCATATCAAACAAAAAAACCACCTCTAAAGAGGTGGTTTTTTATTGTTGAAAATATTTTTAAAATTTATCCCAGAAAAGTTTAGTTGTCAAAGCATCTCCTCCAATTGCAGAAGCTGCTTGGTCATAATTAACTTTATTAAGGTTTCTTTCTCGTACCGGATAAGTATATCTAAAAGGCACAGGTGTTTTTGTTTCCTGAGGAACATTTAACTTAGGTGCATCTAAGCGTCTCCAGACATTCCATCCTTCAAATCCTTTATTGTACATTGCAATCCAATATTGTTTACCAATTTTCTCTTTCCAAGTACCTGGAGCAGTCGCATATCCTACATTTGATTGAGCCAAATAACTATCAGCTTCTGCAGTTGTATTCCCCCAAAATTCAAATGAAGCTCTAATTGCTGCATTATAAAAACTTTCAGCGGTACCTCCAACAGCAATTCCTCTTGCCGCTGCTTCAGCTAACATGAATTGAACTTCCGTATAATCTAGTAATGTACCTGGATAACTCATACTTTCAAGTGTAGCAGAAATATGCGAATAACTATCGAATGGCGTTGCTAATCCATAAGTTCCTCCACTATAAATTCCTGCTCCTAAATTTTGTTTGAAAAATTTCGCTCTACGAGGATCATCTAAATCATTCATGTAATCAATAATTGTATTTGCTCCTACAAAATCATTTCTATCACTTTTAATTAAATCAATCCACAATGGATTTGTATAAGGCTCTGATCCTGTATAAACCAACGTAAAATTATCGGTTTGTGAAGTAAATACACCTGTATTAACAGCATTCATAATTGTTGAAGAAGCTAACGCCGCATCAACATCTGCTAGCTGAATACCTAATTTAAGCTGCAAAGATGCTCCGAATTTTTTCCATTTGTTTACATCTCCTTGGTAAATTATATCATTTGAACCAAATCCACCAGCATTTACATCCAATTTATTAGTAGAAGCTATAGCTCTTTTAATTAAATCGTCATAGATTGTTCTTGCATCGTCATATTTAGGATTTACATTTGCTGCACCTTGAAAAGCTTCAGTATATGGAATATTTCCAAATGTATCCACAAGCATTTGCCACGCTTGAACTTCCATTAAGTCAATAATTGCTTTTTGATTATCTTTTTCAGCTTGTAATAATGTATTATCATTATCTACCATTTTTTTAGCTTCATTAAGATCATAAAGAACATTCATTGAAATTTCATTCCATAAACCATCACTTATATTTCTCCCTTCTAAATCATAATTAGTTTCTTGTGTATACTGTGTTTCATTCCAATATTGAGCAACTAATCTAAATATATTTTCATTTACATTTGTTGAAATCATTCTATAGAAATAACTTGTTGTTGCTCCTGTAACTAAATAACTAGCTGGAACCGCTTCCGGATTTATAGGATCATGATTCAACTTATCATATTCCTCATCAGTACATGAATTTAATGCAAATACAGTAACTAACCCTAATAATATCTTTTTCATGTGATAATTCTTTTAAAATTGTACTTTAATACTAGCTCCTACTTCACGAATTGTAGGGTGTGCTCCTGATTGATATCCTTGAATGTTCCCTGCACTTAATCCTGCTTCCGGATCTGACCAAGGTACATTTTTATGGATAATCCATAAGTTACGTCCAATTGCCGACACCGATAATTTCTTAATAAAAGTACTATTCAGTAATCTTTCTGGCAAATCATAAGTTAACGTTACATTTCTTAACTTAACAAACGATGCATCATATATGTGAGCTTCTCTTGGAGCTGTTCCTGTTAAATACCCCCATGGATTTCCTCTACCATTACCATTACTAGCATCTACACGAATATCATTTGGTGACCCATCTTGTTTTACTCCTGGCAGAATAACTCCACCTCCATTTGCTATTGTGTTTCTCACAGGATTACCTAAATCATTTAGACCTGAAGTAAAGTTATCATATAATCCTGTTGCATATCCATACCATGTATCAAGCGAGAATACGTCTCCTCCTTTTTGAAAGTCAATTAAAAAACTTAGACTCAAGTTTTTATATGACACCATATTCTTTATACCCCCAGTCCAATCCGGGTTCATATTTCCTATTACAGTTGTACTTGGTGAAGCTAAATATTGTCCGTTTGCCCCAACAACTTTATTTCCATTATCATCATAAACAAATCCTGTTCCTCTAATCACACCATAAGCTTCTCCTACTTGAGCACCTACAGAAATTGAAGCCTGCATACCTGCTAATTGTAAATAGTCTACACCATCAGCTAATTTCAATACTTCATTCTTATTTTTTGCAAAATTAAACCCTAATCGCCATGTAAAATCTTCTGATTTTACAGGAACAACATTTAATGAAGCTTCAATTCCTTTATTAACCATATCTCCTGCATTCATCCAGATTGAAGATGCTCCAGAAGAAGATGATACATCAACCGGTGTAATTAAATCTACTGTTTTTCTATTGTAATAAGAAACGTCAAAACTTACTCTGTTTTTAAACATTGCCATCTCTAAACCTACTTCAAACTCATTCATTGATTCCGGTTTAAGGAATTGATTTTTAAAACGAGATGGGTTTGTTGCTGAACCAACACCATTAAATGAAGCATTCAAAGCATAGGTATTATACAGATTATATAGATCTGTATCATTACCCACTTTAGCATAATTCGCTCTCAATTTACCAAAATTGATAAATGATCCTTTCATTAATTCTGAAAACACAAAACTCCCGGAAACTGATGGATACCAATATCTATTCTGAGCTCCGCTCCATAAAGACGAAGATCTATCTGTTCTAATCGATCCATCTAAATAAAATAGATTGTAAAAACCAAAACTTGCTCTAGCATACATCCCATCTACTTTCTTTGTCCCTCTAAATTGAGTAATATCTTCAGCTGTCAAAGCATTTTTAGAATTCGCTAAAGTATATAATCCAGGAATACTTAATCCTCCATTGGTTATTCCAATAAAACGATCGACTTTCTCCACACGTAGATTCCATCCTGCATTGGCATCTAAAGTAATATCCTCCGTAATATTTTTATTTACATTAAAAATTACATCATAGTTATTTTCAGAAACAGATTGTTTAAAATACATGTACTCTCCAAGAGATCCAGCAGATCCTACGGCTACTCTTCCTTCTCTTACTTCGTCATAATTATCAAAAGCATATCTACCCGTAACACTTAACCAACTATTTATTTTATAATCTAAAGACGCATTTCCCGTATAACGGTCACGAGAATCATTTTGATAATTCTCATACCTCATCCAGTAATAGTTATCCGTATATTGTGGAGAATTATTCGTTAAACTTTTAACATTCCAAGATGCATTTTTCTTTGTTAACAAATAAGCTTGTTCCTGTTCTTTTAAATCAACATTCACCTGCCACCATTGGCGAAAAGCCTGCATTGGATTTAAACCATCATATCCAGTTCCTACACGTCCTTTTCCTTTATTATTCGTATATATTATACTTCCTGTAGCTTTTAACTTATCTGTCAATTTATAATCTCCGCTAAAACTTAAAGTATTTCTCTTTAATTCGCTATTAACTAAATTTCCATTCGTTAAATTATTTGTAAAACCAACTCTAAATCCTCCATCATCGTTACTTCCTGAAAAGGATGCTGAATTTACAAAAGTTGAAGAAATTCCCCATATAGAGTTAGGATCGTTCTTTGCTGCAACCCAAGGTGTTGCCATACCGAATTGAGGCATTCCTTCAAATAAGGAATTCCATTGATAAACCATTAAATTTGGATCGAATGCTGCTCCATATGAAGCATCGGCTCCGAATTGTGTAACAAATGAATTATTTGGCCCTACTGTGAAATAAGGATTATCAGGATGTCCCCCATCTGCAATAGATAATGGTCCGTAACCTGCTCCGTATTTTTTCTGGTATCGAGGTAAAGTTGCTTTATCTGCTGACCCTACTGTTACTGCAGAATTAAACTCGACACCAATCCCTTTACTCTTTTTTCCTTTTTTAGTGGTAATCATGATAACACCATTCTGTCCTCTAGAACCGTAAAGCGCAGTCGCTGCAGCTCCTTTTAATACATTTAATGTCTCAATATCATTCGGGTTAATATCCGAAGCCGCATTTCCATAATCAAAACCACCTCTACCTGTTGTTTGATTGGCAGTATTATATGTTCCATTATTAATTGGTGTGCCATCTACAACAACTAAAGCTTGGTTATTTCCGAACAAAGAACCAAAACCACGAATAACCATATTAGATGAACCTCCCATCGTACCAGAAGATTTAATATCTAACCCTGCTACTTCTCCTGATAATGCATCAGCAAAATTTGATACAGGTGTAGCTGAAATCGTTTCTCCTGATACTTGTTGAGTAGAGTATCCTAATGATTTTTTGTCACGTGTAATTCCCAATGCAGTTACTACTGCTCCTTCCAATTCTATTGTTTCCGTTTTCTTTAATGAAACGTTATAAGTGGAAGAACTCCCTACAACAAATGTTTGTGTCGGTAATCCAATGGATTCAACAGTAATTTTATCTCCCTCATTTGCTCCAATACTAAATTTTCCATCTTCACCAGTAACGACTTCCTTTCCTGAAGAAGTTGTTACTAGAGCATCAGCAACTGGAAAACCATCTGGATCAGTTACAGTTCCTGTAACTGTCTTTTCTTGCGCATATAAAGAAGTTCCTAAAAGAATCCCTCCCAATACAAACAAGTTTTTTAAATTTCTCCTCATTTGTTAAAATATTTTTAAAACTATCATAAACTTAAGATTTCTCTAACATTTACAAAACTTTTTTTTATTAAAGTTTTAGAATTTTGTTAAAAATTTAAAAAATATCTCAAACTTTTATCATATTAAGAAATAGAACAATTCATTTTTTACATGATTTACATCAGAAGACAATGATGATATGAAGTTTTATTACTAAAGAGTTATACACTTTATTGGTAAAACACAATATGATTTGAATACAACAAAACATAATTTCCAATTGTACTTTTCCTTGAATGTTTATACTTTTGGAAAAAATAGCATTGGAAAAAGTATTGACAAACTTCAAATATGAAATAGGGTGTGATGAAGCTGGAAGAGGATGCTTAAGCGGCCCTGTTGTAGCAGCTGCCGTAATATTAGGAGAAAATTTTGAAAATGATATCATTAACGATTCTAAGCAACTATCTGAAAAGAAAAGAAAATCATTAAGATCTTTTATAGAAACTCATGCAAAATTTTGGGCAATTGGTATTGTTTGGCCTTCTGAAATTGATAAAATCAATATTCTTAATGCCAGCTTTCTGGCTATGCACCGCGCAATTGATCAATTAGACTGTCCAAAAGAGATGATCATCGTTGATGGAAATAGATTTAATCCTTATCACGATATACCTCACCAATGTATTGTAAAAGGTGATTCAAAGTATATGAATATCGCAGCAGCTTCCATCTTAGCCAAGACTTACCGAGATGAATATATGGAAAAAATTCATGATGAATTTCCTATGTATGATTGGAAACAAAATAAAGGATATCCAACAAAGGCCCATCGTTCTGCTATAAAGGAATACGGGGCTACTCCTTATCATCGAATGAGTTTTAGATTATTACCGGAACAATTGAATTTGGATTTGTAAATAAAAAGAGAGAGAGACCTTAAGGTCTCTCTCTCTTTTTATTTACACTAGCTTTATTTTTTCGTTACTTTTTGTGTATAAGTTCTTTTATCTGTTTTGATATTTAACAAATAAATTCCTTTCGGATAATTCGACAAATCGATTTTCGTTTCTTTTTTATCCATTTTTTTCGTTTCTGTTAACAATTTCCCTCCCATATCATAAACCTGATAACCAACAATTGATTCTTTACTTGATAATGTTACAAAATCTGTTGTCGGGTTTGGATATATTGAAAACTCTACTTTACTAAGATCTTCTAATCCCAATGAATTACAATTTATTTCTGCTATCCAACCTTTTAGTTCCAATCCTCCATCTGATCTAAATCTAACAGTAATGGCACCTGAATCGTCCGTAGAGACAAATGGTCCGGGAATTTTATTTCCGTTCAGTTCTTTTCCATCAGGAAATAATTTGGCTACAGTTGGAGTTGCTCCGTTATAAATATTCATATAATCATATAATTCTCCTTGCTCACTTGCAGGCTCTATGTCAAATTCTGTGAATGTAATTGAGACTTTTTCTCCTGCTACCAGCGGTTTAAAGATTTTCGTCACATTCTCATTAGGAGAATAATTTCCATTTGGTCCTCCAGAGTCATAATACAAATCTCCATTACAATAATCTCCGGGAATCTCTATAATCCTTGTTACCGCTGAAGAATTTGATGTCTCAGAACATTTATTTGCGACTTCTATTCTATAATAAGCATTTCTATCTAAGTTATCAAAAGTTAGTGTTTTAGAAGTCGTTTCTTTCCATTGTGCATCGGCAGCGCCAATTTTTTGAAATTTGTAAATCCAAGCAGTTCCAACATCATCATTTAAAGTATAAGTAATTGTACGGTCGTTTAAAGAGCCTGTTACAGATTTTATAGTTTGTTGACACGTCATGCTGCAATCTGTACTTAAACAAATTTTTCCGTCAACAGTTGCACGAATTAAATTTGCCGGTTGTTTTCCAAACCCATTCGAGAAATTAATCCCAACTCCTCCTATTAAATGACAATAACTCATGATAGTTCCCTTATCTGCATATGGAATAGGACCAATAGCACAATCTCCATCCGGGTATCCAGCCTGCGCTCCACAACCATCAATTTGAGTATTATCTCCGTTCCATGCACATGCGTGTGTATGTGGAGAACCTAAAGCATGTCCCATTTCATGAGTCATCGCCATAATCGTCCAAGAATAAACAGGTACATCATTATACGTCATATTAATTCCTGAATAGGCATAATGATAATCATTGTTACACATTGAATTTAGGTATGCTACAGAAGTCGTTGAAGGATAATTTACTAAATGTGCAAAATCTCCGTCAAAATCTGTTCTCGTTGTTCTGAACCTATTTAACTGTGCATTATAATCTCCTGTATACGGATCTTGTTCTTTCCAAATCATTACCTTAGATAGAGAGGTTCTAATGTAATCGTTTGTATAAAGTGTTGCTATATTGTTATGAATTGCCGTTAGCCAATCTAATGTCTTTGTTTCATCCAATCCATTTTGTTTATATGGTGCATACGCAATCTCATAGTAGACACGAACACATTTTTCTGTCATTTCGTTCGTGCTCTTTTGTAAGATTTTAGGATCATAATTGGGTTTGTAGTTTTTATTTTCCTCCAATTGATCTACAGCGCACTTCACATTGTTTTTGGCTTCTACATTATAAGAAGAATACGTTACATACTCTTCAGAATTTTGTAATTTTCCAATTACCACATCTCCTAAAGCTGTAGAAGATGCTACACCAATTACCTGATCTTTAAAGATAGAAATCGCTACAACAGATGTGTTATCTCCACCAATGATTCCTTGATAATATACACCAGGCTGATAATTAATCAATTGATTGTTTTGATCAACAGCTCTAAAATTATCTGTGAATAATGCTTCATTTTTTACCAATTCTAAACTGATTTCACGTCCTTCAAATGGAACTTCCAATGTGAGTGTAACCGGTTTTGCCTGATATAATTTAGATAATTCTGCTTTTTCTAAATTAAATACGGAAACACCTTTTGCAAAATCAGTGAATTGATTTCCTTTTTGCTGTATAGCGCTGCTAAATACATTGTACGATTTAAAACTGCGACTTGTTAATTTAGCTTGTTCTACCTTCTTTGGAATTGGTTGTAGCTGTCCAAATGATAAAGTACTAAATACAAATGCAATTAAAAGTAAAATTAATTTCTTCATATTTTTTTGTGTTAATTGATGTAAATATATCTCTTTTCATTTTTTAAGCATAAAAAAAGAGCAGATAATTTTTCTGCTCTTCTTGTTTCTTTTTACTATAATACAATATTTTATATTCTTACCATGTCCGGAACTAAAATTTCATACTTCCCTCCATTTCGCATTACATCTCGTACGATACTCGAGCTAATGTAAGCCTTACCTGAAGATGTTAACAAGAAAATAGTTTCTATATTATGATTTGTAATCGCTCGATTTGTATGTGCAATTGCTTTTTCAAACTCAAAATCAGCCGGATTGCGAAGTCCTCGTAAAATAAACTGTGCGTTTACTTCATCACAAAAATCAACTGTTAAACCTTTGTATGCCATCACTTCTACATTTTCAAATTTTGCGACTGAATCTTCAATAAACTTAATTCTTTGCTCCAATGAAAACATATAATTTTTAGAAGAGTTTGTTCCTATCGCAACGATAATCTTATCAAACAAAGGAACTGCACGCTCTATAATATCTAAATGTCCTAATGTTATCGGATCAAAAGATCCGGGAAAAACAGCTATTCTATCCATGGAGATCTTCTACTTAAAGCTAATTCTATTTCACTATCCATCAGATCTTCTAATGCAATTCCTGCATGAGCCGCTTGCTGAGGGAAAATACTTGCAGGAGAAAACCCCGGTAATGTATTCATTTCGATAAAATGCGGTTCTCCATTCACAATAATATATTCTGAACGTGAAAAACCAGACATATCGATACATTTATAAGCTTTTTCAGCAACTTCTCGAACGCGTTGTTCTACCTCTACTGTCAAACGTGCCGGCGTAATTTCATCTGATAAACCATTGTATTTCGCATCATAATCAAAGAATTCGGTGTGCGGGACAATTTCTGTAATTCCTAAAACCATTGTTTTGCCTTTATAGTTTAATACACCTACAGAAACTTCTGTTCCATCTAAAAAAGATTCAACCAAAACTTCTTTGTCTTCATGGAACGCTTTTTCCATCGCTGCTTCAAACTCTTCTCGTTTATGAACTTTAGATATTCCTAAACTAGAACCTGAACGATTAGGTTTCACAAAACAAGGTAAACCAACCTGGTCGATAATTTCTGCAACCGAATACTGATCTCCTTTGTTAATATAAATTGATTTCGCATGAGGAATACCATACTTACTCAATACTGCAATACAATCTTTTTTATTGAATGTTAAGGCAGATTGATAAAAAGGGCAACCATTATAAGGTAGACCAATCATTTCAAAATATGCTTGCAGATAACCATCTTCTCCCGGTGTACCATGAATGGTGTTAAAAACAACATCAAACATTCTTTTTTCACCATTTTTCTCAAATGAAAAATCACCTTTATTGATCGGATATTTTTCACCATCAATTTCGGCATACCAACCTTCTTTTAAGATTCGAACTCTTGTTTTGTCGTATTTTTCCGAATTAAGACTTGCGTAAATTAGTTCGCAACTTTTCAACGAAACCACACTTTCGTCCGAGTATCCACCTGCTACAACTGCTACTCTTAACATGTTTAATTTAAAATTTATTCAAATATAGAACTTTGACATCAATCATAAATATTATTTTTAAACTATATTTGTCCGACAATTTATCATTTCAATGAAAGGAGTAAAATCAATCATTCAAGTTTTGCTGAATATAGCCATCGTTGTAGCGCTATCATTTGGGCTTTACCATTTTATTTTTAACGTTTGGTTAGATTCGTATACAAATCACAATGAATTTGTTGAAGTTCCGGATTTATCAAAAATGAATATTACTGATGCTACAGCTAAGTTAGAAGAACTTGGGTTAACATATGAAGTAGATAGTTCTCGTTTTGATCCCAATACAAAACCTTTTTCAATTATGGATTTTTATCCGGCAGCACAATCTCGTGTAAAAGAAGGTCGTCGTATTTTTATCAAATCAAATCCAAAAACTTACCGTCCCGTAGAATTACCCGATTTAATTGGAAAATCGAAACGTTTGGCTTTTACACAATTAGAAATATCAGGGCTTAAAATTGGAAAAATTATTTATGAACCAGACTTAGCAAAAGATGCAGTTCTTAAAATATTATATAACGGAAAAATTGTTAAAGCCGGAGAACAATTACCTCGCTTTGCTACCGTGGATTTAGTTTTAGGACGCGGAATGTTATCTGGTGTACGAATGCCAAACTTAATCAATTTAACATTGACAGATGCTAAAAAATCGATCAAAGATAATTTCTTTGAAATCGGACAGATTAAATTTATTGGAGCATCTAACGATACGATTAACGCAAGGGTGGTGTATCAATTCCCATTTGCAACAGATACCTATGACCAAGGACAACCGATCGACCTTTGGTTATCAACAGAACCTCGTGATAAAATTAGAACACAATTGAAAGAGCTGGATATTCAGTACAAGAATTTCGGTGAAGATACAATAAGAGGTTCGCAATACAGAGATATTATAACACAAAAAGCTGAGCAACAAATAAAAGATTTGCAGCAACAACAAAATAATCCAACAACGGAACAGCCTAAGCCAACAGAAGCGCCTAAAGCTCCGGAAGAAGTGATTATAGAATAGAAAAAAAATGACAGAAGATTTAGAAGATTTCTTACAAGAGGAAGACGACAATAAATTATACGAACATTTCTCAATAACGGTTGACAAAGGTCAATCGTTATTGCGTATTGACAAGTTCTTAATGGTTCGAATTGAGAATGCGACACGAAATAAGATACAACAAGCGGCAGATAACGGGAATATTTTAGTGAATAATGCACCTGTTAAATCAAATTACAAAGTGAAACCCGGTGATTTTATTCAAATCATGTTAGAAACTCCTCCTCGTGAGAATGAAGTTTTAGCAGAAGATATTCCGATCAAAATCATTTATGAAGATGATCAGGTTGTTGTAATAGATAAAGAACCAGGAATGGTTGTACATCCCGGACATGGAAATTACAAAGGTACATTAGTGAATGCTTTGAAATTCCATTTTGATAATTTGCCTTCAATGTCAGAGCAAATGGAACGTCCCGGATTAGTACATCGTATCGATAAAGACACAAGCGGATTATTAGTCATCGCAAAAACGGAAGTTGCTATGACTAGTTTAGCAGAACAATTCGCAGCACATACTACTGATCGTTTATACAATGCTTTGGTTTGGGGAGTTGTGAGTGAAAAAGAAGGAACAATTACCGGACATATTGGTCGACACTTAAAGGATCGTATGCAAATGGCTGTTTTCGAAGATGGTTCGCAAGGTAAACACGCGGTAACCCATTACAAAGTTTTGGAGAATTTTTCATACGTGACTTTCGTAGAATGTAAATTGGAAACTGGTCGAACACACCAAATTCGTGCCCACTTCAAACATTTAGGACATCCTTTATTTAATGACACCCGTTATGGAGGTGATCGTATTTTGAAAGGAACAACTTTCAACAAATACAAACAGTTTGTTGACAACTGTTTTGCAGCATGCCCTCGTCAAGCTTTACATGCACGTACCTTAGGTTTTGATCATCCAACAACCGGAGAACGTATGTATTTTGAATCTCCTTTACCTGCAGATATTTTAGATATTCTGGAACGTTGGAGAAATTACTCGATCAATTCTGTACATGCAACAGAGCCTGAAGAGAAAATTGATCGTAATGCAAAAGAAATGGAATAATCATTTTTAAAATCATAAAAAAGCACTTCAAGAGAAGTGCTTTTTTATTCCTTTCATTTTATAAAATCTATATTTTCACAATTCTTGTATTCATCTTCTTCAATAATTTAGTATCATTTCTTAAAGTTCCCGGTGAAATACTGAAATATTTTTTAAACGCATTACTAAAATTAGAAAGATTGATATATCCACATTTTCGACTTATTTCTTCTATTGTCAATTCTGTATCAAGAAGAAAACGTTTGGCTTTGTTCATTCTTAAATCCTGTAAATATCCAAAAATCGTCGTTCCAAAAACACTCTTAAATCCTACTTTTAGTTTTGTTTCATTAATTCCGATTCTTTTCGAAAGTTCCTTTATTGTAATCGGGCGATTCATACAATCAGTAATAAGCTGGGCAGCATGTTTTATACAATCAATATCCCGTGTTGAAAGTTTTATCGGATAACTTTCATTTGTTTCTTCAAAACAATAAGCAATAATTTCCCTGATTTTTGATTCAAGATATAGTTTACGGGTAAGTCCTTCATAACAACAACATTCAATATCCTGGATGGCTAATAATATTTTTGAGTTCAGCTTGATATTATTATCGGTAAGACCAACACTTCTATGCTGTACAATCTGAGTAAGAAATGAATCCAATTTTTGATTTTCGCCCCAATACTCACTTAGCATTTTCAATGGAAAATGAATGTCAAAAGTACTATACTCATCCTCTTTATGAAAGGAGATCTCTGATTTTTCATCGCTTGGTGCGACATAAATCATATTTCCTGTCATGGGGGCAACCTCCTCCGAAGCGATAAAAGAATTTTTATAATATATAGCTGATCCTGAAAGGTTAAAATGTAATTCTAAAAAAGGATCTTTTGAAAAGCAATCCAATATCAGGTCATTTTTCATACAATAATTTGTCCTTACGACAGCCAAACCTTCTTTGATTATTTCTTCATCGATTGAGACATTAACATTATCCTCTAAGAAATTATTTTTAACCATATTATCCTTTATTTCGTCAGCAGCTGAAAACTGACGTTGATTGATTATTTCTAAAAAATCAAAAGCATCTACTCTATAACTCATACGGAACCTTTATTCGTAAATATTAAAACCAAATTCGTAATAATACTTCAACCTTAACAAAATATTTTTGCATAAAGATATGTTATTTAAATTTATTCTAAATAAAAATATGATTAAATACTTCCTACTTCTACTCTTCATTAGCTCAGCAGCGTTTGCTTGCGATATCTCTTTTTCTCTGAATAAAGAAAATGGTACTTCAATAAAAAACGCTTCACTAGTTATTGACAATAAGAAGTTAACTTTAAATGCAAACGGAGAAACTAATCTTGTTGATATAAATAAAGGAACTTATTACATCGAAATCTATGAAAACGACGAACTTATCGATACTCAAACACTAAGTATAGATTGTACCACAAAACATTACCAAATTATTGTTCTAAATGATACAACTGAAAAACTAGAAGAAGTTATCATCCGTTCGCAGTCAATTAAACAAAAACTGGAAAATTCTCCTTTCTCTGTTCAGGTTATCGATATGAAAACGCAATATGACAGATCAGGTGATGTTGGTAATCTTCTTAATCGAGCAGCTGGAATAAAAGTTCGTACCAACGGAAATCTTGGCTCTGAAACTCAAATAAATCTAGGAGGTTTACAAGGAAAAGCCATTCGGATATTCAAAGACGGAATACCTGTGGAGCTATTTGGTCATGGATTCAATATTGGAACAATACCAACCAATATGCTAGAACGCGTCGAAGTATACAAAGGAGCAATGCCTGTTTATCTAGCTTCTGACGCTTTGGGTGGGGGAATCAACTTGGTAACACGAAATCCTACCTCTAATCTGATGGAAGCTTCTTATGAAATAGGTTCTTTTAACACACATCGGGTTACTGCAAATGTTTTTATTACAGGTAAAAATCCTTCCCATTATGTCGGATTAAACACTGCCTATAATTATTCAGATAATAATTATAAGGTTAACACTCCATTTATTGCTTCGGAAACAGGACAAAAATACTATAAAGAAGTGAAACGGTTCCATGATGCTACAAAGTCCTATTATGGAGAAGTTTTTACAGGAATTAGAGGTAAAAAATGGGCTGATGATGTAAAGTTTTCTTTCATCTTTTCAGATTTCTATAAAGAGATACAAAATGACAGTGAAATGGGTAAAGTCTACGGTAAACCTTTTAACAAAGAACAAAATTATGCCGCATTAGTATCCTATAAAAAAGAATTGCTTGACAAGCGATTAAAAATAAATTCGACATTTAATTACAGTCATTTTAATACCCGACTTATTGATACAGCAACTGTTCGCTACGATTGGGATGGAAAAATCATCTTGAAGGATCAAGTTATAGGAGAAATCAATAAAGGAGGGAGTAATCAACGCTTACGTTATGATCTTTTTTCGAGTAGAATTAGTGCTACGTATGAAATAAAAGACAACCATTTTGTTGAATTAGGAGAACTTTTTTATTATCAAAGAAGAAAAGGAAGTGATCCTTTAGGAGCTGTTTCTCCAGTTTACAATATTGATGTTTTGACTATTCCGGCAACTTATCAAAAAAACATATTAGCACTTGCTTTGCGTTCGCTGTGGTTGGATAAAAAAGTTGAAAGTATTTTCGCCGTTAAACATTACAACAGTAAAACCGAAGGCTTTACCACTGATAAGTTCAATTTTGCCTGGCAGTCTTCCAAATCGAATAATTTACTGGGTTATTTGGGAGGCTTTAAATGGAACAATGATCAATTTCTCACTAAGCTATCTTACGAATACGCTACGCGTTTACCGGATGAGTTTGAAGTATTTGGAGACGGAGTCTTAATCAAAGAAAATCTTGATCTCAATCCGGAGAAAAGTCATAATGTCAATTTAAACGCTCAATATGTCTATGGCAACAAAAAAAACAATGGAACTGTTGCGACAAATCTTTTCTACCGTAAAGTGAAAGATGCTATTTTTCTACAACCTGATATTCCTTATAATCGTTACATCAATTTTCATCAGGTCGAAATCAAAGGAATTGAAATTGAAGCAACTTATAACATAAACAATCAAATCGATTTCGGTTTCAATGGCACATATCAAGATATTCGTCGTATTAACGAAAAGGCAGAATTTAAAATATACGAAGGTTCACGGGTTGCCAATATTCCTTTTTTATTTGGAAATGTCTTTTTAAATGGCCATCTCAACAATATCTTAAAAACTAAAGACCGATTAAGCTTGCGATGGAACCTTAATTATGTGCATCGTTTTTACTTAACTGATATTCCTAAAAGCCAAGAGCCTTCTCTTTTCGGAGAAGCCACAGAAGTTAGCTCTGAACTAATTATTCCTAACGATGGAAGATTGGGACAATTTTCGCATGACATCGGTCTTTATTATCAGTTTTCAAACAAAAAAATCAGAACATCTTTAGAGATGATGAACCTTGGAAATGAAAAACTTTATGACAATTTCAATGTACAAAAACCCGGGCGTTCTATTCATTTTAAAATCATTTATAATTTTTTTTAAATCATTCAAAATCATGAAAAAATTTTCATTAAAACTTATTGCTACAGTCGTATTATCAACCTCTTTTTTATATTCGTGTAAAAGTGACGATGACTCCACAACGGATCCAAATCCAACCGAAAATACGGATGCTCTTCCAAAAGACGAAACATGGGTCATTTTCAACGGTACTGAAAAATGGTCAGGAGGAATTTATGCACTGGGCGATAATAAAGCACGCGAAATTAATCTATCTACTATTCCCTTCTACCAGGTGGGATATTCGGCAGGAGGTCGTGTCATTAATAATGTATTATACAAAAAAGATGGTGCTGTTTCCAGTGACATCGGAATTTCTAAATATAAACTAGAGTCAGGAAAATTCTCTGCCAATGGTTTTATCAGTACACCAAACAATACTTATGAAACAAACTATTTGGTTGTAAGTTCTTCTGAAGGTTATTATTGGGATCTTTCTGCCGGTGGATTAAAAATTCAGAAGTTCAATCCTGAAACAATGCAACGAACGGGAGAAATAGATCTTTCATCATTATCAAATGGTAGTCCTTATGAAGCTGCGGGTCAATTAATTTTAGCTAAAAGAGATAATAAATTGTATGTTGATGTACAACACGGAACACGAGGAACCGCATGGCAGGTTACGCCTACTGTTCAAAAAGCTGAAATTGCAGTATATGATTTAGGCACGAATAAAATAGAAAGTGTTACAGCATATACAGGAGCAACCAACCTTGGTCTATTTGCCGATCATGTTTTATGGAGTATAGATGACATTACCAAAGATTTGTATGTCGTTGCAATTGGTGATATGAGAGCACAGACTCCTGAATCAAAGATATTACGTATCAAAAATGGCGAGACAAAATTTGATCCCAACTTCGAAATAAAAATATCTGATTATCAATACCCAAGTGATTTTAAT
Source organism: Empedobacter brevis NBRC 14943 = ATCC 43319 (assembly GCF_000382425.1). Lineage (GTDB taxonomy): Bacteria > Bacteroidota > Bacteroidia > Flavobacteriales > Weeksellaceae > Empedobacter > Empedobacter brevis. The sequence continues at coordinate 191,720 of NZ_KB908297.1, forward strand.
AGAATTTTTGCACACAACAATAAAGTTTATACGACAATTTCTAGCAGACCTACATCTTACTACGGAGGAGGACAACACGGCGTTAGTTACAGACAAGATATTTGGTACTGGACAGAAATTGATGTAAACAGTAAAAAAGCAACAAGGTTAGAAATGCTACCTGATAATTTCTATTCGTATCAAAATCCCTTTTACCACAAAGGAAATATTTACTTTATTTCGAACAATACAACTGAAAATTTCGCAGGTGCTTACCAATATAATCCTCAAACAGGAAAAACGAAAGAAACATTCCGTCTAAAAGGTAGTGGTCGATTAATGGGCTTTAATATTATTGATAACAAATAAAACATGGAAAATATATCTAAAAAAATAGGGATTGGCATAAGCTATTTATTTCGAGCCTTTTTAGCCTATGTTTATATTCCTCATGGTTATGAAAAATTAACTATGACAATTGATCCTCAGGAATATATTGATTTTGGTTTAAAGGGTGATTTTTTAGATTTCTATCTCATTTGGGAAAGAACAGGTTTTATCTGGGTAATTGGTATGGCTCAATTAATAGGAGGTTTACTTTTATTACCCAAAAGAACTTATTTCTTTGGAGCAATATGGTTATTTCCGGTTTCTGTAGGCATGTTTTTTAGTCATGTCTACATTAGTCACGCAATGGATTTCCTTTATTTCGATTTGATAATTCTGGTTTTGAACCTGTACTTAATCTTTGAACATTTTAATTTATTGAAAACAGTTTTCTTTCAACCTCAAAAAACATGGATTTAAAAACAATGTTACTATGGAAAATAGACAGAAATTAAATGATTCGCACAATCTCTTGCTAAATCTATTCGTGAGAGAGTGTAATTCTTGGTATTTTTTTGATATTGTACCTAAATATGATGAATATCTTGCTTTTTATATGCAGTCTTGTTCTGATTCAACGTTTATACGTTTTGATTTAAAACAAGAACATAAAACACTCTACCTTCCGATTCATTACAAATCCTTATCAGGAATGCATATTTTCAGTAATGAAATAGGTATTCGAAATGATAAATTTGGAAAAATATCAACTCTTGACCTAAGAGAAGCTTTATTACTCTTGGCACAAGAATATTTTCCTGAATTAACTTTAATTGATATTGATGCCATTAACCACAACCTTACTGGTACCTACAACAACCTGGTTCAAACACAAATTTCTAACCTCATCCCGGAATTCAGATCTATTTCAGCCATTCCGACTGAAGAAAATACAAAAGATCACTGTATCAGCAATTTTGTCCATGAATATTCCACCAAAGAGGAATTGAATGCCATGTTACAGCTTGTTTCGGTCTATGCTCAAAATAGTAAAACAGATAGCAGCAATGCTGCAACGAAATGGCTGAAGCATTATACAAACTGTCTTCTCGATCTCGCCATAAAAGCCTATGTAGAAGAAGGAAAAATTATTGTTCCGAATCTATTGAATACACGGTTAGAAACAGATGAAAACGGACAACCTAAAAAACTATATTCTTCGAGCCAAGAAATTATATGTTCAAAAAGCGAGTTACCGGAACAGTTCAATTTTGAGAAAATTGAACACTTTCTTCAAACACAGCTTCTTACGCATCATCTCTTTCCAATTGCCAGAGCGCTCAGTTTATTAGGTTTAAATACAGAAGAAGATCTTTTAGAATCGGTCTCAAAATCTATCATTGCTTTTTGGCAACAATATCCAAATCATGAAAACTTTATAATGAATCATACCATATACGTCGATTCATTTTTACCTTCCGTTTTTTCAAGACAAAATTCCAATTATTTTTATGGTCGAATTCATAGACATAATCATTTAATCAATACCCAATATTATTCCGATCATCTTATTCATCCACAAAAAGGATCTCTTGTTCACAAGCGCTATTTTGAAAACAGTACAATGGAAATTGGTATACGTGCTTTTGATATCACAACCGATTTAGAGGTTTTATATGAATGGGTAAATAAAGATTATGCAAAAAAATTCTGGGAAATGGATGGTCCTATCGAAGAATTGGAAGAAGCTTATATTAAACATCTTGGCGTTGATTATTCACACCCTTATATAGGAACACTGAATGGAGAACCTATTTTTACATTGGAATTGTATTGGGCTATAAAAGATGAGGTTGGAAAATATTATCCTTTCCATCCCGGAGATTATGGCTTTCATATGCTTATAGCCCCCGCAAATAAAAAAATCAAGAATTTTTCTTATTATGCGCTTACCATGTGTATGGAGTATTTCTTTTCTCATGCACAAGTACATCGAATGATTGGCGAAGCTTCTGTAGAACATGCCGGAACTCACAACCTGATTACCAAAGTTGGATGCGAATTCAACAAAGCACTTAGATTACCTTATAAAACCTCTAACCTTACATTTCTAAGCAGAGAAATGTATAAAGAAGCTGTACAAGATGTATTGGATAATTCATGTACAGAAATCTACCTTAAAGTTTAACTTAAAAAGAAACTATTATGAATCCTAAAATATACGATGTCATAGGAATCGGGATTGGACCTTTCAATCTTGGAATGGCAGCTTTATCAAATCAATTACCCCTAGATACATTATTTTTTGATCAATCTCCTTCATTTGATTGGCATAGAGGATTAATGATAAATGGTTGCACCTTACAAGTTCCTTATATTGCAGACCTTGTAACTTCTGTAGAACCGACCAATAAATTCAGCTATCTGAATTACTTGGTCGCGAATAATCGTTTATTTAAGTTCTGTATCAGAGAAACTTTTTACATTACCCGTACTGAATATAATAAATATTGTAAGTGGGTTGCATCACAATTACCTCAACTTAAATTCAGTCATCGGATAAAAAACATAGAATACACAAAACAACATAATGGTGTATACGAAATTACTGTTCACGATCTGATAGAAAAGACCACAAAATTATATTACACCCGAAAACTGATTATAGGAACAGGAACTGTTCCCTGTGTTCCTTCCTTTACTAAGGAATGTACCAATGAGAGAGTTTTTCATTCCTCTCAGTACACGTATAGAAAAAAGTACATCAAGCCTGAAAGTACAATTTCAGTAATTGGTTCGGGACAAAGTGCCGCTGAAATTTTTCAAGATCTTTTAAACGGATTAGATGATCAGAAACTAAAAATTAATTGGATTACAGAAGCTGAACGGTTTTTCCCCATGGAAAACTCTAAATTAACCTTTGAGCATACTTCCCCTGATTATCTTTCATTTTTCCATTCGCTGCCGGAAAAGAAACGTCATGAGATTGTCAATAAACAAGATGCTTTATACAAGGGTATTAATCAAGACCTTATTGATACAATTTATGATGAATTATATCATTTAGAACTTTATCGACAAGAACCTTTACCGATACGTATTCTCCCTAATACCAGATTAGAAGCTTTAAAAGGAGATAAATTTTCCGGATTTGATATGGAACTTTTTCATAAAATACTCGAAGAATCTTACAACCTTCATACAGATTATGTTATCCTGGCTACCGGATATAAATACCAGGAACCTGAGTTTTTACAACATGTCAACCATCTGATCAATCGTGATTGCTTTGGTAAAATGCAAGCAGATGCAACCTATAATATCAATAAAGAAGATAAAAATCTTTATATACTAAATGTCGAATTAGCATCACACGGTATTTTAACATCTGACCTAGGAATGGGACCATATCGCAATGCGATTATCTTGAATGATATATTAGGTTATGAACATTTTAAACTGGAAAAGAAAATTACGTTCCAGGATTTTGGTCTCCCTCAAGATGTAACATCTATTTCAGAATTATTTAGTTTACAAGATTAAAATATGACGAATTGTGCTATAAAAAAGGAAAGGTTTATCCCAATAGATGTAATAAAAACAATTGCAGTTTTTATTATGATTTTTATCCATGTGCTTATCATGTATGCATCAGAAGCTACCATTTTGTCTAACTTTTCGAAATGGCTGTTATTTATTCTAGAAGGAATAGGAGCTCCTGCCTTCATATTCTGCATGGGAGTATCTATCGTTTTATCTGATAAGAAAAACGCGGCTACTATTCTAAAGCGCGGCATAAAACTATTTATCACAGGCTATATACTGAATATTTTAAAATTTTATCCCACAATCAAACTGCTTCAGGTTTTTCCTGAAGCCTTTTTTACAGACACGAATCGATTAAATGATACAAAAGGATTAATTGGTTTTCTGTTGATTGGTGATATTCTGCAATTTGCAGCAATTGCCTATATCATCTGTTCTTTTATAATGCCATATATCCGTCTATTCCCTTATTTAGGAATAATACTATGCATAAGTATTTTTATTATCGCTCCTCAACTCTATCACTATGAAAACTCATCTTATTTATTGAGCTTTATTTATGGTAAAAGTCACCAGGTTTATTTTCCTCTTTTTCCTTGGATAGGTTTCTCTTTCTTAGGACTTTCTATCGGAGTTTGGATCGAGAATTTAAAACTTAAACAAAATATCTCTTATTTGTTTTTATTTCTAACAGTTGTAGGAATCATATTATTTATCTCTGGGTTTCACTCTTTTGATTACAGCATTAATCAATATTTTTCAACAGATTATTATCACAGAACTACAGGAATATTAATCATGTACAGTGGTGAACTTCTTTTACTACTATCATTGATCTATTTCATTTCACATAAACTGTCAGAAGAAGTCCTTCGTTTTTTCGCTTTTTGTTCGAAAAATGTGACCAATATTTATATCATTCAATGGATTCTAATTTATTGGGGGTGGTATTTTGTTTCGTATCGATCACAATCGTGGGATACTTTAAGTTTATGTTTTATGATCATTACAGCTCTCACATTTAGTTTGAGCTATCTCAAAAAAATTATTCATTTTAATTAAAATTATGTTATGAGTTCAGAACGTTTTGAATTGATTGAATTATCCTTATATGTCAGCAGAAAAGAATACCTAACACCTCATTATATCAGGGTTTATTTACAAGGAGAAGGAGTAGAACAGCTAAAAAATACGACAATTGGAGTAAACAATAAAATACTTATCCCGCCCAAAGGGATTTCCACCATTCATTTTCCAAAAATAGACTACAAAAAAATGCAATGGATTCCTTTACCCAAAGAAATTCGTCCAATTATTCGTACTTATACCCATCGCGGATTCGATATTGATAAAAAAGAAATTTGGATTGATTTTGTAGCGCATGGAGATGAAGGCCCTGCATCATCATGGGCCATAAATGCAAAAAAAGGAGATCTCTTGGGAGTTTTAATGGCAGAAGGGAAAACAGAACTTTACAAAAATTCTAAAAATTATATTTTAGTCGGTGATGCTACCGGAATTCCTGTTATCAGTACTATTTTAGAAGATTTACCATCTTCTGCAACCGGAACATGTTTAATTGAAGTTTTTGATGAAAGTGACAAACAGGATTTAATTACCAAAGCTTCTATTGAATTTATCTGGCTTTATAACAGTCATCCACAAAAGGGAAGTGAGTTAGCCAATCAGCTAAAGAAAATACCTTTACCTGAAGAAGACCGGTTTGCTTATATAGCAGCCGAATACACTACAGTAAAAAATAGTCGCCATTATCTTCGTAAAGATAAATTATGGAATATTGACGAAGTCAACGCTTATTCGTATTGGAAATCCGGAACATCAGAAGACAAATCGGAACAAGACAGGAGAAAAGAAAATACGACCGAATAACTGTTTTTTTTATAACAATCGTTACAAAATTCCAAATGGACGAATTTCTCATTTCTTTGAAATTTATCACATCATCTTTTTGTACATTCTTTTCTATCGAATATCTGACGTAAAACGATCTAACAAATACAGAAGATGGCCAAATAACCTGTAATCTTCTCTTTTCTAAGACCACTAATTTTATTTTTTAACTATTTATATAAAAGTTTTAGAAAAAATTACGAAAGATATTCAATCAAAAAAGCACCTCATAAGAGGTGCTTTTTACATTTAAAATATACTGTATTTTAATTCGTCGTTACTAAAAGAGATTACTCCTTTATATCGTCAGCATATCGGTCAACAATCATAGTCAATGCGCCATCTGTCGTAATGTTACATGCTGTTCCAAAACTATCTTGCAAAGCAAATATGGTTAAAATCAAAGCTACTCCCGCTTCATCAAAACCTAAAACATTTGAAATTAACCCCAACGATGCTACAACTGTCCCTCCCGGAACTCCCGGTGCACCAACTGCAAAAACACCTAGAAGTACTATAAATGTCACCATTGTTCCCAAATCAGGAATATGGCCATACAACACCTGAGAAACTGTCATAACGAAAAAAACTTCTGTTAAAACAGAACCGCATAAATGTGTGTTCGAAAAAAAAGGAATCGTAAAATTAGAGATTGATGGCTTGACAACTTTGCTATCGTTCACCGCTTTTACAGCAACACCTAAAGATGCCGCCGAAGACATTGTTCCAACAGCCGTTAAATAAACCGACGGATAATACTTCAATAATTTCAAAGGATTTGTTTTGTGATAAAATCCTGCTATTGTATACATCAACGTCATCCAGATAAAATGTCCTACAATTACAATTAAAATAACCTTCAGGAAAACAGGTAATTGTTTTTCAATTGATCCCTCATAACTCAGTATTGCAAAGTTCGCTGCAATGAAAAAAGGTAAGATTGGAATTAAAACTTTATTCACTAAAAGAATCACAATATCTTTGAACTGATCAAACATCTTTTCCAGTTCTTTTGCTTTTGTAATCAAAATTCCCATTCCCAACATCAATGATATAACCAATGCTGTCATCACAGAAAAAACGGGAGGTATATCCAATTGAAATAATAATTTAGGAACTTCTCTTAAATTGTCAACGGAAGTTGGAACCGATAAATTCGGAATGATTTGATAACCTGCACTCATTGAAAATAATCCCGCACCTATCGAGGATAAATACGCAATCAACAACGAAAAGCCTACAATTTTTGCAGAACCTTCATTTAATTTTGTGATGGATGAAACGATAAAACCTATTACAATTAACGGAACTAAGAAAAAGATCAATTGCCCTGTAAAATATTTTAGCGATAGAACAACCTGGATGGAACTTTCGTTTAAATAATTTCCTAAAACTAAACCGGCTATTACACCCAAAAGCAATCTAAATAAAGTATTGCTTGCAATCTTTTTTAACATTTGACTCAAATTTGCGACAAATATAAACTCTATTAATTTAATAGACTAAATATATTTACTCTTTTTCCAAACCACCAAGCAAATAGATTTCGACCATTCCATCGCTATAAAACAATTGAAGTTTATCTTCTGAAAATTTATTTTTTAAAAATTGAACGGTAGATAAACCTTTAAAATCTGTATAAATAACAGAGAAGTCTTCACAATTAATAACAAAGCTATAGCCTTCGGCCGGAATGAAAACATGTTTTTGATTTTTTGATTCAAATTGGAATTCATCAAGGTTAAAATTGAGCCTGTTCCATTGATTGATAAAATACTTTTCTGAACAGTTTTTTCCATTCATATAAAGTTCAGCAACATGAAGCTCTCTTCCATTATTTGGTTCATCATACCCAATAATTCTTAGCTCAATATTCTGATCAGTTGATTTGTATACAATCATTCAAATTATTCATTATCACAACATCTTCTCAATCCAATTATAAATTGAAAAAAGTTGTTTTTGCATTAATTCAATTGGTAATTTACACCAACTGCTACATTAAAATTTTTAATATAAGAAGCTTCACTAAATTTTGTAAAACCCCAAGAAAAACGTAACCCTAATTCCAATTTATTATTCAATTGATACCCTACACCAGAAACTGCCGCTACCTGAAAATGTTTGACATTTTCTATTTTACCATTTTGTAAAGGAATCTCATTTAATTTATCATGATAATTACCATGTGCAGAAATCAAATAAGCCAATTCCGGCCCTACTTCTACATAGACTTTACGAGGTTGATATTTCAATAACAAAGGAAGTTTTATGAGATGCATTTTATATTTAAAATCAAAACGAGGTTGAGTTGTCTGTTCATTCTCAATTCCCCCAAAATACTCGGAAAAAGTAAGGTTAACATTGTTAAAAGATTGAAACGAATAAAACAGCTCAGGTTGGAAGCTAAAAGCATTATACAGCGGAAGATTATAAAAAATTCCGATATAAAAACCGTATTGATTTTGATTGTCTCCTATTTCAGCTTTTGTAATTCCTGTTGTCTGTAATCCTGCTTTTAACCCAAAAACTTGTTGAGCTTTAACATTCATCATCACAAGAAATAAGGTAGATAAAAAGATTTTTTTCATTGCCGTCTGTTCATATTAATAATTATTTTTCACAAAAGTAATCACTTGATTCAAGGCATTATTCGAAACTATTTTGATAAAATCTTCTCGATCCAAATAAGGATAAAAATAGTTTTTATTCAATGTTCTTTCTCCATCTGTTACAGAGATCCAAACCTGCCCAACCTCTTTCCCATCTTCCCCTTTATTAGGTCCGGCCACACCTGTTGTAGAAACGCTAAGCTTTGTATTTAATTGTTTCCTAACGCCTTTTGCCATTTGCTCTGCTACTTGCTCCGAAACAACCGTAAATTCGTCAATATCATGTTGATTGACACCTAAAACAGAAGTCTTAACGGATGTTGCATACGAAACAACTGTTCCAAAATAATAGGCAGAACTTCCTGAGACAGATGTAATCAAAGTCGCTATATTACCTCCTGTACAACTTTCCGCAGTAGAAATTGTTAATCCTTTTTGTTTCAAGATATCTCCTAAAACCTGCTGCACTTTCCCCGAATATTCAGAAATTAAAAATTTACCAGCAATTGATTTAAATTGATTGATCTGCTTTTGAATTTCATTGTTCAAAAAGATTTCGTCTGTTCCTGAAGCCGAAAAACGCAAATCGATAGAAGTCCGATTCGGTAAATAAGCCAAATGAATAAAGTCCGGTAAATTATTTTCCCACTCATCAACCAAAATTGCCAAATCACTTTCCGGAATACCGCTTACCAAAATATCTCGATGAACAATTACTTCAGTATCAAATTGTTTTTGTAATCGGGGTATGATTTCATCTCTCATCAATCCCTTCATTTCAAAAGGAACCCCGGGAAGATTAATTATAATTTTATCTTCTATATTCGTCCAGAGGCAGGGTGCTGTTCCATAACGATTCTGTATAAAAGTAGATTTTTTCGGGATCAAAGCCTGATCTTGATTGAGATGGTTCAACTCTCTTGTATAACCGCGTTCAGTAAATAACCTCACAATATTTTCGATAATTTTTTCTTCCCTAACCAATTCACAATTTAGAAACTGACATAAAGCAGCCTTCGTTTTGTCATCTTTTGTAGGCCCTAATCCTCCTGTAACAATAATCACATCTGATTTGGATACTCCGCGTTCGAACGCTTCAATAATATGATTCATTTTATCCTGAACCGATAAAATTTCTTCAGGTTCAATTCCAATTTTGTTTAATTGCTGTGCAATAAATGCGGAATTCGTGTCAACAATTTGTCCTATTAATAGTTCATCGCCAATAGTTACCAGCGTTGCTTTAATTTTCATACACAAAAAAACTTGCTTAAAGTTAAGCAAGTTTTCATCTTTTATCAATTCTATTGTTCAATCTTGATTGATTTTAATTCTTCAAAGCGTTTAATCCTTTTTATCAATCCCCTTGTCCTGATTGAACATTTCATTTCGTTTCTCATTAGCCTCATCATACAACTCAAAACTTTTTTCTTCTGTAATAATCGGTGCTTTAGACGTTTTTTTAAATTTATATTTTTCTATTTGTTTAAACGATTTGACACGAACAAAATTATTCATCTTTCCTGCTTCATTTTCAATATAATAATTCATCTCTAGTACAAATCCTTCAATTGGTTGAATATTGGCGGGCATAAAATTGAACGGAATTTCTTTTGTAAACCACATCTCTAATTGAAAATCTCCATATTTCGAAATTGCTTTCTCTGCTTTATAGCCCATTATTTCTTTGGTTTCATTTGTATAGTTCCAAACTAAATCTTTTAAATCAGATTTTACGGTATATTTTTTACCATAAATATCAATGGGTAAATAATTTGCTTTCTCTACAAATGATGTATAACTATAACCAAAGTTTAGCCCGGGAACAGATTTTTTAATTTGTCCTTTAAAATCTTGTTCATTATTAACTTTATCCTGCTCAAATGTATTTAGCTCTGATTTGGAAGAATATACCTTAAAATCTAAAGCCGGCGGATTCGAATTTTGTTCAATATTCCATTTCCGTTGATCCGGATCCTTGATCTCTTGAAAAAATTCTAATCCTTTTTCACTATACACTGTTTGATGTTTTGTTTCTACCAAAACCTCATAAACCTGTGCTTGCGCAAAACTGGAAATTATACAGAATAGTGCGAATAGTTTGTTCATATTAAAAATTGATTTTGTATAAAAATAAAAAAAGAGTTACAATTAATTGCAACTCTTTTTAATCATTATATTTTTTAATGCTAATAAGCTATAAAATATGTTTTTCAGCATGATAAGAAGAACGCACCAAAGGTCCTGATTCTACATGACGGAATCCTAAACCACGCGCAAAATCTTCATATTTTTTGAATTGTTCAGGCGTGATAAATTCTTTTAACGGTAAATGTTTCTTCGTTGGTTGTAAATACTGACCAATTGTAATAACATCCACATTTGCATTCGCTACATCCTGAATCGTTTCAAAAACCTCGTCTTCCATTTCCCCCAAACCAAGCATAATACCCGTTTTTGTACGGCGTTGTCCCGCTTCTTTTGCATAACGCAATACTTCTAACGAACGATCATATTTTGCCTGAATACGAACTTCGCGCGTTAAACGACGAACTGTTTCCATGTTGTGAGACAATACTTCCGGAGAAGCTTCTATCAAGCGGTCAATATGTTTTTCCATTCCCTGGAAATCAGGAATTAAAGTTTCCATTGTCGTACCCGGACTAATTCGACGAACAGCATGTATCGTTTCAGCCCAAATAATTGATCCCATATCTTTTAAATCATCACGGTCAACCGAAGTTAAAACCGCATGTTTAATCTTCATTAATTTAATCGAACGTGCTACTTTTTCAGGTTCTGCCCAATCTACCTGTTCAGGACGTCCGGTCTTAACACCACAAAATCCACACGAACGCGTACACACATTTCCCAAAATCATAAATGTTGCAGTTCCTTCGCCCCAACATTCTCCCATATTCGGGCAGCTACCACTTTGGCAAATGGTGTTCAATTTATATTTATCAACTAAACCTCTTAATTCACGATGTTTCTTTCCTGTTGGCAATTTTACACGTAACCACTCAGGTTTTTTTACTCTTCCGTCTGGTAATAGTTCAACACTCATACGTTACTTTTCTGATTGGCTAATTTACGACTTATTTTTTTATTTTTTTTTCTATAACCAATGTTAATCATTTTATATTTTTTCAATTATCTTCGTTTTATATTTTAACCTAAAAAGTCCAAATACAACTTTGTATTTAATTTAGAAAAAACCATTAAACGTTATGAAACATTTAATTTTATCATTAGCTGTTGTAAGTTTTGTTCTTACAAGCTGCGAAACGAAAAAAGAAGAAGTTATCTCTAAAACAGAAACGACATCAGATACAATTACAAAACAAGATTCTGCTGATGTTAACATGAACTTAATCGGAGATACCTCAAGAACATCTCTTGATTGGGACGGAACTTACGAAGGTGTTCTACCTTGTGCTGATTGTGAAGGAATAAAAACAGTTTTAGTATTGGGAGAAGACGGAACCTATAATCTAACACAAGAATACCTTAACAAGAATTTAAAACTTGAAGACAAAGGTAAATTCGAATGGTCTGCAGATGGAGGATCTATAAGTATAAAAACAAAAGATAACGGAAATTTCACTTATAAAGTTGGTGAAAATAGACTATTCTTCTTAGATCAAGAGGGTAAAGAAATTACCGGAAGTTTAGCTGAGCATTATATTTTGAACAAAAAATAATCTAATCTTAATATTTTTTAGAGATGGCTTTAGTAAACTAAAATCATCTCTTTTTTATCAAAAAAGATTAATTTAGCATAAAGTGGCTAATAAAGAGTAGTTTACAAGAGTGGGAAACTCTATCGGTAACGATTTAGTAATGGTGCTTACTGCACTTGCTTTCATTTGATTACCTTGTAAATCATTAATGCAAATATAATAAATAAAGGGTAAAGTACATTAGTGCTTTACCCTTTATTTTTCCCTTTCCATTCTACGTGAAATATCAATAAAATCTCCCCATTGGGGGAAAACTGTGATATTGGTTTCAATATTATTTCCAAATTTTGGCATATCAACAATAGATGCAACTCCGAAACAATAGTGAGAACTTCTAAACGACTATGCTATGAAAATCGTGTTGAATAAAATATTAGCGCAAATTCATCATCAGGAAGAGAAATTTTCTTCTCAAATGATGCCAACGGCGGAAGAGGCTTATCAAATGACCCTGTTCCTAAAGGAAATGCTGTGTAACATAAAAGCAAAAGTTTTACAGGATGGATTTACATATGAGCAACAAGAAATTGATTTTTTCAAGAACATTAAACCACAAATCTTAGGAAAGCTCATTTATTACAACAAAGTCTTCCGCATTGAAACTACCTGCCCCGTTAGCAATGGCAAAATACATCAAAGTTATTATGAGAACCTGTTAAAAACCCTGAAATCAGAATACAAAGAAAGTATCTGCAACGAGGATTTTTATAGGTACTATCGGACTGGCAGGATAGACCGTGACCATAGTTATTTCAGGATCGGACAAGTCAATTACCACGATGGATTAAAGAGTGGCGTATTTGAAATTGACCTTAGTTTTTCTACATATTATGATAACAAAATAGCCCATATTATAGCGAACGAATTACTTTATACTTATATGCTTACTAAAATCAGTCCAGAAGAAAATCCAGATTTAATTTTATTAAATGGAGAAGCAAACAAGGATATTTCGTGGACAAATTCCCAAAACGCACTTATCGAACTGATATATGCTCTCTATGCTTCAAATTCTATCGCATTCGGAAAAATAGGCATCCGAAAATTAGCTTTGATTTTTCAGGTGCTATTCCAAACACCATTAAACGACATACATCACTCTTTCCATCGAATGAAAACAAGGGCAGGTTCCCGGACGGCTTTTTTAGACCAGCTCAAAATATCCCTCGAAGAATATATGGATAAAGACCTTTAGCTATATCAACACAATAAATTTAAAGCAGTACCTAAAACGTACTGCTTTTTTCTTTACCCATATCTGCCAATTGGCAAATGTTGGCAAAACTCTATTATAAAATATCCTCAATGCCCCAAAACCCTTACTAAACAAGAGGTTCCCCTGATTGTAAAAACTTTCAAAAAACTGCCAAACCAATTGGCAAGCATTGGCAGACAAACACTGCCACCCTTACCAATTTTGCATAGTGAACTTTAAAAACTGTGCAATGAAAATAATAACCATTGAAGAAGAAGCGTGGCAACAGCTAAACAGCCGTATCAATGCCATTGCCGACTACCTGAAAAGATTGGATGATACAAGCTATGATGACCTGTGGCTCAATAACCACGAGGTATGCCAATACCTGCACATCAGCGAAAAGACCTTATGGCGTATGCGCACCAAAGGAGAGATTGCTTATTCAAAAATCTATGGTCAATATTTCTACACCATAGGAGCAATTAAGGATATGCTCAATGCCAATGCCGTACAGAGCAGTGATGAATTTGTGCAGGAGCTTATGGCAAAAGGCAAAAGCTATATCGAAAAAGGCAGAAAGCTAAAGACAGATAAAAAATAGGTATGAACCCTTAAAAGTATATCCCTATGAATATTGACAGAATGGAATTTTTGGCGTGGATGGAACGCTTAATGGGTCGCTTGGATATGCTGGGCGACAATATAGATGAACTGCAAAAGAAACGCAACAGCATAGACGGCGAGGAATTGCTGGATAATCAGGATTTGCTTCAAATGCTTAAAATCAGCAACCGCTCCCTGCAACGGTATCGCTCCATCGGTAAGCTGCCCTATTATACCATAAGCGGAAAATTGTATTACAAGCTATCCGATGTACATCAGTTCATTAGAGAGAGTTTTAATCCACCCTCAAAATGAACGCCAATGAAAGACAAAGACTGCCTTTGAGTGCCACATTGGGCGATACAGCCAACGCTTCATTTACATTCGGCGGTAAACTTTAAATTTTTCAGATTATGAGCGAAGAAACAACAAATAAGCAGGAAATGCCCGAACAATTATCGGACATATTATTGGTGCTGGATAAAGAAAAAATGAAAATCCAAGCCGTAAAGAGTATTGACGAGAACGGAAAAATGGAAACCGTTGACCCCACTAAGAAAAACCAAAACCAGTTTATGCGTGTGGACAAAAGCGGTGATTTCTTTTCCAACTTCTTCTCTAATTTTTTCAGCCAGTTAAAGAACCCTACCAATTTTTCATTCTTCAAAGTGCCTGCACCTATTGCGGTTGAAAAAGCACAGGAAATGCAAAAGCAGGTGGATAAGCCCACTCCCGAAGGTGAAAAAGTGATGAAAGAACACGAAGTAAAAACAGAACCGCAACAGGATAAAAAACAAGAAAATCAAAATAATATGGCAACAACACAAACAACACCGGAAGCCAGCGAGTACCGCTACAAACCGGAACAGATTGATTGGGACACAATGAAAAATCTCGGATTGAGCAAAGAATATCTTGAAAAAAGAAACCTGCTTGACCCCTTATTAAGAGGTTACAAAACTAATGAGCTTTTACCGATTGGCATTAATCTCGGTAGTACAATTCTCCGCACGGATGCCCGTCTGTCTTTACAGCAAGGCGAAGACGGAAATGTTATCGTGGCAATACACGGTATCAAAAAAGAACCTAACCTGCACTTTGAGTTCTTCGGACACAAGTTTACAGATGAGGACAAGAAAAACCTGCTCGAAACAGGCAATATGGGGCGTGTGGTTAACCTGACCAATTCCAAAACGGGCGAACTAATGCCGTCCATTATCAGCATAGACAGGCTAACCAATGATGTGATAGCCTTACGGACGGATTTCATAAAAATTCCCGATGAAATTAAGGGTGTGAAGTTGAACGATGAGCAAAAGCAAACTTTAATGGAGGGCAAACCGCTAAAGTTAGACGGTATGATTTCTGCTAAAGGAACGGAGTTTTCGGCAACGGTACAGTTCAATGCTGACAAGCGTTATGTGGAGTTCCTGTTTGACCGCAATAATTCCAATAGGCAAACCCAAAACAACGGACAAAGTAATCAGCAAAGCCAGCCGCAGGAAGCTCCAAAAACATTCAGGGGCAAAGAACTTACCGATGAACAGCATAAGGATTTCAAAGCCGGGCAAACCGTTTACATTGATGGATTGATGGATAAAAAAGGGCAACCTTATCAGGGTTATATCACTTTCAATGCAGAAACGGGAAAAACAAACTTCCAATTTCCAAGCCAGGTTAAGGCACAGGCAAAACCTGCCGAAGCCCACAAAACGCAAACCGCCGTCAATTCAGAGGGCAAGACTAACGAAGCGACCAAAAATATCAACGAGCCTTTAAAATCGGGACAGCAAAGACCGAAAAACAAACAACAGCAGGAAAAACAAGAACAACAGGAAAAATCCGAAACACCTGCAAAATCAAAAGGTAGAAAAGTGAGTTAATTATGAAAACAATCATCGCAGAAAAACCAAGTGTAGCAAGGGAAATAGCGGGCTTGTTGGGAGCTTCCGATAAAAAGGACGGCTACCTGACGGGTAACGGCTATTTTGTTACGTGGGCATTCGGTCATTTAATAGGCTTGGGAATGCCCGAAGATTACGGCATTTCGGGGTTTGATAAGGCAGCTTTACCGATACTGCCCAAGCCATTTTTATTGACCGTCCGTAAGGTCAAAAAAGACAAAGGCTATACCGCCGATACAGGAACAATAAAGCAACTGAAAGTCATCGAACAGCTTTTTAACCGTAGTAACAGCATTATTGTAGCCACCGATGCAGGTCGTGAGGGGGAACTCATTTTCAGGTATATTTATGAATACCTGAAATGCAACAAGCCTTTTGAACGTCTTTGGATAAGCTCACTAACTGAAAAAGCTATAAAACAAGGCTTTGATAATCTAAAAGACGGGGCAACATTTGACGGATTGTATCAGGCGGCACAAGGCAGAAGCCGTGCCGATTGGCTTGTGGGCATCAATGCTACACAGGCATTGAGCATAGCCGCAGGGAATGGCATTTATTCGCTCGGAAGAGTACAAACGCCTACGCTGGCTTTGATATGCAAACGCTATCTGGAAAATAAAAATTTCTCGGTAAAGAAATATTGGCAGATACAGTTATCGCACAACAAAGAACTGATAGATTTTAAAAGCATTTCCAAAACCAAATGGGAAGACCAAAAACTTGCCGATGATACGCTGAAATCCATTCAGCGAAGCGAAACGGCAACAGTTACATCAGTAGAAACTAAAAGAGTTACAGAACAACCGCCTTTATTGTTCGACCTTACCGGATTGCAAAAGGAAGCCAATAAAAAATTGAACCTTTCTGCTGAAGAAACGCTGAATATTGCCCAAAGCCTCTACGAAAAGAAGTTTATCACATACCCACGTACCGGAAGCAAATACATTCCTGAAGATATGTGGGCAGAAATTCCCAACCTCGTAAGGGCTTTACAGGACAGGGAAACCTGTAAGCAAGCCGTAGCGAAATTGAGATGGGGACGGTTTAATAAGCGTATCGTTAATGATTTGCGTGTTACCGACCACCACGGATTATTGATTACTGACAAAATCCCGTCGGCACTGAATGCAAAGGAAAATGCCGTTTATGATATGATTGCCTTTCGATTGCTCGAAGCCCTTTCACAAGCCTGCATCAAAGAGATAACCGATGTAGGTTTACAAGCGTTGCATTATGATTTTATAGCAAAGGGTTGTAAGGTAATAGAAGCAGGCTGGCGTTCCATCAAAGGAAGTTTTTCTGATGATGATACCGAACCTGTACAGGATTTGCCCGAACTGAAAAAAGGCGATGAACTTAAAATCAAGGAAGCCTCCGTTTTGGAAAAGAAAACGAAACCACCTGTACTTTATACCGAAGCCGGGCTTTTGTCGGCTATGGAAAGTGCTGGCAAGGAAATCGAAAATGAGGACGAAAGGAAAGCCCTGCAAAATATCGGTATAGGTACTCCGGCTACAAGAGCCGCAATTATTGAAACCCTGTTTACCCGTAACTATATCCAAAGGGAAAAGAAATCCTTAATCCCCACTGAAAAGGGATTGCAAGTGTATGAATTGGTCAAAGACCGTAAAATTGCGGATGTGGCAATGACCGCCGAATGGGAACTCGCATTGCAGAAAATTGAGAACAACGAAGCAGATGCGGAGGCATTTCAAAAAGAAATGGAAACTTACGCCTCATCTATTACCAATGAATTGTTGCAAACTTCCATTGCCCAAAACAACCTGCCTAAATTGGTTTGCCCGAAATGCAAAAGCCACGGGCTCATTATCCGTGATAAAATAGTGAAGTGTCCTGATGAAGTTTGTAATTGGGTACAGTTCCGCAATGTGTGTGGCGTACAAATCGGCTTAACCGATATTGAAAACCTTGTCAATAAGGGCAAAACTTCCCTTATCAAAGGAATGACGAGTAAGGCGGGAAAGAAATTCGATGCCTATATCGTATTGGATGCGGATTGCAAAACCTCTTTTGAGTTTGAGAAGAAAAAGAAGAAATAGCTATATTAGCTTTTGGAAAACCTCTTTGTAATGTAATAATGACAGATAAACTTATAATAGCACAAAAGGAAATTGAAAACCTGATATACACCATAAGGGGCAAACAAGTGATGTTGGACAGTGACCTCGCAAGGATTTATCAAGTGGAAACCAAGGTTTTCAATCAGGCAGTAAAACGTAATGAAGAGCGTTTTCCCGAAAATTTCCGTTTTCAATTGACACAGGATGAATTTGATGCTATCAACTTGAGGTCACAATTTGTGACCTCAAGTTTGAATTATGGCGGAAGACGTTATTTACCCTATGTTTTCGCTGAAACAGGAATAGCGATGCTGGCTTCGGTACTCCGTTCAGAAATAGCCATAAAGGTAAGTATTGAGATAATGAATGCCTTTGTAGAAATGCGAAAAATGCTTATCAGCAACGCTTCTTTGTTCCATCGTTTGGATAAAATTGAGTTAAAGCAATTAGAAGCCGACCAAAAATTTGAAGAGATTTTTAAAGCTATGGAAAGCGACAAGCTCCACAGTGAAAAAGGTATTTTCTACAACGGGCAGGTTTTTGATGCCTACGCCTTTGTATCGGATATTATCCGAAATGCAAAAACCTCCATTATCCTGCTGGATAATTATGTGGATGATACCGTATTGACCTTATTGGGCAAGCGAAGCGACAATGTAACCGCAACAATTTATACCAAAAGCATCAGCAATCAGCTACGGTTGGATATGCAACGGTACAATAGCCAATATCCGCCTATTGAAATTGAGGCTTTTTCCGATGCACACGACCGCTTTTTGATTATTGACGATATGGAACTCTACCATATCGGAGCATCACTGAAAGACCTGGGCAAAAAATGGTTTGCCTTTTCGAGAATGGATATTGAGGTGGGCAGAATGCTCAAAATTTTAAACCAACAATAAACCCTCTAATTAAGAGGGTTTTCTTTTAGTTTTTTGATGCTTCAAAATGCTCTTGTACGTTCTTAAATTAACTTCAATAATATTTTTTCTTTAGCCATAAACTTGCCCTTACCAATAATATGAGTACCGGAACTTCCACCAGTGGGCCGATAACGCCCACAAATGCCTGTGGCGAATGAATACCGAAAACCGCTATTGCTACGGCTATTGCCAATTCAAAATTGTTTCCTGTGGCTGTAAATGCGATGGATGCGTTTTT